>LXQJ01000042.1:13836-16263 GCA_001683895.1 Luteimonas sp. ANT-B3E | reverse complement strand
AACTGACGCCACCCGCGGGACGCCAGGGCGGTGGCGGGTCGCGCCCCGCCGCTGGCAGGCCAACGCGGTCGCGGCACGGGGGTCATCGTGCGAAGGAGCGCATGGGGTCAGCAGACTCACCTGTCGTCGCGACGGACGACGCGCTCCGCCGCCGAGAGCCGGAATGCCGCGGTGCGGGATGTGGCGGCGTAGTCCGCCGGGCGTTCGTACAGCGACGCCAGGCAGGTCTCCTCCGCGGTTTCGATGAAGCGCATCCTCGCTTCGCCCGCATCCAGCTCCAGCACCCCCACGCCATGGCGCCGTGTCTGCGCATAGATCAGGCCCGCCATCCCGTCCTGCGTGATCTCGTCGAGGCCCGCCACCAGCCTGCGGCCGACATCGACCGTGACGGGATCGCGGGTGATGGCCTTCTCCAGGATGCTGCCGATCGTCTGCGACGACACTGCGGGTGCGGTGAACTCGACCGTGCCCGCGCTGTGCTGGGTGACGAAGCCGGCATGGATGTCTCCGGAAAGGACGATCGCGCCGCCTGCCGGGTCGAACACGTCGGCGATCAGCTGCCGTCGCTCGACCGGGAACCCATCCCAGTGATCGACGTTGAGGTAGAACGTCCGTCGCAGCGCTTCCGGCGCCTGCAGCGTAGGCCGCGCAAGGTCGAGCCGGATCGCGGTCATCGACACCGAGCTCGCGACCAGTTTCCAGGTCGCGTCCGATGCCGGCATGGTGCGCGACAGCCACGCCGACTGCTCCGCGCCGAGTGCGCTGGGCAGCCCCTGTGCCGCGCGCGCCGCTGCCAGCAGGTCGAACGCCGGGGCGACGACGAAATAGCGCGACCCCACGGAAGAGAACAACGCGGTCTTGCCCAGCCCCAACCAGGGGAGTCCACGGTCCGCATCGGCTGCCGCAACGGGCAGCGCGACGCGCTGCTGCTCCGGACGTGCCGCATTCCATTCCTGCAGGAGCCCGGCGACGCCCAGATGCGCCAGGGGCTGGGATGCCAGCGTCACTGCGAGGTCCGCCGCGCGGCGCTGGTCGATGCCTTCGGCGACATAGGCCGCGGTGATCGCCTCGCGCAGCGGGCCCCGGAGCGAAGCGTATTCCGCCCGCGACGGATCGAAGTACGTCAGCAGCTGCGGCGCCAGCGAGGCGTAGGTCGTCCCGAGCCGCCCTGCCACCGCTTCGAGCTGGGCGCGGTCGAGCGCCAGGGCCGCGGGGAATGCGTCCTCCGGCACCAGATGGTCGGGGCGGAAGCTGCGGTAGTCGGTCAGCCACAGCTCCACGTCGCGTCCCAGCCGCAGCGACCGCCACAACCGGGCGTGGGGGAACAGGCCGGCGTCGCCCGGCACGCTTTCATCCGCGTCCGGGTCGAGGTCGACCGGCATGTATTCGAAGTAGGCGCGTTCGGCGTTGCGACGGCGCCCGCCATCCTGCTCGTCGCCCCGCCCATTCTGATAGGTAGCGTTGTCGGCCCAGCAGTCGTCGGAGAACTCGTGGTCGTCCCAGATCGCGATCAACGGCGCGCGCTCCAGCAGCCGCCTCAGCGCCGGGTCAGTGCGGAAGGTGCGGTGCAGCTGCCGATAGTTGTCAAGGCTGCGCGCGGCGTGGAACGGGGCGTCGTCGGTGCCCAGGCGCAGAGCGCCTGCGATGTCGTCGAACGCGATGCTGCGCTCCGCGCTCGCGTTCTGGAACCCGGGGTCTCCCGCGGTCTCGTAGATGAAGTCCCCGAGATGCACTACCGCATCGAGGTCCATCTCCAGCAGCGGCAGCAGCGTGTTGTACCAGCGCCCGCCGTAGTCCTGGCAGCTCAGGAACGCCAGCCGCAGCGGCACCGATGCGTCGGGCGCGGGCGCGGTGCGCGTGCGCCCGACGGGCGACGACAGCGCCGCGCCGGGGCTGTCGTCGACGAAGCGGTAGAAGTACGTGGTGGCAGGCTCGAGCCCGGTGGCGCGCACGCGCACGCAGCCATCGGTGTCGGTGGGCACCGGTACCGGCCGGTCGATGACCACCCGGGCGAAGTCCGCCTCCATGGCGACCTGCAGCCGCAGTGCGTGCGCATCTCCGGCGACCCGGGTCCACAGCAGCACCCGGTTCGGTCGCGGATCGCCCGACGCCACCGATTGCGGGAAACGCGCGGCATCGATGCGCACGGGCGACGACGCGGCCCATCCCGTGGGCAGGCGCAGCAGCGCGAGTGCGGCAACGGTCAGCGTGGCATGGCGCAGGAACCTCCGACGCGCGGGTGCCGGAGGCGATGACGTCGCCGTGCCGCAGGACGCCGCTCCGGCGGCGCCATCGGTCGCGGCTGCAGCCGGGCTGTGGGAAGTGCGACGCATGGCGTGGACCCCGTTCGTTGGGTGGGCAGGCCGCGGCCCAGCCTGGGCGGGCAGGACTATCGCGTCGGCATGAAACCCCGATGACACCCCCGCT
>LXQJ01000042.1:0-13776 GCA_001683895.1 Luteimonas sp. ANT-B3E | reverse complement strand
CCCCGATGACCCCCCCGCTCGATGTCGACGCATGCGCGTCACCTGCCGGCAATACGGCGGTGGAATCGTGGCGGGCCGCCATCGCGGCGAACGCCTCCGGGGACCCAGCCATGCACGCAACGCCGCCACACCTGCTCCGCACCACCCTCGCCGCGGCCACGCTGGCGTGGCTCTCCGCCCACCCGCAGGCCGCGTACGCGCAGCAGGCCGCCCAGGCTGCCGTGCTCGAGGCGCGCGACCTCGACCGCATCACCGTCACCGCGCAGAAGCGCGAACAGCAGGTCGAGGACGTGCCGATCGCGCTGACCGCGTATTCGGGCGACTTTCTCGAGCGCTACGACCTCACCGACATGACCGACATCGGCAACTACGTGCCCGGGCTGACGGTGCAGGAGCAGAGCCCCAACAATCCCGGATTCGTGATCCGCGGCATCACCTCCGACAGCGGCGAATCCAACGTCGAGCCACGTGTGTCGGTGTTCCAGGACAGCGTGTCGATCAGCAAGTCACGCGGGTCGGTGGTGCAGCCTTTCGATCTGGAGCGCGTCGAGGTGCTGCGCGGGCCCCAGGGGACCCTGTTCGGACGCGGCGCGCAGATCGGCGCCGTGCACCTGATCCAGAACAAGGCCTCGCCGATCGCGTCCAGCGCCTTCACCATCGGTGGCGGCAACTTCGGCAGCGTGCTCGCGACCGGACACGTCAACCAGGCCCTCGGCGAGAACGCCTACGGCCGCATTTCGGTCTATGGCGAAACCCGCGACGGCGCCATCGAGAACCTGTCCGGCGGCGACCTCAATGGCCGTGACACGCTGGCCGCGCGCGCCAGCCTGCGTTTCGACGTCGGCGACGCCAGCCGCATCGACCTGATCCTCAACCTGCAGGAGGACAGTCCGCCGGGCACCGACTTCCGCAGCGGCACGATTCCGAACCGGAACGGCAGCACCGACCTGTTCGGCCCCGCGGACCTCAACCGCGGGACGCAGCTCGGGCTGGAGCGCACGGTGCACGGCATCACTGCGCTGGGCAGCTTCCCGCTGTCGAGCGCATGGACCCTGTCGACGATCACGGGCTGGCGCGAGTTCGACTCGCTGGAGGAATTCGACGCCGACGGCTCGCAGCTGTTCGCGCTGGAGTTCGCCGAGGACGCACAGGGCAAGCAGCTCAGCCAGGAGCTGCGGTTCGACTACGACAACGGCGGTCGCGTGCGCGGGTTCACCGGCGTGTCGCTGTTCCGCGAGGACGGCAGCCAGCGGGTGCCGTTCCGCACCAATGAGCGCAGCTTCATCACCCTGCCCGTGTTCGGGCTCGGCATTCCGCCGCTGCTGCCCAACGGCCAGCCCAACACGATGGTCACCGGTCTCCCGGTCGCACCAGGGGTCGTCCTGCCGCTGAAGACTTTCCACGAGGAGCAGTACACCAACTTCGGCAAGACCAATGCCTACGAGGTCTTCGCCGATGCCACGTGGTCGGTGAACGACCGGCTCGACCTGACACTGGGCCTGCGCGGTTCCTACGAGGACGTCACCGCCGGCTATCGGGCGGACTTCTTCGGCAGCCCGAGCGCACTCGGGCTGCTCGGCCTCGGCGGCACGACGCAGAACCCCAACATCCTCTTCCTGCCTACCGCAGGACGGCTGGAGGCGGACGACAGCTTCACCTCCGCGGTGGGCCGCGCAGTCGCCGCCTATCGTTTCAGCGATGGCATCAACGGCTACCTCAGCGCCGCACGTGGCCGCAGGCCCAATGTGATCAGCGTCGATGCCTTCGGCAGCGAAGTGATCGACGCGGAAATCGTGTACAGCTATGAAGCCGGGATCAAGGGCAACCTGCTTGGCGCGAGCCTGCTGTACGACGTCGCTGTCTACTACTACGACTACAGCAACTTCCAGACCACGGTGCAGGACCCGCGCACGACGCTGTTCGTCCCCGCCAACGGGGGCAACGCGCGCGCGGCCGGCGCGGAATTTTCGATCATCTACCAGCCCAGCGACCGCTTCAACGGCTTCTTCAACTACGCCTACAGCGACGCGAAGTTCAATGCGCGCGACGACGGCGGCAACGCCCAGCAGCTCGCAGGCAACCGCTTCCGGCTGAATGCCGAGCATTCCGCGTCGGCGGGGCTGGATTTCTCGCAGCCTGTCGGCGGTGCGACCCTGTACCTGCGTCCGAGCTGGAACTGGCGCTCGCAGGTCTTCTTCGAGGACCAGAACACCCCGGGCATCGAGCAGGCAGGCTACGCGCTCTACAGCCTCCGCGCCGGCGTGCGCTTCGGGCCCGGAGAGCGCTGGGACCTGGGCGCGTTCGTCGACAACGCCGGCGACAAGCAGTACCTGATCGATGCGGGCAACACCGGGCGGCTGTTTGGAACACCGACCTTCATCCCGGGCAACCCACGGTTGTACGGGGTGCGCTTCAGCGGGAGGTTCTGAGGTCCCGGGCAGTGACGGCGCCCAGAGGCGCCACCCCGGCGGCGCGTCCGGCGTCGCCGGCTACTTCGCCGGGCGCTCGACCGCGATGCCCATCGCCTCGCGGTAGCGCGCGTGCAGCGCCTGCACCTTGGCGATGTATTCCTGGGTTTCGGGATACGGCGGCACGCCGCCGTATCGGGTCACGGTGCCGATGCCGGCGTTGTAGGCCGCGGCCGCCAGCACCTTGTCGCCGCCGTAGCGGCGCAGCAGCGCCCGCAGGTGGCGCGCGCCGGCGAGGATCGACTCATCGGCGGCATACGGATCCCTGACGCCGTAGTCGCCGACGACGCTGGGCATCAGCTGCATCACGCCCATCGCGCCCTTCGGCGACAGCGCGTGCGGGTCGAACGCACTCTCGGCATGGGCGATCGCGCGCAGCCACGCATCCTCGACGCCGGTCGACTGCGCCGCACGGCGGAACTCCGCCGCGTGGCGCGCGAGCTGCGGCGTGCCGACCCGCCCGAGGCCCGCGTGCGCGGGTTCGCCCGGCGTGTCGACGGTGAAGCGCAGGAACACCTTCGAACCCGGCAGGTTGCGCGTGGAGTAGACGGTCGCGCCGTCCTGTTCGCGCGCGTACAGGGTGCCGCTGAAGACGCCGAAGTTGCCCCACAGGTTGGTCGGCCGCGCCGGGTCGTCGACCACCTCCCTGGCCTCGCACTTCGATCCCGGCTCCGGCGCCGTGGCCAGGCTCACGGTGCCGTCGCGGACGCAGCGATGGATCGTGCGCGCCTCCACGGGGCTTGTGCAGGCCCCCAGGACGGGCAGGAGCAGCAGGAGCGCGGGCCGGATCATCGGCGGATCATCGTCTGCGGCCTCCGCACACGCGGTGACGGACCGCGCGCCGCCATCGCCGCGCGATGACAGCGACAGTCACCGATACGTCAGGGCGCAGGGGCCGCCGTCGCTGCGGCCAGTGTCGTGATTTCGACGCCGTCGGCGAGGATGCGGTATTCCTCGGCTGCCGGCGCCAGCCCGCGCGCGCTGTCCCCGGCAAGGTGCGTCCGTGCCTCTTGCGACAGGGCTTTCCGCGACAGCACGCCGTGGACCACCGCGGCGCCGGTGCTGTCCTTGGGGATCGCAAACGCGTGGTCGCCGAACATCACCCGCGCCGTGCGGCCGTCGTCTTCAAGCACCATCCAGCAGCCCATGGCCTGGCAGACCTCGATGATCCGGCCGGCGAACCGGCGGGGACCGCCCGCATGGGGGTCGAAGCCGGCAATCGCCGCGGCAAGCGGCGTGGTGTCACCCACCGGCAGCGGTTCGCCGTAGGCTGTGCCGCCCGCCACCGCGGGGGTGCCGGCAGCGACGGGAGCCGGCGGACCGGAGGCAACGACACAGGTCGCTGGAAGGCCAAGCAGCAGGGCAACGGCGAGACGGCGCATGGGGCGGACTCCGGATGCGGGACCGCCAAGATACCGCCTTGCCCGCGCCGCGGCATTCAGCGTGCCATCCGCCTCGCAGCGCCTGCACGGCGCCGCGCCATACTTGCGTGCCCAGCCCGGAGTCCACGCCATGCAGGTCCTCGTCACCGGCGGCAGCGGTTTCATCGGCGGCGCGCTGTGCGCCCGTCTGCAGGCCGACGGCCACGCCGTCACCGTGCTCACCCGCGATCCCACGCGGACCGCGCGCGACGTCGCCGGCGTGCGCGCCGTGGCCACGCTGGCGGACGTGTCCGGCATCGACGCGGTGGTCAATCTGGCCGGTGAGCCGCTGGCCGACGGCCGCTGGACCGATGCGCGCAAGCAGGCGTTCCGCGATTCGCGCCTGGACACCACGCGCGCGCTTCTGGCGTGGATGGCGCAGCAGCCCACGCGGCCAGCGGTGCTGGTCTCGGGCTCCGCGATCGGCTACTACGGCCCGCGCGGTGACAACAGACTCGACGAGTCGGCGGCGCCCGCGGAGGACTTTGCGGCGCGGCTGTGCCGCGACTGGGAAGACGCTGCGCGCGAGGCAGAACCGCTCGGCGTGCGCGTCTGCACCGTGCGCATCGGCGTGGTGCTGCATCCCGACGGCGGCGCGCTGGCCAAGATGCTGCCGCCGTTCCGGCTCGGCGCCGGCGGGCCGATGGGCAGCGGCAAGCAGTGGATGAGCTGGATCACGCGCGGCGACCTGGTGTCGCTGATCGTCTTCCTGCTGGGCGACGGGACCGCGTCCGGCGCCTACAACGGCACCGCGCCGGAGCCGGTGCGCAACGAGGACTTCGCCAGTGCGCTCGGCGCCGCGCTGCACCGCCCGACAATGATTCGGACGCCGGCGTTCGCGCTCAAGGCGCTGTTTGGCGAGATGTCCAGCCTGCTGCTGAGCGGCCAGCGCGTCGTGCCCGCGCGCGCGCAGGCGGCGGGCTTCGCTTTCGCGCATCCGACGCTCGACGCGGCCCTGGCGTCGCTGCTGCGCTGACGCGGACACAGGCGCAACGCGGCTGGGCTCAGGGCAGCACCACCCCCTGCCCCACCTCTCGGCCGTCTTCCACCAGCACGATGCCGGGCGCGTCGCGCGCGAACGCCACCGCCGTCGTGCAGCGCATCTTCACCTCGTGCGTCTCGCCCGGCGCGAAGGCCTCGAGGTCACCCAGCCGGATCGCACACACCTGTTCGGCGGGCGGCGTCGCGCCGGAAAAGCGGACCGTGGGACGGTAGGCGGCATGGAACGGCGCGCCACGGCCGCCGGCCTCGGTGGTCGCCATGGTGAGGCGGATGTCGATCAAGCGCTTGGCGCCGAAGCGACGCTGGCCATCGACCACCTCGCCACTGCCGGCTGCGGCGACCCTGGCGGGGGTGCCGGCGGCGGGCGCCGCCACCGGCTGGGGGGCCGGTGGATCGCTGCACGCGGTCAGCAGCAGCAGGGAAACGAGCGGAAAGCAGCGGCTTGCAAGGAGCATGACGATCCTGGGCGGGGGCACGTGGCACGCATTATGCGTGCTGCCCTTGATAGGCCTCACGCCTGCCCGCTCACCCGATTGGACCTGCGGACCCTGAACTGTTCATCACCAGGCCACGTCGGTGCGGTCACAGTGCTCCTACCGGCCGGAACCAGAGACCCCCATGACCCCGTTCCGCCCGCTCCCCCCGCCGTACCGCATCTGTCGCCGCCCGGCGCACGTTGCTCGCTGCAGCCAGCCGAGCACCAGCACATGAACGACCTCGTCCACGAACACCCCGACCTGCCGGTCATCGACGGCGCCATTGCGTCGCTCGAGCAGGAGATGCCCGACCTGCAGCACCGCTATCGCGACCTGTTCTCGTACGCCAACGCCTGGGCCGAGCGCCACGATGCGATCATGTCGATCACGCCGCTGGCGCTGCGGCCGCTGGTGCAGCAGCGGCTGACCCGGATCGGCATCCGCTGGGGCCTCGCATGCGGCGCGCGCGTCACCTCCCAGTTCCCCGCGCTTCGCGCCACGGCCTGACGCGGATCCCGCGCGCCCCGCCGGCGCGCGGCACTTCGTGCCCCATCGCGACACCCGCGTCGCACGTCGATGGACATGAAAAAGGGCGACACGCCTGCGCGTGCCGCCCTCTCCCGATGCCGTCCGCCGTCCTGCACGGCGGACGCCGACCCGTTGGTTTGCCTCAGCGGTAGACGCGCTCGCAGCGCTGCTCGACGGTGCGGTCGCCACGGGCTTCCTGGCGGTTGCCCTGCACGTTGCGTCCGACCGCGCCACCGGCGACCGCGCCGCCGACCGTCGCCAGCCTGCGGCCACTGCCGCCGCCGACCTGGTTGCCGACCAGGCCGCCGATTACGGCACCGGCCACGGTGCCGCCGACGCGGTTGGCATCACCGGCTGCCTGCTGCACCTCGACCTGCTGGCACACCACGCGGCTGCCGTCGTCAAAGCGACGGCCCTCGTCGCTTGGCCCGTAACTCTGCGCCTGCGCGGCAAACGCGGCCATGCCGAAGGTGGCAATGCAGAGCAGGGAGTTGTGGATCCTCATGGGTTTCTCCGGGGCGTCGCCGCCGGGACGCCGGATGGCGGGGCGTTGCGACCAGTGGCCGCACCTTCCCACCGGATTCGCGATCGGGCCGTGAAGCGGAGGCCGGCGGCGCGGGGGCGGTTCAGCCTCATGCGGCCATGTCGCGCCGCGCCTTGCACGGCGATGGTTTCACCCGCATCGCGGGGAGGGATGCAATCATCGTCGCTCGGCGGATTCCGCCCGCCCGGAAGTCCCGATGCCCCATTCCTCGCGAATCGTGGCGCGCTGGTCGCGCCTGCGCCGGCTGGCTGCCCGCTGGCAGCGCGCCGTCACCCGCCGCGACGCCACCAGCCAGCCGCCGCTGCGCGCGCGCCTGCTCAACGCCGAGCAGATGGAGGTCTACGGCCAGGCGCTGGCGGGGTCACACGTGCTGCAGGAGACGTCCGGCCCGGAGCTGCTGCTCGGGCGCCTCAAGGACAACGCCGGCGTCCTCGACGACACCTGCACCCTGCTCACGCGGGTGGTGCAGGAGGACGGCCGCATCACGCCGGCCGGCGAATGGCTGCTCGACAACTACTACCTGGTCGAGGAACAGGTGCGCATCGCGCGCCGCCACCTGCCGACCGGCTACAGCCGCGCCCTGCCGTCGCTGGCGACGGGGCCGTCCACCGGCCTGCCGCGGGTCTACGACCTGGCCATGGAGGCGATCGCGCACGGCGACGGCCGCATCGACGCCGAGACCCTCAGCCGCTTCGTCGCAGCCTACCAGGACGTGTCGCCGCTGAAGCTGGGCGAGCTGTGGGCGATCCCGATCATGCTGCGGCTGGGCCTGCTGGAGAACCTGCGCCGGATGGGCGCGCGGGTGATGCGCGACAGTGCCGACCACCAGCTGGCCGCGCAGTGGGCGACCCTGCTCAACGACACCGCCGCCAGCCAGCCCAAGGACGTGGTGCTGGTGCTCGCCGACCTCGCGCGCTCCGACCCCCCGGCAACCGGCGCGTTCGTCGCCGAGCTGACACGGCGGCTGGGCCGCAGCGCGGCGCTGTCGATGCCGCTGGGCTGGATCGACCAGTGGGCGGCGTCCAGCGGCCACAGCGTCGAGGACCTGGTGCAGGTCGACAGCCAGCAGCAGGCCGCCGACCAGGTGTCGATCAGCAACAGCATCGGCAGCCTGCGCTTCCTGGCCAACATGGACTGGCGCGAATTCGTCGAGGCCATGAGCCTGGTCGAGCGCGCACTGCGCGAGGACCCCTGCGGCACCTACGCGCAGATGGACTTCGCCACCCGCGACAACTACCGCCACGTCGTCGAGCGCCTGGCGCGCCGCGGCGGCGCCACTGAATCCGACGTCGCCCACGCCGCGCTGCGGCTGGCGCAGGCGCATCCCGACCCGGCGTCGCCGCCGGGCCACGTCGGCTATTACCTTGTCGATGACGGCCTTCCGCAGCTGCGTGCCGCGCTGCTGCAGGCCACCGGCCGGCCCGCGGGATCCGTGCGTCGCCGCACGGTGCCGCTGCCTGTGTACCTGGCGCCGATCGCGCTGATCACCGCGGCGTTCGCGTGGGGCCTGCTGGGCGAGCTCGACGGGCTGTCGCTGTCGCTGTCGCTGCCGGCGCGGGTCGCGGCGTGGGCGGCGGCGCTGCTGGTGTTCAGCGAACTCGGCATCGCGCTGGTCAACTGGGCGGCCACGATCCTCGTCGCGCCGAGGCCACTGGCGCGGATGGACTACGCCGCGGGCATTCCCGCCGACGCACGGACGCTGGTGGTGGTGCCGAGCATGATCGGAAGCGTCGCCGCGGTCGACGCACTGGTCGAGGGCCTCGAGGTGCGCTTCCTCGCCAACCGCGACCGCCACCTGCACTTCGCGCTGTTGACCGACTACCTCGATGCCGACGCGCAGTCGCTGCCCGGCGACGAGGCGGTACTCGCGCACGCCGCGCGCGAGGTCGCGCTGCTCAACAGCCGCTACGCCCCCGACACCGGCGACCGCTTCTTCCTCTTCCACCGCCCCCGCACGTGGAACTCCCGCGAGCGCACGTGGATGGGCTACGAGCGCAAGCGCGGCAAGCTCGCGGCGCTCAACCGGCTGCTGCGCGGCGGCGGACGCGTAGCCTTCGTGGAGGTCGTCGGCCGCCACGAGGTGCTGGCCAACGTCCGCTACGTGATCACCCTGGACACCGACACCCGGCTGCCGCGGGAGGCCGCGCGCGAACTCGTCGGCACGCTCGCGCACCCGCTCAACCACGCGCGCTTCGACCCGGCGCTGCGCCGGGTGACGCGCGGCTACGGCATCCTGCAGCCGGGCGTGGGCAGCAGCATGGACGGCCGCAGCCACTCGCGCTACGCGCGGATGTACGGCAGCGAGCCGGGCATCGACCCCTACACGCGGGCGGTGTCGGACGTGTACCAGGACTTGTTCGGCGAGGGCTCGTTCGTCGGCAAGGGCATCTACGACGTCGATGCCTTCGAGGCCGCGCTCGAGGACCGGTTTCCCGAAAACCGCATCCTCAGCCACGACCTGCTGGAGGGCTGCTACGCGCGCGCCGGGCTGGTCAACGACGTGCAGCTGTTCGAGGACTATCCCGCACGCTATGCCGCCGACGTGAAGCGCCGCGCACGCTGGATCCGCGGCGACTGGCAGCTGCTGCCGTGGCTGCTGCCTTGGGCGCCGCGGCTGCAGGGCGGTCTGGGCCGCAACCCGCTGTCATGGCTGTCGCGCGGCAAGCTGCTCGACAACCTGCGCCGCAGCCTGGTCCCGGCCGCGGCCACCGGGCTGCTGGTGCTGGGCTGGGCGACGCTCGAGCAGCCGCTGGCGTGGACGCTGTGGCTGCTGTCGCTGCTGCTGCTGCCGATGCTGGTGCCGGCGATCCGCGACGTGCTGTCGCGCCCAATTGACATGGCCCTGGAAAGCCATCTGCTGCAGGTCGCGCACGCCACCTACCGCCAGCTGCAGCGCGCGCTGGTCAACCTCGCCTGCCTGCCGCACGAAGCCGCCTTCAGCGTCGGTGCGATCGCGCGCACGCTGTGGCGCGTCGCCGTCACCCGCCGCCACCTGCTGCAGTGGAACCCGTCGTCGGAGGTCGAGCTCAGCCTGTCCAGCGGCCCCGGCGCCGAGCTCCGCGCGATGTGGTTCGCGCCGGTGTCGGCGGTCGCGATCGCGCTGTTGCTGTGGCGCGTCAATCCCCCTGCGCTGTGGGTCGCCACCCCGATCCTGCTGGCATGGGCGGCATCACCGGCGCTGATGGGCTGGCTGGGCCAGCCGCGGCCGCAGCGTCGCAGCCAGCTCGACGACGCGCAGGTCGCGTTCCTCGGGCGTCTTTCGCGACGCACCTGGGGCTTCTTCGAGACCTGGATCCGCGCCGAGGACCATTGGCTGCCGCCAGACAACATCCAGGAGCACCCGACCCTGGTGGTCGCGCGGCGCACGTCGCCGACCAACATCGGCCTGTCGCTGCTGGCCAACCTCGGCGCGCACGACTTCGGCTACCTGCAGGCCGCCGCGCTGATCGAGCGCACGCAGCGCACGCTGGCCACGATGGAGCTGCTCGGCCGACACCGCGGGCACTTCTACAACTGGTACGACACTGCGACCCTGCTGCCGCTGATGCCGCGCTACGTGTCCGCGGTCGACAGCGGCAACCTGGCCGGCCACCTGCTGACGCTGCGCCAGGGCCTGCTGGGTCTGGTCGACGCGCCGGTGCTGGCCGCGCATACCTTCGACGGCCTCGCCGACACGCTCGGCGTGCTGGACGAGGCGCGCGCCACCGCGGGCAATGACGACACCACGCTGGTGCAGGCCATCGCCGCGGCGGACGCCTGCCTGGCCGCCGCGCGCGCCGCACCGCCGGCGTCGGTGCTGGGGACCGCCCGCGCGCTGACGCAGCTGCAGGCGATTGCCGCCGACATCCTGGCTGTGTGGCCTTCCACGGCGGCGCCGCCCGCCGCAGCGTCGGCGGTGATCGCCGACATCGATGCCGCGCATGCCGCGGCGGACCCGCCGCCGCCAGTGCGCCACTGGCCCCAGGCACTGCACGACGCCTGCACCGAGGCAATCGACGCGCTGTGCTGGGCGCTTCCGGCACTTCCGCGGCACCTCGCTGCCACCGACGCCGAGATTACCGACGCCGCCCTGGCCGCGCCGGTGCCGTCGCTGCGCACGCTGCGCCGTCAGGGCGACGACACCCTGGCGCAATCGCGGGCGCGCGAGCGCATCCGCCAGCTTGAGCGCCTGGCGCACATCGCGGGGCAGTTCTCGCTGATGGAGTACGGGTTCCTTTACGATCCCACCCGCCACCTGCTGTCGATCGGCTACAGCGTCGACGAGCGCCGCCTCGACCCCGGGCACTACGACCTGCTGGCGTCGGAGGCGCGGCTGTGCAGCTTCGTCGCAATCGCGCAGGGCCAGCTGCCGCAGGAGACGTGGTTCGCGCTCGGACGACTGCTGACCGAGGTCGATGGCCACGCGACGCTGCTGTCGTGGAGCGGCTCGATGTTCGAGTACCTGATGCCGCAGCTGGTGATGCCGAGCTATCCCGACACGCTGCTCGACCAGACCGCTCGCCACGCGGTCGCCGCGCACATCCGCCACGGCAAGCAGCACGACGTGCCGTGGGGCGTGTCGGAATCGGGCTACAACACCGTCGACACCCGGCTGAACTACCAGTACCGCGCGTTCGGCGTGCCCGGTCTGGGGCTCAAGCGTGGCCTGGGGCAGGACCTGGTGATCGCGCCGTACGCCAGCATGATGGCGCTGATGGTTGCGCCGGACGACGCCTGCGAGAACCTGCAGCGGCTGACGTCGCTGGGCTTTGCCGGCGAGTACGGCCTGTACGAGGCCATCGACTACACCCGGTCGCGCGTGCCCCGCGGCCAGGAGCACGCGGTCGTGCGTTCGTTCATGGCCCACCACCAGGGCATGGGCTTCCTGTCCCTGGCCTACCTGCTCCGCGACCAGCCGATGCAGAAGCGCTTTGTCGCCGACCCCGAGTTTCAGGCCACGCTGCTGCTGCTGCAGGAGCGTATCCCGCGCACCGGCGCCTTCCACCCGCACGAGGTCGACACCACGGTGCGCACTTCGCAGGCGGCCGACGCGACCGAGCTGCGCGTGTTCCCGAACCCCGGCACCGCGCGCCCCGCCGTGCAGCTGCTGTCCAACGGGCGCTACCACGGCCTGCTGACCAGCGCCGGCGGCGGTTACAGCAGGCTGCGCGACATGTCGATCACGCGCTGGCGCGAGGACGGTACGCGCGACCACTGGGGCAGCTTCTGCTACCTGCGCGACGCCGACAGCGGCGAGTTCTGGTCGGCTGCGCATCAGCCGACCTGCGTGCCGGTCGACCAGTACGAGGCGATTTTTTCCGACGCCAAGGCCGAGTTCCGGGGCCGCAAGCGCGGTTTCGAGACCCACCTGGAGATCGCGGTGTCGTCGGAGGACGACATCGAGCTGCGCCGCATGACCGTCTGCAACCGCTCGCGCCGCGCGCGCACCGTCGAAATCACCACCTACGCCGAGGTGGTGCTGGCGGCGGGCATCTCCGACGAGCTTCATCCCGCCTTCAGCAACCTGTTCGTGCAGACCGAGATCGTGGCCGAGCGCCAGGCGCTGCTGTGCACGCGGCGCCCGCGCGCACACGACGAGGCCACGCCGTGGATGTTCCACCTGATGGCGGTGCACGACGCCGACGCCGGCCCGATGTCGTACGAGACCGACCGTGCGCGTTTCCTCGGCCGCGGCAATACGCCGCGCGCACCGGCGGCGCTGCTGCACGACGCCACCCTGTCCGGCACCGCCGGGTCGGTGCTGGACCCGGTCGTCGCCATCCGCACGCGGATCACCCTGCAGCCCGACCAGACCGCGATGGTCGACATGGTCACAGGCGTCGGCGATGCACGCGAGGCCTGCACCACGTTGATCGACAAGTACCGCGACCGCCGCCTGGCCGACCGCGTGTTCGACCTGGCGTGGACGCACAGCCAGGTCGTGCGCCAGCAGATCAACGCCAGCCAGGCGGATGCGCAGCTGTACGAGCGCCTCGCCGGGCTGATGATCTACGCGCACCCGCTGCTGCGCGCCGATGTCGCGGTCCTGGCGCAGAACCGCCGTGGCCAGTCCGCGCTGTGGGGTCACGCGATCTCCGGCGACCTGCCGATCGTGCTGGTGCAGATCGCCGACGCCGCCAACATCGAGCTGGTGCGGCAGATGGTGCAGGCGCACGCGTACTGGCGCCTCAAGGGGCTCAATGTCGACCTGGTGATCTGGAACGAGGACCAGGCCGGCTACCGCCAGGAGCTGCAGGAGCAGATCCTCGGGCTGATCTCGTCGGGACCCGAGGGCAACGTGCTCGACCGCCCGGGCGGCATCTTCGTGCGCCCCTCGCAGCACATCTCGCAGGAGGACCGGATCCTGCTGCAGTCGGTGGCGCGCGTGATCGTCAGCGACCAGCGCGGCACGCTGGCGACGCAGGTGGCGCGCCACCAGTCGCCGCAGCGCGCGATCCCGCTGCTGCCGGCGTACGATCCGACCGCGGGCGCAGGCGGGACCCATGCCACCGCCACCGCGCCGGCCGTGCCACCGGCCATCGGCCCGGAGCCCGGGTTGCCCCCCGATGTCGCCGCCGATCCCGGCGATGATCCGTGGCCGTTCGAGCCGGCGCCCGCGGCGTCGCTGTTCGACAATGGCACCGGCGCGTTCTCCAGCGACGGACGCGAGTACGTCATCGTCCTGCGCGAAGGCGCCCCGACGCCGGCGCCATGGTCCAACGTGATGGCCAATGCACGGCTGGGCACCGTCGCCAGCGAATCGGCGCCCGGCTATACCTGGTTCGAGAACGCGCACGAGTTCCGGCTGACGCCGTGGCACAACGACCCGGTCGCCGACGCCGGCGGCGAGGCGTTCTACCTGCGCTGCGAGGACAGCGGCCGGCTGTGGTCGCCGATGCCGCTGCCGCGCCGCGGCACCGGCGCCTACCGCACCCGCCACGGATTCGGCTACAGCGTCTACGAGCACGTCGAGGACGGTATCGCCAGCGAGCTGTGGATCTACGTCGCACTCGACGACGCGGTGAAGTACTCGGTGCTGAAGCTGCACAACCTGTCCGGGCGCCCGCGCCGGCTGTCGGCGACCGGCTACGTGGAGTGGGTGCTCGGCGACCTGCGGCTGAAGACGCAGATGCACGTGGTCACAGGGCGCGACGGCAATGGCGTGGTCACCGCGCGCAATCCCTACAACACCGAGTTCGACGGACGCACCGCGTTCTTCGACGTCGACGCGCACGCGCGCAGCCTGACCTGCGACCGCTCCGAGTTCCTCGGCCGCAACGGCTGCCTTGCCGCGCCGGCGGCGCTGCGCCACGAGCGGCTGTCCGGGCGCCTGGGCATCGGCATGGACCCGTGCACCG
>LXQJ01000041.1:143375-184232 GCA_001683895.1 Luteimonas sp. ANT-B3E | reverse complement strand
CGCGACCCGGCAGTGGCTCGACATCACGGCTGGCAGCGGCAGCGACGACACCGTGCTCCGCGCAGGCGCCGCGGCGCCGCTCCAGCCCCGACCCTGCCCCGGGGCGTGAAGCGGTCCCGGTCGCGCGCTAGACTGCGCGCCCGGATGCGCAGGCATCCGTGCCCATGCCGGCATAGCTCAGTTGGTAGAGCAACCGCCTTGTAAGCGGTAGGTCCCCAGTTCGAATCCGGGTGCCGGCACCACCGGATCGCGCGCGTCGCGGCCGATCTTCAAGTCCGCGCGGCGACGTCCTTGCGCCGGGCGCAAGGAGCCACGATGTCCCGTCCCAGTCCTTCCGTATCCCTTTTCGGCGTGCCCACCGATATCGGTGCCGGCCATCGCGGCGCGTCGATGGGCCCGGAGGCGCTGCGCGTCGCCGGGCTGGTCGAGGCGCTGCGCGACCGCGGCGTCGATGTCATCGACCGCGGCGACGTGCACGGCCCGCGCAATCCCTGGCAGCCGCCGGTCGACGGGTATCGGCATCTGGACGAGGTGGTGGCGTGGAACCGCGCCGCGATGGACGCGTCGCTGGTCGAGCTGCGGGCGGGACGGATGCCGGTGATGCTGGGCGGCGACCACTGCCTCGCGGTCGGCTCGATCACCGCGGTCGCGCGCCACTGCCGCGAATCCGGCAAGACGCTGCGCGTGCTGTGGCTGGACGCCCACTCCGACTTCAACACCCACGACATGACGCCGTCGGGCAACGTCCACGGCATGCCGGTGGCGTGCCTGTGTGGCCTCGGGCCGGACGCGCTGACCATGCTAGGCGGCGACGCCCCGGCGATGCTGCCCACGGCCATCCGCCAGATTGGCATCCGCTCGGTCGATGCCGGCGAGAAGCGGCTGGTGCACGAGCACGGGCTGGCGATCTACGACATGCGCTACATCGACGAGGTCGGCATGAAGCGGGTGATGGAGGAGGCGCTGGCGGGGATGGACGGAGACACCCACCTGCACGTGAGCTTCGACGTCGACTTCCTGGAGCCTGCGATCGCGCCCGGCGTCGGCACCATCGTGCCTGGCGGGGTCAACTACCGTGAGGCGCAGCTGGTGATGGAGATGATCGCCGACACCGGGCGCATGGGGTCGTTGGACATCGTCGAGCTCAACCCGGCGCTCGACGACCGCAACCGCACCGCGGAGCTGGCGGTGGACCTGGTCGAGAGCCTGTTCGGCAAGTCGACCCTGATGCGGTTGTGAACCCCGGGCGGTACCATCGCCCTGCTGCACGCGACTTTCACGCCCCGATGGCGTCTCATGCGCGTTGGGGTGCGTCCTGCGTCCCGCGGTCCATCTTTTCCCAACTGGAGATATCCATGAAGCGTTTGATCCCCCTGATGCTGCTCGCCATGTTCTCGGTCGGCGCCCTGTCCGCCTGCAACACCACCAAGGGCATGGGTCAGGACGTCCAGAAGGTCGGCGAGAAGGTCGAGGAAGCGGCTGACAACACCGGCGGCACCCGCCCCAACTGATTTTTGCGCGTCGCCCGCGGGCGTCGCACTGGCAGCACGGAAAAAGCCGGCGAAAGCCGGCTTTTTTCTGGACGCGCGCCGGCTCAGTACGGCGCATCCGGCACGTAGCCGCCGGGGAACGCGTCGGGACGCCGCGGCCGTAGCCCGCGGGGAACGATGCCCAGCGCCGCGAGCCGATTTCCGTCGTCGTAGCGCCACTGCCGCACCTGGTCGGGGATCGCCGAGGCCCGCTCGAACGTCGTGCGGGTGATGGGCGACCACGCGCGCGCCCCATGTCCGGTGCCGATCGACGACGGCATCGCGGCCGCCGACTCCCGTGCGACGCGCGACCTGGAGGCATCCGCGCCGGCGCCGTCGGCGGGAGCCTCCGCATTCGACCCGGCGCTGTGGGCGACTGCCGGCGCCGGAAGCGGTCGAGCCTCGCGGAACACGGCGATGCCGATGGTGCCGACATCGTGCGGCCGCCCGGTGCGCACCGCATAGCTGTCGGGCAGGGCCGCGAACACGAACTCCGCGACCTCCTGGTCGGACTTGCGCCAGCCCGCGATGTCGGCGACCTGCCAGGGCGTCAGCACGTACCCCGTCTGGTCCGCACTCGCGGTCTCGCCGGTCACCACGTTGACACCGTCGACCGATACCACCACCAGCAGCGGCGCGCCCGTGGTGTTACGCAGGCGCAGGCTGTAGCGGTGGCCGGGCGTGCCGGGGATCCACCCTTGGCCGCGGTGGCGATGGACGGGCAGCGGCTGGCCGGCCTTGCGGTCGACGACCTCGAGGGCCACGAGGTCGCGCGCCGGCAGCGAGCCGCAGGCGGTGCAGGCGACCAGCAGCAGGGCGAGGACGTGGCGGCGCGACGCGCGCGCCGCCTGCTGCATGTCGGCGGGGCGGAGGGCGGGAGGCGCCGGCAGGCGCGGGGACGTGGCGGTGTTGGCGTGCATGGACATGCTTCCTCGGTAGGGAGCACGTGCAAACGCCCCGGAGGGAGGGGTGGGGTCGTCGCGACGGCTAAAATGGGCGCATGACTGCCACTGCCACCTCCGCCCCCGTCACCAGCCGCGTGCTGACCGGTATCACCACGTCGGGCACGCCGCACCTGGGCAACTACGTCGGCGCGATCCGTCCCGCGGTGGCCGCCAGCCGCGAGCCGGGTGTCGAGAGCTACTTCTTCCTCGCCGACCTGCATGCGCTGATCAAGGTCTCGGAGCCGGCGCGCGTGCAGCGGTCCACGCTGGAGATCGCCGCGGCGTGGCTGGCCTGCGGGCTGGACCCGTCGCGCGTGCGCTTCTACCGCCAGTCCGACGTGCCCGAGATCAGCGAGCTCACCTGGCTGCTGACCTGCGTCGCCGGCAAGGGCCTGCTGAACCGCGCGCACGCCTACAAGGCCGCGGTCGACCGCAACCGTGGCGAGGGCCAGGACGAGGACGCCGGAATCACCGCCGGGCTGTTCATGTACCCGGTGCTGATGTCGGCCGACATCCTGCTGTTCAATGCGCACCGGGTGCCGGTCGGGCGCGACCAGGTGCAGCACATCGAAATGGCGCGCGACTTCGGCCAGCGCTTCAACCATCTCTATGGTGAGCACTTCGTGCTGCCGGAGGCGGTGGTCGAGGCGCAGGTGGCGACGTTGCCCGGGCTCGACGGGCGCAAGATGTCGAAGAGCTACGACAACACCATCCCGCTGTTTGCGCCACGCGAGACGCTGCATCGGCTGGTGGCGTCGATCGTCACCGACTCGCGCGCCCCGGGCACGCCCAAGGACACCGAGGGCTCGGCGCTGTTCCAGCTGTACCAGGCGTTCGCGACCGCGGCCGAGACCGACGCGATGCGCGCGGCGTTTGCCGACGGCATCGGCTGGGGCGACGCCAAGGGGCAGGTGTTCGCGCGCATCGACGCCGAGGTGGCACCGCTGCGCGAGCGCTACGACGCGCTGGTCGCCGACCCGGCCGCGATCGAACGCCAGCTGCGCGACGGCGCCACGCGCCTGCGCGACGAGGTGGCCTCGCCGTTCCTGCGCACGCTGCGCCACGCCGTTGGCCTGCGTGACCTGTCGCATGCCAGCGTGGCGACCGCGCCCGCGTCGACGCCGGCGCGCGCCGCGCTGCCGGCGTTCAAGCAGTACCGCGACGACGACGGGCGCTTCGCATTCAAGCTGCACGCCGGCGACGCCAGCCTGCTGCTGCAGGGCCGCGCGCACGCCGGCGGCCGCGACGCCGGCCGGCAGGTCGCGGCGCTGCGCGCGGATGGTGGCGCCGGGCTGATGCTGGACGCCGGCGGGGTGACGCTTGCCGGCGACGTCGTCGGCACGCTGGCCGACGGGGTCACGCTGGATGCGCTGCGCGCGGCGCTGGCGCTGCTGGCCGCCGACGCGGACGCGGCCTCGTGATCTCCCGGGCAGCAACGCCGTTGCTGCCGGCGAAATGGGTGGTCCGCCACCGGCGCTGGTCGCGCCCGCAGGCCGTCGCCACGGAGCTCGCGGTGGACGGGGGCTAGCATGGTGGCTGACGCCCCTTCCGCCGGCCTCCGTAGAAGCCATGCCCCGGTCCCCCCCACCGCCGATCGACGAAGCCGCCCGCCAGGCCGCACTGGACGCGACCGGGCTGCTGGATGACGGGTCGGACGAGGCCTTCGACGACATCGTCGTGCTGGCGGCGCTGGTGTGCGCGGCGCCCGCGGCGACGCTGACGCTCGTCGACGGCGAGCGCCAGTGGTTCAAGGCGCGCGTGGGGATCGGCGTGCAGGAGACGCCGCGCACCGAGTCGATCTGCGCGCGCGCCATCCAGGGCGAAGGCCCGGTGTTCGAGGTCCACGACGTCCTTGCCGACCCGGCGCTGCCGATGCGCCCGACCGACATCGGTGGCCGGCTGCTGCGCTTCTACGCCGGCGTGCCGCTGCGCGACCCCCAGGGCCATGCGCTGGGCGCGCTGTGCGTCATGGACCACCTGCCGCGCACGCTGGACCGCGCGCAGCGCGACGGGCTCGAGGCGCTGGCGCGGCAGATGCGGCGGCTGTTCGAGCTGCAGCGGTTGACCCGCGAGCAGGGCGCGCAGCTGTCCGCCGGGCGCCAGGCCACGCGTCGGATGGAGACCGAGCGCGCCTCCCTGCAGCAGCGCCACGACGACCTGAAGCGCGTCGTCGGTGTCGATCCTCTGACCGGCCTTCCCAACCGCGCCTCGCTGGCGCAGATGCGACGGGACCCGGCGATACTGGCGCGCCTGGAGCGCGCGGGTTACGTGCTGGCGATCGTCGACATCGACCATTTCAAGCAGGTCAACGACCGCCATGGCCATCTGCTGGGCGACAAGGCGCTGCGCGCGGTCGCCAACGTCATTGCCGACAACATCCGCGGCCAGGATGTCGCAATCCGCTGGGGCGGAGAGGATTTCCTGCTGATCCTGCCCGACACCAGCCTGGCCAACGCGTTCGAGATCGCCGAGCGCATCCGGCGCGCGCTGCACGCGGGCGCGATGCCGTTCGCGCTGACGGTGTCGGTGGGGCTGGCCGCGGGCGACCCGGCGTGCGAGGTGCCGGAGCAGGTGTTCGAGCGCGCCGACCAGGCACTGTACCGCGCCAAGGCCCGCGGCCGCGACCGCGTGGTTGCGGCCGAGGACTAGCGCGAGGCGCTGACCTGGCGGCCCGCGACTACTGCGCGAGCGCCAGGTCGTCGAGCATCGCCTTCAGGAAGCGCGCCGCCTCGCCGCCGGTCGCCGCGCGGTGGTCGAAGGTCAGCGACAGCGGGATGACCCTGTGCGACTCGAAGCCGCCCATTACCGGCATCACCTGGTGGCGGCCGCGGCCGGCGGCGACGATCGCGACCGTCGGCGGCACCACCACGGGCGTGGCGTAGCGACCGGCGAACATGCCGAAATTCGACAGCGAGATGGTGTAGCCGGACAGCTCGCTGGCCGGGATGCTGCGGTCGGTGACTTGCGCGCGCAGCCGGTTGACGGCCTCGCGCACCCCGCGCGCATCGAGCACGTCGGCGTTACGGAGCGCCGGAACGAACAAGCCGTCGTCGGTATCGACCGCGATCCCGATGTCGACCTGGCGGTGCAGCGTGCGCGTCAGCTTGTCACCGTCGAACCACGCGTTGAGCGCCGGCACCGCCTGCGCGGCGACGCAGATCGCGCGCACCAGGCGGCCGGTCAAGTCGTTGCCCTGGGTCCAGGCGTGGATGTCGGCGTCGTCGGTCAGCGTGGTCGGGACCACCTTGGCATGCGCGTCGGCCATGACCCGCGCCATGTTGCGGCGCACGCCCTTCAACTGCTCCGGCTGGCCGCTGGCGGACACGTCCGGCGGCTGCGTGCGCATCGGCTTGCCCGACGCCGACAGCGCGGTGCGCTGCGCGGGGTCGCGCGACGGGGCCGGTGCGGCGGCGCGGGCGCCATCGTTGTCGCGGGGTTCGCGCGCGCCTGGATCGCTTCCCGCGCACGCGCTGCCGTCGGCCGCGGCCTGCTTGACGTCAGCCATCGTGACCACGCCGTCGGCGCCGCTGCCACGCACGCGCGCGAGGTCGACGCCGAGCTTGCGCGCCTGCGCGCGCACCGCCGGCATCGCCTTGACGCCGCCCACCGCGTACGCCTGCTCGGCGTGGACGGTGTCGGATGACTGCATCGCGCCGACCACGGTGCCGCTGTCGCTGCGCGCGCCGTCCCCGGCCTCGGACTTGTGCTCCGGTGGCGGGGCGTCGTCCTCGACGATGGCGCCGCCTTCGCTGGACGCGACCACGCGGTCGTCGGGCGCCGGATCCTGGCTGCCGACGCCGTGCCCGGTCTTTGGCGGGCCGTGGTGGTGGCCGGTGTCCTGGCCATCGGCGCGCTGCGGCTGGCTGGCGTCGAGCGTGAACTCCGCGAGCATCGCCCCGGTCACGACGACGTCGCCGGCGGCACCGGCAAGGCGCACGACCTTGCCCGAGAACGGCGACGGCACCTCGACCACCGCCTTCGCGGTTTCCATCGACACCAGGTTGTCGTCGAGGCGGATGCGGTCGCCCTCCTTGACGAACCACTCGACGATGGTCGCGTCGGGCAGGCCCTCGCCGAGGTCGGGAAGGTAGAAGGTCTTGGTGTCGGCCATGTGGTTGCGGTCTCCGGTGACGCAGTCATCTGGGTGCCGCGCGCGGGCCGTTGGCCACTTCGCGCGGATGATCGTTGCGGTGCAGTGCCGTCAGCCCGCAGCCATCGCGCGCTTCGCGGCGGCGACGATGCGGTCCACGCTGGGCAGGTATTTCATCTCCAGCCGGAACAGTGGAATGTGCGTGTCGTAGCCGGTGACGCGCTCGACCGGTGCCCGCAGGTCGTACATCGATTCCTCCGCCAGGCGGGCGGCGATCTCGGCGCCGAAGCCGGCGGTCTTGGGCGCCTCGTGCACGATCACGCAGCGGCCGGTCTTGGCGACCGATTCGGCGATGGTCGCGAAGTCCAGCGGGCGCAGCGTGGCGACGTCGATGACCTCGGCGCTGATGCCGTCGCCGGCGAGCACTTCCGCGGCTTCCAGCGTCTCCTTGACCTGCGCGCCCCACGTCACCAGCGTCAGGTCGGCGCCGTCGCGCAGCACGTAGCAGACGTCGAGTGGCAGCGCCTCGCCGTCGTCGGCGACGACCTCCTTGTACTGCCGGTAGATGCGCTTGGGCTCCATGAAGATCACCGGGTCCGGGTCGCGGATCGCAGCCAACAGCAGCCCGTAGGCGCGCGCCGGCGACGACGGCAGCACCACGCGCAGCCCGGGCACGTTGGTGAAGATCGCCTCGTTGGCCTCGGAGTGGTGCTCCGGGGCGCGGATGCCGCCGCCCCACGGCACGCGCAGCACCATCGGGCAGGTCAGGCGGCCGCGCGTGCGGTAACGGAAGCGCGCGGCGTGGCAGATGATGTGGTCGACCATCGGGTACATGAATCCGTCGAACTGCGCCTCCGCGACCGGCTTCATGCCCTGCGACGCGAGGCCGACGGTGAGCCCGGCGATGGTGGTCTCGTCGAGCGGCGTGTCGAGCACGCGCTCGGCGCCGAAGGTGGCCTGCAGGCCGGCGGTGGCGCGGAACACGCCGCCGTTCACGCCGACGTCCTCGCCGAGTACGACCACGGTGTCGTCGGTGCGCATTTCGTACGCCAGCGCCTGGGTGATCGCCTCGATCAGCGTGATCGCGGCGGGCCCGGCGGCATGTGCTTCGGCGGCGCTCATGCGCGCTTCTCCGCCGCGGCGCGGTCGATCGCCATCGCGTCCGCGCGCTGCGCCAGCAGGTCGGGCGGCGGGTCCGCGTACAGGTAGTCGAACATCGCCTCCACGGGCTGTACCTTGGACTCCAGGTAGGCATTGATCTCGACGTCGACCGACGCCCCGCACTCGGTGGCCCAGGCGGCCTCCTGCGCCGCGTCCCACGCGCCCTGCGCGGTCAGCCAAGTGCGCAGGCGGGTCATCGGATCGCGTGTCCAGGCCTGCTTGACCTCGTCCTCGCCGCGGTAGCGGCGCGCATCGTCGGCGGTGGTGTGGTCGTGCAGGCGGTAGGTCATGAACTCGATCACGCTGCCGCCCTCGCCGCCGCGCGCGCGCTCCATGGCCCGGCGCATGCCTTCGAGCACCGCGAACAGGTCGTTGCCGTCCACCTGCAGGCAGTGCAAGCCGCCGGCGATGCCCTTTTGCGCGAGCGTCTTCG
Source organism: Luteimonas sp. ANT-B3E (assembly GCA_001683895.1). GTDB lineage: Bacteria > Pseudomonadota > Gammaproteobacteria > Xanthomonadales > Xanthomonadaceae > Luteimonas. The sequence goes on along the minus strand of LXQJ01000041.1, from coordinate 176,075 downwards.
CGCCGGTTTGCGCCGAGCGCGGCACCGAGATCGCCCACCCGTTGTTGATGATGCACTGCACGAACGGCAGCGTGTACGCGCCCGCGGAATTGATGGCGGCGTAGGTGTCGGTCTTGGAGCTGCCGCCGTCGCCGCAGCAGGTCACCGCCACGCGCGGCTCGCGGCGCAGCTTGAACGCCAGCGCCGCGCCGGCGGCATGCAGGCACTGGGTCGCGATCGGCACGCACCAGGGATAGTCGTGCTTCGGGCCGGCGAAGTCGTTGCCGCGCTCGTCGCCGCCCCAGTACATCAGCACCTCGCGCGGGCGCACGCCGCGCATGAACTGCGCGCCGTACTCGCGGTAGCTGGGCGCGAACACGTCCTCGGGGCGCATGGCGGCGCCGATGCCGACATGCGTCGCCTCGTGGCCCAGGCAGGCGGCATAGGTGCCCAGCTTGCCGGTGCGCTGCAGCGCGATCGCCTTGGTGTCGAAGGTGCGCACGTACAGCATCTGCTTGAACAGCGGCAGCAGCGCGGCGGCGTCGGGCGCCTCGGGTGGCAGCTCGGCGACCAGCTGGCCGTCGGCGCCGAGGTACTGCAGGTACTCGATCTCGAAGGTGGCGGCAACGCTCATGCGTGCAGGATTCCGGTCGGTCACGGGGCCGGCCATGATACCCGGCGCCCGGTGACGGGTCGTTGCGCGTTGCGGCATCGCTGCGTGCCGGGCGCGCAAAAAAAAAGGAGCGCGGCCTGCGCCGCGCTCCCTTGGCACCGCGCCTGCGTCAGCGCCCGCGGTTGATGCGCACGCCAAGGGCGGCCGTGTTGTCGTCCATATCCGGGTCGTTGGCCGCCGACCGCACGGCGGCGCGTACGGTGAAACCGGTGCCGACAAGCTTGCCGACGGTGGCCACCTGGAGCGTGAACACCGGCGTCGCGGCGATGGCGAACGCATCGTCCAAGGTGCACGCGATGCGGAAGCTCCCCGGCTGGCGCTGGCACGCCCACCCGGCAGGCGCGGCCAAAGTGACGTTGGCCGCGGCGATGCCGGCGTCGATCGTGACCACGGTATCGACCGCGGCGCTGGGGCCGTCGTTACGCGGCGCCACCGTGTACGTGGCGGTGTTGCCGCGCACCACGACCGCCGGCCCGCCGATCGCGACCGACAGGTCCGCGGACGCCGCCACCGATACCGCAGCGTTGTCGGCGTTGTCGTCCTCGTCGGGATCCTGCGTCTGCGAGGTCGCAGCCGCGGCAAGCGTCACGACGTCGCCGCCGGCGGACGCCGGGGCCGTCGCGGTAACGGTGAACGACGCACTCGCCGCGTCGGCGAGGGTCGCCGCGGTGCAGGCCATGGTCGTCGTGTCGGCCACGACCGATGCTGCGTCGCAGCTCCAGCCGGTGGGCGCCGCTACCGCCATGTCGACCACCACCGCATCAAGCGCGAAGCCGATGCCGGGGAACGACGCCGCATCGGGACCCGCGTTGGTCAGCGTGACCGCATACGCCAGCTGGCCATCGACGTCGACGTTGTCCACGACCGCTTCCGCCACCACGCCGAGGTCTGCGAACGCCAGCGCATCCAGGCGGAAATAGGCCACCACCGGATCGTGGTCCGACAGCCTCGACGGTGACGTGCTGTCATTGCGCGCGACCAGCGGGAAGTCGGCGTTGATGCGCGCATGGTCCAGCCCGATGCCGGCGACCGCAGCGCCCAGCGCCTGGTTCACGAGGACGTGGTCGAGCGACTGCGCGCTGCCGTCGAACACGAACGAGTAGCGCTGGTCCGCCGGCTCAAGCAGGTAGAGGTTCAGCAGGTCCGGCTCGACCAGGTCGGCGCCGTCGCCGGGAACGACCGTGGCCTCGTCGGGGCTCGGCATGCCGGTGATGGTGCCCAGCGCGTCGACGTAGCCATCGTTGAACTCGAAGGCGTTGAAATCGCCGGTGACGGTGATCGCGCGGTTGGGGTCCGCGACCTGCAGGCCCTGCACAAGCTGGGCCAGGAACTCGGCCTGCGCCTGGCGCTTGGCCCGGATGCGCTCGCCGTTGCTGGTCGCGGCATTGGCGCCGCTCAGCGAGCGGCTGTGGACCACGATCGCCGTGACCGGGAACATGCGGCCATCGGCGAAGTGCAGCACGGCATCGAGCTGCAGCGGTGGCCGGTCGTTGAGCAGGCTGCTGCCGCCTCCGGGCTCGGTCCACATGGTGTCCGCGCCCCGCTGCACGACCGACAGCACCTGCACGCGTGGGACGCCGGGACGGACCTCGCCGGTGCGCACCAGGAAGCCGACGTCGATGCCGCCGACGTCATTGCCTTCCTCGAGGTACGCGACATAGCCCGGGTCAGTGCCACCGGCGGCGACCGCATCGGCATTGACGCGTGCGGCGAGCAGCTCCAGCACCGCGAGGTTCTCGACCTCGACCGTTCCGAGCACGTCAGGCGCGTGCAGGAAGTCGCGGATCGCCAGCGACGCCTTGGCCAGCCGGCGCTCCAGCGCGGCCGGCGTCAGCACCGGGTCGCTGGTGGCGGGATCGTTCACGGTGTCGAAGAAGCGCTCGAGGTTGTAGGTCGCGACCGTGAACTCGTCGGGCACGGGCAGCCGCGCCGGCGTCGGCACCGGCGCATCGGCGACAGTGGGGGTGGTGCCCGGCTGCGGCAACACGGTGTAGCGGCGGAAGCCGTAGTCCAGCGGGCCGACGAGGCCGGCCAGCGTGGTGCCCGCGGCGACGTCGAGCGCGGGTGCACCGCCCGCGGCGCTGGTGACGGTCAGCAGCTCGGGGTTGGCGTCGAAGCGCGGGATCGGCGGGATGCTCCCCGAAGGCGGCATGTCCGGTGCCTGGATGCCGGGCTCGCGGAACGGACGCGTGGTGCCGGTGACGACGACATTGAAGATGCCGTTGCTGGTGCTGGTCGCGTTCTGCTCGCTGGTGTTGCCGCGGGTCGGGGCGACGACGGTGAACGATGGCGCGGTCACGCGCATGCCCTCGACGCGCTCGAGTTGGTCGAGCGGACCCGCGGGGTCGGGGAACGTCGTGGTCAGGACCACCGGCGCCGGCAGCGGGTTGTCGATGGTGAGCAGCGTGACCTCGGCGAAGGTGAGCTGGGTCAGCGACAGCTGGCCTGGATCCGCGGCGGGCACGAACTCGGCCACGGTGCCGGTGACCAGCACCAGGTTGCCGACGGCGGCGGTCGCCGGCGGCGCGCCCGCGGTGAACACGAACAGGCCCTCCGACGTGGCGTCGTCGCCGTCGTCGTCGCCGTCGACCGTCTGGAAGTAAAAGCCGTTGTTCTTGCGGCCGGTGACCACGCCGCGCGCGGTCACCACCTGGCCCAGCAGCGGGGAGGTGTTGCCACTGCCCTGGACCTGGCTGATCGGGACCAGCGTGAAGTCGTCGTTGATGATCGTGCCGACGGCGCGCGCGTTGCCGATGACCGCATTGGTCGCGGCGCTGATGTCGACGAAGAAGGTCTCGTTGGGCTCGGCGACGGTGTCGCCGATGCCGTTGATGGTGATCGTGGTGGAACTGGCGCCCTCGACGATCGTCACCGTGGTCAGGCCGCGGGCGACATAGTCCTCGCCGGCGGTCGCGGTGCCGTCGGCAGTGGCGTAGGTGACCGCTACGCCGCCGGAGGGTGCAGGCGCGCTGAGGCTGAAGGTGAAGAAGAACGGCGTCGTGCCGCTGTCGCCCTCGGCGGCCGCGGTGTCGTTGACCGTCAGCACCGGGTTGCCGCCGCCGCCGGCGCCGATCGCCGTGACCGAGACGTCGTCGACCGCGAGCGCGTCGTCGGCGCCGCTGGCGTCGACGTCGGTCCAGCGGATCCAGAACGTGGCGCCTTGGGGGATGGCCAGCGCGTCCACGGTTGCCGACAGCGCCGTGCGGTTGGCGGCGGCGTTGCCGTCGCGTGCGCCCAGGGCACCGGTGGTAACAGGGCTGCTGAAGTCGAGCGCGGCGACGTCGGTCCAGGCGCCAGTCGCGAGGTCGGTCGCGTCCAGGCTGTACGCGAACTGCAGCGTGTCGGTGCGGTTGACCGCGCCCAGGCGCCACTGCTCGCCGGTGTAGGCCAGCTGCAGCGCGTTGATGGGTGCGCCGGTGTTGTTGGCGTAGCAGGCGCCGAAGGTCGATGCCAGGGTGCCGCTGCGCAGGGCGCCAAGCGCACGCTCGCCGCTGCCGGCGGCTCCCAGGCTGAGGGTGTCGCCCGAATTGCTGGCACCGGTGTCGGCGGCGTAGCGCTGGTCGGCGCGGGCGCTGGTCCCAGTCTCGAGCATCTGCCAGCCTGGCAGCACCAGTTCGTTGGTGGTACCGGCGGTGGCCAGCGTGTCGAAGTCCTGCACGGACGCGACGTCGACGGCGTTGAGGCTGACGCACTGGGCGTGCAGCGGGCCAGCGACCATGGCGGCAGCCGCCAGCAGCACGGGCGCCAGGCGGCGCGTGAAGAGGTTCATTACGGTGGACTCCCCGGACAAGAAGGACCGCGCCCCGCGCGGCCTGCGGCGGAGTCTGCCCGAGCCGCATGGCGTTTGCATGACGCACCCGCACCACGGCGGGGATTGCCTGACGGAGCAGCCCGCCCGGCCCGTTGCGCTACCCTCGATCCATGGCCATCGACGACAACGAACGCGCGCTGGAGGACGGCATCCATACCGACCTCGCCGGGCGCATGACCTACGCGGGGTACCTGCGGCTGGACCGGCTGCTGGCGGCGCAGGAGCCGCTGTCGGTGCCGCCGCACCATGACGAGATGCTGTTCATCGTGCAGCATCAGGTGTCCGAGCTGTGGCTCAAGCTGCTGATCCATGAACTCACCGCAGCCATCGCCCACCTGCGAGGCGATCGCGTCTGGCAGTTCGGCAAGGCGACCGCGCGCTGCAAGCAGGTGCTGCGCCAGCTGACCGAGCAGTGGTCGGTGCTGGAGACGCTGACGCCGTCGGAGTACATGGAGTTCCGCGACATCCTCGGGCCGTCGTCGGGGTTCCAGTCGCTGCAGTACCGCACCGTCGAATTCCTGATGGGCAACAAGAACGCGGCGATGATGCAGGTGTTCGCGCACGATCCCGACGGCCAGGCGGCGCTGCGCGGGGTGCTTGAGACGCCTGCGCTGTACGACGAATTCCTGCGCTACCTCGCGCGCTGGGGGCACGCGGTGCCGCACGCGCACCTGGCGCGCGACGTGACCCGCACGCACGTGTCGGACCCGGCGCTGCTGCCGGTGTTCGAGGCGATCTACGAAGACACCGACCGCTACTGGCGCGAGTACGCGCTGTGTGAAGACATGGTCGACCTGGAGTCGCAGTTCCAGCTGTGGAGGTTCCGCCACATGCGCACGGTGATGCGCATCATCGGCTTCAAGCGCGGCACCGGGGGCTCGAGCGGCGTCGGGTTCCTGCGCCAGGCGCTGGAACTGACGTTCTTCCCCGAGCTGTTCGAGGTGCGCACGCACATCGGCCCCGGACGCGGCAGCAGCGCGCCGGCCGACTGACGCCCGCCGCAGCGCCGCCGGAGCCATGCCTGCGCGCCCGCGGCGGCGCTGCCGCGCACTGCTAGGATGCCCGGCAGTCCACCGTCCGGAGCCGGCATGAGCCATCCCGCACCCGCACCCGCAGCCGTCGCGCCGCGCGGCATCGTCACGCGCCTGCTCGACGGCGTCGAACGCCTCGGCAACCGGCTGCCGGACCCGGCGCTGCTGTTCCTCATGTTGATGCTGGCGGTGTGGGTGGTGTCGGCGCTGCTGGCCAACGTGGCTTTCGCCGAGATCGACCCGCGCAGCGGCGAGGCGATCCGGATCAACAGCCTGCTCGCGGGCACCAGCATCACCGCGTTCATGGCGACGATGGTGCAGACCTTCGTGACCTTCGCGCCGCTGGGCGTGGTGCTGGTCGCGATGCTGGGCCTGGGCGTGGCCGAGCACACCGGCTTCATCAACGCCGCGCTGCGCGCGGTGCTGTCGTTCACGCCGAAGATGCTGCTGACGCCAGTGCTGGTCGCGGTCGGCATCCTGAGCCACGTCGCGGTGGACGCCGGCTACGTGCTGGTGATCCCGCTCGGCGCGGTGATCTTCTACGCCGCGGGGCGGCATCCGCTGGCCGGCATCGCGGCAGCTTTCGCGGGTGTGTCGGGCGGCTTCTCGGCGACGTTCTTCGTGCCGTCCAGCCTCGACCCTCTGCTGGCCGGCATTACCCAGGAGGCGGCGCGCATCCTCGACCCGGCGATCGCGATCAACCCGCTCAACAACTACTTCTTCACCACCGCGTCGACGGTGCTCGTGGTCGCGGTCGGCTGGTTCCTGACCGACCGCGTGATCGAGCCGCGGCTGCGGGCGACGCCGGTCGACGGCGACATGGCCGACATGCCGACGATGGACGCGCTCGGCGCGCGCGAGCGCCGTGGCCTGCTGCTGGCGCTGGCGGCGATGCTGCTGGGCGTGCTGACGCTGGTGTTAAGCGCGCTGCCGACAGGCTCGCCCTGGCGCGCGCCGGCCGAACTCGCGCCCGGCATCGCAGGCGAGCTGCTGGTGTCGCAGGCGCCGCTGATGCAGTCGATCGTGGCGCTGATCTTCGTGTTCTTCCTGGTGCCGGGCGTGGTCTACGGCTACGTGGCGGGCACCGTGCGCAACCACCGCGACATCATCACCGGCATGTCCAGGGCGATGAGCGGCATGGGCTACTACATCGTGATGGCGTTCTTCGCCGCCCAGTTCATCTATGCGTTCGCGCAGAGCAACCTCGGCGCGCTGCTGGCGATCAAGGGCGCCAACGGGCTGCAGGCCCTCGGCCTGCCGATGGGCGTGACCCTGGTCGGCATCGTGCTGCTGTCGGGAGCGGTCAACCTGCTGGTCGGCTCGGCATCCGCGAAGTGGGCGCTGATCGGCGCGATCATGGTGCCGATGTTGATGCAGCTGGGCGTGTCGCCGGACCTGACCCAGGCGGCGTACCGCGTCGGTGACTCCAGCACCAACATCGTCACCCCGCTGCTGCCGTACTTCCCCCTGATCGTGGTCTTCTGCCAGCGCTACGTGAAGTCGGCCGGCATCGGCACGCTGCTGGCGCTGATGCTGCCGTTCTCGGTCACGCTGCTGGTGACGTGGACTGCGTTCCTGCTGGGGTTCTGGGCACTCGACCTTCCGCTGGGGCTGGGCGCCAGCCTGACCTATCCGGTCACCCCCTGACCGAGGCTGGAGGGCGCCTGCACCGGTCGCGGGGCGAGCCACGCGCGCCGTGCACACGGTCACCAGGCGCCGGCCCACGGCCGCGCCTCGCGGCTTCCCGGGTGCCATCGGCGCTATTCCCCTGACCGGGCGTCCGCGCTAGTGTGAAAGCTCGAACCGGCCGCCCGATGGGCGGCCGTCCACTTTCCGGAGACCGCCACACGTGTCCAGCCTTCCTGCCACCGCCGACGAAGGCAAGACCTTCCTCGGCCACCCGCGCGGCCTGTTCGTCCTGTTCTTCGCCGAGATGTGGGAGCGATTTTCTTACTACGGCATGCGCGCGCTGTTGATTTTCTACCTGGTGCAGCACTGGCTGTATTCCGACTCGGAAGCGTCGGTCATCTACGGCGCGTATACCGCGCTGGTCTACATCACGCCGGTGGTCGGCGGTTACCTTGCCGACCGCTACCTCGGGCAGCGCAAGGCGGTGCTGTTCGGCGCCGTGCTGCTGACCTTCGGCCACTTCCTGATGGCGTTCGAGGGCGACGGTGGGCAGGGCGACGCGGCGATCAACGTCTTCTGGCTGGCGCTGTCGTTCATCATCGTCGGCTCGGGCTTTCTGAAGGCCAACATCTCCGTAATCGTCGGCCAGCTGTACTCGCGCACCGACATCCGCCGCGACCCGGCGTACACGATTTTCTACGTCGGCATCAACCTGGGCGCGGCGCTGGGCGCGATCATCGCCGGCTGGCTGGGCCAGACCTACGGCTGGGCCTACGGCTTCGGCGCGGCGGGCATCGGCATGCTGCTGGGCCTGCTGGTCTTCATCTGGGGCAAGCCGCTGCTGATGGGTCGTGGCGAGTCCCGCAACCCGGCGCGGCTCGACGCGCGCGTCGCCGGCATCCGCTTCGAGTGGCTGCTGTACGTCGCCGGCGTCGCCGGCGTCGGCCTGGTGTGGCTGCTGATCCAGTACCAGGCGCTGGTCGGCGGCCTGCTGATGGGGGCCGGCGCGATCCTGGTGGCGTACGTCCTGTACACGGCAGTGTTCAAGCTGCCGCGCGAGGACCGCAACAGGATTCTCGCCGCGCTGTACCTGATTGTCGGCTCGATCCTGTTCTGGGCGCTGTTCGAGCAGGCCGGTTCATCGCTCAACCTGTTCACCGACCGCTCGGTCGACCGCAACATCTTCGGCATCGAGGTGCCGGCGTCGGTGTTCCAGTCGATCAACGCGATCTACATCGTGCTGCTGGGGCCGTTCTTCGCGATGCTGTGGCTGGCGCTGGCGCGGCGGGGGCTGGAGCCGTCGGCGCCGGCCAAGTTCGGCCTCGGCGTGATCCAGCTCGGCCTGGGCTTCCTGGTGCTGGTCGCGGGCGCCGCGGCCGCGGGGCCGGGCAACCTGACGCCGGTGGTGTTCATCTTCCTGATCTACCTGCTGCACACAATGGGCGAGCTGTGCCTCTCGCCGGTCGGGCTGTCGGCAATGAACCGTCTGTCGCCGCCGCACCTGGCCAGCCTGATTATGGGTACCTGGTTCTTCGCCGCAGCGACAGGCAACTTCGCGGCGGGCCTGATCTCCGCCGCCACCGGCGCGGAGGGGGTCGACAATGCGGGCCCGGAGCGGGTGATGGAGGTGTACTCCACGGTCGGCTGGGTCGCCGTGGCGGTCGGCATCGGCATGGTGGTCATCGCGCCGCTGGTACGGCGCCTGATGCACCTCGACACGCTGAAGGACGCCGACGTGCTGGCAGGCCAGGCCGTGATCGGCGAGCCCGCTGCGGGCGGCATCCACGTGGAGCGTGAGACCCGCTGACCGGACCGCGCAGCGGGTGCGGGATGACGACGGCGGCCGCGAGGCCGCCGTTGTGGTATCGGGGTTCCTCGTGACGTGGCGCCCTCACACCGTCGCCCCGTCGCCGTTCGCGCTGGCGCTACAGCTCGAGCGCGTCCATCGTCGCGAGCCCCGCCTCGAGCTTGCCCAACAGCGCATCGAGTGCGGCACGATCGGCGGTGTCCAGCGGCGCCAGCAGCGCGCGCTCGTAGTCCAGCGCCAACGGCACCACGTCGTCGAACACCGCGACGCCGGCGGCACTGAGCTCCAGCACCGAGCGCCGGCGGTCGTCGTCGTGCGTGTCGCGCTGCAGCAGTCCCCGCTCCAGCAGCCGCGCGACGGCGCGGCTGACCGCCACCTTGTCCATCGCCGTGCGCGCGGCGACCTGGGTCGCCGACAGGCCGCTGTAGCGTCCCAGCACCGCGATCACCCGCCATTCGGTCACCGCCAGCCCGAAGCGGTCGGCGTACGCGCTGGCGATCGTCTGGCTGACGCGGTTGGACAGTACGCTCAACCGGTACGGCAGGAAGCGCTCGAGCTCCAGCACCGCGTGGTCCTGCGGCGCTGCGCGAGGCATGGCGCGGCCCCCCCTGCCCTGGGGGCGGGCGACATGAGCGGTGGGACGCGCTTTTCCGGGTGGCATTGCTGCGCTGCGTCTTGCGTATGGTTACATGTGAAACTATAACTTGAGCCTCGCAGGCGCAAGCCGCAACGCAGCACGGAGACCGACCATGAGCGCACATCCCCAGCCCACGTCGCAGGGCCCGAACCTCGGCATGCAGGTGACCACGTTCGAGAACCCGATGGGCATCGACGGCTTCGAGTTCGTCGAGTTCGCGGCACCCGAAGGCCAGGGCGAGGCGATGCACGACTATTTCCGGCGCATGGGCTTCAGCGCCGCGCTCCGCCACCGCACGCGCCAGATCACGATCTACCGCCAGGGCGGCGTCAACTTCCTGCTCAACGAGGACCCCGACTCCTTCGCCGCGGACTTCGCGCGCGCGCACGGTCCCAGCGCCTGCGGTTTCGCGATCCGCTTCCGCAAGCCGGCCGACGAGGTGCTGCGGACGGTGCTCGGCAACGGCGGCGAGGAGATCGGCGGGCGCGCGTCCACGCGCGCGGTCGAGGCGCCGGTGGTCAAGGGGATCGGCGACTGCATGCTGTACCTGGTCGACCGCTATGGCGACGCCGGCACCATGTATGAGGACTACCTGCCGATCCAGGGCGCCGACCAGGACCCGAAGGGCTTCGGGCTGACCTTCATCGACCACCTCACCCACAACCTGTACTTCGGCAACATGCAGAAGTGGTCCGACTACTACGAGCGGCTGTTCAACTTCCGCGAGATCCGCTACTTCGACATCAAGGGCGCCAAGACCGGGCTGAAGTCGAAGGCGATGACCGCGCCCGACGGGGTGGTGCGCATCCCCCTCAACGAATCCAACGACCCGAAGTCGCAGATCAACGAGTACCTCGATGCGTACAAGGGCGAGGGCATCCAGCACATCGCCTGCTTCACCGACGACATCTACGGCACCGTCGAGGCGATGCGCGCGCAGGGCATTGAGTTCCTCGACACGCCCGACACCTACTTCGACGTCATCGACGAGCGCGTGCCCAACCACGGCGAGGACGTCGCGCGGCTGGCGCGCAACAAGATCCTGATCGACGCCGACGCCGAGACCAAGGAGCGCAAGCTGCTGCAGATATTCACTACCAACGCCATCGGTCCGATCTTCTTCGAGATCATCCAGCGCAAGGGCAACGAAGGTTTCGGCGAGGGCAACTTCCAGGCGCTGTTCGAGAGCATCGAGCGCGACCAGATGAAACGCGGCGTGCTGTAGGGACACAGCCATGGCCGCTTCCCCCGACGACAACGTGATCCCGCTGCCGCAGCGCGATGCGGCCGGCCCCGCGCCGACCGGCTACATGTCCGGCTTCGGCAACGAGTTCGCCACGCAGGCGTTGCCCGGCACGCTGCCAGAGGGCCGCAACTCGCCCCAGCGTGTGGCGCACGGACTGTACGCGGAGCAGCTCTCCGGCACCGCGTTCACCGCGCCACGCAGCGAGAACCGCCGCAGCTGGCTATACCGCATCCGCCCGGCGCTGATGCACGGCAGCTTCTCGGAGTTTATGCAGCCACGTTTCCATGACGTGTTCGACGATGCACCGGTGTCGCCGGACCAGTTGCGCTGGAGCCCGCTGCCGATCCCTGATACGCCGGTCGATTTCGTCGACGGCCTGTATACCGTCGCTGGCAACGGCTCGGCGGCGGCGCAGGCCGGCGTCGGCATCCACCTCTACGCCGCCAACGCGTCGATGCAGGGACGCTACTTCTACAGCGCCGACGGCGAGCTGCTGCTGGTGCCGCAGCAGGGCGCGCTGCGCATCGCGACCGAGCTCGGCGTGCTGGACGTGGCGCCGCAGGAGATCGCGGTGGTCCCGCGCGGCGTGCGCTTCCGCGTCGACCTGCCCGACGGCGCGTCGCGCGGCTATGTCTGCGAGAACTTTGGCGCCGCGATGCGGCTGCCCGACCTGGGGCCGATCGGCGCCAACGGCCTCGCCAACCCGCGCGACTTCCTGACCCCTTGCGCCGAGTACGAAGACGTCCATGGCGACTTCGAGCTGGTGGCGAAGTTCCTCGGCCGGCTGTGGCGCGCGGACATCGACCACTCGCCGCTCGATGTCGTCGGCTGGCACGGCAACTGCGCGCCGTACAAGTACGACCTCCGTCACTTCAACGCCATCGGCTCGATCAGCTTCGACCATCCGGACCCGAGCATCTTCACCGTGCTCACCGCGCCCAGCGACACCCCGGGCACCGCCAACATGGACTTCGCGATCTTCCCGCCGCGCTGGCTGGTGGCGCAGGACACGTTCCGGCCGCCGTGGTTCCACCGCAATGCGGCCAGCGAGTTCATGGGCCTGGTGCACGGCGCCTACGACGCCAAGGCCAACGGCTTCCCGCCGGGCGCCTGCAGCGTGCACAACTGCATGAGCGGGCACGGCCCGGATGCGGTGACCTTCGACAAGGCGTCCGCCGCGGACCTGTCGAGGCCGGACGTCATCGCCGACACGATGGCCTTCATGTTCGAGACCCGCGCGGTGATCCGCCCGACGCGCCAGGCGCTGGACGCCGATCACCGACAGCGCGACTACCAGGCGTGCTGGGCGGGGCTGCGCCGGCAGTTCGTGGCGCCGCGCTGACGTGGGCGGGCGCTGCGCCCTGGCAGTCTGATCGACGGCCACCGCGTCGGGGCGTTTGCTACGCTCCAGGCCTCACAGCCTGGAGCCGCCGATGAACCGCCTTCGCCTGACCCTGTTCACGACCGCCCTTGCTGCCTGCGGGCTTGCCGCGTGCGGTGCGGATTCCCCGCCATCCGACGTCGACGCCGGCGCCGGCGTTGACCAGCCCGCCGTCGACGTGGCGCCGGTGACGATGCCGCGCGCCTCCCTGCCGACGATCGCCGCGGCGGGCGACGCGCGGATGGACGGCTACGGCGCGCTCGACTTCGGCATGAGCGCCGCGGAGGCGCGCGCTGAGTGGCAGGATGGCGCGCTTGTCGGGCGCGCGCCTGCGGGCGCGGCCGACGGCTGCTTCCACCTGTCGCCCGAGGGCCAGGCCGCGCCGGACCGGCTCGCCTTCATGTTCGACAACGACCTCTTCGTGCGCTACAGCGCGACCGACCTGACGCACGTGGCGCCCGGCGGTGGCCGCATCGGGATGGCGACGGAGGCGCTGCAGGGGCTGTACGGCAACGGGCTGCTGGCGACCCCGCACAAATATGTCCAGGGCGGACAGTACCTGTCCGTCGACGCCGCCGGTGCGCCACCGGCCAGGCTGCTGTTCGAGACCGATGCCGACGGCAACGTCAGCGCGTGGCGTGTCGGCGTGGCGCCGCAGATCGACTTTGTCGAAGGCTGCGGCTGAATGTTCGAGACCATCGTGTTCTTCGTGCTCGGGCTGGCGCTGCTGGCGCTGGGCGGCGATTCGATCATCAAGGGCTCGTCGGGGCTGGCGCAGCGCCTCGGGATGTCGCCGTTCGCGACCGGCCTGGTGCTGGTGGCCTTCGGCACCTCGGTGCCGGAGCTGGCGGTCAACGCGCGCGCGGTGCTGGCGGGGCAGCCGGCGCTGGCGCTGGGCAACGCGGTCGGCAGCAATATCGTCAACGTGGGCCTGACGCTGGGTGCCGCGGCGCTGGCGGCCCCGCTGCTGGTGCGCTGGCGCGCGCTGTCGCCGCTGCTGGCGGTGCTGCTGTTGGCGACGGTCTCGGTGATCGCGCTTGGCTGGGATGGACGACTGTCGCGGCTCGATGGCGCCCTCCTGCTGGCAGGGTTCGTCGCGGTGGTGGTGTTCGCACTGGCGCGGGCGCGCGACGAGCACCCGGAGGTCCGCGCCGCGCTCGACGCCTTCGCCAGCACGCGGACCGACCTTGTGCTCAACCTGCTGCGGATCGTGGTCGCGGTCGCGCTGCTGTACTACGGCGCGCGCTGGGTGGTGCAGTCGGCGCCCCCGATCGGGCTCGCACTGGGCATGGAACCGTTGCTGACCGGCCTGCTGGTGGTCGCGGTGGGCACCGCGCTGCCGGAGATGGCCGCCGCGGTCGCCGCCGCGCGGCGCGGCCAGGGCGACCTGGTGGTCGGCCACGTGATCGGCTCCAGCCTGTTCAACCTGCTGGTCGTGCTGGGTGGCATGGCGGTGATCGCCGACGTCGCGGTGCCGGCGTCGTTCCTGCGCCTCGAGCTGCCGGCGGCGCTGGCGTTCGCGCTGCTGCTGGTGCCGGTGCTGCGCGGCGACCTGCGCGTTGGCCGCGGCGAGGGTGCGGTGCTGCTGGCGGCGTTCGTCGCCTGGTGGGTGTTCGAGTACTGGCTGCTGCGCGGCTGAGCCGCCGGCGCGGGCACGCCCGCCGGGCGGGTCGTCAGTCGGCCGCGGGGGCTGCGTCGTCGCGGACCACCGGCGCGGCCTGGCGGCTCGCGGCGACGTCATCGTTGCCGGGGTCGGCCACCACGCGGGCCTCGCCGTCACCGGGTGGCGCGGGGCGCTGCGTCGGGTCGAGGGCCAGCGCGGCGCGCGCCATCATGTGCGCGCTGATCGGCGCGGTGATGAACAGGAACACCGTTACCAGCAGCTCGCGAAGCCCAAGCCCGTCGCCTGAGCGCGCGTGCCAGACGATCGATGCCACCAGGATGCATCCGACGCCCAGGGTGGTCGCCTTGGTGGGGCCGTGCAGGCGCTTGAGGAAGTCCGACAGCTTGACCAGCCCGAACGAGCCGACCAGCACGAAGAAGCAGCCGATCGCCAGCAACACCACGATCGCGATCTCGGCGAAGACGCTCATTCGACGATATCCCGGCGCATCACGTACTTGCTCAGCATCACCGTGCCCACGAAGCCGAGCATCGCGATGATCAGCGCCGCCTCGAAGAACACCGACGAGCGCAGCACCATGCCGTAGAGCATCAGCGTCGCGATCGCGTTGATGTACAGCGTGTCCAGCGCCAGGATGCGGTCGGTGGTGGTGGGGCCGCGCAGCAGCCGCCACAGGCCCAGCACCGTGGCCAGCCCGACGACGTACAGCGCGATGGTGAGTGCGGTGTCGATCACGGGAAGATTTCCCTCAGGGGCGCCTCGTAGCGCCGCTTGATGGTGGCGATGGTCGCCTCCGCGTCCTGCAGGTTGAAGCAGTGCACCAGCAGGTGGCGGCGGTCAGCGGACAGCTCGGTGGACAGGGTGCCCGGGGTCAGGGTGACGATGCTGGCCAGCGCGGTGATGCCGTGGATGCTGGTCAGGTCGAGCGGCAGCCAGATGAAGCCGGGGCTGATGCGGTCCTCCGGACCGATGATCCGGCGCGCGACCTCGACGTTGGACAGCACGATGTCCCACGCCACGCGGCGCCCCAGCACGGCCACCGCGCGCACGCGCCCGAAACGCACGCGCTCCGGCCCCAGCATGCGGGCGAGCAGCGGCAGTACCACCGCCAGCACTGCGGCCAGCGCCACCTGGCCGGTGCCCACGTCGGCCACCAGCAGCAGCCACAGCGCGAAGACCGCGGCGCTGAGCAGCG
Source organism: Luteimonas sp. ANT-B3E (assembly GCA_001683895.1). Classification (GTDB taxonomy): domain Bacteria; phylum Pseudomonadota; class Gammaproteobacteria; order Xanthomonadales; family Xanthomonadaceae; genus Luteimonas. The sequence goes on along the minus strand of LXQJ01000041.1, from coordinate 161,062 downwards.
GCGACGGCAGGAAGCGCCTCACGGCGACGGTTCCCGCAGCCGCGGCGTCGCGGCGAGGACGGCCTCGATGGTGTCGCCGGGCGTGAGCACCTGGACGGCGGCGGCCTGCGCGTAGCGCAACACGGGCGACGCGCCCACGGTGAGCGCCACGCCGTAGCCGAGCAGCAGCAGCGTCGCTGCCAGGCGGGTGCCGCCGTGGCCGGGACGCGCCGCGGCGTCGCCGGCGACCGCGGCCGGCCGCGGCTGCACCTCGGAGGGAGTTGCCGCGAAGTCGCCCTCCCAGAACGTGCGGCTGCCGGCGCGCGCCAGCGCGACCACCGTCAGCAGGCTGGTCGCCAGCACCACGGTCCACACCACGAACACCTGCGACGCCGGCACCGCGTCGAGCAGCAGCAGCTTGCCGATGAAGCCCGACAGCGGCGGCAGCCCCGACACCGACACCGCGGCAACCAGGAACAGCAGCCCCGGCAGCGCCAGCGCGCGGGTTTCGACCGGTGTGCCGGTGCGACGCGCTTGCGCGTGCACCCGCCGGACCATGTCCGCGACAAGGAACAGCGCCGCTGCGACGAAGGTGCTGTGCAGCAGGTAGTAAAGTCCGGCCGCGACCGAAGCCGGCGTCGCCAGCGCCACCGCGATGAACAGCGTCGCCGCCGACGCCATCACCAGGTAGGCCGTCAGCGCGCGCAGTGTGGGTGCGGCCAGTGCGCCCAGCGTCGCCAGCACCAGGGTCGCGATGGCCGCAGGCAGCAGCCAGTCGAAGGCCCAGCCGCCGAGCGCGCCGGCGTCGGCGCCGAACACCAGCGTGTACACGCGCAGCACGGCGTAGACGCCCACCTTGGTCATCACCGCGAACAGCGCGGCCACCGCGGCGGGCGCGCGGGTATAGGTCTGCGGCAGCCACAGGTAGAGCGGCAGCAGCGCGGCCTTGCTGCAGAACACCACCAGCAGGATGCCAGCCGCCGCGCGTACCAGCGCGGCGTCTTCGGGCGCGATCGCGGCGACGCGCAGCGCCATTTCCGCCATGTTGAGCGTGCCTGTCATGCCGTACAGCAGTCCCAGCGCGACCAGGAACAGCGTCGACGCGGTGATGTTGAACACCACGTAGTGCAGGCCCGCGCGCATCCGCGCGCCGCGCCCGCCCGAGAGCAGCAGCCCGTACGACGCGATCAGCAGCACCTCGAAGAACACGAACAGGTTGAACAGGTCGCCGGTCAGGAAGGCGCCGTTGAGGCCCATCAGCTGCAGCTGGAACAGCGCATGGAAGTGCGGCGCGCGGCGGTCCCAGCCGGCGCAGGCGTGCAGCAGGCAGGGAATCGCCAGCAGCGCGGTGGCCAGCACCATCAGCGCGCCAAGCCGGTCGGCCATCAGCGCAATGCCCAGCCGCGCAGGCCAGTCGCCGAGCAGGTAGACGAGGGTGTCGCCACGGTCGGCCTGCGCCGCCAGCATGCAGGCCATCGCGGCCAGCGCGACCACGCCGCCCATCGACAGCGCGCGCTGCACCACGATGCCGCGGCGCTCGACCAGCAGCAGCACCGCCGCGACCAGCAGCGGCAGCAGCACCACCATCACCGGGAGGTGGTTCATGGCAGCGGCTCCCCGCCACCGGCGTCGACGCGGTCGCTGCCGTTGTCGCCATGGCTGCGCACGGCGATGATGATGGTGACCGCGGTCATTGCAAACGCGATCACGATCGCGGTGAGCACCAGTGCCTGTGGCAGCGGGTCGGCGTGCGCGGCCAGCGTCGGTGCGACGCCTTCGAGCAGCACCGGTGGCCGGCCCCCCACCAGGCGTCCGGCGGAGAAGATCAGCAGGTTGGTCGCATACGACAGCAGGGTCAGCCCGAGGATCACGTCGAAGCTGCGTGTGCGCAGCAGCAGGTAGACGCCGGCGGACGTGAGCACGCCGATGGCGCTGGCGATCGCGAACTCCATCAGCGCACCTCCACGGGGGGCGTCACCGTCGCGTCGCCGTCGCGGCCGTCGCGGCCGTCATGGCCGTCGCGCGTCCTGGCGCCCGCGCCCGGCAGCGGTGGCTTGATGGTCCCGAGCATCGACAGGATCAGCATCGCGCCGCCGAACACGACGAGGTACACGCCGATGTCGAAGCCCAGCGCGCTGGACAGCGGCACGGTGCCGATGCCGGGCAGCGACGGCTCGACGTGGCCGCTGGTGAGGAAGGGCAGGCCAAAGACCATCGACGCGAGACCGGTGGCGGCCGCGGCGAGCAGCCCGATGCCGATCAGGCGCGCGTAGTCGAACCCGAGCCGCGACTCGACGTACGTGGAGCCCTGCAGCACGTACTGCAGCAGCAGCGGGATCGCCAGCACCAGCCCGGCGATGAAGCCACCGCCGGGCGCGTTGTGGCCGCGCAGGAACAGGTACGCCGACACGGCAAGCACCAGAGGGAACAGCAGGTGGCTGAGATTGGCCGGCAGCGCCAGGTCGGCCGGCGGGCCAGGGACCACTTCGTCGGCGGCGATCCGCGCGCGCCGCAGCAGCGCGTGCACCACCAGCCCCGCGATGCCGAACACGGCGATCTCGCCCAGCGTGTCGAAGCCGCGGAAGTCGACCAGGATCACGTTGACCACGTTGGCGCCATAGGCTTCCGGCAGCGACCGCGCCAGCAGCTCGGCCGCGATGGTGTCCGCAGGCCGCGTCATCATCGCGTAGGCCAGCGTCGCCAGGCCGGCGCCGCACGCCAGCGCGATGGCGATGTCGCGCCACCGCCGCCAGTCGCCGTGCACGCGCGGTGCGGTCTGCGGCAGGTAGTTGAGCGCCAGCAGCACCAGCGCGATGGTGACCAGCTCGACCAGCAGCTGGGTCAGCGCCAGGTCGGGCGCGGAGAACAGCACGAACATCAGGCTCACCGCGAGCCCGACCGCGCCGATCACCACCAGCGCCATCAGCCGCTGCCGGTGCAGGACCACGGTGCCGACCGTCGCCGCCACCAGGGTAAGCCAGACCACCCAGCCGAACGCCGGCATCGGCTGCGCGGCGGCGATGTCGACCTGGCCGAGCACCCGCCACGTCGGCAGCGCGACCAGCGCGACCGCCGCAAGCACCAACAGCAGCAGCGAACGCTGCAGGTTGCCGTTGACGACGGCGTCGGTGAAGCGGCGTGCCAGCGCGAACAACGCGTGGTCGTTCACCCGGAACAGGTGCCTGCCGACGGACTCGCGGACGATCGCGTGCACGTCGAAGAGCCGCCGCAGCCCGAAGTACAGCGCCACGCCCGTCGCCACGCCGCCGAAGCTCATCACCAGCGGCAGGTTGACGCCGTGCCACACCGCCAGGCTGTACTTGGGCACCGCGTCGCCGAGCACCCCGCGCGCCGACAGCGCCAGCACCGGTGCGATCGTCAGCGCCGGCGCAACGCCGACCGCGACGCAGGCCACCACCAGCACCTTGACCGGAATCCGCATCCAGCTCACCGGCTCGTGGACCTCGCGGTCGACGTCGCGCGGACCGTCGCCGAAGAAGGTGTCGTGCACGAAGCGCAGGCTGTAGGCGACCGCGAACGCGGCGGCCGCGAATGCGGTGATGCTGACGAACAGCCGCATGCGGCCATCGCCGCCGATCTCCAGCGCTTCGGCGAAGAACATCTCCTTCGACAGGAAACCGTTGAGCAGCGGGATCCCGGCCATCGCCAGCGTCGCGACGATCGCGAGCGCGCTGGTGACCGGCATCGCGCGCCGCAGGTTGCCCAGCCGGCGCATGTCGCGGGTGCCGGTCTCGTGGTCGATGATGCCCGCGGCCATGAACAGCGAGGCCTTGAACGTGGCGTGGTTGAGGATGTGGAACAGACCGGCGACCACGGCGATCGGCGTCGACAGGCCGAACAGCAGCGTGATCAGGCCGAGGTGGGAGATCGTCGAATACGCCAGCAGGCCCTTGAGGTCGTGCTGGAAGATCGCGAACCACGCGCCGACCAGCAGGGTCACCGCGCCCACCGTGGTGACCACGAAGAAGAACAGCTCGGTGCCGGCCAGCGCCGGGTGCAGGCGCGCCAGCAGGAACACGCCGGCCTTGACCATGGTCGCGGAGTGCAGGTAAGCCGACACCGGCGTCGGTGCGGCCATCGCGTGCGGCAGCCAGAAGTGGAACGGGAACTGCGCGGACTTGGTGAACACGCCCGCCAGCACCAGCCCGAGCACCCACGGATACAGCGCGTGGCCGCGGATCACGTCGCCGGAGGCCAGCACCACGTCGAGGTCGTAGCTGCCGACGATGCGGCCGATCAGCAGCACGCCCCCGAGCAACGCCAGGCCCCCGGCGGCAGTGAGCGTCAGCGCCATGCGCGCGCCGTCGCGCGCATCGCTGCGGTGCGACCAGTACCCGATCAGCAGGAAGGAGCTGATCGAGGTCAGCTCCCAGAACACCACCAATAGAAGCAGGTTGCCGGCCAGCACCATGCCCAGCATCGCGCCCATGAACAGCAGCAGGCAGGCGAAGAAGCGCGGCGCGTCGTCGTGCGGGCTGAGGTAGTAGCGCGCGTAGATCACCACCAGCCCGCCGATGCCCAGCACCATCAGCGCGAACATCCACGCCAGCCCATCGAGCCGCAGTGTCAGCGCCAGCCCGGCCTGGGGCAGCCAGTCGTGGCTGCTGCGCGCGATCTCGCCCGCAACCAGTGCCGGGGTCAGCATCGCGAGGACCGCCAGGCCCAGCACCGGCACCGCGCCGGCAAGCCACGCCGTGGTCCGGCGGCTGACGTCGCGCGCCATCGCCACGACCAGCGCCAGCACGAACGGCAGCGCGAGGAGGATTTCGAGCATGGGACTCCCTGATCGATGCACGCACCGCGCCCGGGAGGACGCGCGGAGCCGGAATTCTACCCGAATGGTTTGCGGTGGCCGCGTGCCGGTGCGCCACGTGCCGCTATCCTTGCCGCGATGGACCGCCGGGTTTCAACAAGCGTGATCGCACCCGCACCGCGATGCCTGGTGTATCAACGGCGACGTCCGCTTGCGCGCCGGCATGCAGTGCCGTGGTGCTGATGCGCGAAGCGGTGGTGTTCGGTGCCAGTGGCCAGATCGGCGCTGCGCTGCTGCCGCGGCTGCAGGCGTCGGGCTGGCGCGTGCACGCCGTATCGCGGCGGGCACCGGTGGCGACGACGCAAGGCGCTGCCGGCGACGCCGCGGCCGTGCACTGGCTGCGCGGCGATCTGGCCCACGTCGGCGGGCTGCCCGCAGGCGTGGACGCGATCTTCAGCTGCGGGCCGCTGGACCACTTCGCGCGCTGGTATGCGAAGGGGACGGTCGCGGCGCCGCGCGTGGTCGCGTTCGGCTCGACCAGCGTGTCGGTCAAGCAGGCGTCTGGCGACGACGCCGAGCGCGCGCTCGCCGCGAGGCTGGCGGAGGCCGAATCGCGGCTGTGGGCGTCGGCGGTCGCGCACGGCGCGGCGGTGACGGTGCTGCGTCCGACGCTGGTCTACGGCGCCGGGCGCGACGCGACGCTGAGCCGGATCGCGGCGCTGGCGCGGCGCCGCGGCGTATTCGTGCTGCCGCACGATGCGCGCGGCCTGCGCCAGCCGGTGCATGTTGATGACCTGGCCGCGGCGGCCGAGGCCACGATCGCCGCGCCGGCGGAGGTCGTTGGCGGACGCGGCTACGACCTGCCTGGTGGGGAGTCGCTGGCCTACCGGGACATGGTGCTGCGCGTGCTCGCTGCGCTGGATCCGCCCGCGGCGCTGTGGACGCTGCCGTCGCCGCTGTTCGCGCTGGCGGTGCGCATCGCACGTGCCAGTGGTCGCCTGCATGGCTTTGGGCCACAGGCGCTGGCGCGGCTGCGTGAGGACCTGGTGTTCGACGCCGGCATGGCCCAGCGCGATATCGGCTACGCCCCGCGCGCGTTCACGCCGACCGCGGCCATGCTGGCGCCGCCATCCGACGTCCCCGCCGACGGGCGATAGCACGACCCACCGCGTCGCCGGGAGCTTCGCGGTCGTGGCAGTCGCGGCCACGGTCGTGGCGCTGCTCTCGGGACCAGCTGTCGCTTGCGCTCAGACCTCGCTCGCCGGCGCGACCGTGCGTGCCTTGGCCAGCGCCCGCAGCGCGATGGCGAGCACGCCGCCCAGCACCATGGCGCCGCCGATGTACAGCCGCGGGCCCGGCCTGTCGCCCCAGAACACGACCCCCAGCGCCACCGCCAGCACCGGCACCAGCAGCAGCCACGGGGTGACCTGTGCCACCGGATGGCGCTGGATCAGCGCGTAGTACAGCCCGTGGCCGAGCAGCGACGACACGAACGCCGCGTACGCCGCGCCACCCCAGCCGATCCACGTCGCCTGGCGCAGCGCGGCGAACGCGCCCGGCTCAAACAGCACGCTCAGCAGCAGCAGCGGCACGATGCTGAGCACCGCGGTCCAGCCCTGCATGCCCAGCACGCCCATGTCGCGCAGGCCTTTCATCAGGATGGTGCCGACCGCCAGCAGCAGCGCCGATGCCAGCATCGTCAGCAGCGACGCCGGCGCGGCCAGCACCAGCGGATCGAAGCCCAGCACCAGCACGCCGGCGAAACTGAGCGCGATCGCAAGCCCCGTACGCCAGCCGAAGCGCTCGCCGAGGAACAGCCACGCCAGCAGCGCGGTCATCGGCACGTAGGCCTGCATCGCGATCGCCGGGGACGACAGGTTGCCGGCCAGCGCCAGCGCCAGGAAGCTCAGCCCGAAGTGCAGCACCCCGATGCAGGCGCACACCGCCAGCAGGCGCGGCCACTGGCCTGGGGACGGCCGCTGCAGGAAGAACAGCAGCGGCAGCGCCAGCATCGAGAAGCGCACCGCGGTGAACAGGAACGGCGGGATCTCGCGCAGCGCATGCGCGGCGGTCAGGAAGTTGACCGCCCACGCCACGCAGATCACCAGCAGCAGCAGCACGTCACGGCGCGGCACGGCATTCCTCGGCGACGCGCTGGGCCGCGGCCGCGATGTGGGGGGAACGATCCGCGACGGTGCGCGGACCGGAAGACGGCGCCGCGGTCAGTAGGCGATGCGCAGCCGGCGGTAGAGCTTGGCCAGCACCCAGGCGGGGCCGATCATCAGGTACACCAGGTCGGTCAGGAAGCTGGGCTTGCGGCCTTCGATCCGGTGCCCCGCGAACTGCGCGATCCACGCCACCACGAAGACCGCGACCGCGGCCACCAGCAGGCCCCGTACGTCGAGGCGCGCGCGCAGCCACCAGTTCAGCGCCGATATCGCCAGGAACACCAGCAGCATGCCCAGCCCCAGTGCCCGCGAGGCACGGTAGTAGAACAGCCACGCGACGAACATCGCCAGCACCGCCCACGCGCCGGGCTGCAGCAGCGCGCCCGGGACCGGGATGCACCACAGCAGCGCGACCACGCTCCACAGGATGGCGGGCACCGCGACCACGTGGATTGCCTGGTTGGTGTCGTTGCGGTGGTCGTCGGAGTAGCTGGCGAACCAGCGGTCGATCGGGCGCGTGGCGCCATCGTCGGCGGCGACGGGATCGCGTGCGGTGTTCATGGGCGGCGCTCCGTGGCGGTCGCGGGCAGCATAGCGTGGCGTGCGAACGCCGCGTCGCACGCGGCTGCGGGATGCGTCAGTCGATCGAGATGCCCGCCAGCCGCTGCAGCGCCTCGGCGTATTTCGCGCGCGTCCGGTCGATAACATCCGCCGGCAGCCGCGGCGCCGGCGGCGACTTGTCCCAGCCCAGTGCCTCCAGGTGGTCGCGCACGAACTGCTTGTCGAAGCTCGGCGGGCTGCTGCCGACAGCGTAGGCCTCTGCCGGCCAGTAGCGCGACGAGTCGGGGGTCAGCATTTCGTCCATGACGTGCAGGCGGCCGTCGGCGTCGGTGCCGAACTCGAATTTGGTATCGGCGAGCAGGATGCCCCGCTGCGCCGCGTGCGCGGCGGCGAACGCGTACAGGCGAAGGGTGGCGTCGCGCACCTGCTCGGCGAGATCCGCGCCGATGGCGCGCACCATGGTGTCGAAATCGATGTTCTCGTCGTGGTCGCCGACCGCGGCCTTGGTCGACGGGGTGAAGATCGGCTGCGGCAGCTGCTCGGCCTGGCGCAGGCCGTCTGGCAGCGCGATGCCGCTGACGCGCCCGGTGCGCTGGTAGTCGTTCCAGCCGCTGCCGATCAGATAGCCGCGCGCGATCGCCTCTACCGGTACCGGCTTCAGCCGCTGGGTCACCACTGCGCGCTGCGCGTACGACGCAGGGTCGACGCCGGGCGGCAGCACCGAGGCGACGTCGACGCCGGTGAGGTGGTTGCGGACCAGGTGCGCGGTGCGCGCGAACCAGAAGTTGCTGATCTGGCACAGCATCTCGCCCTTGCCCGGGATCGGGTCGGGCAGCACCACGTCGAACGCGCTCAGCCGATCGGTCGCGACCATCAACAGCCGCGGCTGGCCGTCGACCGCGGGCAGGTCGAACAGGTCGCGCACCTTGCCGCGGTGGCGCAGCGGCATGCCGGGCAGGTCGGCGGAAAGCAGGGTCGTCGCCATGGCGGTGGGGGTCGCATGCGGCTGGGCCGGCATTGTAGCCACGGCCCGTGCAGGCGCGGCGCCGCGCCGCAGGCCCTAGAATCACGGCATGGACGCACGCGCATGACACGCTGGTACGGCAAGTTGCTCGGCTTCATCGCCGGCTGGCTGCTGCTGCGGCACCCTGCCGGCGGCGTGGTCGGGCTGCTGGTCGGCCATGCGTTCGACAGCGGCGTGTTCACCAGCCGGCGCGACGCGTCTTACGCGGTGCTCGGCGTGACCCCGGACGCCAGCGACGGCGAGGTCGACCAGGCCTATCGCCGGCTGATCTCGCAGTACCACCCCGACCGGCTCGCCGGCGCCGCGGAGGAGCTGCGCGAGCAGGCAGAGCGCAAGGCGCGCGAGATCAACATCGCCTACGACCGCATCAAGGCGCGGCGGCGCAAGCACGACTGACGCATTCCGCCGGGACAGGCCGGTGCAGCGTGCAGGCGGAGGCCTGGTCGCGTCCCGCGATGCGCCGCAAACAGAAGGCCCCGCCGATGCCGGCGGGGCCTGATCAACACTGCAATCGGACATGCCGCGATGCGGCATACGTGGGTCAGAAGCGATAGGTCGCGGTCAGGCGCACGCTGTCGAAGTCGAAATCGGTGTCGCTGCGGCGGAAGTCGGTGCCGGCGGGGTTGACCAGCAGGAACGGGTTGGTCGCCGGGGCGTTGCCGCGCGCAGAGTGGACCCGGAAGTCCTCGTCCTCGAGGCTGGTGAACAGGTACTCCAGGCCGACGCTGAAATTGTCGCCAACCTTGCGCTCGTAGCCCAGGCCCAGCTGGTACCCGTCGACTTTGTCGCGGCCATTGCGGGTGCTGAAGGCGTTGGCGCCGTTGCTGGTGGTGTGCACCGCGTCGATGCGGGCGTAGGCGAGGCCGCCGGTGGCGTAGACCAGGTTCTCGGCCTGCGCGCCGAAGGCGTAGCCGGCACGCGCGCGGATCGCGGCCATGCCGTCGACCTTGCGGAACATGGTGTAGTAGGCGGGCGTGGTGCTGAAGGCGGTGACCGCGTCGCGGACGTCGTTCATCGCGTACTCGCCGACCACGCCATAGACCCAGCTGCCGGCCTGCCAGTCGTAGCCCGCGCGCACGCCCCAGTCGGCGCCGCCATTGTTCCTGCTGCAGCCGCCGCCGGGCACTGCGGTGCGCGCCGCGCCGTTACAGAAGCCCGGCGAGAACGCATCTGCACCCGCGCCGGTGCGCACGGTGTCGCCGAACTGGCCGTCCAGGTTGGTGTCGAACAGGAAGCGGTCGCTGCCGCCGTCGTCGGGCTTCGTCACGGCGCCGACGTGGCCGCCGACGTAGCCGCCGGTCCAGGCGTCCTGGGCGAACGCCGGCGCGATGCCGGCGGTGGTGCCCAACGCGCCGACGATGGCGGTGGCAAGCAGTTTGCGGGTGTTCTTCATCGAATTCCTCCTGTGGGGGATTGGCCCGGGCGGGCCTCCATGCGCGACTTCGGCCGTGCCGGCGTGCGCGGGACCCCGCGGTGGCCCGAGGTCCAGTGTTCTGTCTACGGGCCGGAGCGTCATGTGGATGCACCTGCGTGCCACGTATGGCGCGGATCTGCAGGCCGGGGCCGGGGCCGGGCCGGTGGCCGACTAGAATGGTCGCTCAGGTGTCGCCGCGCGGCGCGCCACCCTGCAGGAAATCCCGAATGTCCGAGCGCCAGCCAGCCGGCCCCGCCGACTGCGTCATCGCCCCGTCGATCCTCTCGGCCGACTTCGCCCGCCTCGGCGCGGATGTCGACCGCGTACTGGCCGACGGCGCCGACTGGGTGCATTTCGACGTGATGGACAACCACTACGTGCCCAACCTGACCATCGGGCCCCTGGTGTGCGCGGCGCTGCGGAAACACGGCGTCACCGCGCCGATCGACGTGCACCTGATGGTGCAGCCGGTCGACCGGCTGGTGCCCGACTTCGCGCGCGCGGGTGCCAGCCTGATCAGTTTCCATCCCGAGGCCAGCGCGCACGTGCATCGGACGATCCAGCTCATCCGCGCCGAGGGCTGCCAGGCCGGCGTGGTGCTGAATCCGGCAACATCGCTGTCGGTCCTCGACCACGTCATGGACGACATCGACCTGGTGCTGCTCATGTCGGTCAATCCCGGCTTTGGCGGGCAGGCCTTCATCCCCGGCACGCTGGAAAAAATCCGCCGTGTGCGCGAGCGCATCGACGCCAGCGGCCGCGCGATCCGGCTCGAGGTCGACGGCGGCATCAAGCCCGCCAACATTGGCGAGGTGGCGCGCGCCGGCGCCGATACGTTCGTCGCCGGGTCCGCGATCTTCGGCGAGCCGGACTACGCCGACGTGATCGCGCGCATGCGCGACGAGGTCGCGGCCGCGCGCGGCTGACGGTCACCCGGTGCCGCGGCGCTGCCGCGCATGTCGTGTCGCAACCCGGTGCCCGCGCCGCATCTTCACCGGACGCGACAGCCCCGCGCCTATCCTCGCCCGGCGCCCGGTCGCGGACGCCACGCCTTCCGCAGGATGCCGCCCGCATGACGCCATCCCATCTCCGCCTGGTGCTCAACGGCAAGTCCGCTGGCAACGACCAGCTGCGCGATGCCGTGCAGGCACTCCGCGACGAGGGCACGCAGCTCGACGTGCGCGTCACCTGGGAGTCCGGCGATGTCGACCGTCACGTCGTCGAGGCGCTGGCGGACGGCGTCGGCACGATCGTCTCCGGCGGTGGCGACGGCACGTTGTGCGAAGTCGCCAACGCGCTTGCGCGCCTTGACGCGGCGGCTGACGCGCTGCCGGCGGTCGCCGTGCTGCCGCTCGGCACCGCCAACGACTTCGCCACCGCCGCCGGAATTCCCGGCGACCTCGCCGCGGCGCTGCGCATCGCGCGCGACGTCGCGCCGCGGCCGGTCGACCTGCTGCGGCTGGAGGTCGACGGCGCGCAGCGCTGGGCGGTCAACCTCGCCAGCGGCGGATTCGGCACCCAGGTGACCGTGGAAACCAGCGAAGGCTTGAAAAAGCTGCTCGGCGGCCTGGCCTACCTGGTGACCGGCATGTCGCGGCTGGGGCGCATCGAGCCGATCGACGCGTGCTTCAGCGGCCCCGGCTTCCGCTGGGAAGGCGGCTTCATCGCACTGGGGATCGGCAACGGCCGCCAGGCCGGCGGCGGCCAGGCGCTGTGCCCCGACGCGGTCATCGACGACGGCCTGCTGGACCTGACCATCGTGCCGTCGCTGGAGGGCGAGGTCGCCGCCACCATCGGCTCCGTGCTCAGCGACGGCCGTGAGGCGGCGCTGGACCGTGTGGCGACGCGCGCCCAGCTGCAGTGGGTGGAGATTGCCGTGGCCGAGCCGCTGACGCTCAACCTCGACGGCGAGCCGCTGTCGGCGCGCCGCTACCGGCTGGAATGCGTGCCCGGACGCCTGCGCATGCACCTCCCCGCGGGCTGCCCACTGTGGTCGCCCCGCGCCGTTTGAGGTCCGTCACCGCCGCGTGATCGACCGCGGCCAGCGTGGCCGGATCGACCGGCTACGGCCACAGCTTCCATACTGGCGGGCGATTCGACGGCGCGGCGCACTGCGCCGGCTGCGGTTCGTGCCTGTCCTCGAGGATCCCCACCCGATGTCGCCAGACGAGTTCCAGCAGCACGCCGACGCCGGCCATACCCGCATCCCGGTGGTCCGCGAGGTGCTGTCCGACCTCGACACCCCGCTGTCGGTCTACCTGAAGCTGGCCGACGGCCCGCACACCTATCTGTTCGAATCGGTCGAGGGCGGCGAGCGCTTCGGCCGCCATTCGATCATCGGCCTGCCGGCCGCCCGCGTGTACGCGTTCGCCGGCCACGCACTGACGGTGAGCGAGCACGGCGAGGTGGTCGAGACCCGCGAGGTCGACGATCCTTTCGCCGAGGTCGAGCGACTGCGCGCGCAGCACTCAGTGCCGAAGCTGCCGGGGCTGCCCGGCTTCAGCGGCGGCCTCGTCGGCTGGTTCGGATTCGAGTGCATCGGCCTGATCGAGCCGCGGCTTGCCGCAGCGCAGGCCGACGGCGCCGGCAAGCCCGACGAGCTGGGCACCCCCGACATCCTGCTGATGCTGTCAGAGGAGGTCGCAGTGTTCGACAACCTCAAAGGCCGGCTGTACCTGGTCGTGCATGCGGATCCGCGCACGCCGCAGGCGCTGGCACGCGCCGAGCGCCGGCTCGACCAACTGGTCCACCGCCTGCGCCAGGGCGGCGCCGGCTATCCGGAAACGCTGGTGCCGGCGGCGCTGGGCGAGGACGACTTCGTGTCCGGCTTTACCCGCGACGGCTTCATCGCCGCGGTCGAGCGGGCGCGCGAGTACATCGCCGATGGCGACGTGTTCCAGGTGGTGCTGTCGCAGCGGCTGTCGGTCCCGTTTACCGCGCGCCCGGTCGACGTGTATCGCGCGCTGCGCGGGCTCAACCCGTCGCCGTACATGTACTTCATCGACACCGGCACCACCCAGGTCGTCGGCAGCTCGCCGGAAATCCTGGTGCGGCTGCAGGCGGCGGCAGCGGGCGGCTCGGTGGTGACCGTGCGCCCGATCGCCGGCACCCGGCCACGCGGCGACACCGCTGAGCAGGACCTGGCGCTGGAGGCCGAACTGCTGGCCGACCCCAAGGAGCGCGCCGAGCATCTGATGCTGATCGACCTCGGCCGCAACGACGTCGGCCGCGTCTCGGCGCCGGGCACGGTGGCGATGGGCGAGCGCTTCGTCATCGAGCGCTACAGCCACGTGATGCACATCGTCAGCGAGGTCACCGGCACGCTCCGCGACGGCATGGGCTATGTCGACGTGCTGCGCGCGACGTTCCCCGCCGGCACCGTCAGCGGCGCGCCGAAGATCCGCGCGCTCGAGATCATCCGCGAACTCGAGCCCATCCGGCGCAACGTGTATTCGGGCGCGGTCGGCTACATCGGGTGGCATGGTGACGCCGACACCGCGATCGCCATCCGCACCGCGGTCATCCAGGACGGCCGCCTGCATGTGCAGGCCGGTGCGGGCATCGTCCACGACTCCGATCCCGCTCGCGAATGGGACGAAACGATGAACAAGGGCCGCGCGCTGTTCCGCGCGGTCGCCGAGGCGGCAAAGGGACTTTGATCGACAACCCGGGAGGACGTGCCATGGAAACAGAAGCAGGGACATCGTGGGGAACTTGGACGGGGGTGGTGCTGGCGCTGCTGCTGGCCGCACCGGCCGCCCAGGCGCAGGTCAATGCGCTGCCGTCCCTGCCGCACCTGCTGGTCAAGGGCGAGGCCAGCCGCGACGTGGTGCCGGACCGGTTCACGGTTTCGGTAACACTGACCGCGGTCGACATGCAGCCCGATGCCGCCCGCGAGCGGGTGCAGGCCAACCTGGCGGCGCTGCTGAAGTCGCTTGCGCGCCCCCGCAGTGGCGCGATCGCGGAGTCCGTCGACGCGACGGTGTTCAGCGTGGCGCCCGAGTACGTCTACGAAGCGCAGCGAAGGGTCTTCAAGGGGACGAAGGTAACGAGGCAGCTGCGCGTCACCTTCCGGGATCCCGACGGCACGCGCGCTTTCCTTGCAGGCCTGCAGGCCAGCGAAGACGTTCTGATCGCGGGCATCGAGCCAACGTATTCCGGCGAGACCGTGCTCCGCGGCGAGCTCAAGGCCGAGGCGATGCGACAGACGCGGCAGACGGCTGAGCTGCTGGCCAGCAGCTATGGCACCCGGATCCGGAGCCTGTACAGCGTGTCCGACGTGGCGCCGAGCTTCGCGTATGGCATCCAGGCAGGCCGATGGCCCGCAGCGCGGCGCGGTGAGGGCATGCCGCCCACGGTGTTCGACTCCCCGTCCCCAATGGACGCGGTCAGCGTCACCGGCAGCCGCATCACGCCTGAAAGCATCGCCGTCGGCACGATTGCGATCGCCGAAAACCTGTACGCGATCTTCCTGCTGGCGGAATGAGCCGGCCCTGGACGCTGGACGGTGTGGGGGTCCATCGGCCTGCTCCGCCGCGCGTTCCGTGACGCGGTGGCCAATCCGACCGGGGCGGCGCGGCATAATCGGCGCTCGGGAAGGGGAGTGGAACATGCGGATATCGGCGATGTGGGGACTGGTGCTTGCTGCGCTGCTGGGGAGCGGCGCGGCGCAGGCGGCACAGGTGCAGGGGTGGCTGGAGCTGACGTGGGGCGACCCCCAGCTCGCGGCCGGCAAGGTGGTGACCGCGGGGCCGCCCCGGTTCACCGCGACCCTGGTCGCGGACGACGGCACGCGCTACCCGCTTGATACTGAAGAGGCGCTGGCTGCTGCCGAGGACCTGCATGCGCTCGCCAACCGGCGCATCTCGGTGGCCTTCGCGCCGGACGGCAAGGGGCTGTCGCCGTACCGGGTGGAGGCGATCGTCGCGGCTGACACCGGCGCGGCCAACGCCAAGGTGCTCGGCACCACGGTGTGGGTCACGCTGATGTGCAAGTTTGCCGACGTCGCTACCGAGCAGAAGCCGCAGTCGTTCTTCCAGTCGCAGTACGGCAACGCGCAGGGCTAGCTGGACCACTACTGGCGCGAGGTGTCGTACGGCAAGATCAACCTGGCCGGGAGCAGCGCGCACGGGTGGTTCACGCTGCCGCAGCCGCGTTCGGCGTACGTGCCGGCAACGGGCAGCGCCAATCTCAACGCGCTGTTCAACGACTGCGTGGCCGCCGCCGACGAGACCGTGAACTTCGCTGCCAACGGTGGCGTACAGGGCATCAACATGATGTTCAACGGCGACCTCGACGGCTATGCCTGGGGTGGTGGCCGGTGTACGACGCTGGACGGCATCAACAAGTGCTGGAGCACCACCTGGAACCCGCCGTGGTCGTTCAACAACCGGGCCCCGCTGGCGCACGAGATGGGCCACGGTTACGGGCTGCCGCACGCCAACAATTCCGACGGCGACAGCGACCCGTACGACAACCCCTGGGACGTGATGAGCAGCGCCTGGCGCAATGCCAACAGCAGCCCGACGTACGGCACGGTGGCCAAGCACATCAACACCTACCACCGCGACCGCCTCGGCTGGATCGATGCCGCCCGCAAGCGCACTGTCGCCGCCGGCACCCACGTCCCGGCATTCAGCCTCGACCGCGCCGGACCCCTGGCTCCGCCAGCACGCAGATGGTGGTCGTGCGCGTCCCAGGCGAACCGACGACGCGGTACTACACGGTCGAGGCGCGCCAGCGCAGCGGCTACTACGAGTCCAACCTGGCCGGCAATGCGGTAATCATCCATTCGGTCGATACCGGGCGCTCGAC
The DNA here is from genome assembly GCA_001683895.1 of Luteimonas sp. ANT-B3E. Taxonomy (GTDB): domain Bacteria; phylum Pseudomonadota; class Gammaproteobacteria; order Xanthomonadales; family Xanthomonadaceae; genus Luteimonas. The sequence continues at coordinate 145,328 of LXQJ01000041.1, read as the reverse complement.
GCCCTCGCAAAGTGTGGACAGCGACGTGCCGCCGGCCACCGTCTCCAACAACGAGGGCTCGATGTTCAAGCCGGGAGAAACCTGGAGCGCACCCGGCGGCGCGTTCCGGGTGCGGGTGTGGTCGGAGACTGCCGAAGGCTTCGTGGTCTCGGTCTGCGGTCCGCGCCCGGAGACGTTCCCGGTCGGCCGCGGCTTCGACACCTGCAACCTCGGGCCAATCGACAGGATGCCGGCCCTGCGCTGAGCGCGCCGTCGCCGCGCGAGCCACCGCTGCGCCGGCCTTGCACCTGCGCAGGCCCTGCCCGCGTTGCCAGCGCGCGGCCGCGACGCTAGATTGCCCCACCCACGCGCGCCTCCGCGCAGCCGGAGACGCGCGTGCTGCTGATGATCGACAACTACGACAGCTTCACCTTCAACCTCGTGCAGTACCTGCAGACGCTGGGCGCCGAGGTCGAGGTGGTGCGCAACGACGCGCTGACCGTCGACGCGATCGCACGCCTGGCGCCGGAGCGCATCGTGATCTCTCCCGGACCCTGCACCCCGTCCGAGGCCGGGGTATCGGTGGCGGTGGTGGAGCAGCTGGGACAGCGCATCCCGATCCTGGGCGTCTGCCTCGGCCACCAGGGCATCGGCCAGGCCTACGGCGGCGACGTGGTCCGCGCCGGCCGCATCATGCACGGCAAGACCTCGCCGATCCGCCACCGCGGCGGCGGCGTATTCGCCGGGCTGCCGGATCCGTTCGAGGCCACCCGCTACCACTCGCTCGTGGTCGACAAGGCCACGCTGCCGGCGTGCCTCGAGGTCACCGCCTGGACCGACAACGACGACGGGTCGATGGAGGAGATCATGGGCCTGCGCCACCGCGAGCATCCGGTCGAGGGCGTGCAGTTCCACCCCGAATCGATCCTCACCGAGCACGGCCACGCCCTGCTGAAGAACTTCCTGGAGCGCTGAGCGATGGCCATCACCCCGCAGCAAGCCCTGCAGCGCACCATCGAACACCGCGAGATCTTCCACGACGAGATGGTCGCGCTGATGCGGCAGATCATGCGCGGCGAGGTCTCCGACGCGATGACGTCGGCGATCCTCACCGGGCTGCGCGTCAAGAAGGAGACCATCGGCGAGATCGCCGGCGCCGCCAGCGTCATGCGCGAGTTCGCGCTGCCGGTGGAGGTCTCCGACCGCACGCACCTGGTCGACATCGTCGGTACCGGTGGCGACGGCGCGCATACCTTCAACATCTCCACCGCGAGCATGTTCGTGGTCGCCGCCGCCGGTGCGCGCGTGGCCAAGCACGGCAACCGCAGCGTGTCGTCGAAATCCGGCAGCGCCGACGTGCTGGAGGCGCTGGGCGCGGCGATCGACCTCACGCCGGTACAGGTCACGGCCTGCATCGCGGAGTGCGGGATCGGCTTCATGTTCGCGCCGGTGCACCACCCGGCGATGAAGGCGGTGGCACCGGTGCGCGGCGAGATGGGCGTGCGCACGCTGTTCAACATCCTGGGGCCGCTGACCAACCCGGCCGGTGCGCCCAATATCCTGATGGGTGTGTTCCACCCCGACCTCGTCGGCATCCAGGTGCGTGTGCTGCAGCAGCTCGGCGCGCAGCGCGCGCTGGTGGTCTGGGGTCGCGACGGCATGGACGAGATCTCGCTTGGCGCCGGCACCCTCGTCGGCGAGCTGCGCGACGGCCAGGTGCGCGAATACGAGGTGCATCCGGAGGATTTCGGCATCGCGATGGCGGCCAGCCGCAACCTGCGCGTGGCCGATGTCGCGGCGTCGCAGGCAATGCTGCTGGAGGCGCTTGACGGCCGTGCAGGGCTGCCGCTGGAGATCGTCGCGCTGAACGCCGGCGCCGCACTGTACGTGGCCGAGGTCTCGGACACGATCGCCAACGGGGTGGCGCTGGCGCGAGCAACCATCGCCTCCGGCGCGGCGCGCGAGCGGCTGCGA
>LXQJ01000041.1:133892-143251 GCA_001683895.1 Luteimonas sp. ANT-B3E | reverse complement strand
CGCAACGCGTGGTTCTCAGGCCGCACGGCGGCGGCGTCCGGCCCGCGTGGTATTTTGCCGGCTCGCCGCTCCCCGGCGTGGATCGACCAGGAGTGGCGACGGCATGTGTCCCAGCAAGGCCGCCGACGGCCAGACCCGCGGCTTCATCGTGCCCATCGGCGGCGCCGAGGACCGTGAGAGCCGCCGCCGCATCCTCAAGCGCTTTGTGCGCATCTGCGGCGGCCGCGATGCCGACATCGTCATCATCCCGACCGCGAGCCGGCTCGCCGACACGGGTGCCCGCTACGAGGAGCTGTTCGACCGGCTGGAGGCGGGCAGGGCGACGTCGGTCGATTTCGCGACCCGTGACGACGGCAGCAACGAGGACTACCTGCGGCGACTGGAGTCGGCCAGCGGCGTGTTCTTCACCGGCGGCAACCAGCTGCGCATCTCCACGATCATGGGCGGCACCGAGGCCGCCAAGCTGATCCGGCGGCGGAATGCCGGCGGCCTGCACGTGGCCGGCACCAGCGCCGGCGCCAGCATCCTCAGCGAGCACATGATCGCGTTCGGCAAGGAGGGCAGCTCGCCGCGCGCGGGCAGCGTGCGCCTGGCCCCGGGACTGGGCCTGACCAACCGCTTCATCATCGACCAGCATTTCCGCCAGCGCGACCGCCTCGGCCGGCTGGTCGCGGCGCTGGCGTACAACCCGTTCGCGATCGGCATCGGGCTGGACGAGGACACCGCGGCCTTCATCGGCCCCGACGACGTGGTCGAGGTCGAGGGCAGTGGCGGGGTGACCGTGGTCGACGCCGGTGGCCTGCAGTTCTCGTCAATGGCGGAGGCGCGCGAGCGCGACGCCGTCTGCCTTCTGGGGCTGACCGTGCACATCCTGACCGCCGGGGCCACGTTCAACCTGCACACGCGCTGCGCCTCGCCGGGTACATTGGCGACGGAGAAGACCTGAGCCACCGCGCGAGCGCCCCGACGGCCGCGCCGGCATCCCGGTTCCTCCTGCCGCCCTTCCCCCCCAGGAGTGTCGATGCGCATCCTCAACCGCGCCGTCTACGTCGGACCCTCGCTTTACGCGCATTTCCCGGTCATCCGCCTCGAGCTCGATCTCGGCGCGCTGGAGGACTGGCCGACCGTCCGCCTCGGCACGGAGTTCATCGACGGACTGGTCGCGGCGCTGCCGGGGCTGTCCGAGCACGGCTGCTCGTACCGGGCCCCTGGCGGGTTCGTGCGCCGGATGCGCGAGGACGAGGGCACGTGGCTGGGCCATGTGCTGGAGCACGTCGCCATCGAGCTGCAGAACATTGCCGGCGAGGACGTCTCGTTCGGCCGCACCCGCAGCATCTCCGACGACCGTCCCGGTGTGTACTCGGTGGTCTACGAGTACGCGCAGAAAGAGGAGGGGGTCGCCGCCGGCGAGCTCGCACTGCGGCTGCTGAACTCGCTGCTGCCGGCTGAGCTGCGCTCGCACACCCACATCGAGGGCGGCGTGCCCGACGACTGGGACTGGAACAGCGCGCGCGACGACTTCATCCGCTACGCGCAGAAGCGTGCGCTGGGGCCGTCGACCGCGTCGCTGGTGCGCGCCGCCGAGGAGCGCGGAATCCCGTGGCTGCGCGTCAACCCGACCTCGTCGCTGATCCAGTTCGGCCACGGCACCTACCAGCAGCGCATCCAGGCCACGGTGACCGGGCGCACTTCGCATATCGCGGTGGAGCTGGCCGGCGACAAGGAGGAAACCAACAAGATCCTCGCCTCGCGCGGCATCCCCGTGCCTCGGCAGGTGCTGGTGATCACCGCCGACGACGCCGTCGCCGCGGCGCGGAAGCTCGGCGGCCCGGTGGTGCTGAAGCCCTACAACGGCAACCACGGCCGCGGCATCACCATCGACATCAGCGCCGACGACGGGATCCGCGAGGCCTTCGCTGCGGCGCAGGCGCATTCGACCTCGGTGATCGTCGAGACCTACCAGCCCGGCGACGACCACCGCCTGCTGGTCATCAACGGCGAGCTCGTGGCCGCCACGCGGCGCACGCCGGGACACGTGGTCGGCGACGGCGCCAGCACCATCGCCACGCTGGTCGAGCGCGTAAACCAGGACCCGCGCCGCGGCGTCGGCCACGAGAAGGTGCTGACCCGGATCGAGCTCGACCCGCAGGCGGCGCTGATGATGGAGCGCGCCGGCCACGACGCGTCGTCGGTGCCGGGCGCCGACGAGGTCGTGTTCCTGCGCTCCACCGCCAACCTGTCGACCGGCGGCACTGCGACCGACGTCACCGACGTGATCCACCCCGACAACCGCGACATGGCGGTGCGCGCGGTGGGCGCGATCGGCCTCGACGTCGGCGGCGTCGACTTCATCACCACCAATATCGCCGAGAGCTACAGGTCGATCGGCGGCGCGATCTGCGAGGTCAACGCCGCGCCCGGTTTCCGCATGCATGTCGCGCCCAGCGAGGGCACGCCGCGCGACGCCGCCGGGCCGGTGATCGACATGCTGTTCCCGCCGGGTACGCCGTCACGGGTGCCGATCGCGGCGATCACCGGCACCAACGGCAAGACCACCACCACGCGGATGCTGGCGCACATCGCCAAGATGGCGGGCTTCAAGCCCGGCTTCACCACCACCGACGGCGTCTACATCGACGGCCAGCGCACGGTGGAGGGCGACATGACCGGCCCGGTGTCCGCGCGCATGGTGCTGGCCGACCCGCAGATCGACATGGCGATCCTGGAGACCGCGCGCGGCGGCCTGCTGCGCGCCGGCATGGGCGTGCCCAGCGTCGACGTCGGCGCGGTGCTCAACGTCGCGTCCGACCACCTCGGGCTGAAGGGCGTCGACACGCTGGAGCAGCTGGCGCAGATCAAGCGCATCGTGGTCGAGGTCGCGACCGAATGCGCGGTGCTCAATGCCGACGACCCCAACGTGCTGAAGATGTCGGCCTACACCGATGCGCGCACGATCTGCTACGTGACCATGAACCCGTCGCACGCTCTGGTGCGCGAGCACATCCGCGCCGGCGGCCGTGCCTGCGCGCTGGAGGCCGGCATCAACGGGCACATGATCACGCTCTACGACAAGGGCAGCCACATCCCGCTGATGTGGACCCACCTGGTGCCCGCGACGATGGAGGGCCGCGCGCTGCACAACGTGCAGAACGCGATGTTCGCCGCGGCGATGGCGTTCTCGCTGGGTATCAAGCTGGACGCGATCCGGCAGGCGCTGCGGACCTTTGACACCACGTTCTACCAGGCACCGGGGCGGATGAACGTCTACGCCGAGCATCCGTTCAAGGTGCTGATGGACTACGGCCACAACGCGCACGCCATCGGCATGATGGCCGACCTCGCGCAGCGGCTTGACGTGGCCGGGCGCCGGATCGTCGTGTTCACCGGGCCCGGCGACCGGCGCGACGAGGACCTGCGCGCGATCGCCGACACCGTGGCCGGCAAGTTCGACCACTACTTCGTGCGGCGCGATGATGCGCTGCGGGGCCGCACCGGCGACGAGGTGCCGCGGATCCTGGCGGCGGCGCTGGTCGCTGCGGGCGTTGCACAGGACGCCATCGAGGTGATCCCCGACGAGCCGCTGGCAGTCGACGCCGCGCTGCGCGCCGCGGGGCCGGGCGACCTGCTGCTGGTGTTCGCCGATGCGCTGGCGCGGACCTGGAAGCAGATCACCAAGTTCCAGTCCGAAGGCGACGACCGGCGGCCGGTGCCGCGCGTCGAGCTGCCGGTGCTGGCGGAGGGCATGGACGAATCGGCGTTCGCGGCGATGGAGGGTGTGCGCCGCGAGGAGCGCGGGCTGGTGTTCGAGCGCGAGGACGCCGACTGACGTGTCCGCGGACCTGTTCGAGGAGTCGCGCCGGCTGACCGGCGCCAACGTCTTCATCGACGACACCGGCGCGGCGCTGGAGACCGCGCGTGGGCTCTCGGTCGACGATGACGCCATCGCGCGCTGGCGCGACAACATCGCTGCGGCGCGCGTGGCGCTGGGCTGGGCTGCCGGCGACGTCGTCGCGCGCCGGCACCGCAGCGGCGTGTCGCTGGCGTTCGCCGCGCCGCCAGACCAGCTGTACGCCGCGGCGGCGGTCAACGAATGGGCGTGGGTGGAGGCGATGCGCGACGAGACGTCGCCACCGCATCTCGCCGTGGCCGATGGCGACGGACCCGCGCCGGCTGGCGCCGATGCCGGAACCCTTGGCGCAGTCGTCGGGATGCCGCGCGACGCTGCGCTGGCCGCCCTCGGCGCCGACGCGCGCGCCGAGGCGCGGCCGGCACTGCTGGCGCTGGCGCAGGCGGCGGCCGCGCGCGGGCTGCCGTTCCTTGCGGATGACGACATGGTCTCGATCGGCGCAGGCGGCGGCGCGGCCTGCTGGTCGATCGACGCGCTTCCGGCCATTGGCGACGTCCACTGGTCTCGTCTCCACGACATCCCGACCGCGCTGGTCACCGGCTCCAACGGCAAGACCACCACGGTCCGCCTGGTCGCGGCGATGACGCGCGCGCATGGCTGGTCGACCGCGCACAGCTGCACCGACGGCGTCTACATGGACGACGATGCGCTGGAGGCGGGCGACTTCTCCGGGCCGACCGGCGCGCGCACCGCGCTGCGCCATCCACGCGCGCGCGCCGCGGTGCTGGAGACCGCGCGCGGCGGCATGCTGCGCCGCGGGCTGGCGGTATCGCACGCCAATGTCGCGGTGGTGACCAACGTCGCCGTCGACCATTTTGGCGAGTACGGGGTGCACGACCTCGAGGACCTCGCGCGGGTGAAGCTGACCGTGGCGCGCGCGATCGACGCGCGCGGCCTGCTGGTGCTCAACGCGGACGATGCGCTGCTGCGCCGGCAGGGCGCGGAGCTCACCTGCCGCGTGGGCTGGTTCTGGATCCGCGCCGACGGCGAGCCGCCGCCCGGCACGGATCCTGCGGGCCCCGCGTGCTGGGTCGACAGCGGCCGCATGCGGCTGCGCCACGGGGGCGGCGTGCACGACCTCGGCGCGATCGCCGACATGCCGCTGGGGCTGGCGGGCAGCGCCGGCTACAACATCGCCAACATCGCCGCAGCGGCGCTGGTCGCGGCCGAGCTCGGTGTGCCGCCGGCGGTTATCGCCGCCACCGCCGGGCGCTTTGGCAGCGCGCACGGCGACAACCCCGGGCGGCTGCAGTCGTGGCGCTTCGGCGCGACCCGCGTTGTCGTCGACTACGCGCACAACACCGACGGGCTGGACGGGCTGCTGCGTGCGGTCGGTGCCGACCAACGCGAGACCCGCCTGGGCATACTGCTCGGGCACGCCGGCAATCGCGAGGACGACGACCTGCGCGCGGTGGCCGCGGTAGCGGCGGCATTCTCGCCGGAGCTGGTGGTGCTGAAGGACATTGGCGGCTACGAGCGCGGCCGCGGCGTCGGCGAGGTACCGGAGATCATGGGCGAGGCGCTGCTGGCGGCCGGGCTGCCCGCCGCAGCGATCCGCATCGAGCTCGACGAGGTGCGTGCCGCGCGCATGGCCCTCGAGTGGGCGCACGAGGGCGACCTGCTGGTTCTCCCGATGCACGAGCTCGACGCGCGGCTCGCGGTGGTGGCGCTGCTGGATACACTGCGCGGCCTCGACTGGCGGCCCGGCATGGCGCTGCCGGCGATCGCCGAAGGAAACGCATGAGCCAGCCTCCGATCTCCGACGTACTGCAGGCGATCCTGCGCCGCAAGGCCGATGAGGTCGCCGAACGCCGCGCCCGGGTGCCGCTGGCGACGCTTGCCGGCCGCGCGGAGGACGCCGACCCTCCGCGTGGCTTTGCGGCGGCGATCGAGCGCCGCATCGGTGCCGGCGACCCGGCGATCATCGCCGAAGTCAAGAAGGCCAGCCCGTCCAAGGGCGTGATCCGCGCCGACTTCGATCCCACGGCGATCGCACGCAGCTACGAGCGCGGCGGCGCGGCCTGCCTGTCGGTGCTGACAGACGTCGACTTTTTCCAGGGCCACGACGACTTCCTGCTGCAGGCGCGCGCCGCGTGCGCGCTGCCGGTGCTGCGCAAGGACTTCACCATCGACGCCTACCAGGTGGTGGAATCGCGCGCGCTGGGCGCCGACTGCATCCTGCTGATTGCCGCGGCGCTCGACGACCACGCGTTGGCCACGCTGTCGGAGCAGGCGCTGGGCCTGGGCATGGACGTGCTGGTCGAGGTGCACGACATCGAGGAGCTGGAGCGCGCGCTGCAGGTGCCAGCGCCGCTGCTGGGCATCAACAACCGCGACCTGCGCAGCTTCGAGGTGTCGCTGGACGTCACCCTCGGACTGCGCGACGCGGTGCCGCGAGACCGCCGGCTGGTGACCGAGAGCGGCATCACCAGCGCCGCCGACGTGCGACGCATGCGCGACGCCGGCGTCGATGCGTTCCTGATCGGCGAATCGTTCATGCGCGCCGCCGACCCGGGTGCCGCGCTGCGCGCGCTGTGTTTCGCGCCATGAGCGCGTCCGTGGTCCCCGCGGGCGGGCAGGGGGGCGTCGACGCCGCCAACGCTGGCCCGCAGGCGCCGGGCACGCGCTTCCCGGCGCGGCGGAACGACGGCCCGTCGGTGGTGTTCGACTTTGACCACACGCTGTACGACGGCGACTCCGGCAGCCACCTGTTCACGTGGCTGATCCGCCGCAGCTGGTGGCGCGTCGCGCTGGCACTGGCGATCGCGCCGGTGTTCGGCGCCATGACGGCGTTCCTGCCGACGCGGCGCGTCGGCATCTCGGCGTTCGTGTGGGTCGGCACCGTGGGGCTGCACCGGCGCTGCGATCTCGACGACCTGATCGACGGCTATGTCGAGGCCAACGTCGCCGGGATCCGCGACCGGCTGCTGCCGGTCGCACTCGAGGTGCTGCACGAGCACCGCTGCAGGGGCGACCGCGTGGTGGTCGCGACCGGCGCGCCTCCCGAGCTGGCGCGCGCGATCCTCGCCTTCGTCGCGCACGAGGACGTGCCGGTTGTCGGTACCGAGGTCGGCCCGCGTTTCGGCGCGGTGGTCGCCACCCGCCACTGCCACCACGAAGAGAAGATGCGCATGCTGCGCGAGCGGGGTCATGGCGACATCGCCACCTGCTATTCCGACAGCAGCGCCGACATGCCGCTGCTGCGCGCCGCCGCGCTGCCGGTGGTCGTCAACCCGAAGCACGACAGCGTCGCGATGTTCCGACGCGAGCTGCCCCCCGGCACGCCGATCCTCAACTGGGGCTGCGCCGACCGCGGCGGCGACCCGGTAGTCGGCGCCGGCCTGGGCGCCGGTCCGGCGGCCTGATCCGGACCGCGGCGTTGCGTGGGCACGCGGGCCGCGTGCCGTCGCGCAGCGCCCTCAGGCGTCGCCGAGACGCTTGATAAAGCGCACCGTGCCGTCGCTGTAGCCGCAGGCCCTGTAGAACGCGTGCGCATCCTCGCGCTGCGAGCCGCTGGTGAGCTCGATGCGCGCAGCGCCCGCCGCGCGCGCGCGGCGCTCGGCCTCACGCAGCAGCTGCCGGCCCAACCCGCGCCGCTGGGCGTCGGCGGTGACCACCAGCGCGGTGATGCGGCAGGTGGTCGTGTCAAGCGGCAGGTAGTACATGAAGTCCAGCGCCACCAGCCCGCAGACCACGCCGCCGCAGCGGGCTACCAGCAGCGCCTGGCGGTCGTTGTGGAGGATGGTGTCGATGCGTCGCGCGGCGTCGGCGACGTCGCACGGATAGCCGAGGTCGCTGAGCAGAACCGCGACGTCGTCGGCGTCCATTGCCGACGCGCAGCGCAGGTCCGCGTCGGCCAGGTCCGCGGGCGCCGCCGGGTCCGAGGACACGCTCAGCGGGTGCCGTAGAGCACGACGGTCTTCCCGCGCGCGTGCAGCTTCCCGTCGATCTGCAGCTTCTTCAGCACCCGCCCGGCCATCTCGCGCGAGCAGCCGACAAGCCGCGCCAGTTCCTGCCGTGACACGCGCAGCTGCGTGCCCTGCGGATGGCTCATGGCCTCGGGCTCGCGGGTCAGGTCGTGCAGGGTCCGGGTGATGCGGTCGGTCACGTCCAGGAACGCCAGCCGGCCGGCCTTGCGGCTGGTATCGAGCAGCCGCCGCGACAGCTGGGCGCCGATGGAATACATGATCTGGGTGGCGTCACCGGACAGGGAACCGTCGAACAGCTGGTACAGCCGCTCGTAGCTGATCTCGGCGAGCTCGCACTGGGTGCGCGTGCGCAGGATCACCTCGCGTATGTCGGACTCGATGAACAACCCCATCTCGCCGACGAACTCGCCGCTGCCGAAGTAACCCAGCACCAGCTCGCGGCCGTCGTCCTCCTCGGTGATGATGCTCACCGAGCCGTTGATCACGTAGTACATCGTCCCGGCCTGGTCACCCGGGCGGAAGACCTCGGTGCGGGGTGGATACCGGCGCCGGTGGCAGTGCGCGAGGAAGCGTTCGAGCGTGGCCGGCGTGGGCATCAGCGGGTTGACTGCCCGCCGATGGGGATGCAGCACTCCGAGGGAGGTGGTGTTCATGGACAGGGTCTAACGGGGGATGCCAGAGAGTAGGCGCTCGGGGCGTCGACTTCAAACGCGTCCTCGCGGTGCGCCTGCGGCATGCCGCATAATCGCGCCTTTCACCCTACCCATTCCGGGGAACCATCGTGGTCAAACCGCTGCCTCGCCTGAAGCTGCAGGGCTTCAACAACCTCACCAAGGCGCTGAGCTTCAACATCTACGATGTCTGCTACGCCGTGTCCGAAGACGAACGCCAGCGCTACATCGACTACATCGACGAGGAGTACAACGCCGACCGTCTGACGCAGATCCTCACCGACGTGGCCGAGATCATCGGTGCCAACATCCTCAACATCGCGCGGCAGGACTACGACCCGCAGGGGGCGTCGGTGACGATCCTGATCTCCGAGCAGCCGGTGATCGAGAAGTCCGCCGCCAAGGGCGTGATCTCGGATGCGGTGGTGGCGCACCTGGACAAGTCGCACATCACGGTGCACACGTATCCCGAGACCCACCCGCAGCACGGCATCGCGACCTTCCGGGCGGACATCGACGTCGCCACCTGCGGCGTGATCTCGCCGCTGAAGGCGCTCAATTACCTGATCGAGAGCTTCGAATCCGACATCGTGGTCGCGGACTACCGCGTTCGCGGGTTCACCCGGGACATCAAGGGCCGCAAGCACTACATCGACCACAAGATCAACTCGATCCAGGACTTCCTGGCAAAGAACGTCAAGGCGCGCTACGAGATGCTCGACGTCAACGTCTACCAGGAGAACATCTTCCACACCAAGTTGCACCTGAAGGAATTCGACCTCGACCAGTACCTGTTCGAGGAAAGGGCGCGCAACCTGTCTTTCAAGGAACGGATGCGAATCGAGACGCTGC
>LXQJ01000041.1:60148-133760 GCA_001683895.1 Luteimonas sp. ANT-B3E | reverse complement strand
CCCCCCCCCCCCCCCGGGGCCGCCGCCGGCGCTAGATGCGGTAGGCCACGGCCTTCATCAGCCTCGACGCGGCGGCCATCACCGCCGGCACCGGCTGCGGCAGCACGCGCGCCCCCGCGTGCTCGGCTTCGTCGGCGTGGCGCGCCTCGTCGTCCTTCATCGTCGCCAGGATCGCGCGGCTGCGCAGGTCGGCCGGGGGCAGCGTCTCGAGGTGCTCGGCCAGGTGCGCCTCGACCTGGCGCTCGGTCTCGACCACGAAGCCGAGGTTCCAGCCGTCCCCGCGCAGTCCGGCCAGCACGCCGATCGCGTAGCTGCCCGCGTACCAGACCGGATTGAGCAGGCTGGGGCGGCTGTCGAGCTCGCGCAGGCGGTCGCCGCACCAGGCCAGGTGGTCGGTCTCCTCCTGGGCGGCGTGCAGCAGGTGGTCGCGGGTCGCGGGGTCGCGCGCCACCGAGGCCTGGCCCATGTAGAGCGCCTGTGCGCACACCTCGCCAACGTGGTTGATCCGCATCAGGCCGGCGGCGTGGCGGCGCTCGTCGTCGTCGAGGGCGACATCGGCGGTGTCGCGGCCGGGGTTGGGGCGAGCCGCGGCGGGTGCGCCGGCCACGGTCTCCAGGGCGCGCTGGCCGTCGGCGAGCAGGCGGTCGATCAGGCCCAGCTGGCGGCCGGTGGTGGTCATGGCGGTGTCCCGGGCGGAGGAAGGGGTCGCCATTCTCGCCCCCGGTGGTGCCCGCGGCCAGTCGTCGGCCGCGACGATGCAGTGCCGGTGCGCGTGGTTGCGGCGTGCCGGGCCGGCCGGTATCATCCCCGCTCTTGCGTCCAGCAATCCACAACGCGTGGCGACCATTCCGACCGCTGTCCAGCCGGAATCAGCCCGACGAGCCACCTACCGAGTACCAGATACCGTCATGAAGACCTTTACCGCCAAGTCCGAGACCGTCCAGCGCGACTGGTTCGTCGTCGACGCCGCCGGCAAGACCCTCGGCCGCCTCTCCAGCGAGATCGCCCGCCGCCTCCGCGGCAAGCACAAGCCCGTCTACACCCCGCACGTCGATACCGGCGACTACATCGTCGTGGTCAACGCCGAGAAGATCCACGTCACCGGCAACAAGCTGGCCGACAAGAAGTACTACCGGTTCACCGGCTACATCGGCAACCTCAAGAGCGAAACGCTCGGACAGGCGCTGGAGCGCCACCCGGAGCGCGTGATCGAGATCGCCGTCAAGGGCATGCTGCCGAAGAACACCCTCGGCCGCGCCATGTACCGCAAGCTCAAGGTCTACAAGGGCCCGGAGCACCCGCACACCGCACAGCAGCCGCAGGTCCTGGACATCTAATCATGGCAATCACCCAGAATTACGGCACCGGCCGTCGCAAGTCCTCCACCGCCCGCGTGTTCATGCGCAAGGGCACCGGCGTGATCACCGTCAACGACCGTCCGCTGGACGAGTTCTTCGGCCGCGAGACCGCACGCATGATCGTGCGCCAGCCGCTCGAGCTGACCAAGAACACCGAAACCTTCGACTTCAAGGTCACGACCCACGGCGGCGGCACCACCGGCCAGGCAGGCGCGATCCGCCTCGGCATCTCGCGCGCGCTGGTCGAGTACGACGAGACGCTGAAGGGCGAGCTGCGCAAGGCGGGCTTCATGACCCGCGACGCCCGCGAGGTCGAGCGCAAGAAGGTCGGCCTGCACAAGGCGCGCCGCGCGACCCAGTTCTCGAAGCGCTGAGTTCCGGTCCTCGCGTCGCGGCGCTACACTCCGCGGCGTCGATGGCTTCCACCTACAGCCCCGTCGCCAAGCGGTAAGGCACCTGACTCTGACTCAGGCATTCGGAGGTTCGAATCCTTCCGGGGCTGCCAATCCAGCGCGATCCGCCACCGGCGCTTCGCGCACGCAAGACACCGGAAGCCCGCCTCGTGCGGGCTTTCGCCTTTCCCGGGACCGGCCGCGGCCGCTCCCTTCCACGGGCGCTGCCATGGTTGCCACCTTCCCGCCGCCATACACCGCGTCGTCGGCGCTCGTCGACCGGCTGCGCTCCGAGGGCCAGGCGGTCGCCGCCGCGGCCGACGTGCTGGCGATGGCCCCCGGCCTTGATGCGTTGGCTGGGACCTGGGACGACTTGCCGCCCGACGCCTTCCTGCGCGACGGCGGCAGCTACCGCCGGCGCCGCCATTCCTGCTTCCTGCTGGAGGACGACGTCGTGCGCCAGGCACCGCACCGCGCCCATTGGCAGTCGCTGGACTACAACGCGCTGCACGGCGGGATGGAGCGGATGTTCGCGCCGATGGTGGACGTGGTGGTGCAGGCGCCGGCGTGGAGTTCGCTGCTGCGGGCGCTCGGCGAGCGCTTCACCGCCGTGCGCGCCGCGCCACGCTGGTATGTCGAGGCGCACCAGTTCCGCATCGACACCAGCGACGGCATCGGCCGGCCGACGCCGGAGGGTGCGCACCGCGACGGGGTCGACTTCGTCGCCGTGCTGCTGGTCGCGCGCGTGGGCATCAAGGGCGGCGAGACGCGCGTGTTCGAGGCAGGCGGTCCGGCGGGCCAGCGCTTCACGCTGGACGCGCCGTGGTCGGCGCTGCTGCTCGACGACACCCGGATGATCCACGAGTCGACGCCGATCCAGCCGCAGTCGGACGCCGGCCACCGCGACACGCTGGTACTGACGTACCGGGCAGGCGCTTTCCAGGGCGACGAGTGACGGCTTGTAGAATGGCGCGCTCGGCGAATGCCACCGCACTGGAGTGACGATGAAACTGGGATCCCTGAAGGAAGGCGGGCGAGACGGCACGCTGGTCGTGGTGTCGCGTGACCTGTCGCGCGCGGTGCGGGCGATCGGCATCGCCCCGACCCTGCAGCAGGCACTGGAGGACTGGTCCAACACCGCCCCGCGGCTGGCTGCGCTGGCGGAATCGCTGGAAGGCGGCGACGTCGACGGCGCATTCGATGTCGACATGGTCGCACTGGCTGCGCCGCTGCCGCGCGCCTACGAGTTCCTCGATGGCAGCGCATACCTGCCGCACGTGGCGCGCGTGCGTCGGGCGCGCGGCGCCGAGGTGCCGGAGAGCTTCTACATCGACCCGCTGATGTACCAGGCCACCAGTGCCGGGTTCCACGGCCCGCGCGACGCGGTCAAGGTCGTGGACGAGGCCTATGGGATTGACCTGGAAGCCGAGATCGTGGTGGTCACCGACGACGTGCCGATGGCGGTCACGCCGGCACAGGCAGCCGGGCACATCCAGCTGGTCGGGCTGGTCAACGACGTCTCGCTGCGCAACCTGATCCCCGGGGAGCTCGGCAAGGGCTTCGGGTTCCTGCAGTCCAAGCCGCGCTCGGCGCTGAGCCCGGTGTTCGTCACCCCCGACGAGCTCGGCGACCACTGGCGCGACAACAAGCTGCACCTGCCGCTCCTGACCCACGTCAACGGCGCATGGTTCGGGGCACCGGAGGCAGGGGTGGACATGCAGTTCGATTTTTCCCAGCTGGTCGCGCATGCCGCGCGCACGCGGCCGCTGTCGGCCGGCACCATCGTCGGCTCCGGCACCATCGCCAACGAGGACACCTCGCTTGGGGCGTCGTGCTTCGCCGAGAAGCGCACGGTCGAGGCGCTGGCCGACGGCAAGCCGTCAACGCCGTTCATGTCGTTCGGCGACAGCGTGAGGATCGAGATGCTGGACCGCGAAGGGCGCTCGATCTTCGGTGCCATCGAGCAGCGCATCGAGCGCCAGGCGGCTCCCTGAGCCTTCCCGGCGACGGGACGATGGCGACGGCTATCGCCGCCGCCGCCGGCGGGCTATCGTGCAGCGTGCGCGGCGGGGAGGCCGCGCCGCGCATGCAGGCCGCGCAGCGGAGCCCGCAATCGAGCATGGCCCCGTGACCGACATCCTCTGCCTGCATTCCTATTGGCGCTCCAGCGCCGCGTACCGTGTGCGCATCGGGCTCAACCTGAAGGGTCTGCCGTACGAGATCGCGCCGGTACATCTGGTGCGCGACGGCGGCGAGCAGCACGCGCCGGCGTTCGCCGAAATCAACCCGCAGGAACTGGTGCCGGTGCTGCAGCACGGCCACCGCCTGCTGCGGCAGTCGCTGTCGATCCTCGAATACCTCGACGAGATGTGGCCCGAGCCGCCGCTGCTGCCGTCGACCGCGCGCGACCGGCAGCGGGTGCGTGCGCTGGCGCAGGTGGTCGCCTGTGACGTGCATCCGCTCAACAACCTGCGGGTGATGCAGTACTTCGAGCACGACTGGGGCGTGCCGCAGCCCGAGCGCGAGGTGTGGACGCGGCACTGGATGACGGTCGGGCTGCAGGCCTTCGAGGCGCTGCTGCAGCATCACCCGTCGACGGGCGCGTATTGCGATGGCCACGCGCCGTCAATCGCGGACTGTTGCCTGATACCGCAGGTCTACAACGCCCGTCGCTTCGGCGTCGACATGGCCCCGTATCCGACCATCCGCGCGATCGAGGAGCAGTGCCTGTCCCTGCCCGCATTCGACGCCGCGCGCCCGGAGCGCCAGCCTGACGCGCCGGCGACCTGAGACGTGGGACCTGCCGCGGGGCAGGGATCGATCGGGTCGCCGTTGCCTGCGGCGATGCCTCAGCGCTGCGGGCTGCCGTTGTCGAAGACCTCGGCGTAGGGGTCGTGTTCGCCGCTGCCGCCTTCCGACAGCCGGAACTTCAGGTCCAGGCCGTCGCGCGAGTCCGCGGCGCGCAGCGCGGTCTCGCGCTCGATGCGGCCCTCCTTGTACAGCCGGAACAGGCACTGGTCGAACGACTCCATGCCGTCCTCCAGCGACTCCTCCATCGCCTGCTTGATCTCGTGCACCTGCCCTCGCCGCAGCAGGTCGCGGATCATCGGGGTGTTGATCATGACCTCGGTCGCCGGCATGCGGCGGCCGTCCTTCCCAACCACCAGCCGCTGCGAAATCACCGAGCGCAGGTTGAGCGCGAGGTTCATCAGCACGTTCTTGTGTGCCGCCTCGGGGAAGAAGTTGAGGATGCGCTCGATGGTCTGGTCGGCATTGTTGGAGTGCAGCGTCGCCAGGCAGATGTGCCCGGTCTCGGCGAACGAGATCGCGGCCTCCATCGTGGTGGCGTCGAGGATCTCGCCGATCAGGATCACGTCGGGCGCCTCGCGCATCGCGTTCTTCAGCGCATTGTGGAACGCGTGCGTGTCCAGCCCGACCTCGCGCTGGTTGACGATCGACTTCTTGTGCCTGTGCAGGTATTCGATCGGGTCCTCGATGGTGAGGATGTGCCCGGACGTGGTGCTGTTGCGGTGGTCGATCATCGACGCCAGCGTGGTCGACTTGCCGGAACCGGTCGAGCCCACGATCAGCACCAGCCCGCGCGGGGCCATGATGATGTCCTTCAGCACGTCGGGCAGCTGCAGCTCCTCGATGCTGGGAATGGTGCTGCGGATCGCGCGGATCACCATGCCCACCTCGCCACGCTGCTTGAACACGTTGACGCGGAAGCGCCCCGAGTCCTGCAGCGACAGCGCCATGTTCAGCTCCAGGTCGCGCTCGAACTGCGGCACCTGGCCTTCGTCCATCAGCGAGTAGGCGATCTTCTTGACCATGCCGGCCGGCAGTCCGGTGTTGCCGAGCGGATAGAGCTTGCCTTCGACCTTGATGTACACCGGCGCGCCGGTGGTCAGGAACATGTCGGAGGCGTTCTTCTCCGTCATCAGCTTCAGGAAGTAGCCGATGTCCATTGTGCGATCCCCTATAGCCCCGCGGCCGGTGCGTTGCGTATCCGGCGGCAGCTGATGACAATGACCGCGCGTCCCACTTCGACACGGCCCCCATGAACGCAAGCTTCGCACATATCAGATTGGCCCTGCAGTCGCTCTGCGTTGCAGGCGTGCTGTTGCTCACATCCTGCGCGAGCCTGCCTGCACCGACCGCTGAACTCACCGTCGCGCAGCAGGCGGTGAGCCGCGCCGACGTCGCCGACGCCGACCAGTACGCCCCCGACGCGCTGGCCACCGCACGCGCCGACCTGCGGCAGGCGCAGGCCGCGATGGCGGCGGGGCGCGAAGCGGAGGCGCGGACCATGTCCGTGCGCGCGGCCGCCGCGGCGGACCTGGCCCACGCGCGCAGCCGGCAGGCGCAGACCGATGTCGAGCTGGCGCAGCGACGCGCGGAGATTGCGGCGCTGCGCACGCGGCTGAACGATGGAGGTGGGCTGTGAGCAGGATGGAGCGCCGCGGCATGCTGGCGGTCGCGCTCGTCGCCGCGCTGCTGGCGGGGCCGGCGATGGCGCAGGACGCCGCCGGGGAACACGCCAGGTTGGCGCAGCGGATGCAGCAGATCGACCTCGATCCCGAGCGCAACACGCTGGCGGCCTACGAGCGCCTGCAGGCGCGCCAGGCGTTGGACGCGCTGGCGGCGGCCCGCGGCCGCAGCCGTGCCGATGCACAGCAGGTTGCCGACTGGCGCGTGGAGACCGCGGAGCTGGCGACGGCGACCGAGGCGATGCGGCGCGAGCTGGACCGCCTCGACCGCGAGCGCAGCGAGTTGCTGGTCGAGGCAAGCCGGCAGGACGCCGCCCGGGCGCGCCAGGAAGCCGAGCGGCTGCGCGTCCAGGCGCAGATCCAGGCCGAGGAATCGGCGCGGCTGCGGATGGCGGCGGAGGCCGAGGCGACGGCGCGACAGGAAGCCGAAACCATCCTCGACGGCGTCGCCGGCGGCGAGGCAGCCAAGCTGCGCGCGGCGCGCCAGCGCGAGGCGGAGCTGGCGCGGCAGGAGGCCGAATTGATGCGCGGCGTCCCGGCGCAGGACGATCGCCAGCGCTGACACCTGGTCCGAGCGAGGCGCCGCCATCCGGCGGACGCCCGGCTCCCGGCGCAAGGCGCCCGGAGCACCCCGCCCCCGCAGGTCGCCCAGGCCTGTGCTCCAGGCAGAATCACCAGTCGGATAAACGACCCGGGATGTCGGGTAGAACGCCGTTGGCGGGCTCGGCCGTGTCCAGCGCGTCCGCGCGGACACCCATGCCTCGGCCTGAATGCTCCGCTTCCGGTGGTGTTGCCGGAGTCCCGGCATGCGGAGTAGGGTCGATCGGGAGACGGCGCAGGTGATCGCGGCCGTCGCTCCCGGCCCGTATGGCCGGGACCGCGCCCTTGGCGCGTCCTCACCCAGACCGGTGGCCGTGCTGCGCCACCGCCGTCCCCCACGCAGGAGGTCTCATGTTCGACGGGCAACCCCAGCAGGAACTCGATGCGCTGCTCCACGACTATCCGGAGTTGCGTCAGCTCTACGACCGGCACAAGGCATTGGACAAGCAGGTGATCGACGCCGAGCTCGGCGTCGCGCCGGTCGACGACACCCAGCTCGCGCTGCTGAAGCGCGAGAAGCTGCAGGCCAAAGACCGCCTGACCCAGATGGTCGGCCAGCTCCAGGCCTGATCTTCCCGGGGGTCCTGTGCCATCGCGACGCCGCGTCACGGTCTCGGACGCTGCCAGCCTCCTCGTCGGCTGGCAGCGTCCGGCGGCCACTTCGCTAACCGCACCCGCGGCCGCCCGGCGCCGCTGCCCGCGTCGTCCGCAGGGGCATTGCACGCACCACCGGCACGCGAACGCCTTGCGCGGGCGCTTCAGGGCCCCGACTGGGACGATGCGATAATCGTCGCCTGTTTCCGACAAGCCGCCCGCGCATGCCCATCCACGATTCCGTCCTCGACCTGATCGGCGAGACCCCCGTGGTCCGCGCGCAGCGGCTGGACGCCGGCATCTGCGAGCTGTACCTCAAGCTCGAGAGCCAGAATCCCGGAGGCTCGATCAAGGACCGCATCGGCCAGAGCATGATCGAGGCCGCGGAGCGCCGCGGTGACATCCACCCGGGCGACACCCTGGTCGAGGGCACCGCGGGCAATACCGGCATCGGGCTGGCGCTGGTGGCGCAGCAGAAAGGCTACCGGCTGATCCTGGTGGTGCCCGACAAGATGAGCCGGGAAAAGATCTTCAATCTCAAGGCGATGGGCGCGCAGGTCGTGCTGACCAGGTCCGATGTCGCCAAGGGCCACCCCGACTACTACCAGGACATGGCCGAGCGCATCGCCCGGGAGACGCCGGGGGCGTACTTCGTCAACCAGTTCGGCAACCCAGACAACCCCGCGGCGCACGAGTTCGGCACCGGGCCGGAGATCCTGCGCCAGATGGCCGACGCCGGCGGCGTCGACGCGGTGGTCTTTGGCTGCGGCAGCTCGGGCACGATGACCGGACTGTCGCGCTGCTTCGCCGAGCACGCGCCTCACGTCGAGCTGATCCTGGCGGATCCGATCGGATCGATCCTGACCGAGTACATCAACGAGGGGACGCTGTCGGACAAGTCGGCGAGCTGGATGGTCGAGGGGATCGGCGAGGATTTCCTGCCGTCGATTGCCGACTTCAGCCGGGTCAAGCGGGCGTACGCGATCAGCGACAAGGAGAGCTTCCTGACCGCGCGCGCGCTGCTGCAGGCGGAGGGCATACTCGGCGGGTCTTCGTCGGGCACGCTGCTGGCGGCGGCGCTGCGCTACTGCCGCGAGCAGACCGTTCCCAAGAAGGTGCTGGTGTTCGTCTGCGACACCGGCAACAAGTACCTGTCCAAGCTCTACAACGACTACTGGATGCTTGACAACGGCTTCCTTGAGCGCCAGCCCACCGGCGACCTGCGCGACCTGATCCTGCGACCTTATTCGCAGCGCGACACGGTGGTGGTGGCGCCCGGCGACCTGCTGGTGACGGCTTACCAGCGCATGAAGCTGTACGAGATCTCGCAGCTGCCGGTGATGGAGGACGAGCGCCTGGTCGGCATCCTCGACGAGTCGGACGTGCTGCTGCACGTCTACGGCGACGAGGCCCGGTTCCGCGAGACGGTGTCGACCGCGATGACGACCACACTGGACTTCATGGACGTGCGCGCGCCGATCGAGTCGCTGCTGCCGGTGTTCGAGCGCGGGCAGGTCGCGATCGTCGTCGACGGCGGCCAGTTCCTCGGTCTGATCACCCGCATCGACCTGTTGAACTACCTCCGCCGCCGGGTCCAGTAGGCCGCGGCCGGCGCCGGCCCCGATGGTAGAATCCGCGCCCTTTCCCCCAGGATCCGACGGCATGAAAGACGACCACGGCGCAGGCGAGGACGGCTGGGGGCCAGGGACGCGCGCCATCCATGGTGGCCAGTCCCCCGATCCCAGCACCGGTGCGGTCATGGTACCGATCTACGCCACCTCGACGTATGCCCAGTCCAGCCCCGGCGAGCACCAGGGCTTCGAGTACTCGCGTACCCACAACCCCACGCGCTTCGCCTACGAGCGCTGCGTGGCGACGCTGGAGCGCGGCAGCCGCGGCTTCGCGTTCGCGTCCGGCATGGCCGCGACCGCGACCATCCTCGAGCTGCTGGACAGCGGCGACCACGTGGTGGCGATGGACGACCTGTACGGCGGCAGCTACCGCCTGTTCGAGCGCGTGCGCCGACGCAGCGCGGCGCTTGACTTCAGCTACGTCGACATGACCGATCCGGCGGCGTTCGAGGCCGCGATCACGACGCGCACGCGCATGGTCTGGGTCGAGACCCCGACCAACCCGATGCTGAAGGTGGTCGACCTGCGCGCGATCGTCGAGGTTGCGCGCCGCCACGACCTCCTGGTGGTCGCCGACAACACCTTCGCCTCGCCGATCCTGCAGCGCCCGATCGAGCTCGGCGCGGACCTGGTGATGCACTCGGCGACCAAGTTCCTCAACGGCCACTCCGACATGGTCGGCGGCATGGTGGTCGTCGGCGACGACGCCGACCTCGCCGAGCGGATGGCGTTCCTGCAGAACTCCGTCGGCGCGGTGCAGGGGCCGTTCGACAGCTTCCTTGCGCTGCGCGGGCTGAAGACGCTGCACCTGCGCATGCGCGCGCACTGCGACGGCGCGATGGCGATCGCGCGCATGCTCGACGGACATGCCGGCGTCACGCGCGTGATCTACCCGGGGCTCGCGTCGCATCCGCAGCACGCGCTGGCCGCGCGCCAGATGGACGGCTTCGGCGGCATCGTCTCGGTCGAGCTCGACGGCGGATTCGACGCTGCGAAGCAATTCTGCGAGCGCCTGCAGGTGTTCACGCTGGCCGAGTCACTGGGCGGCGTCGAGAGCCTGGTCAACCATCCCGCGGTGATGACCCACGCATCGATCCCCGAGGAACGCCGCGCCGCGCTGGGCATCACGCCGGGGCTGGTGCGGCTGTCGGTGGGGGTGGAGGACGTGGTGGACCTGGTGGCGGACGTGGAACGGGCGCTTGACGGTCATGGATCGGACTGACGGCGTGCCGGTCGCCGGTATGTCCACAGCGGACAGTCGCGCGACTCCTGGCGGCGCCGGTATCGATGCCGCCACGCGCGCTTTGCTGGCGCTCATGCTCGGCGGCGTTGTCGAAGGCGGTGCGCTCGCCCCCCGGCTGCGATGGCGTGCACAGGGCGGTGGCTACGACGATGCGCGGTCATGCGAAGGCGAGGTCTCAACGCGGGGTGGGACCGTTGTCCTGCGCTTCGGTGTGCCTGCCGCAGCACGCCTTGATGCTGTGCATCTGGTTTCCTCAGCGTTACCTGGACACTATCGCATCGCTGTCGAGGTTGACGGACAGGAGGTTGTCGACCTCGGGTGCCGGCTGATGCAGTCCAACGCCGCTCGCATCGAAGTCAACGCCGGGAATGTCATCACGCTGGAAGTCGGAGTGCCGCCGGCGTTCATCGAGTTAGATCTGCGCGACCTGCCGCGGGTTGGCGAAGCCGGCGACACGCTGCGCGTCGACGTGCGCATCCTTCGCCTAGACCCCGGAACCGTGATGCGGGGCGTGGCGCTTGCACATGTCGAGGAGGTCATGGCGGGCATCGCGTGGGCAGCGCGCGAGCGTACTGGCGATGCCCTGGTGATGATGGGACAGATGCGTGCGCTGTCGACTGAGGCGCAGGCGCGGGAAGCGCGGGGGCGTGACGGACAGGACGCCTTGCGGGGCGCGTTGGTCGAGCCGATCGCCCGGATCGGCGCGGGCATGGACACGCTGCGAGAAGACGCGCGTCGACGGGATGCGGAGGCTGGGGAGGCGAGGTCGGCGCTGGCGATCGAGCTACAGGATGGACAAGGCCGACAGCTGGAGGCGCTCGATGCGCTCGCAGCCCGGCTGGAGCGCATCGAAGCAGAGCTGCGGGTGTTGCGCCATGGGATGGAGAATGTTTTCTGGCGGCGCTGGTTGCGTCGCCTGAGAGGCGACCCGCGTTGAGGGCGCGGTCGGCGCCAGCGGCCGGTGACAACCGAGCGACGTCGATGCCAGCGCCGCAGCCGCTCAGGGGCCTGGAGCCGCTGGCGGGCGGTCGTTGGCTGGCGACCGACGCTGACCCGCAGTTCCTCGTCGAGCTCGACGGTACTCGGCCCGCCGGGACGTATCTCGTGGTTGCAGTACTCGACACGGACGAAGAGACGACGCCGCGCGTGTACTTCGACTGCGGGAGCGGCTGGAGTGAGGACACCTGCGCGCCGCTCGCCCCAGGGCCGTCCCGGTCGGACTGGCGCGCGCTGGTGCGGGCGCCCGGCTTCGGCCCAAGGCTGCGGTTCGATCCTAGCGATCGGCCGGGCCTGTTGACCTTGCGCTCGGTGGACGTGTGGCCAGTGTCCGACGGCGATGCGCAACAGCTCATCGCCGCGCGCACGCACGCAGCGTCGGGCTCCCTCGAGGCTAATGGTGTCCGCGCAGGCGCCGGCATTGCAGGGCTCCTGCGGATCACTGATCTGGGGCGAAGGGCGACCACTGACGACAGGTACAACGACTGGGCGTTGGCCCATGACACGCTCGACGGTGCAGCGCTGGACGTCCTCAGGGCGGCAGCACAGCGCTTTGACGCCCGCCCGCCGCTGTCGGTCGTCGTCGTTGCCGGCGCGGCTTCGATGGTGACGCTGGCCGCCTGCGTGGACAGCGTGCGTGAGCAGGTGTACCCGGACTGGGAGCTCCTGGTCGTCGTGGGTGCCAACACGGCGCCCGACACGCGGCAACGGCTGCGTGCGGTGGTTGCCACCGACCGCCGTATCCGCGTCCTGGCCGGCGGCGCGACGGGCTGGCCGGGGCTCCTTGCCCAGGCCACGGGGCAGTACGTCGCTGTGATCGAGCCCACGTTGCACTTCGCACCGCACGCGCTGCTGGCGATCGCTGCCGCGATCGGTCAGTTCCCTGCGGGCCGCGTGTTCTATGCCGACGTGGACAGCGCCGACGAGACCGGCCGTCGCGATGCGGCCCGCTTCAGGCCGGCATTCGACCGCGATCTCCTCGAACACGACGACTACCTGCACCCATGCGCCTTTCATGCGCTCGACTGCGCGAGGTCGGCCGCTGGACGGGCCGGTGACGCCATGCTTGACACACTGCTTGCGACGCTTGCCCGGCAATGCGCGCACTCGTGCGCTGTCGACTGCGTCGTGCACGTGCCGCATATCCTCGCTCACGTCTCGGGGTCGGCCGTCGTCGCGGGGCCGGCGACCGAGGATCACGCCGACAGCCGCCGCTATGCGAGGACGGCGGCAATGCGTCCAGACGGCACTGGGACCTCATCTGCGAACGGCGAACACGGTGTACCGACGCCAGTGGACCAGCTCGTCGGGGTCAGCATCGTCATCCCCACGCGCGACGGCGTCGACCTCCTCAGGCGCTGCATCGACAGCGTGTTGGCCAACGACCTGCCGGAGATGCTCGAGATCATCGTGGTCGACAACCAGTCGAGCGAGCCCGCAGCGCTTGCGTACCTCTCGGAGATCGCGCGCGATGCGCGCATCCACGTGCTGCGCCACGACGCGCCGTTCAACTACTCGGCAATCAACAATGCCGCGGTCGCCGAGGCGACCGGCGATCTGGTGGTGCTGCTCAACAACGACATCGAGGTGATCTCGCGTGACTGGATCGCCCGGATGCGCCATTACGCCGAGCGTCCCGACGTCGGCGCAGTCGGCGCGATGCTGTACTTCCCCGACGACACGATCCAGCATGCCGGTGTGATCGTCGGGCTCGGCGGCGTGGCGGGACATCGCTTCCTGCATGCGCCCCGGGGGAGCGGCGGGCACGACGGCCGCGCGCTCCATGTCCAGGCGCTCGGTGCGGTCACTGCAGCGTGCCTGATGGTGCGTCGGCAGCTGTACCTCGATGTCGGCGGGCTCGACGAGTCGCTGCAGGTCGCGTTCAACGATGTCGATTTCTGTCTCCGGCTCGCGGCGCGGGGCCTACGCAATATCTGGACGCCGCATGCGGAGCTGTATCATCACGAGTCCGCCAGCCGTGGCGTGGAAGACACCCCCGAGAAGCAGACGCGCTTTGCCGGCGAGGTCGCCGCAATGCGCGCGAGATGGGGTTCCGCACTCGAGCAGGACCCCGCGTACCACCCGCTGCTGTCGCTGGTTCCAACCGCGCAGTTCCAATGCGGTGACCGCACGCAGGCGGGGTTGCGCGCATGGATGTCGGTGATCACTGCCGAGCGCCGTGGCGCGGTGGTGGGTCGCACGCCCTGCGTCCCGGCACCTGCCGGCTCCGGCACCCACCTGGTGGCGGGGGCCCCCGATCGGGTCGCCGGTAGAATCGCGGGCCCGGGCCGCGGATCGCAGTGAATCCGTGTCCCGTCGGTACCAACGCTGTCAATAAAGGAATGAGTGTGTCCGAGAGCTTTGACCTCAACGTTGTTCCCTACGCCCAGGTCTGCAGGCTGGAGGTCGATGGCTGCGAGCTGTGGCGTGCCTTCGGCACCGATCCCGCGTTCCAGTGCCTGCCCGAGCAGGGTTGGCCGCTGCCGGGAGGGTGGTACGAGGTCGAGGCGGAAGTGCGGGTGGTGCGCGGTGCGGTGCATGCCCCGTGCTTCTACCCCGCTTTCAGTTCCGACGGCGGCGGTGAGGCCGACAGGATCCACCTGCCTCTCGGCCACGCGCGCAGGGGGACCCATCGCCTGCGTACGCTGGTCCTATTCCATTCGGACCTGGTGGGGCTGCGATTCGACCCATCGGTGTTGCCGTGCGAGTTCGTCCTGACGCGGTTGACGCTCCGGAGGCTCAACAGGCTCGGCGCCGCGAAGATGATGATCCGCGAGCTGATGGTGCGCCGTGGCGCCACGGGCAGGCTCGCGCTGCTTGGCCGGATGGGCATGGACATGCTCCTCGGGGGACCCCGGCGCATGGCAGATGGCCTGTATGCGGACTACGCGGCGCAGCCGGGCATGGAGCTGCGGTCGGACTATGCGATCTGGATGGAGTTCTACGATGACACGTCGCCGGAGACGCTCGTGTTCGAGGCCGAGCGCGTGTCGAAGCTCGAGTTGACGCCGACGGTATCGGTCATCCTGCCGGTCTACAACACGGCCGAAAAGTGGCTCCGTGCCTGCGTGGCCAGCGTGCAGGCGCAGGTGTATCCCCACTGGGAGCTGTGCATCGCCAACGATGCATCCACTATGCCGCATGTGCGTCCGCTTCTAGAAGAGCTGGCCGGGGCGGATGCCCGCATCAAGGTCGTGCACCGGAGCTCGAACGGTCACATTTCCCGCGCATCGAACTCGGCGCTCGGGATCGCCACGGGGGAATACGTGGCACTGCTTGATCACGACGACGCCCTGCATCCGCTGGCGCTGCTGGATTGCGTCGAAGCGTTTACGGCGCATCCGCGCTGGCGCATGCTTTTCACCGATGAGGACAAGATCGACGAGGAGGGCGTGCGGTCGGATCCGTACTTCAAGTCGGACTGGAACCCCGACCTGTTTCTGGGGCAGAACTGCGTCTGCCATCTGAGCGTCTATCGACGCGACCTGATCGAGGAGGTCCAGGGGTTCCGCGCAGGATACGAAGGGGCGCAGGACTGGGACCTCACCCTGCGTGCCGTCGAGCGCCTCGAGCATGAGGAAATCGGGCACGTGCCTCGCATTCTCTATCACTGGCGCATGATCAAAGGCTCCACCGCGCTCGCGGCCGGAGAAAAGTCCTACGCCCACACCGCTGCGCTGCGCGTGCTGCAAAGCCATCTCGACCGCGAGGCGCAAGGCGCTCGCGTCGAGGAGCTGGAGGGGTACAGCGGGTACTACCGCATCGTCCGGCAGGTGCCCAAGCCGCTACCCCTCGTCAGCCTGTTGATTCCGACTCGCGACGGCGTCGTCCTGCTCAGGCAATGCATCGACTCCATCCTGGAAAAAACCGATTACGGGAATTACGAGATCGTCGTCCTGGACAACGGGTCACGGGAAGCGGCCACGCTCGCGTATTTCGCGCAGCTGGAGGCCCACCCGAAGGTTCGAGTCGTGCCGTTCGACTTCCCCTTCAACTACTCCGCTATCAACAACTTTGGTGCTGGGGTGGCAAAGGGCGAGCTCCTCGGACTGATCAACAACGACATCGAGGTGATCAGCCCCGGATGGCTCAGGGAAATGGTGTCCCACGCGATTCGTCCCGACATCGGCGTCGTGGGCGCGATGTTGTACTACCCCAACAACACGATCCAGCACGCAGGCGTCATTCTTGGCATCGGCGGCGTAGCGGGTCATTGCTATTCCGGCAGCTGGCGCGGATACGGCGGCGACAAATTCCGCGCTGGCCTGGTGCAGAACCTCAGCGCGGTGACGGCGGCGTGCATGGTGATGCGGGCGACCGTCTTTGCCGAAGTTGGCGGTCTCGACGAGCGGTTGACGGTGGCATTCAACGATATCGATTTCTGCATCAGGGTCCGCGACGCGGGATACCGGAACCTGTGGACGCCGTTCGCGGAACTCTACCATCATGAGTCGGCGACGCGCGGCTATGAGACCACCCCGCAAAAAGTGGCTCGCTTCAAGGGCGAGGAATCTTTCATGAAGGCCCGCTGGCGTGATGCGCTTCTTCACGACCCGTATTACAACCCGAACCTGGCGATCGACATGGCGCCGTTCTCGCTGGCCTTTCCACCGCGACCGTGGCGCGGTCGCAGGTGGGAAGGTGCCCACCTGGGGACCTCGAGCAGCGGCGTGCGAGTGGATGGGGTTGTCTGAGCGCACGACTCGCCAAGCGATCGCCTGCAGGCGTCAGAGGGACGCGCCCCCGGATCCTCCAGGGCGAATCGGGGAACATGTAACGCCGGCGACGGGGCGACACTCGGCGGATCCACTTGCAGTGGCGCGGCCGGTACAATTCGTGGGCGATGCGCCAGCGCGTTGCCCGGGAGCGCACGTAGACGAGGTTGGTGATCCGCGACCCGCCACTGCAATGGCAGCTCAGGCACGAACGATCCGATCCCGCGCCACCCCCCAGACCTGACAGAGAGACAAAATGCGACTCGCGACCTGCACGTTGGCAATAACGATCACCGCCGTACTGGCTCTGGCAGCTTGTGGAGGCGGAGAAGCGCCCCAGACGGCTGGAGAGGCAGCATTACGTCCTGCGGAGCCCGCGTCTGCCATGTCGGCGCCAATGCCTGCGTATGCCACCGCCTACGAATTCCCCGCCGACGCGGAGCCGGGTGGCTCCTGCGCGCTCGACGCCGTGAACGGCGCCCCGGCCGCAGGTGCCGCGGTCAAGGCCGGCTCACAGGCGATGTTCGCGGGCTGGGTCGTCGACGGCGCCAGGCAGGCGCCGACCGGTGCGCGCTTCGTGCTGCGCGGAGACTCGGCGACGTACGCGATCCCGCTCAGCGCCGATGGTCCGCGGCCGGATGTCGTTGCCGCGCTCGGCCCCGACACTGGCCTCGCCTCTGGATACAACCTGCTGTCCGGGCTTGGAGGCGTAGAGCGGGGTAACTACGCAACCGTGATCCTCGTTGCCGACAGCCCGGCAGTGTTCTGCGACCTGGGTCTCGACATCGTGGTCGCCGACTGAGTTGCGCGACGCCGCGAACAGATCGCGTCAACGCGCAGTCGGTAATGGCCGGCAGGGCGCGTCCGCCGCAATCCGCGTGTCGAGGCTGCTGGATCGTCGCCGACTCGCCGCGCTTGCCGAAGGTCCGTTCAGCGCGCTGACGCGTCATCGCCACCTGACGCTCGAACTCACCCGGCGCGACATCCTGGGTCGCTACCGGGGAGCGAACTTCGGACTGCTCTGGTCCCTGATGGGGCCGCTGATGATGCTCGCGATCTACACGTTGGCTTTCGGGAAGATCTTCGGCGCGCGGTGGAACCAGGTGTCGGGCGATACGGCGGCGTTCGGCATGGTGTTGTTCGTGGGCATACTGACCCATGGCTTTTTCGCCGAATGCCTGTCGCGCGCGCCCAGGCTCATGCTCGAGAACGCCAACTACGTGAAGCGGGTCGTGTTTCCGCTCCACATTCTGCCCTGGTCGACCCTGTTGTCGGCGCTGTTCCACATGGCGATGAGCCTGACGGTGTTCGCCGTGCTGAATGCGCTGCTGTATGACAGGGTTTCCGCCTACCTCTTCCTGGCGCCGCTGATCGTGCTGCCGCTGGCATTGCTCGCCATCTCGGTCAGCTGGTTTTTCGCATCGCTCGGCGTGTACCTCCGCGACATCGGCCAGGCCATGCCCGTCGTGGTGACCGCGCTGTTGTTCCTGTCATCGGCGATCGTGCCGGTGGACACGCTGCCGCCGGACTACCAGACGCTCTTCCGCCTGAACCCGCTGACCTTCTTCATCGACCAGATGCGCGAGGTGGCACTGTGGGGTCGGATGCCCGACTGGCGTGGACTCGGCACCGCCACGCTGGCGGGGCTGGGGCTGGCCTATGCGTCCTACGGATGGTTCAGGTTCACCAGCCGGGGATTCGCCGATGTCCTCTGAGGCGATCATTCGCCTGGAGTCGATCGGCAAGTCGTTCCCGAAGTTCGACCGGCCGTTCCAGGGCCTGGCCCACATGGTGTTCCCCCGTCGGCACGCTCGGGAGGAGTTCCACGCGCTGCGGGACGTATCGCTGTCGATCCATCGCGGTGAAGCGATCGGGATCATCGGAAAGAACGGCTCCGGGAAATCGACGCTGCTGCAGATCATCGCCGGCATCCTGCAGCCCAGCTCCGGGCGGATCGAGGTCTCGGCGCGGATCGCGGCACTGCTCGAGCTTGGCGCGGGTTTCAATCCGGAATTCACCGGCAGCGAGAACATCCATCTCAATGCGAGCCTGCTCGGTCTCAACGGCAACGAGATTGCGGAGCGGATGGGGGACATCCTCGCGTTCGCCGAGATCGGGCCGCACCTCGACCAGCCGGTGAAGACCTACTCGAGCGGGATGTTCCTCCGTCTCGCCTTCGCTGTCGCGGTGCACACCGATCCGGATGTGCTGATCGTCGACGAGGCGTTGTCCGTGGGTGACATCTATTTCCAGCGCAAGTGCTTCAAGCGCATCGAGGAGCTGCGGGAGGCCGGATGTACGCTGCTCTTCGTCACGCATTCGGTCGACACCGTACTGCAGCTGTGCGATCGCGGGATCGTCCTAGATGGCGGGAGGTTGAGGTTCGACGGACCATCGCAGGAAGCGGTCAAGGAGTACCTCAAGGTCGTATTCGGAGACAATTCGCCCGTCATCGAGGCCCCGGTCGACGATAGCCTGTCGCCTCCCGACGACGAGGTCCTGCTGTTGCAGGAGGCCGACGAACTGGACGAGTTCCTGGCGGCGGGTGCTTCCGAGAAATTCTCGACACGACCGGGATACAACCGTGACGAGACGCGCCTCGGTGATGGGCGGGCAGTGACCTGCGACTACCTGATCAGCAGTGCTTTCGGGTATGGCCCACTGGTACCGGCGCGACAGGCGTTCCAGATCAAGGTGCGGTATCACTTTCCCGAGGCGCTCGACCGGCTGATCTTCGGTGTCCGCATCTGCTCCGTCAGTGGGCAGGTTCTATACAGCGCGAATACCTTGGTCTCGCATGGCCGTCTCTTCGCGTGCGCGGCGGGGACCGTCGCCGTGGGACATTTCGAACTTCGCTGCGCGCTGCTGCGAGGGCAGTATTTCGTTACCGTGGGCGTGTCGCGGCACGATGGCAACGAGATCCACGCCGTCGATCGGCGCTCGGATGCCATCGTCCTCAGCGTGAGCGGCGAGAGCAACCACGCTGAGGGCGTGGCGGATATGGAGGCGAGGTTCGACATCAGCGGCGCAGCGGGGTCAGTCAGCGAGACATTGGCGTGAGGCTCGAAGGCGACGCATGCCTGCTCATCTCCTCCGTCAACGGGGGGGGCGTATTCACCGCGGGACCGGGCGGCGTTCGCAGGATCTCTCCGGTTGACACTACCGGCATCGCTACGACGCCCGACGGGTGGGTCATGGCGCGCCAGGCGGAAGGGATTGCCGAGTTGCGCTACGCCCGCGACGGCGTGGTCCAGCGGGTCTGCCTCACGAACGAATCGCTCGATCTCCATGACATCCTCGTCAACGGCGACCGACTGTATGTCGTCGCCACGCAGCTCAACGCCGTGCTCGAACTCGATGCCGCCACCTACGCCGAACGCCGGCGCTGGACGCTGCCGGGAGAGCACGACGCGGCGCACTTGAACTCCGTGTGTCTGCACGACGGTCGGCTGCTCGCTACGCGCTTCGGACAGTTCGAGGTGCACCGCGAGTACAAGGACCGGACGCGCGGTGCGGGCCAAGTGTTCGACGTGGAAACGGGTGAGGTGCTGGTCAGCGGGCTGTCGCAACCGCACTCGTTGCGCTCGCACGACGGCCATCTCTGGGTGTGCGACTCGCAGGCCCGGACGCTCAGGATCTATCGCGGCTACGAGCAGGTGAGGGAAGCGCGGCTGGAGGCCTACGTCCGTGGGTTGGCGTTCCGCGACGATGAGGTGTTCGTCGGACTGAGTCGCGGTCGCAACGACGCCTCGGCGCAGGTGGAGTCAGCAGGTATCGCCGTGCTCGGGATTGTCGACCTTGAGCGGCGCTGCACCATCCGCCTGCCCGTCGACGAGGTATATGACCTCCAGTTCGTCAAAGCGACGACCCGGCAGCTCGACGCGATCGCCAGCCAGGAAACGGAGGAGGCATACAACTCACTGCGCCATGCCCGCAACCAGGCGGCACTGGATGCGCACCGCCAGCACCAGCTCGTGATCAGCCATGCGACGGAGCTCCACGCGGCGAACCTGCGCTGCGCCGAACTGCAGCGACAGATCGTCGCAGATGAGGACGCGCTGCGTCGTTGCGAACGCGACGCTCTCCACGTGAGGCAGGCCAGTACGGAAGGCACGCTCTGGGCGGAGATGCTCGAGCGCGAGCTCACTGCGGTACGTGCCGAATCCACGGCGCTGCGTGAGGCGATGGCATCCATCGCTGCCGCAGCGCTGGAACAGGAGCGCGGGGTGCACGAGCGGGAAGAGTTTATCGCCATGCAGGCGAGACTCATCGAGCAGATCAGGTCGTCGCGGTCCTGGCGCCTCACGCGCTTCCTGCGCCAGGCGCGGCGGTCGGATCCGGAACCGCTCAACAGGCTCCTTCCCCCTGGGGGCAGTGGAGAAGGTGCGCGCGAGACGCAGGCGGTCATCGGCGAAGCTACGACCGCGGTCGCGGCGGCCGCGGTCCGATCCGAGGCTTTGCGGGCGCATCGCCACGAGCTGCCCATCACGGGGCTGAGGTTCGATAGGCCCCTGGATCCTCAGGTCTCGATCATCGTGACGGCATTCGGCAACTTCGCCGAGACGCTCGCCTGCCTGCGAGCGATACGGGACGCGGGGGACCTCGCGTCGTTCGAAGTGTTGCTGGTGGACGACTGCTCGAATGAGGCCGAGATGCAGCGGTTCTCGGGTGTGCCCGGGCTTGACTACCGCCGCAACGAATCCAACCTGGGCTTCCTGCGATCGGCCAACGCGGCGGCGATGCGCGCCACGGGCGAGTACCTGCATTTTCTGAACAACGACACCCTTGTTCAGCCGGGCTGGCTTGATGCAATGCTGCAGACCTACCAGCTCTTCCATCAATGCGGCCTGGTCGGGTCGCGCCTGATCGGCTCCGATGGCCGCCTCCAGGAGGCAGGTGGGATCGTCTGGTCGGACGGAAACGGCTGCAACTACGGGCGCGGCGAGGATCCCGATCAGCCATCGCACCAGGTGGTGCGCGAGGTGGACTACGTGTCGGGAGCGTCGCTCCTCATCCACGCCGGACTCTGGAGGCAGCTTGAGGGATTCGACGAGCGGTACGTGCCTGCGTATTACGAGGATACGGACCTGGCGTTCCGGGTCCGCGAAGCCGGTCTGCGTGTCTACATGCAGGCAGCATCCAGGGTCGTCCATGCCGAGGGACTGTCGCACGGGACCGATCCGCTTAGCGGCGGAAAGGTAGCGCAGGCGCGCAACCGCGTGACATTCAACGCGCGCTGGGGACATTTGCTGGCGCGGGAGCAGCTGCTCCCGGGCGAGCACGCGTTCCTCGCGCGCGACCGCGCCCAGCTTGCGCGCACTGTGCTCGTCGTCGATCGTTACCCGCCGGAGCCGGACCAGGATGCCGGTTCGCGGGCCATGTGGCAGCTGATGCGCGTTCTGTCGCTCCACGACTGGAGGATCAAGTTCTGGAGCCACGAGCGCTCCGCATTGGGGGTCTACGCCGACAGCCTGCGTGCCCACGGGATCGAAGTGCTCGACGAAGAGACATCCGGACCGTTCGAGTGCTGGATGGAGCGGCATGGATGCTATGTCGATGGCGTCGTCCTGAGCCGGCCACTGGTGGCGCATGCGTGCATCACAGCGGTCAGACGGCACACGTCCGCGCCCGTGATCTTTTACGGCCACGACGTGCACCACCTGCGGCTTCGCAGGCAGTACGGGTGCACCGGCATCGAAGAACAGCGCATCCAGGCCGACTGGCTCGAGGCCATCGAGAAAGAACTGTGGGCTGCCTCGGACCTGGTGCTCTACCCCTCGGCTGAAGAAACGGCCGCCGTCGGCTCGGCGCTCCGGGCGCAGGGATCGCTGGTCGAGGCGAAGACGATACCGCTGTTTGCCTATGACGCGGTGTCCATCGACCAGCGTCCGGTTGCGGACCAGCTACGGGGCCGCTCGGAACTGCTCTTCGTTGGCGGCTTTGGGCATGCCCCGAATGCTGACGGCATGCTGTGGTTCATGCATGAGGTCTGGCCGCGGCTGGTGCAAAGGCAGCCCGGTTTGACACTCTGCATTATCGGCGCGACGCCTCCCGAGGAGTTGTTGGCACTCGCGTCCAGTCGTGTCGAGGTCCTCGGCCAGGTCTCCGAGGAAGCGCTTGTGGCGCGCTACGCACGGGCACGCGTCGCGTTGGCCCCGCTTCGGTTCGGCGCCGGAACCAAGGGCAAGGTCATCGAAGCGCTCCGACACGGCGTGCCCTGCGTCTCCACCCCCATCGGTGCCCAGGGAATCGATGGCGACTCCGGCCTGATAGTCGTAGACACCAGCGAGGAAATGGCCGATGCCGTCGTCCGTCTTGCGGAGGACCAGATTGTCTGGTCCGCGGCCGCGACCGCGGGGCAGCGGTTCGTGCGCGAGCGCTATTCCCGAGCGACCGTATGGGACACGCTGCGCGCGGTACTGCCCGAGTCAGGCTACCTGGATGTCCAGTCGCGTCGCGAGGCGATGCGAGACCGCGAGGAGTGCGTCATGCCTGGGTCCGTTTGACACCCGGAGCCGCCGGGCCGGTAGGCATCGCCGCCCGAGCAATTCCCGGCCCGCTGCGGTGCAGGCATCGTCGCGGTACGGACGCGATGTCGTACCCCAGGAAGGCGAGAAGGAACTGCAGGCCGACGATGATCGGGAGCGCCGCGAGCATGACTGTACCTGCGGTCGTCTCGGTACTGGTTGCCAAGGCCTTGATCCAGGCTGCGATGCCGAACACCGTGCCGCCTGCCAGCAGCAGGGATCCCACCAGCAGTTCCAGTGACGCAAGGGACAGGTCGCGCAGGAAATAGCTGTAGAAGACCCGCTTTCCCATGTTGCGGACGTGCTTCCCCAAGAATTCACCAACCACCTGCGAGACCCGCAGGTTGCTGACCTCGTCTCCGTAGTGGGCGTCCATCGGTATGTCGACCGCCACTGCCCGGAGTGTGTTCAGGCGGAAGAGGAGGTCGGTCTCGAAAAAGTAGCGTGTGCTGATGCGATCGACTGGGAGCCGGCTCGCCACGTCCGCGTGGATGGCGGTGTAGCCATTTGTGGGGTCGAACAGGTCCCAGTAGCCGGTCGACATCTTGGCCATGAAGGAGAGGACAGCGTTGCCGAAGATCCGCAGTGGGGGCATCTGGCGGATGTTCGTCAGATCGTAGAAGCGGTTTCCCTTGGTGTAATCGGCCTCGCCGGCGAGGATCGGCGTGACGAAGAACGACAGCAGGCGCGGGTCCATCTGGCCATCGCCATCGATCTTCACGATCACCGCCGCCCCCAGTGCGATTGCCTCCGCATATCCACGCATGACCGCCCCGCCGACACCGAGATTGCGTGCATTCGTGTGGACCCGCACACGGGGATCAGCGCAGTTGTTCCGCACCAGCTCGCCCGATCCTTCGGGGCATGCGTCGTCCACGACGACGATCCACGTCACCTCGGGTGGCACCGCTGCGATCACCTGCAGGACGTGCGTGCGAACGCGATAGCTCGGGATGACGACGGCGATCATTGGCGACCGGCCGCGTTCCAGCGAAAGGAACGGGGACCGCGTCGCGGACGCTTGGAGCGGGGTGCTCATGGGGATTCCCGGAGTGTCGTGCAGGCGAGGCAATCGCCCGGTGCGTCGGAGCGCGACGTCGATCGTCGCCGTCCATCGGCCGCAGTCGTGTGCATGACGAGAGTCTGCAGCGCCATCATCAGTCGATCGATCCTGCTGTCGCGACGGGAGCACGCAGCCGATACAGCGAGATGCCATCGACCGGCCCGCCGCCGACGGGCTCCAGGCACGCCATGTCCGCCTCGGGCGCGATCCCGGCGTATGCCGCGCGGTCGATGCCGAGCGCCGGGCCGTCGCGGCACACGTCGATGCGCACGACGTAATGATCAGCCTGGACCAGCGTGAACTCAGGGCGGTCGATGCCAGGAGCCGATTCGACCTGGATGTGTGCGTAACGGTTCCATACATCCGCCTGCGCCTCGGATGGGTCGAGCGAGTTCATGTCGCCGCGGTCGGGAACATAGGTGGCGCCACCGAAGACCTGCAGCCCGCTCGCCTTCAGCGCCTGGGCCAGCGTGAAATTGCCCAGCGCGATCCATCGACCGTCGTCGTCGGCCAGGCGGGCAGCCTGGAGCACGGGCCTGTCGACCAGCGGACCGAGGCCCTGGTTCACTGGATTGACCGCCAGGCCCGGTAACCCCACGAGGACGATCATGACAGCCAGCCATCGACGCCGTCCCATGACCATTGCCGCCGTGCCGAGTCCCACGACAGCACAACCCATCAGGATTCGCCACCCTGTCATGAAGCCCGGATCCACGCGCAGGATCCAGCCACCGACCTGCAGCGTCACCAGCACGGAAAGACCGACGGCGATCGCCGCCGTGCCCGGGGTCGTCGGCGTCGCGGTGCGGAATCGTGCCTGTGCCGCGACGACCATGCAGCACAGCAGGATGGAAGCGGCGCCCAGTCCCGCGATCGATCGGCCCGGAGGGACGTAGGACAGCATCGTCGCGGCCGCCACGGGCTGCGCTGCGCCCTCAGGAAGCGGCACTGCGGCCCAGGCAGCGAGCAGCACGCAGAATACCGTGAGCGCGATCAATACCGGGAACTGGCGCGCACGCTTCCGGATGGCGACCAGGATCATCAGCGCGACGGGAAACAGCAGGACGAAGTCGCTCGCCTCCGAGGCGTTCGTGCCTCCGGGAAAGCGCCGCTCACCGATGCGCCACAGCTCGAACGCGCCGTTGAAAAGGTCCCACCAGCCCAGGGAGCCGCCGACCGACGAACGGCGCCCCGGATAGGCGGTATCCAGCACCGCAGCGACGGTCGGTCTTACGTCGACGATGAATATCGCCAGTACCAGCGCGATGACGGCCCCTGCAACGGCATAGGCGACCACTCTGCGGCGGGCATGGACTGCAAAGGCCTCCCGGGCATGCGCATCGAACAACGTTCCGACGACGATCGCAACGCCTGCCCATGCGAGTGGGATCTGGAAGGGTGGATACATCTGCAGCGCGAACGTGCAGGCACCCACCACCAGCAGCGTCGCCCCTGCGACGAGCCCGCGCAGCCGCTGCGCCCCGGCGATGTAGAGCACGCCCGACATCGTCAAGCAGAAGCCGATCAGGATCTCCGGGATACCCGCGGAGAACCACCACTGCGTGAATGACGACAGCCACAGCCACGTCGCTCCCAGGGCGGAGATCAGACTGTCGTTGCGCGTCAGCAGCATCAGCAGCACGAATGCCGACGTGAGCAACCCGAACACCTTGAACATCCAGTGCCAGGAGATCGCACGCTCGGGACCGAACATCGCGAACCCCCAGAACTCCGGCTGCACCCACATCACCGGGTGCGCTACCGGCATCGACGTCAGCAGTGGGGTCGACTGCCCACCCAGGTTGCGATTGTCGCTGGGCAGGCCGGACGCGGCCTGGCTCAACATCCATGGGGTGAACACCAGCCACTCGTCAGAGCGGATGCTTCGCGCCGATCCCAGCAACGTCGAATCCGTCGCCGCCGCGCTGGGAAGAAAGTCGTTCCAGACTGCGACAGAGGACTGGTTGAGGTTCGCGGTGACGCCAACGACGGCTCCGAGCATGCAGGCAAGGAGAAACCCCGTCGCCGAGGCGCCAAAACGCACCGCGCCGGGATCGCTCGCGTGGCTGCCCAGCGCACGGAGTGCGGCCGCCACGCGTCCGGAGGCCGGGTAGAAGCGGGACCACGCGCGCCGCGACGCAGCGACCAACGCAAGGACTGCCAGCCAGATGGCGGCTGCGGCTAGCCCGCTGGCGATGGATACAGCCGCACGGTGCATCCACAGCCCGCTCGACGCGTCGTCTGGCAATGTGAGATGGACCCATGGGTCTCCGCCGCGCGCAGCCATCCTGGTCACGCTGCCTTCGGGCGCCGAGACCTCGATCTCGTGAGCGCCCTCGGGCGTGATGGCAAGCGGCCTGCTCCGGGACGGCACGCCGAGCACGCGCCACCGGACGCGCAGGCGCTCGCTGACGATCGACCCCGGTCCGGTCGCCGGGTCCAGGCGCAGGGTCTCCGTCGGCGATGCCGTGGGGAGATCCACCACATAGCTATGGCTGCGCGCATCCGCGATGATGGGAAACGCGCGGCTTCGCTCGGCGGTGAAATTCCCGCCCTCAGCATGGAACAGTTCCGCGGGCCCGGGAGCAGTCGTCGCAACAGTCCACTCCACCCGCATGCCGGTTGCCCTGATCGAGACCAGCCCGACGAAAACCGCCACGGCGAGCGCCATCCAGAATGCGCGGATCAGGTGGGCGCTCACCGATATCCCTTGGCACGCATTCGTAAGTCCCTTGGCGGAAGCGGGCAGTTGGGCCCGACACGACCCCCCCGATGAGGACGTGCCAATCTCGGCCACCAGAGCGTGGATCCGTCGAGGCATTCATCCATCGATGCGCCCTGCCTGCGTCTTGCACCTGCCGAGGTCGCCCCATGGAAGCTCGACAGGCCCAACGGGTGCAGGCAGGAGGACGAGGAAGAGCTTGCTGCCGGGGGCGGGATTATAGCGGCTCGGGCCGGATCGGCGTCCTTGAAGTCTCGCTGCAGAAAGCTACGGGATTCCTCCGTCCATGCAAGCTGGCAGCCGGCGCCGAGAGTGGCGACGCTATAATCCGGCGCAACCATTGACTGGAACGCCCATGCGCGACGATCCCGACTACGACGAGTATCTCGTGAAGTGGGCCGCCCTCTACGAGGGCAAGAACTACGACGAAGGACTTGCTGGCTACTTCCTGACCAAGAGCCATGTCTGGTGCGAGGCGGCGTTCGACGAGCGATGCCATTTCGCCAAGGTGCTCGAAGTAGGCGCCGGGACGGGGGTGCACGTGGGCCACGTGAGGCACGCGTTCGACGAATACATCATGACGGACCTCAACCAGCCCTTTCTGGATTCGGCGGCGGCGCGGGAGAAGGGCTTCGGGGGCAAGGTGACGTCGATGGCGCAGGACGCCACCGCGCTCGATTTCCCGGACGCCACGTTCGATCGCGTCATCGCGACCCACGTTCTGGAACACCTCCCGCAGCCACATCGCGTGCTCCGTGAGTGGATGCGCGTGTTGAAGCCAGGGGGGACGCTCTCGCTGGTCCTCCCCTGCGACCCCGGTTTCGCGTGGCGACTCGGGCGCACCGTGGGTGCGCGCGGCAAGTTCGTGAAGGCGGGCATCGCCTACGACTACTGGATGGCGAGGGAACACATCAACGCGATCAACAATCTGGTGGCGTTCGTCCGGTACTACTTCCCGCACGGCGTTCAGGAGTCGTGGCGCCCGTTGCTGGTCCCCTCGATGGATCTCAACCTGTTCTACATCGCGCACGTCCAGAAGGACTGATCGTGTCGCCACTCAATCTTTCGCTCGTGTTGGCCAGCGTCGTGATGATTGCCGGCGGGCAGCTGCTGTTCAAGCTGCTTGGTGCGAGGATCCAGGCGGGCGTCCCGTACCTCGATCCCAAGCTGATTGGGATCGCCGTCGGGGCGGTGGCGGTCTACGGCTTGGCCACGGTGCTCTGGATCCACGTCCTCCGCACGTTGCCCTTGACCAAGGCGTATCCGTTCATGGCGCTGAGCTTCGTGCTCGTCCCGCTGGGTGGCATCCTCTTTTTTTCCGAGTCCGTGCGGCTGCCGTATGCGCTGGGCATCACGCTGATCGTGGCGGGCGTGATACTGACTGGATGGTCGGGCACACGGTAAGCCCCTGGCGCCGGGTGAATGCTTCACGTCGTCGATCACTGCACAGACAAGCGAGGATGGATCTGGATGGCTGAGAGCACATGCGGCATGCATTACCTGGATGCCGACGCCGCGCTGCGCGATATCGTCGCCGACGGCCAGACCCTCGCGGTCGGCGGCTTTGGACTCTGCGGGATCCCCGAGGCGCTGATCGCCGCGCTGCGCGATTCCGGGGTGAAGGACCTGACGGTCATCTCCAACAACGCCGGCGTCGACGGCTTCGGCCTCGGCCAGCTGCTGGAGACCCGGCAGATCCGCCGGATGATTTCGTCCTACGTCGGCGAGAACAAGGAGTTCGAGCGCCAGTACCTCGGCGGCGAGCTCGAGCTCGAGTTCAACCCGCAGGGCACGCTGGCCGAGCGTCTGCGCGCCGGCGGCGCCGGGATCCCGGCGTTCTTCACCGCGACCGGCTACGGCACGATCGTCGCCGAAGGCAAGGAAACGCGCGAGATCGCCGGCAAGCATTACGTGTTGGAGACCGCGCTCACCGCCGACATCGCGCTGGTCAAGGCGTGGAAGGCGGACCGCGCCGGCAACCTGCTGTTCCGCCGCACCGCGCGCAACTTCAACCCGGCGTGCGCGATGGCGGGCCGCGTCTGCGTCGCCGAGGTCGAGCAGCTGGTGGAGGTCGGCGACATCGACCCCGACCACGTGCACCTGCCCGGCATCTACGTCGACCGCATCGTCGTCAACGCGACCCCCGAGAAACGCATCGAACAGCGCACCGTGCGCCAGGGAGTGAAGTGATGGCCTGGACCCGTGATGAGATGGCGGCGCGCGCCGCGCGCGAACTCACCGACGGTGCCTATGTCAACCTCGGCATCGGGCTGCCGACACTGGTGGCCAACCATATCCCCGACGGCATGGACGTGTGGCTGCAGTCCGAGAACGGCCTGCTCGGCATCGGCCCGTTCCCGCTCGATGCCGAGGTCGACGCCGACCTGATCAACGCCGGCAAGCAGACCGTCACCGCGCGCGCCGGCGCCAGCTACTTCGGCAGCCACGACTCCTTCGCGATGATCCGCGGCGGCCACATCGACCTCGCCATCCTCGGCGCCATGCAGGTCACCGCCGGCGGCGACCTCGCCAACTGGATGGTGCCCGGCAAGATGGTCAAGGGCATGGGCGGCGCGATGGACCTGGTGGCCGGCGTCAAGCGCGTGGTGGTGCTGATGGAGCACGTGGCCAAGGATGGCACCCACAAGATCCTGCCCGAGTGCACGCTGCCGCTGACCGGCGTGCGCGTGGTGGACCGCATCATCACCGACCTCGCGGTGTTCGACGTCACCGACGCCGGCCTGGTGCTGGTGGAAGCGGCGGCCGGGGTCGACGTGGAGCACCTGCGCGCGAGCACCGGGGTGCCGTTCACGCACTAAGCCCGGTGCACGCTGCGGGCTTCGCCTCAGCGCTTCGGCAGGTGTGCAGCCGCGCGCAGCTCGCAGAGCAGGAGCGCGATCGCCCCCACCGCGATCGCGTACCACAGCGTCACCAGACGCACCCCGACAGCCAGCGCCAATGCATCGCCAAGCCCGACATCGAACTGCCGGAGCAGCAGTACGATCGCGGCCTCGGTCGTCCCCACACCGCCGGGGACGAATGATAGCGCGCCTACCAGCATCGCCAGCGGATAGATCCCCATCAGTGCCTGCCAAGGCAGCGACAGGCCGGCGGCGTCGCACAGCAGTGCGAACGCCAGCGAGGTCAGCAGCCAGGTGATGCTCCCGAAGAGCGCAGCCCAGGTCAGTGTCCCGGGTCGCATGTAACGCGCCATCGCATCCAGCCCCGCGAGCACCACGTCCATCGCGCCGCGGCAGGTGTCCGGGCAGCAGCAGCGCACCGTGCCCCGCCACCAGGAGCAGTCTGGGCATCCGCGCGATCGCGAACAGTCCGCCGGACAGCGCCAGCACCACGGCGACGATCGCAGGGAAACCAGCAAAGGCGCTGGCAACCGCGGCCGCGAAGACCAGCACCACCAGCAGATCCAGCGCGCGCTCGAACACGAACATCGCGAACGTATCGCGCGGGGCCACGCCGAGCGCGGCGAAGGTGCGGATGCGGACGAGTTCCCCAACCTTTCCCGGAGTCGCGGTGAACGCGAATCCGGCAAGGTACGCCAGCAGCCCGGCCCACCAGTACCAATGCCGTGGGGACGGTAGCAGCCAACGCCAGCGCTGATAGCGGACCAGGTAACTGGCCGACACCGGGAGCAGTACCAGCAGCAGCGTGTCAGACAGGGCGGCGAGCCTGGCCAGCACCTGCTGGTCGCGGTCCGCCCACAGCAGGCCCGCGAGGTAGGACACCATCACCGCGGCGATCCAGCCCATTGGCAGTCGCCGTCGTGGCACGACGTTCGTACCGAGGAGCGTTTGCGGGCAGTCGCTGTTCATGACGGTGACGCATGGCACCACGCTCCTTGCCGCGGCGCTGGCGGGCCGCCCCGGCCACGGAACGTCCCGCTACAGCGCCGCTTCCAGCTCCGGCAGCACCTTGAACAGGTCGCCGACCAGCCCGATGTCGGCGATCTCGAAGATCGCCGAATCGGCGTCCTTGTTGATCGCGACGATGGTGCCGGCGTCCTTGATTCCGGTCAGGTGCTGGATCGCGCCGCTGATGCCGACCGCAAAGTAGAGCTCCGGGGCGATGATCTTGCCAGTCTGGCCGACCTGCAGCTCGTTGGGCACGTAGCCGGCGTCGACCGCCGCGCGCGACGCGCCGACCGCGGCGCCGAGCTTGTCGGCGAAGTCGTAGAGGATCTTGAAGTTCTCCGCCGAGCCGACGCCGCGGCCGCCGGAGACCACGCGCTTCGCGCTCTGCAGGTCCGGGCGGTCGGAGCTGCCCGCCGCAAGGCCGATGTAACGGGTGTGCGTCGGCAGCGTGGCCTCGACGCTCGCGGCCTCGACCGCGGCGCTGCCGCCGCCGGCCGCCTCGGGCCAGGACGCCGCGCGCAGGGTGGCGACCACCGGCGCGCCTTCGGCGACCTCGACGGTGATGATCGCGTTGCCGGCGTAGATCGGGCGCTTGAACGTGCGCTCGCCTTCGACCGCCATCACGTCGGAGACCTGCGCGGTGCCCAGCAGCGCCGCGACGCAGGGCATCAGGTCCTTGCCGAACGTGGTGCTGGGGCCGAAGACGTGGCTGTAGCCGGACGCGAGCCCGGCGACCTGCGGCGCCAGCACCTGCGCGACCGGCTGCGCGTTGGCGGCGTTGGCGACGGTGAGCACGCGGGTGACGCCGGACAGCGCCGCGGCGGCCGCGGCGACGGCGTCGGGGTCGGCGGCCAGCACCACCACGTCGATCGCCTCTGGCGACAGCGCGACGGCAGCGGACACGCACTTGGCGGTGGACGGGTTGAGCTTGCCGTCGTGGTGCTCGGCAACGATCAGGACCTTGGCCATTACAGCAACCCCTTCTGCTTGAGTGCGGCGACCAGTTCGGCCGCGTCCTTGACCATCACGCCGCGGCCGCGCTTCGGTGGCGCGGCGTAGTGCGTGGCGCGCAGCACGTCGCTGGGCTCGGCGCCCAGGTCGGCGAGCGCGATCGTCTCCATTGGCTTCGACTTGGCCTTCATGATGTCGGGCAGCTTGATGAAGCGCGGCTCGTTGAGGCGCAGGTCGGTGGTGACCACGGCCGGCAGGTCGACTTCCAGTGTTTCCAGCCCGGCGTCGACCTCACGGGTGACGGTGGCCTTGCCGTCGGCGACCTCGACCTTGGACGCGAACGTCGCCTGCGGACGGCCCCACAGCGTGGCCAGCATCTGTCCGGTCTGGCTGGCGTCGTCGTCGATCGCCTGCTTGCCGAGGATCACCAGGTCTGGCTGCTCGCGCTCGATGAGCTTCAGGAAGATGCGCGCCGCGGCCAGCGACTGCACCGGCTGGTCGCTGACCACATGGATGGCGCGGTTGGCGCCCATCGCCAGCCCGTTGCGCAGGTGCACCTGGGCGTCGGCCGGCGCGATGGTGGCGACGATGACCTCGGTGGCGATGCCCTTGTCGCGCAGCCGCAGGGCCTCCTCCAGCGCGATCTCGTCGAACGGGTTGGCCGACAGCTTGACGCCGTCGGTGACCACGCCGGACCCGTCCGGCTTGACCTGGATGCGGACGTTGTAGTCCACGACGCGCTTGTAGCCGACGAGGATCTTCATCGTGCGGGTTCGCCTTCTGGCAAGGGGGAACCGCCGCTGACGGCGGCAGGACCGACATTTTAGCGGCTGGCTCCCTGGGGCGCGAGCCGGGATCGGTGCCGGCACGCAGCGTTGCCGGGGACTGACCACGCGGCGCTGCAAGGCGCTACTGTGGCGGCCCGCGGAGCATGCGGGCCGCGGCGGGCGCCGCCGCCGTGCCGCTACGTCCGTCTGGAGCCCCGATGCGCGCTGCCGCCAGCACCGACACGCCGTCCCTGCCGCCCGCGGGGATCGATCCGGCCGCGCAGCGGCGGGCGCGGATCGCGCTGTGGGTGCTGGCGCTGGCCGCGATCGCCAACGCGCTGCTGTTCGCCCGGCACATCGCCAACCCGATGCTGATGGCCGACAACTGGCTGTTCGCCGACACCTTCCTGGTGCACGTCATCGACGACGGTGGCGGTTTCGGCGACTTCCTGGTCAAGCGCGCCGGGCTCGACCACGGCCTGCCGCACTACAAGCTGATGATGTACCTCAACGCGCGCTGGTTCGGGCTCGACTTCACGCTGGAGGCGATGGCCGGCGTGGTGTTCGCGGCGCTCGGCTGGCTGGTGCTGGCGCGGATGGCCACGCGCGACGTGCCGCCGTCGGCGCGACCGCCCGCGCTGTACCTGCTGCTGGCGGCGATGGCCGCAGTGCAGCTGTCGCTCAATGCGTACTACACCTACCTGTACTCGATGGTCACGCTGGGCTTCGTCGACTACCTGCTGGCGTTCCTGGTATTCCACGCCGCGTGGCGGGTGCTGGAGGGCAGGGCCGCGTGGCCGTTCGCGTGCTGGGCGCTGGTCTACGCCGTCGCGGCCGACACTTCGGCGACGCTGACCGGGATCGCGCTGGCGATCGCGGCGCTGTTCGCCGGCTGGCGGCTGCAGCGGCTGCAGCGGCTGCGGCGCGCGCTGGTCGTGGTCGCGATCATGGTCGCGGCGCTGCTCGTCGCGCGCGTGACCTATGCAGTCTTCGGCGAGGTCCGCGGCAGCACGCTCGCGGTGTTCAATGCGCCGCTCGATGCGCGGCTGGCGGGCATGGCCGCGCATGCCGGCGATGCCTGGCGCTGGGTGATCAGCCCGGCGGCGTCGGGTGTGGCGTGGCGCAACGCGCTGCAGGGGCTGTTCGGCGCCGGCTGGCAGGCGGCGCAGGTGGCGCTGGGGCTGCTGGTGGTGGCGGCGCACGGCTGGTTCTGGGTGCGCGCGCTGCGCGACCGGCCGGTCGCGGCCAGCTTCGCCGCGATCTGCCTGATGCTGCTGTTTTACGGCTACATCGCCGGCGTCGCGTACGGGCGCGTGTTCGTCCGCGGATCGGGCTATTTCGACCAGGGGCGCTACGTCAGCCTGTACCAGATCGGGATCCTGGCGCTGCTGCTGATGGCGGCCGCGCGGGTCGCGGCACGACCCTTCGACCGCCGTGCGCAGCTGGGCGCAGCGGCGGCCGCGCTGCTGCTGCTTGCGGTGCAGCTGCCGCTTTCGCTGCAGTCGTGGCGCGCCGCGCCGGGGATCCTGGG
Organism: Luteimonas sp. ANT-B3E; assembly: GCA_001683895.1. Lineage (GTDB taxonomy): Bacteria > Pseudomonadota > Gammaproteobacteria > Xanthomonadales > Xanthomonadaceae > Luteimonas. The sequence goes on along the minus strand of LXQJ01000041.1, from coordinate 100,311 downwards.
CTACTACGACGTGATGGCTGCGCAGTACGGAGACGTCGTGCGTGACCCGCTGGCCCAGCGCGATTGCGTCGACCAGCTGACCATCTGCGGTTTGCCGCAGGACACGCGCGTGCGCGTCGTGGACATGCTGCGCGAGCACCGGCTGGGAATGTTCTCGCCGCGGTTCGCTCGCGCCCATCCGGAGCTGGTGCAGGCCGCTGGGCCGCTGCCGGTCGCCGCGACGCGACGGCCTCCATCGCTCCCCGCGCCGTCCCCAGACCCCGACCCCGACGCTGGCGTCATGCCGGCGCCCGCAGTGCCCGCGCCGCGCTGATGCGCCGCGCGGCCCCGCCGTGTAGTCGACCAGCCGTGTAGTCGACCAGCCGCCTAATCGACCAGCCGCAGCGCGGCGTCCGCGGCCTCCAGCACATGCGGCAGCTGGTCCTCGAGCCCGATCCATAGCGGCATCCGCAGCAGTCCATCGGCCACCGAGTCGGTCACCGCCATGTCCCCGACATGGCGCCCCAGCCGGCGCCCGGCGGGCGAGGAGTGCAGAGGCACGTAGTGGAAGACCGCGTTGACGTCGCGTACGCGCAGAGCCTCGATCACCCGCGTGCGCGCGTTGAGTCCCGGTAGCACGAGGTAGTACATGTGCGCGTTGTGCGTGCAGTCGTCGGGCACCGTCGGCCGGCGCAGCCGTCCCGCGCGTTCGTGCGGGGCGGCCCACGCGTGGTAGGTGTCCCAGATCGCCAGCCGGCGGCGCGTCAGCGCCTCCGCGTCGTCGAGCTGCGCCGACAGGAACGCCGCGGTGATCTCGCCCGGCAGGTAAGACGAGCCGGGTTCGATCCACGTGTATTTGTCGACCTGGCCGCGGAAGTAGCGGCTGCGGTTGGTGCCCTTCTCGCGCACCACCTCGGCATGCTCGACCTGCGCGGGATCGTTGACCAGCAGCGCGCCGCCCTCGCCGCAGATCACGTTCTTGGTTTCGTGGAAGCTCAGCGCACCGTAGCTGCCGATGCTGCCGAGGTGGCGCCCGCGATGCCGCGACAGGATCCCCTGCGCGGCGTCTTCCACGACCACCAGCCCGTGCCGCGCGGCGATGTCGCAGATGGCGTCCATCGCGCACGCCACGCCCGCGTAGTGCACCACGCAGATCGCGCGCGTGCGCGGGGTGATCGCGGCCTCCACCAGGCGCTCGTCGAGGTTGAGCGTGTCGGCCCGGATGTCCACGAACACCGGGGTCGCGCCGCGCAGCACGAAGGCGTTGGCGGTCGACACGAACGTGTACGACGGCATGATGACCTCGTCGCCCGGCGCGAAGTCGCACATCAGCGCCGCCATCTCGAGCGCCGCGGTGCACGAGTGCGTCAGCAGCGCGCAGGGGCTGCCGGTCATGCGCTGCAGGTCGGCATGGCAGCGCCGGGTGAACGGACCATCGCCTGACAGGTGCCGGTTGAGGTGCGCCTGGCGGATGTTCTCCAGCTCGCGGCCGGTCATGTACGGCTGGTTGAACGGGATCACGACGACGCCTCCGCGGCGCGCATGCGGCGCGCGACGACCAGCCGGCTGCCCCCGACCGGCAGCATCACGCCGAGCGCGATCGCCCTGCGCTCGATGGCCAGCGTCGCGCCCATCAGCGCGTTGGCCCACGCAGGTGGCGCCATCTCGTCATCGGTGACGCGCGCGCCGGGCGCCGCGGCAGCGGGCGCTCGGCGCCGCGACAGCCACATCGCCGGCAGCAGCAGGGTCATGAACGAGGTGCTGGCGACGATGACGAAGCCTGCGTCGCGCAGCTTTGCCTCAAGCTCGTCGCGCCGGTAGCGGCGCTCGTGGCGCGCGAGGTCGTCCTGCGCGCTCCACAGCGCCGGGTGCTGCGGCACCGTCAGCACGACGTGGCCCCCGGGACGCAGCGCGCGGTGCATCGCCGCCAGCACCGCGTCGTCCTCGACGATGTGCTCCAGCACGTCGTAGGCGCCGATGACGTCGAACGCGTTCTCGAACGGCAGCGCGCGCGCATCCAGCTGCAGCAGCCGCGCGCCGGGCGCGCGGAGGGCGGCGTGGCGCAGGCCCTCGGCCAGCACCTCGCTGGCGGTGATGGCGAGGCCGGGGAACGCCGCGGCCACGGCGGCCAGCACGTGGCCCGTGCCGCAGCCGACCTCCAGGTAGTCATGCGGTGCCGGCACGTGACGGCGCAGCGCGTCGACGATGATCCGGCTGCGGCCCTCGAACCAGAAGTGTCCGTCTTCCTGGGCCGCCAGCGCCGCGAACTCCGCCGGGTCGAAGCCCGATACCGCGCGCGCGAGCGCCGGCGCCAGCAGCGGCACGCCGTCCTGCATCGGTGGCGCGAAGCCGCAGTGCGGGCAGCGGAAATCCGGCGCGGCGTGCCTGCCGTCGCACGCCGGGCACAGGTTCACCAGCGGCTCCCCACCACCAGCCCGAGCATGATCAGCGCGACGCCGACGATGCGGCCCGTTGACAGGGGCTCCGCGAAGACCAGGGCGCCGCCGAACACCACGCAGGCGAACACCATCGCGGTGAGTGGATAGGCCTCGCTGAGCGGCAGCCGCGTCATCGCCAGGATCCACGTCATCGACGCCAGGAAGGCCGCGGCGAACGCGCTGATGACCCAGGGATTCAGCAGAAGGCGCCAGACGTACTGGATGCGCTGCGCGGTGCCGTCGGGCAGGGCGCCGGCCTCGATCACCTGCCATTTGATGATGAACTGCCCGTAGACCGTGAGCGCGATCGTCAGCAGCACGCAGGCCCACGCGGCGAACTTGGTCATCGGGTCGTCTGCAGTCAGCGGCGGGAGGGGTGGTGCCCGGCACGTCGGCGGCGCCGGGCGCCGACGCCGTGGGGATCTGTTCGCACGGAGGTCAGCGGGGCGCCGCGTGCCCGGCGTGCATACCGGTCACGACGACTTCCGCACCAGGATCGTGAAGTCGTAGAGCTCGTAGTCGTGCAGTAGCGCCACGTTGCGCGAGTAGCGGCGCTTGCACAGGTCGAACAGCACGCAGGGGTCGGCGTAGAACAGCTCTTCGCGCATCCTGTCAGCGTCGGAATACTTCGTCAGCGAGTTGAACGCGAACCCATGCCGGCTGTTGCGGTCGAGCATGTCCAGCACCGACTCGAGATAGTCCATCCACTCGGCGTCGTTGCGCCCCACGCGGAGGCTGAAGATGCCGCTGGCGATCGCATAATCGGCCGGGGCGAGCTCGCTCGACAGCACGAAGCGTGCGTCCGCATCGCCTGCGTGGCGTGCGTTGGCCGCGTCGATCATCGCGTCCGACACGTCGTAACCGGCGTAGTCGAAGGCGCCGAAGCGCGGCCGCAGGTAGTCGAGCAGGGCGCCGTAGCCGCAGCCCAGGTCGCTGAGGCTGAAGCCACCGTCGCGGTCGTTGGGCAGCAGCTGCGCCAGCTGCGCGAAGCGCGTGGCCTGCGCGGCCTCGCCGTTCCAGCCGGCGCCGCGGGGGCTGACGCCGTGCTCGACCAGCTTGCCGGTGTGGAACCGCGCCAGGTCCGCGCGGATGGTGCCCAGGTCAATCGCCATGCTCGCGCGCCCCGTAGATCCGGCGGACGATGGTATAGGGGCGTCGCTTGATCTCCAAGAACATCTTGGACAGGTAGATGCCGATGATGCCGAGGAACAGGATGATCCAACCCCCCAGCAGCCAGATCGACGCCATGACCGAGGTCCAGCCGCTGCTCGGCTTCGCGAGGAACAGCCACTGGAACACCAGGAAGATGGTGGCGGCGCCGGCGATGAGGGAGATTGCGAGGCCGATGTAGCAGATGTAGACCAATGGCTGGCTGGTGAACGACGTGATCGTGTTCACGAACAACCCGATTTTGCGCTTCAGCGTGTAGGTCGTCGGACTGCTGGAGTGCTTGGTGACCGGTTCGGGCATCTGCTTGAAGCCCGTGACGAGCCACAGGCCACCGATGTCGAGCTCGCGTTCGCGATGCTGCAGCAGGGCATCCACGTATCGGCGCGTCATGAGCCGGGCCGTGACCATGTCGCGCGGGAGTTCGAGATCGGTCAGCAGCCGGAACGCGCCGTAGTACAGCGGTCCCGTCGCGCGCTCGAACAGTCCGCCCTTGCGGGACCGCTGCACGCCGAAGACGACATCGCAGTTCTCCGCCGCGAGGCGAGCGGCAAAGGTCCGCAGCCACTCCGGGTCTTCCTCGAGGTCACTGTCGATCAGGAAGACCTGCTCGCCGCGTGCATGGGCCAAGCCGGTCATCATCGCCTTGTGGTGCCCGAAGTTGCGGGACAGATCCACGACGACCACGTGCCGGGATCGATCAACGACCTGGAGCGCAAGCGCCAGGCTCGCATCCTCCGATCCATCGTTGACCAGGACGATCTCGAAGGAGTCGGCGGCATGAGCGCGAGCTGCCTCCTCCGCCCGCCTGCAGAATTCCTCGACGTGGGCCGCCGACTGGTACAGCGTTGCGACAATCGACAGCTTCATGTCCATGAGGCCTTCATGTAGCGAGGTGCCCGGGATCCGCAGTTGAACAGCAGGTCGAGGATGGTGACATGGTGCTCGAAAGCGCCCCATAGCTGCGGGTATGCGGGGTAGGGCGGATAGGCAAACCATTCCACCGCGACCCCCGCGGCAGCAAACGCATCGACGTCGAGGTAACTGCGCGCGGCAGGACCGCTGACGTACGTTGCCGCGCCCATTTCGCGGCACATCGAGACCAGTCGAGCGCTGGGTCCTGCGGGCGCATCGACAGGATGGTTGCTGCAATCCTCGATGCGCGTCGGGATGTCAAGGTAGCGGGCCACGGCGGAGATCAGGGTGCGGTTGAGTTCGCTGAGCGATGTTTGCCGGGATGCGAGCCAGTGGGGCGCGAATGTCTCGGCCACTTCGTCAAAAAACGGCGCGCGCCTGTAGTTGGCCGCCAGCGTTTTCCAGTGCCGCGCCTGCCAGCGCGGGTCGGGCAGCACGACGTCGCGGATCCGCCTGTTGATGTCCTGCCCGACGGGCACCGTCAGCCACGCTGGCCCTTGCGGCGTCTTGATCCGGTTGCGATTGCGCCAGTCGTTCTTCGTGTACTGGACATCGTCGTAGAGGACGAACGTATCGACAGCGCCGATCAGGTCGAAGTAGCCCTTCCATGGGATGTAGTTGGACTGCAGTATGGCGACGCGCAGCCCGGCACTCACGCCGTCGGCGGGTGTTCCGGCACTGCGCGGCGGATCAGCGTGCATCCGGTGCGCCCGGGACAGGCGCCGGGCGCGGGAGCGGTGCCGTCTGCGCGACGTCAAAGCCCGCCGCCGCCACCGCGGCGGTGAACAGCCGCTCCAGCGCGTGCGCGAGGGTGCCGTCGAGCTGGCCGCGCTCGCCCTCGAATTCCCATGGGTCGAGGTGGCCATCGAGGATCGGCCGCAGCGCCTCCAGCCGGACCCAGAACATGCTTCCCGATGCGAACGCGTGCGCGTCGGCGTCCACCGGCGGCAGCCCGAGGCGCGCGCACAGGTAACCGAGGTGGTCGAGGTTGTCGCCGAGGTAGTAGGCCATCGGCTGCAGGTGTCCCGCGGGCACCAGCATGCCGAGCGCCGGCCGCGCGGCGAACGCGGCAAGCGCGTCATGCGTGGCGTCGCGCGAGGCGAGGGCGGCCACCAGATCGCGGCGCCAGCGGTCGCCGTCGTCGCGGTGCGGCGAGCGCTTGGTGTGCAGCTTCAGCACGCAGTCCACGCCGTCGTCGAGCAAACGGTCGGCGACGTGCAGGAATGGAAGGATGTCGCGACCGCGGTTGTCGCCGAGTGCGAACTCCGCGTCCATCGCGCGCGCGTCGAGCTCGTTACGCATGGCGTCGGCGCGGTCAGGCGTCGTGGTGACGACAAGCCGCCACGCGAGCCCGGTGGCCGCGAGCGCGTCGAGGATCTCGCCGAACGCATCGGCGTACCAGGCGTGGATGACCGCGCAGGGGTGGCCGGCCGCGGAGCGCGCGGACGCCGCGACGTTGTCCGACGCGCGCGCCGCGTCAGCGGCCACCAGCGCGGCGCGCGTTGCCTGCAGCCACGCGTGGCCGAGGCGCGTGTCCGGCTCCAGCACAGCGCCCTCGGCCCATTCGTTCCACGCGTTGACGAAGACCAGCCGCGCATCGACTCCGTGGCCATCGAGGCGCTCACCGATCGCGCGCACCAGCCAGTCGCGGTAGCGGCGCGGCGCGGCGTGCACGAAGCTGCGCCCGGCGCCTGGCCGCCGCGGCGCGTTGTCCCAGCCGCAGTTCACGCCTGGATAGGTGCGGTAATCGGGTCGCGGACGCGCCAGCGCCGCGGCGGGCAGGTCGCGCCAGTCGAGCACCTGGCCGGCGAAGTCGGGGTTGATCCGCACCTGCGCGGCGGTGAGGTCGGTCGGGGTCGACAGGTTTGGCGGGAACTCGACCGCGGCGTCGAAACCCAGCGTGGCCGGCGCCGGCCGCTCGAAGCCCTGCACCGCGACCAGGTGGATCTCGCCGATCCCATGGTCGCGGCACCACGTGCGCCAGCGCGCCGTGGTGGCAGCGGGGTCCGGCAGCCGGGCGGCACGGTACACCAGCAGCAGCGGTTGGCCGTCGACGCGCAGGTACCGCGGGTCGGCCATGAAGCGCGCGACGTACGCAATGTAGGCGAGGTCGTCCTCTGCATCGTGCGACTGCGCCACCAGCGTCTCGCCCGGACGGCCGTCCCAGCTGCGCGTCCACGGCTCGTTGGCCCAGCACAGGCACGCCGGCAGGTCGAGAGTGGGGTCGGCGAGCCACTGTTCGATCGGCGCGTCGAGCAGGCGGCGGCCGTGGAACCAGTAGCTGTAGAAACAGAACCCCGCGACGCCGTGCGCGCGGGCGAGCGCCGCCTGCGCGTGCATCACCGACGGCTGGCGCAGGTCGTAGAAGCCGAGGTCCGCCGGCAGCCGTGGCTGTGCGTGGCCGGCGAACTGCGGGAGTGCCTGCGCCACGTTGCGCCACTCGGTGAAGCCCGCGCCCCACCAGTCGTCGTTCGCGGGGATTGGATGGAACTGCGGCAGGTAGAACGTGATCACTCGCGCCGGCAGCGGCGACGGCAGGGCCCCGTCGGCGGCGGTGCGGTGGCCGATCGCCGCGCCGGCGCTGGCGTCGCGCGGGCGTCGGCTGCGGCCGGCGCCGTCGCGGCTGCGCGCCGGGCGCGGTACCAGCGTCGGAAAGCGGTCGCTGAAGCCCTGTCGCAGGCGGTCACGGGTGGGTTCGTCCAGCGGCACCAGCCGGAACAGCGCCCGCAGGGTGCGGAACGCGGCGCTGCGCAGCACGGCCCTCAAACGATTGCCTCCCGCACCCGGGTCAGAGGTTCTGGTAATTCGGGCCGGCGCCGCCTTCCGGCGTCACCCAGGTGATGATCTCGTAGGGGTCCTTGATGTCGCAGGTCTTGCAGTGCACGCAGTTGGCGGCGTTGATCTGCAGCCGCTTGCCGGTGTCGGCGGCCGCGTCGTCGACGATCTCGTAGACGCCCGCGGGGCAGAAGCGCGTGCATGGGTTCCCGTACTCCTCGACGCAGCGGGTCACGCAGATCGACGTGTCCTGTACGACCAGGTGCACGGGCTGGTCCTCGTCGTGTTCGGTGGCGGCAAAGTAGACGCCGGCGAGGCGGTCGCGGGGGGCGAGGTCGCGGGTGATGTAGTCGCGCTTCGGCGGGGTGACCTCGTCGAGCCGGTCCAGCGACGACCAGTCCGCCTTGACCGCGAGCGTCCACGGTGACCTGCCCGCGGTCACGGTCTCCCACGCTGCGTTGGCCAAGCCCATCCACAGGCCCTTCTTGAAGCCGGGCTTGATGTTGCGCACGCCGTGCAGCTCGGCCATCACCTCCGACCCGCGCAGGCGGGCGTCGAAGCCGGACGGCGCCAGCGCACCCGCGACGAGGTGCTCGGCCGCCATCATCCCCGAGCGCATCGCTTGGTGCGTGCCCTTGATCTTGGGCACGTTGAGCAGCCCGGCAGTGTCGCCGATCAGCAGCGCGCCGGGCATCTCGACCTTCGGCAGCGACTGCCAGCCGCCGGTGACGATGGCGCGCGCGCCCGTCGACAGGATGCTGCCGCCTTCCAGCAGCGGCTTGATCACCGGGTGGTGCTTCCACTGCTGGAACGCCTCGTACGGCGCATACATCGGGTCGCGGTAATCGAGCCCGCTGACGAACCCGATCGCCACGCGGTCGCGGTCGAGGTGGTACATGAAGCTGCCGCCGTAGGTCTGCGTGTCCGCGGGCCAGCCCAGCGAATGCAGGATCCTGCCCGGGGTGCCGCGGCCTTCGGGCAGCTGCCACAGCTCCTTGATGCCGATGGAATACGCCTGCGGATCGCTCTCGGCGTCGAGGTCGAAGCGCTTTACCAGCCGTTTGGTCAGGTGTCCGCGCGCGCCCTCGGCAAGCACGGTCACGCGCGCGTGGATGTCGATGCCGGCGGCGTAGCCGGGCTTGCGCGAGCCGTCGCGCGCGACACCCATGTCGCCGATGCGCACGCCAATGACGGTGCCGTCGTCGGCGTGCAGCGTTTCCGCGGCGGCAAAACCCGGATAGATCTCCACGCCGAGCGCCTCGGCCTGCGGCGCCAGCCACGCACACATCGCGCCCAGGCTGACGATGACGTTGCCGTGGTTGCGCATCCCCGGCGGGACCACCGGGAACCGGTGTCCACCGCTCTTCGTGAAGTACCAGAACTCGTCCTCGGTGGCGTCCACGCACACCGGCGGCGGGTTGTCGCGCCAGCCCGGCAGCAGCGCGTCAAGCGGGCCGGTCTCGATCACCGCACCCGACAGGATATGGGCGCCGATGGTGCTCGACTTCTCGATCACGCACACCGACAGCGACGGGTCCAGCTGCTTCATCCGGATCGCGAACGCCAGCCCCGCGGGCCCCGCGCCCACCGCGACCACGTCGTACTCCATCACGTCGCGCGGTTCTGCCTCGGCCGCCGCGTCGGGGCCGGGCACGACCGCGTCGGCGGGCATCGTGGCGGCGGGGTGCTCGCTGGCGGTGTCGGTGCTCTCGTGCATGGCGGTCCCTCGATTCCAGCGCCCGATTGTCGCGGTTGACGGGTGACGGCGGCAAATCGCGCACCTGCGCGGCGGGCCCGGCGAACCGCGTGCTAGCGTGACGCATGTCCTTGCATGCGCTGCCGCTGCCCGATGCCGAGCTGGCGCTGGATCCCGACTGGATGCCCCGGGCGGAGGCCGATGCGCTGCTGGCGACGCTGCTGTCCGGGGTGGCCTGGGAGGTGCACCGCATCCGGCTGTTCGGGCGGCTGGTGGATTCGCCGCGCCTGAGCTGCTGGATCGGCGACCCCGGCGTCACGTACGCATACTCGGGCACGCGCTTCGCGCCGCACCCTTGGCCGCCGGCGCTGGGCGCCATCCGCGCGCGCATCGAGGCGGCGTGTGGCACGCCATTCAACAGCGTGCTGGCCAACCTCTACCGGGACGGCCGCGATGCCATGGGCTGGCACCGCGACGACGAGCGCGAACTGGGCGGCGAGCCCGTGATCGCCTCGCTGAGCCTGGGCGCCACGCGCCGCTTCCTGCTCAAGCGCGCGCCGGTGCACGGCGCCACCGTACCCGCGAAGACCCGCGCCGCCGACCTGCCGCCGGCGAGACCGCTGGCGCTGCAACTCGGTCACGGCAGCCTGCTGCGCATGGCCGGCGACACGCAGCGGCATTACCGGCATGCGTTGCCGCGCACCGCGCGGGAGGTGGGACCACGCGTCAACCTCACGTTCCGCCAGGTCGCGGCGGCCAGGTGAGCTGGAGCGCTGCCTAGCGGACGCGCGCGCGCGCGGCGGCGCGTTGCTGGGCAGGCGTCCCGCCAGCCCCGTGCGCGGTACGGTCGTGCGTCTCGCCGGTCTGCAGCACCCAGCCGGCGAGATCGCCGCTGATCATGCCCAGCGACCGCGAGAACGCGTCGGTCACCTCGACCACGCCGGTGCCGCGCGACGGCTCCTGCACCAGGAACGTCCGCGACGCCACGATCGTCTGGTCGATGGAATGCAGCAGCTTGGCGTTGAGCTCGATGGTGGCCGTGGGCAGGGGATTGCCGTCGTAGTCGGCCTCGAAGCGGCGCAGGTCGGTCACCAGCTTGTAATCGGCAGCGACCCCCGAGCCCTGCCGCGCGACCGCCCTGATGCGACCGGAATCCTCGAGCGCACGCAGCAGCGCGTCCTCGATCATGTCAGTCGGGGTCTTGGCCCAGCTGGCGCCGCTGTAGACCTGCAGCTCGTTGGGCGTCGGACGCACGGCGATGCGGAAGCTGTCGATCAGGCGCGCCGCGGTCGGCGTTGTCAGCGACAGCTGCCAATCCACTGCCGGCCACGCAGGGTCGGCGGCCACGCGCGGGTCCGGTGCATAGATCACCGCGCGTTCGCGCGTGCCGCCGCCCAGCACGCCGCAGGCCGCCAGCGTCGTCGCCAGCAGCGCGGGCAGGCCAAGGCGCAGTCCGTGCACGGTCGCCGTGCGCCGGGTACGCGCGTCGCGGGTGGTCGGAGTCCTGGTGGTCATTCGGGCGTGAACTCCTTCGGGGCGTCGCGGCCGAGCAGGTAGCGCGTCGGGTTGGCGTCGAGGCGGTCGCTGATGCGGCGCAGGTCGCGGATCAGCCCACGCAGCTCGGCCAGCGTGGGGCCCAGCTGGCCGAGGCCGTCGTTGGCGAAGCTGTTGATGGCGGTGCGGTTCTCGCTGAGGATGCGGTCGGCGCCGCCAGCGGCCGAGTCCATCTTCGCAAGTGTGCCCTCCAGACTCGCGATCAGGCCGGGCAGCTTCTGCACCAGCTCGCGGTCGACGCCGGTGATGGCGCGGTTGGTGGTGTCGACGGTCACCTTGAGCTGGTCGCTGACGGTGCGCGCGTTGACGATCAGCGCACTCAGGTCCTCGCGCTGGTCGGCGATCGCACCGGTCATGTTCGCGACGTTCTCCAGCGTGTCGGCGATGCGCTGGACGTTCTCCTCGCTGAGCACCTCGTCGAGCCGCGCGACCAGCCGATTGGCGGTGTCGGCGATGTTCTGCAGCGCGGACGCCTCGGTCTGGATCACCGGCAGCTCGCGGTCGTCGCGTGCCGTCAGCCGTGGCGCCTCCGGCGTGCCGCCGGTCAGCTGGATGAACGTCGACCCGGTGAGGCCGCTCATCGAGATCTTGGCGCGGGTATCGATCTTGACCGGCGCGTCGGCCTGCAGCTTGACGCGGGCGATCACCCGGCGCGGGTCCTGCGGCGCCAGCGACAGCTCCTCGACGGTGCCGATGGCGATGCCGTTGTACTGTACGCCGCTGCCCACAGACAGGCCGGTCACCGGCTCGTTGAAGACCACGAGGTACTGCTGCCAGCTGCGGTCGGACGAGTACTTGGCCGCCCACAGTCCGAACAGCAGCAGCAACATGCTGGCCGCGATCGTGAACGCGCCGATCAGCACGTAGTTGGCTTTCGTTTCCATCTCAGTGTCCTTGGACCGGGCGGTCTTTCGCCTGCCTGGCCGCGCGTCCACGCGGGCCGTTGAAGTACTCCTGCACCCACGGATGGTCGAGCGCCTCGATCTCGTCCAGCGGGCCGACCGCGACCACGCGCCTGTCGGCCAGCACCGCCACGCGGTCGCAGATAGCGTACAGCGTGTCCAGGTCGTGGGTGATGAGGAACACGGTCAGCCCCAGCGCCTGTTGCAGCGTGCGCGTCAGGTTGTCGAACGCGGCGGCGCCGATCGGATCGAGGCCCGCGGTGGGTTCGTCGAGGAACAGCAGCGGCGGGTCGAGCGCGAGGGCGCGCGCCAGGCCCGCGCGCTTGCGCATGCCGCCCGACAGTTCCGACGGTAGCTTGTCCAGCGCGTTCGCCGGCAGCCCCGACAGCTTTACCTTCAGCAGCGCCAGCTCGTAGCGCAGCGAGTCGCTGAGGTCCGGGTGGTGCTCCTTCAGCGGCACCTGCACGTTCTCGCCGACGGAGAGCGAAGAGAACAGCGCACCGTCCTGGAACAGCACGCCGGTGTTGCGCTCGATGTGCAGCCGGTCCTCGGGATCGTCGGAGCGCGCGTCCACGCCCAGCACGTCGATCCGGCCCTCGTTGGGCGTGCGCAGGCCGATGATCGAGCGCATCAGCACCGACTTGCCGGTGCCGGAGCCGCCGACCACGCCGATGATCTCGCCGCGGTGCACGTCCAGGTCCAGCCCCTCGTGCACCGTCTGGCTGCCGAAGCGGTTGACCAGCCCGCGCACGCGGATGATCGGCGTGTCGTCGTCAGCGTCGGTGTGGGCGTCACGCGGGACATCGCCGCGCGGCATGTTGTCGGCCGCCATCGTCACCAGCCCATGTTCATGAACCAGATCGCCGCGATCGCATCGATGATGATCACCAGCGCAATGGTCTGCACCACGCTCGACGTGGTGCGCTCGCCGACCGACTGCGCGGTGCCCTTGACCTGCAGCCCCTCCAGGCAGCCGATCAGCCCGATCACCATCGCGAACACCGGCGCCTTCGACATGCCGACCAGGAAATGGGTGATGTCCATCTGCTCCTGCATGCGGACCAGGTAGGCCTGCGGCGGAATGTCCAGGCTGAAGGCGCCCACCGACATTCCCCCGAGCAGGCCGGACATCATCGCGATGAAGGTCAGCAGCGGCAGCATCACCAGTAGCGCCAGCAGCCGCGGGATCACCAGCAGGTCGATCGGGTCCAGGCCCAGGGTGCGGATCGCATCGACCTCCTCGCGGCTGACCATCGCGCCGATCTGGGCGGTGAACGCACTCGCCGTGCGACCGGCCAGCAGGATCGCAGTCAGCAGCACGCCGAACTCGCGCAGGAACGCGATCGACACCAGCTCCACGACGAAGATCGTGGCGCCGAAGTCGGCCAGGATCGTCGCCCCCAGGAACGCGATCACCGCGCCCACCAGGTACGACAGCAGGATCACCAGCGGCACGGCGTCCAGCCCCACCTGCTCCATGTGGTAGACGGTCGAGGTCATGCGGAAGCGTGAGGGCTCGCGCACCATCCGCAGCATCTTCGCCAGCGTCTCGCCGAGGAAGCTGACCAGCGCCACCACTTCCTTCCAGTTGTCCTCGACCGCGAAGCCGAGCCGGCCGAGCGCCGCGGCGAAGCCGTACTCGCGCTTCTTCTTCGGCCGGTCGTCGGCGACGTCGTCGATCGCCGCGACCAGCGCCAGGTGGTCGTCGCGGAAGGCGATGTCCTCGAGCGCGAACCCACGCCGCTTCGCGAACCGCAGCAGCTGCAGTACGCCGACCGAATCCAGCCGTTCGACATCGCGTGCGTCGACCCGGGCGACCGTGTCCGGCGCGCCGCGCAGCGCTTCCGAGACGCCGCGGGCGTACTGCAGCGTCCACCGGCCGCGCAGGCGCAGCGCGCCGTCGGATGCGCTGGCGTGGTCGATGCTCGGGGCGGTGGTGGGCGGAGCCGTCATGGACGCAAGGGCGACCTGCTGATGGGGTGGCGACAACGTCGGCGAGGATACAGGGCGGCACCGGGGGCGGGATGAGGGCCTTGCGGCCGGCGACGGCAGCGGGGGCGCATGCGATCCTGTCGCGATGTCACGCGCCTTCCCGCAGCAGGCCTACGCCGCCCGCATCGCCTTTGTCGTCGAGCTGGCGATCCGCCTGCAGGCCTACGGCACCACCGCGCAGCGGCTGGAGGGAGCGGTGATGGCGGTCTCCCAGCAGCTGGAGTTGGACTGCGAGCCGTGGATCAACCCCACCGGCATGGTGCTCGCTTTCAGCGACCCGATGCGCCCGCCGGGCGACAGCGACACCACCCGCGTGATCCGCATGCCGCCGGGCGATACCGACCTCTACAAGCTGTGCGAGGCCGACCGCATCGCAGAGGAGGTCATGGCGGGACGCCTCGGGCTGGCCGAGGGCTACGCCGCGCTGCGCGCGCTCGACCGGCGCGCAGGCTGGCGCGGCAACGCCATGCAGGTGCTCGGTTTCGGCCTTGCCGGCGCCAGCGTGGCCGGCCTGCTGCGACTGCCTTGGCTGGACATCGCCACTGCGGGACTGATCGGACTGTTGATCGGGCTGCTGGAGCTTGCCGGGCGCAACCGGCCGCGGCTGAAGGAGGCCGGCGACGCGATCGCCGCGATGGTGGCGGGTTCGATCGCGATCGCGGTGGCGAGCTTCGTCGGCCCGCTCAACCTCAATACCGTCGTCATCGCGTCGCTGATCGTGCTGATGCCCGGCATGGCGCTGACCAACGCCTTCAACGAGCTCACCAGCCAGCACCTGGTGTCGGGCACCGCGCGCTTCGCCGGCGCGGTGGCGACCATGCTCAAGCTGACCATCGGCACCATGATCGCGCTGACGCTGGCGCAGATGCTGGGCATCGATCCACAGGTACGCGCGCTGCGGCCTCAACCCGACTGGGTGGAGTGGAGCGCATTGGCCCTGGCCGCGCTCGCTTTTGCGGTGCTGTTCCGCGCCGACCGCCGCGATTATCCGGTGGTGATGCTCGCGGCGGCATCGGGCTACCTCGTCTCGCGCCTGGCCGGAGCCGAGTGGGGCAACTCGGTCGGCATCTTCCTCGCCGCGCTGCTGGTAACCGCGGCCGGCAACGCCTACGCGCGCTGGGTCAAGCGCCCGGGCGCAGTGGTGCGGGTCCCGGGCATCATCCTGATGGTGCCCGGCAGCGCCAGCGTGCGCAGCCTGCTGACGTCGCTGCAGCAGCAGGATTTTGCCGCCGGGCAGGATGCCGCGATGGCGGTGATCAACATCCTGCTGGCGCTGATCGGGGGGCTGCTGATCGGCAACCTGCTGCTGCCGCCGCGACGCAACCTTTAACGGCGGGAGTGCCGGACACGACGACGCCGGCACTCGGCCGGCGTCGTGGTGGTTACGCGGGGAGGGACCCGTCACTCCTTGATCAGGAAATCCTCGGCCGTCTTGCCGCCCTTGACCATCTCGGCCATCCAGCGCGGCTGCTTGCCGCGGCCGGTCCAGGTCTCGCTGGCATTGTCGGGGTTGCGGTACTTCGGGGCGACCTTGCCCAGCTTGCGGCCCTTGCGCGCCGGGGACGCGGCACGGGTGGCGCCGGTGCCGGCCGAGGCGCCGCGCGATGCGGCGCTGCCGCTGAAGAGCTCGGCGATGGTGTAGCCCTCGGCCTTGGCCGTGGCGGTGAGCTTGGCACGGACCGTGGCCAGCGGCTTGCGCTTCTTCAGCGTGGTCTTGCGCTTCTTCGCCTGGCTGATCAGCGAATCGAGTTCTTTCTGCGACAGGGTATTGAGGTTGATTGCCATGATGGGCTCCGGGTTATGTCGGCGGATGCAGGCCAGGCGGCCCGCGCGGCCATGATCATAATGTCCTGGAGGGCGTGCGACAAATATCCGCGAATACCCCCGCGTCGATCCGGGCAGTCCCCGCGCCGCATGCCCCATGTTATCCGCCGGATGCCGCCCGGATTCAAGGCGGCTTTGTGCGCGCAACGACGCCCCCGCGTCCAGCGCCACGGCCGGGATTCCCGGTGTCGCAGGCCCACCCGCGGCAATCCGTGCCGGCGGGGATGCGCGACGATCGCGCAGGCGCAGCCGCCTGGCCGCCGGATCGCCCCGTCAGACTTGCAGGCGCGCCATCAGTGCCGCCCGGTCCAGCGCCTCGGCGTCGCCGGCGTCGCGGGCGCGGTACTCGAAGGTGCCGGCCGCGAGGCTGCGCTCGGAGACCACCACGCGGTGCGGGATGCCGATCAGCTCGACTTCGGCGAACATCTGCCCCGGACGCAGGCCACGGTCGTCGAGCGCGGTGTCGATGCCGGCGGCATTGAGCTCGGCATAAAGCGCCTCGGCCGCGTCGGCAACCCCCGGGTCGTGCTTCGGGTTGATCATGCACACCACCACCCGCCACGGCGCCATCGCGTCCGGCCAGCGGATGCCGGCGGCGTCGTGGTTCTGCTCGATGGCCGCGGCGACGATCCGAGACACGCCGATGCCGTAGCAGCCCATCGCCGGGATCGCGGCCTTGCCGGTTTCGTCGAGCACCGTGCAGCCCATGGCCTGCGCGTACTGGCGGCCGAGCTGGAACACGTGGCCGACCTCGATCCCGCGGGCAATGCGCAGCGTGCCGCCGTCCTGCGCGGCGTCGCCATCGACGACGTCGCGGATGTCGGCGACGGTGTCAGGCTCCGGCAGGTCGCGGCCGAAATTGACGCCGGCAAGGTGCTCGCCGCTGGAGTTTGCGCCGCACACGAAGTCCGCCAGCGCTGCGACCTCACGGTCGGCAACCACGCGCAGCGGGCCCGGGCGCGATCCGTCCGGTATCGGGCCCAGGAAACCGGGCTCGGCGCCGAGGTGGGTCGCGATCTCCGACTCGGTCGCCATCCGGTAGTCCGCCAGCCCGGCGACCTTGGCCAGCTTGATCGCGTTGACCGCGTGGTCGCCGCGCACCAGCGCCAGCACGAAGCCGGCATCGGCACCGTCGCTGGTCATCAGCGCAAGCGACTTCACGGTGTGCGCCAGCGGCACGCCGAGCAGCGCCGCGACCTCCTCGCAGGTCTTCTGCACCGGCGTGTCGACACGGCGCATCGCCTCCCCGGCCCCGGCGCGGGGCGCGGGCGCGGCAGCGATCGCGGTCTCGACGTTGGCCGCATAGCCGCTGGTGGCGATGGCGTCAGCGGCGCCGGTACCGGCCGCGACCGAATAGGCGATCGCATCCTCGCCCGAGTCCGCCAGCACGTGGAACTCCTGCGAAGCGTCGCCGCCGATGGCACCGGAGTCGGCCTGCACCGCGCGGAATCGCAGACCCAGCCGGGTGAAGATGCGGGTATAGGCGGCGTGCATGTTCTGGTACTCGCGCACCAGGTCCTCATCGTCGAGGTGGAACGAGTACGCGTCCTTCATCAGGAACTCGCGCGCGCGCATGACCCCGAAGCGCGGCCGGATCTCGTCGCGGAACTTGGTCTGGATCTGGTAGAAGGTCACCGGCAGCTGCCTGTAGCTCGCCAGCTCGTGGCGCGCGAAGTCGGTGATGACCTCCTCGTGCGTCGGGCCGTAGGCGAACTCGGCGTCCTTGCGGTCGCGCAGCTTCAGCAGCTGGCCGCCGAACTTCTTCCAGCGCCCGGTCTCGTCCCAGAGCTCGCGCGGCTGGATCGACGGCATCAGCAGTTCGACGGCGCCGGCGGCGTCCATCTCCTCGCGCACGATGGCTTCCACGCGGCGCAGCACGCGCAGGCCCAGCGGCGACCAGATGTAGATGCCGGCGGCCAGCTTGCGGATCATCCCGGCCTTGAGCATCAGCTGGTGGCTGACCACCTCGGCGTCGGCGGGGGTTTCCTTGACGGTGCGGAGGTGGAACCGGGACAGGCGCATGGAGGGGGCTTCGGGTTCGCGAGCGGGCCCGGATTGTGCCATGCAGCAGGCCGCGAGCCGGATGCCCCGGACGTCAGCGGCGGCCGCCGTCGACCTCGATGCCGTCACGTGGCTGCAGGTCGACCTTCTCGAAGCGCTGGCCGGAAGGCGGCGGCGCATCGGTCACCTGCACGACACCGGCGGCATCTGTCCAGCGATACAGCACCGGCCGCGCGTCCTCGTAATCGGCCGCGGCCGCGGCCTCCGCCCGCGCGGCGCGGGCCTGGCGCGCGTCGTGGCCGTCACGCGACGCCCACCACGCCACCGCGGCGCCGGTAGCAAGCCCCAGCAGGATGGCCAGCGCGACGCGCATGCGGGAAGCGCGTCCGGGTCAGCTGGGGCAGTAGGCCTTGACCGCGGCCTGGGCGAGCTCCATCTGCCCCAGCCGCTCGGTGGCATTGAGCGAACGGTCCGGCGTACCGTCGTCGTTGCTGTCCACCCGCACCTCGCCCGCGCCCTGCAGCGCGACGATGTTGTCGCGCGCGGTGGTGCACTGGGGGCTGACGGCTGCAGCGGCAGCCACCGGCGTGCTGCTTGCCACGGCATTGCCGGACGTATTGATCGCGCGCTGGCGATAGGCGCCCTTGGCCGGGGGCATCTGCGAGAACTGCATGTTGCCGTTCGCGTCCTTCCACTCGTAGACCTCGCTCGCCGCCTGCTGCGCGTCGGCTGCGGGCGACACGAGGGCGCCGGCGAAGGCGAGGGTGGCCACGGCGAGGGCTGTGCGGATGGACGTATGCATGACGGGGCTCCTGCCAGGACGGCGAGGCCGCGATTGCAGCACCGGGGGCGCCCGGGCGCAAGCGGCCCGCCGCGGATGTGCGGACGCGGTGCAGGTTGGGCGGTGGAATCGGGTGGAGGTAGTGCAGCGTCCGTCGGCTCGCTTAGGTGTGACGGAGGACTGCCTCGCCGCGGCGTTTCGCCAGAGTGAAATTTTTATCTGCGGCGCCTTGACGACAGTCGCAACGAAGACAGGTGACGGGGTGCCGCTCCGCCGCACTGTTTGCCCAGAGCCGAATCCGGAGCCAGAGCGCTTCGGCGGGTTTTGCGAGGGAGGCCGGCGACGGGGTGCTGCTCCGCCTCTCCGTCGGGCCATCCATGGCCCGAGTCGCGGGCGCGGGCCATCCATGGCCCACTCTCCGCAGCACCCCATCGCCGACCTCCTAGACGATTGGCTTGGCTTCGGTGAGGCGAGCAGGTTCCTTGGTGTTGCCGGGCGAGTGGACGCGCTTGCCCACAAGGTGCGCTGCACCTGATGCACCCACCGCGCCGCGCCGGGTGCGGGGGTGCCGCGTAAAGGGCACATGGATGTGTCCGCCGGTGAGTCGGCCATGGATGGCCGAACGAACCGGGTAGCGATACCCCCGGACCGCGGCGCGATGGCCCGAAGCCTGGGCTCTGCCTCTGGATCTGGACTTGGACCTGCCTCTGGCCCTGACTCCGGCTTTCGCTGCGGCTGCGGCTCCGTGCCTCGACTGCTCGTGGCTTCGGCGGCAGCACACGCTTCTTTCAAGACGACGCGTGCACCACGGGTTGCCGTAGATCCGTCCCCCTGGAGGCCGAGTCGGTGGCGCGCAGGGGCGAGCGGATACACTGCCGCCATGGACGACAACGGGCTTCCGCCGCGGCGCGCACGCGGCATCTACCTGCTGCCCAACCTGCTGACCACGGCGGGGCTGTTCGGCGGCTTCTTCGCGATCATTGCTGCCTCGCAGGGCCGGTTCGAGGCGGCGTGCATGGCGATCTTCGTCGCCGGCGTCCTCGACGGGCTCGACGGAAGGGTCGCGCGGCTGACCAATACGCAGACCGAGTTCGGCGTGCAGTACGACTCGCTGGCCGACCTGGTGAGCTTTGGCATGGCGCCGGCGCTGGTGATGTACCACTGGTCGCTGGTGGCGATGCGCGTGGACGGCAGCACGCTGGGCAAGGTCGGCTGGCTGGCGGCGTTCCTGTATGCCGCGTGCGCCGCGCTGCGGCTGGCGCGGTTCAACAGCCAGGTCGGGCAGGTCGACAAGCGCTGGTTCATCGGTCTGGCGAGTCCGGCCGCGGCCGGACTGATGGCGAGTTCGGTGTGGACGCTGCACACCCTCGACCTCGGCGGCGCGCCGCTGCGCTACCTGGCGCTGGCGATCACCATCGTCAGTGGCCTGCTCATGGTCAGCCGTATCCGCTACAGCAGCTTCAAGGGCAGCCGCAGCGGACCGGGATCGGACCGGGTGCCGTTCGTGGCGCTGCTGATCGCGGTCGCGGCGCTGATTGCGCTCTGGATCGATCCACCCAAGACGCTGCTGGCGGTGTCGGTGGCGTATGCGCTGTCGGGTCCGGTGCAGTGGGCGTGGCGCCGGCGCCAGCGACCGGGCGCGGCCGGGGCGTGAACTGGGATCCGTTCCAGCGCGAGGTGCTGGAAGCGCTTGGCCATCAGCTGCTGCGGCACAGCGGCCCGGAGCGCCCGCGCCTGCCCGATGATCCGCTGCTGCATGCCCTGCTGCGGGCAGCCGCACGACGCCCGGACGATCCCGATGCGCACGCGCTGGTCGAGGCGTGGCCGGCGACGGCGCGGCTGCGAGGCGACCCCGGGGCCAAGCGCGCGCTGTGGCCGCGACTGCGCGCGCTGCGCGTCGGCACCGGGCGGCCGTGAGCGCCGGCGCAAGGGACGTTGCACGCGACGCCGCCTCGACGCATCGAACCGTGCCGGCGTTGCGACCGATGCGCGACGCCGACCTGGCCGAGGTGATGGAAGTCGAACTGCGCGCGTACCCGTTCCCGTGGACGCCCGGCATCTTCCGCGACTGCCTACGCGCGCAGTACCCCATGTGGCTGCTGGTCGACGACGGCCACATCGTCGGCTACGCGGTGCTGAGCCTCGCCGTCGACGAGGCCCACCTGCTCAACCTGTGCGTGGATCCCGTGTGTCAGGGCCGTGGCCACGGCCGGCGCCTGCTGCAGGCGATTCTCGGCATCGCGCGCGGGCACCGCATCGCGCGCGTGTTCCTCGAGGCGCGGCCGTCCAACCCGGCGGCGCTCGCGCTGTACCACGACACCGGCTTCAACGAGATCGGGCGCCGCCCGCGCTACTACCCGGCGCGGCAGGGGCGCGAAGACGCGATCGTCATGGCGCTGGAGCTGCTGGAAGACTAGGCCCTGTGCGGTGCCTCGTTACAGCCGCGCCCGCTGCGCCGCCAGCGCGTCGCGCTGCGCGGTCCAGTCGGCCAGGCGCTGGCGCTCCTGCACCACCACCGCTTCCGGGGCGTTACTGACGAATGTATCGCTGGCCAGCTTGCCCTGCGACTTTGCCAGCTCGCCCGAGACCCGCTTGAGCTCCTTGTCCAGCCGCGTGCGCTCGGCATCGAGGTCGACGAGGCCCTCGAGCGGCACGTACAGCCGCAGGTCGCCGACCAGCGCGGCGGCGGCAGGCGGCGGCTCCCCGACCAGCGTGTCGATGCGCTCGATCCGGTTGAGGAAGCGCAGCTGCGTCGCGTAGCGCGCGGCGCGCGCGTGGTCGTCCGCGCTGCCGCCCTGCAGCAGCAGCGTGACGGGCCGCGCCGGCGACACGCCGAGCTCGCTGCGGATGCGGCGCAGCGCGGACACCATCTGCCGCAGCCATTCGACGCCGCCCTCGGCGCGTGCGTACGCCGCGGCGTCGCCGTCCCCGGCCGGGTAGGGCTGCAGGCTGATGCTGTCGCCGGCGATGCCCAGCCGCGGCGCGACTTGCTGCCACAGCTCCTCGGTGACGAACGGCACCAACGGGTGCAGCAGACGCAGCAGCGCCTCCAGGACGCGCAGCAGCGTGCGCCGCGTGCTGTCGGCGGCCGTGGCGTCGTCGCCCGACAGCGCCGGCTTGGCGAGCTCGACGAACCAGTCGCAGAAGTCGTTCCACGCGAACTCGTACAGCGCCTGCGCCAGCAGGTCGAAGCGGTAGCCGGCGAAGTGCGCGGCCGCTTGCGCCTCCACCCGCGCCAGCCGCGCCAGGATCCACTGCTCGGCGTCGGTGGCGGGCATCGCCGCGTCCTCCGTGCGCACGGGTAGCGATTCGGTGTGCATCAGCACGAAGCGGGTGGCGTTCCACAGCTTGTTGCAGAAGTTCCGGTAGCCGTCGGCGCGGCCGAGGTCGAACTTGATGTCGCGGCCCGGACCGGCGAGCGCGACCATGGTGAAGCGCAGCGCGTCGGCGCCGAACGCCGGGATGCCGTCGGGGAAGTCCTTGCGCGTCGCGCGTTCGATCTTGTGCGCGTCCTTCGGGTTCATCAGCCCGGCGGTGCGCTTGGAGACCAGCGCCTCGAGGTCGATGCCGTCAATGATGTCCAGCGGGTCGAGGATGTTGCCCTTCGACTTCGACATCTTTTGGCCTTCCTTGTCGCGCACCAGGCCGGTGATGTAGACATCGCGGAACGGCACCTGCCCGGTCAGCGCGTCGGTCAGCATGACCATGCGCGCGACCCAGAAGAAGATGATGTCGAAGCCGGTAACCAACACGCTGGATGGCACGAAGTCCGCGAAGCCGCGCTCGCGCATGGCGTCGGCGCCGGGCCAGCCCATCGTGCTGATCGGCCAGATACCCGACGAGAACCAGGTCTCCAGCACGTCGGCGTCCCGGGTCAGCGCGACGTCGTCGGACAGGCCGGCGCGCGCGCGCGCATCGGCCTCGTCGCGGCCGACGTGGGCGTTGCCCTGCGCGTCGTACCACGCCGGGATGCGGTGCCCCCACCAGAGCTGGCGGCTGATGCACCAGTCCTGGATGTTGTGCATCCAGTGGCGGTAGGTGTTGATCCAGTTGGGCGGCACGAAGCGGATGTCCGCGGCCGCGTCGTCGCGGCCCTCGAAGCGCGCGAGGCCGCGCTCGGCCAGCGCGTCCATCTTCACGAACCACTGGTCGGTCAGGAAGGGCTCGATGGCCTGTCCGGTGCGGTCCCCGCGCGGTACCTGCAGCTTGTGCGGCGCGGTCTCGACCAGCAGGCCGAGCGCGTCGAGGTCGGCGACGATCGCGGCACGGGCGTCGTAGCGGTCCAGGCCGCAGTACTTCTCCGGGATGCCGATGTCGAACGGCAGTGCATCGCGTTCGAGGCTGAGGATGGGGTCGCGCGGGTTCTCGCCCTCGCGACGCACCCTGTAGCTGCTCGAATCAATAATTTTCGCGGCCGGCGTCAGGATGTTGATCACCGGCAGCCCGTGCCGCTGCCCGACCGCGTAATCGTTGAAGTCGTGGGCCGGCGTCACCTTGACCACGCCGGTGCCGAACGCGCGATCGACATAGGCATCCGCAATGATCGGAATGGTGCGGCCGGTAAGCGGCAGGGTCACGCTGCGGCCGACGAGGTGCGCGTAGCGCGCATCGTCGGGATGCACCATCACTGCGGTGTCTCCGAGCATTGTCTCCGGACGCGTGGTCGCCACCACCAGGTAGTCGCGGCGCTCGCGCGAGACCTCGCGGCCGTCGGCGTCGTGCACCACGTGCTCGTAGTCGGCGCCGTCGGCGAGCGGATAGGCGATCGACCATAGGGACCCGTCCTCCTCGGCGTTGACAACCTCGAGGTCGGAGATCGCGGTGCCCAGCACCGGGTCCCAGTTGACCAGCCGCTTGCCGCGATACACCAGGCCCTGCTCGTACAGGCGCACGAAGGCCTCGACCACCGCGTCGGACGCCAGCGGGTCCATGGTGAACATCGCGCGCGACCAGTCGCCGGACGTGCCCAGCCGGCGCATCTGGCGCTCGATGGTGTCGCCGGAGTGGCCCTTCCAGCGCCAGACGCGGTCGATGAAGCCGTCGCGGCCCAGCGAGTCGCGGGTCTCGCCCTGGCCCTCGAGCGCGAGGTTGCGTGCCACGACCATCTCGGTGGCGATGCCGGCGTGGTCGGTGCCCATCTGCCACAGCGTGCGGAAGCCGCGCATGCGGTGGTAGCGCACCAGCGCGTCCTGCAGCGTGTGCTGGAACGCGTGCCCCATGTGCAGGGTGCCGGTGACGTTGGGCGGCGGCAGCAGGATGCTGTACGCGGGGCCGTCGCCGGTGGCCGCGAACGCGCCGCTCGACTCCCACTGCGCGTACAGCCTCGCCTCGAACTGGGTGGGGTCGTAGCCGGGGGACAGGGTGGTGGTCATGGTGGGTGCCTGCAGGTGTCGGGTGGCCGCGGCGGCGGTGCCGCCGCGACGGCTACATGTCGTGCTTGGCAACGTCGAGCCCGCGCGCCTTGTACTGCTTCCAGCGCTCGCGCAGCGGACCGCGCGCCGCCTCGTCGTCGGGCACCACCTCAAGCACGCGGTCGAAGCCCGCGGGCACCACCGCGTCGCGCAGGTTGACCACCACCGCGCGCAGCGGCACGTCCATGTCCGGCGTGGCGATCAGCACCGGCGACAGGTCGTCCTCCTCGTCGCCGGCCATCTGGTGCGGGATGTAGGCGTCGTCGCCCATGTCCCACAGCAGGCCGTCGATCGCCTCGGCCTGCTCCTCGTCGCGCGCCAGCACCAGCGTCCACAGGTCGGCCTCGAAGGCCTTGCGGACGAGCTCGCACACCAGCCGCAGCGGCTCCTCGCGGAACCGCTCCTTGGCGATCAGGTAGAAATCGGCGCGCGGCATCGCGGTCTGGCCGGTCGCTGTGGTCACGCCTCCGCGGCGCGGTCCATCAGCCACTGCGACAGCAGCCCGACCGGGCGGCCGGTGGCCAGCCCGTTTTTGCCGTCGCCGCTGGCGGAGCCGGCGATGTCGATGTGCGCCCAGCGCTGGCCCTCGGTGAACCGCGACAGGAAGCAGCCCGCGGTGATCGCGCCGGCCCAGCGCCCGCCGATGTTGTAGACGTCGGCGAAGGTCGAATCGATCATTCCCTGGTACTCGTCCCACAGCGGCAGCCGCCACGCGCGGTCGAAGGTCTGCTCGCCGGCAGCCAGCAGCTCGGCGCCGAGATCGTCGTGCTTGGTCATCAGCCCGCTGGCGTAGCGGCCCAGCGCGACCATGCACGCACCGGTGAGGGTGGCGACGTCGACCAGCGCCTGCGGCTCGAAGCGCTGGGCGTAGGTCAGCGCATCGCACAGGATCAGGCGGCCTTCGGCGTCGGTGTTGCCGACCTCGATGGTCGTGCCCGACATCGAGGTGAGGACGTCGGACGGGCGGTAGGCGTCGCCGTCGATGGCGTTCTCGACCGCCGGCACCACCACCACCAGGTTGACCGGCAGCTGCAGCCCGACCGCGGACACGAAGGTGCCCATGACGCCCGCGGCGCCGCACATGTCGTACTTCATCTCCTCGACGCCGCCCTGCGTCTTGAGGTTGATGCCCCCGGTGTCGAAGGTAATGCCCTTGCCAACCAGCACGTAGGGCCTGGCGTCGCCGCCGTTGCGCCACTGCAGCACTATGAGCTTGGGCGGGTTGGCCGATGCGCGGGCGACCGCCAGCAGCGAGCCCATGCCCAGCGCCTCCATGTCGGCACGCTCCAGCACTTCGCAGCTGGCGCGGTCGAACTTCGCGGCGAAGTCCTGCGCCTGCGACGCAAGGTATGCCGGGTTGCAGATATTGGGCGGCAGGTGGCCGAGCTCGCGCGCGAACGCCACGCCCGCCGCGATCGCCCTGCCCTGCGCCAGCGCGGCTTCGTCGGCGCCGGCGATCGCCAGCGTGGTGAGGCCGGTCTCCTCCCGCTTCTTGTTCTTCTCGCCCAGGGTGGCGAGGTAGCGATAGCAGGCGTGGCTGGTGGCGACGACCGCCTCGCGGATGCGCCAGGCGGCGTCGCGGCCGGTCACCTCGACCTGCGGCAGCGTCAGCAGCGCCGAGCGGCAGGGACCGGTACGCAGCGCGCGCGCGGCGTCGCCCACCGCCTTGAGGTACTGCGGCACTCCGAACTTGGCCTGCTCGCCCAGCCCGACCACCAGCACCCGTGGCGCGGTCACGCCGGTGACGTCGTGCAGCAGGGTCGTGCGCCCGGTCTTGGAGGACACGTCGCCGCGCTCGACCAGCGCCCCGAGGCGGCCGTCACTGGCGCCGTCCACCGCCTGCGCAGCGTCGGTGAGGGTCTGGTTCGCGAACACGCCTACCACGAGGCAGTCGACGTCGGCGGAAACGGGGGCATGCTGGTTCAGTGTGAATTCGAGGGTCATGGCGTTTCTTGGTGTGCTCCGTGGTCAGGTGCTTACAATCACGCGGCCCGGTTGGGCGGCAGGGCGCCGTTGGCGGGCAACTTCCGCCTCGCGGACATCCGCGCCAGCGCGGCATGGACGACCTCCCATCCTAAAGCAAGGGCGCTGGATGCCGAAGCTCGACTCCTACCTGTCCCGCGAATTCGCCCAGGCGACGTTCGCGGCGCTGGTGGTGCTGATGATCGTGAGCCTCGGCGGGGTATTCGCCGACGTCCTCAGCGACATCGCGCGCGGCCGCGTTCCCGCGGGGATGATGCTGTCCCAGCTCGGCCTGCAGGTGCTGAACTACCTGCCGCTGATCCTGCCGCTCGGCCTGATGCTTGGGCTGCTGCTGGGCGTGGGACGCCTGTACCGCGACTCCGAGATGCCGGTGCTGACGGCAACCGGTGTCGGCCCGGTGCGGCTGCTGCGCCCGGTGATGCTGGTGGTGGTGCCGGTGCTGGCGCTGATCGCGCTGTGCTCGCTGTGGCTGGGTCCCTGGGCGAACGCGTACTCGCAGCGCATGATCGCCGAGGGCAATCGCAGCCTGCTGGTCGCCGGGCTGGAAGCCGGGCGCTTCGTCGAGCTGCCGGGCGGCGGCGGCGTGGTCTACGTGGGGTCGATGTCGAACGACGGCACCCGCCTGGGACGTGTGTTTGTCTACCAGCAGTCCGACGACCGCCTCGACGTGACCACCGCGCTGGGCGGCTCGCTGAGCGTGGACGGGGATGCGCGGTTCCTGACCCTGGACGACGGTTTCCGGGTCGAGGGGCCGATGGGTGCCGGGCGTGATTTCCGGCTGATGCGCTACGAGAGCAACGAGCTGCAGCTGCCGGACGGCGACACCAGCGTGGCGGATGACGACCCCGAACTGGCAACGACGCGGGCGCTGCTGGGCGACGGACGGCCGGAGGCGCGGGCCCAGCTGCACGCGCGCATCGCGCCGCCGCTGCTGGCGCTGGCGTTCGCGCTGATGGCGGTGCCACTGGCGCGCAGCCCGCCACGGCAGGCGCGCTACGGCCGCATGCTGATGGGCTTCCTTGCCTATGTCGTGGGCATCAACCTGATGCTGATGGGCAGCAGGTGGATTGCCGACGGCAAGCTACCGGCGGCCCTTGGCCTTTGGTGGCTGCTGCTGCCGATGCTGGCGATGTCGGCATGGATGTACTTCCGCGACGGCCAGGTCGCCGCGCCGCGCCTGCGGCGGGCCCTGCCGCGATGAAGCGATTGCCCAGAATCCATGACCTGTACGCCGCGCGCGTGGTCTGCATCACCGTGGCGATGGTGTGGCTGGTGTTGGTCGGGCTGGACGCGGTGCTCGCCGGCGTCAACGAGATCGATGACATCGGCGACGGCAACTATGGCGTCGGCAGTGCCATCGCCTACATCGGCTACACCCTGCCGCGGCGCGCCTACACCATGTTCCCGACCGCGGCGGTGATCGGCGCGCTGATGGGCCTCGGGCAACTGGCAGCGACCTCGGAGCTGATCGCGCTGCGTGCGCTGGGCGTGTCGCGCAGGCGCCTGAGCCTGTCGGTCGCGTTGCCGCTGCTGCTGGTCACCGGCCTGATGATGGTGGTCGGCGAATCGGTCGCGCCGGTGGCGCAGCGCGCCGCCGATACGATGAAGTCATCGGCGCGCTCCGACGACATGATCGTGGCGCAGTACTCGGGCCTCTGGGCGCGCGAGGGCGACATCTTCCTCAACGCGCAGACCGGCCAGGAGCGCAGCGAAGGCGACGACGCGTGGCTGGAGCTCGGCGACGTCCGCCTGTTCGAGTTCGCCGACGACGGGCGGCTGGAGTCGATTGCGCACGCCGCGACCGCCGAGCACCGCGCCAGCGGCTGGCTGCTTCGCAACGTGCGACGGACATGGTTCGAGGAACGCGCGGTGAGCCAGGCCGAGGTGCTGGAGGAGCGCTGGGAGTCGCAGCTGGACGCCGCGGCGCTGGCCGCCAACGCCGGCAACCTCTGGCGCCCGCGCTACATGTCGGGTGCACAGCTTGCAGAAGGCATCGAATACCGGCGCCGCAACGCCCTCGATGCCAGCGAGTTCGAGGAGTACTACTGGGGACGCTGGTTCTACCCGCTCAACGTGCTGGCGCTGTGCCTGGCCGCGATTCCGTTCGCCTTCGGCTCGCTGCGCAGCGGCGGTCTGGGCAGGCGGCTGTTCATCGGCATCGTGTTCGCGCTCGGGTTCTGGCTGCTGCAGAACCAGGCCGTCAAGCTGGCTGCGGTCTACGGCTTCGACTACCGGCTGGCCTACGCGGTTCCGCCGGCAGTGATGCTGGTGGTGTCGTGGCTGCTGTTCCGGCGGCGCAGCGGCTGACGCGCGCCGCTGCTCATGAGCGTGTCGACGTCGGTTTGGGCACCCGCACCAGGCGGGTACCGCTGGCGCGGTCGTGCCATGCCAGGCGCTCGCGGTCGATCCACGCCCACCAGAAGCCGAGCCCGCCGGTGAGCAGCGACAGCGTGCCGACCGCGTAGCGGGTCCACAGCTGTCGCCGGTCGGGTGGCGGCTGTCCTTGAACGCCCTGTACCCGCAGCCGCCACGGCCGCATGCCGAGCGTCTGTCCGCCGCGCGCCCAGCTGTGCGTGGCGTACCAGCCCGTGGCCACCCAGCACAGGCCCCACAGCAGCCACTGCAGCGGACTGAGCGCGGCGATGTTCTCGCGCGGCGGATGCCCTGCAAGGGTATAGCCCGCGGTGAACAGCAGCGCCAGCAGCAGCCAGACCGCCGCCGCCGGCCACAGGTCGTAGAACAGCGCCAGCAGGCGGCGCCCGACCAGCGCGGCCGGCGCAGCGGGCGCAGCGGGCGCGGTGACGTCGGGGGCGGGCGGCATGGCATTGGGCATCGCGGCAGCATAGCGAGCGCCGGCGCGCGTCGTTAAGCTCCGGGCATGCCTCCGACCACCCCCGCACGGCGCCGAGAGCAGGCGATGGCGCTGCCGCCGGCTGGCGACGACGACCAGGCAGCGATCGACCACTTCCTCGATGCGCTGTGGGCCGAGACAGGCGCCGCGCGGCAGACGCTGGACGGCTACCGGCGCGATCTGCAGGGGCTGGCACGCTGGCGCCGCGCGTCTGGTGCGGGCGCGCTTGCCGATGCCGACCGTGCGGGCCTGTTCGACTACCTCGCCTTCCGCACCCGGTCGGGCTACGCGGCGCGCAGCAACGCGCGGCTGCTCTCGACGCTGCGCGCGTTCTACGGACGGCTGGTGCGCCAGCGCGCGCGCGCCGATGACCCGACCGCGCTGCTCGACCCGCCGCGGCTGTCGCGGGCATTGCCCAGGGCGCTGGCGGAATCGGAGATCGAGGCGCTGCTTGCGGCCCCCGACGTGGCAACGCCCGCCGGGCTGCGCGACCGCGCGATGCTGGAGCTGATGTACGGCTGCGGGCTGCGCGTCAGCGAGCTGGTCGACCTGCCCGCGACCGCGGTCAACCTGCGCCAGGGCGCGCTGCGGGTCACCGGCAAGGGTGGCCGCGAGAGGCTGGTGCCGCTGGGCGAGGAGGCGCAGCACTGGCTGCAGCGGTTCCTCGACGAGGCGCGCCCGGCGCTGGCCGGGCGGCACCCCGTCGCGGCGCTGTTCCCCGGCGCCCGCGGCGAGGCGTGGACGCGGCAGGCTTTCTGGTTGCTGGTCAAGCGCCACGGGGCCACCGCGGGCATCGCGTCCCAGCGCATCAGCCCGCACGGTCTCCGCCACAGCTTTGCGACCCACCTGCTCAACCACGGCGCCGACCTGCGCGCGCTGCAGATGCTGCTGGGACACAGCTCGCTGTCGACCACCCAGATCTACACCCTCGTGGCGCGTGAGCAGCTCAAGCGCCTGCACGCAGCGCACCATCCGCGCGGCTGAACCGGGTCGCCACGCGTGCCGGCGACGGGGTGGGGTGGCCGGCGAGTCGTGCGAGAATCCGGCGTATCCCCTGCGGCCGTGCGTCATCCGGCCCGCCTGCCAGAGACCCCGCATGAAGTCCTGCCTGCTCCTGCTGCTCTGCGTCGCCAGCGTGTCCGCCTGTGCCCAGGCGCCGTCACCCGATGCGGCGGTCCCGGCGACGCCCACCATGGCGCCGGCGCCGGCGACGCCTGGCGGCGACACGCCGTCGACCATCGCCGACGCCGCAACCGCGGGCACGCCGGACGAGCGTGCGATGGCCGCGATCCGCTCGCTCAACGCCGAGGTCCAGGTCGACCGTATCGCCGCTGCGCCGCTGCCGGGCTTCCGCGAGGTCGTGGTCGGCGGGCAGGTGATCTACGTGTCCGACGACGGCCGCTACCTGCTGCAGGGCGCGCTGTTCGACGTCGCCGCCAAGCGCGACCTGAGCCAGGCCGGCCTGGCCGAGGTCCGCCGCGACCTGCTGGCGAAGGTGCCGGAGAAGGACCGCATCATCTTCGCGCCGGTGGACCCTCGCTACACGGTAACCGTGTTCACCGACGTCGAGTGCGGCTACTGCCGCAAGCTGCACGAGGACATCGCCGAGTACAACCGGCAGGGCATCGCCATCGAATACCTCGCCTTCCCGCGCATGGGCCCGGCAAGCGAGGACTTTGCCAAGATGGAGGCGGTGTGGTGCGCCCCCGACCGCCGCCGGGCGCTGACCGAGGCCAAGCAGGGCAAGACCGTCAAGTCGCGCGCCTGCACCAGCCCGGTGGCGATGCAATACGACATCGGCCAGCGCGTGGGGTTGACCGGCACGCCGATGATCGTCACCGCCGAAGGCCAGCAGATGCCCGGTTACATGCCGCCCGAGGCGCTGCGCGCGGCGCTGGACAAGCTGGCGGCGGAAGCCGTGCAGGCGGCCGCGACCACGGTCGCGCGCTGAGCCACCGCGAAGCCGGCCGTGCGCCCGCTTCGCTACAATGGCGGGCCCGTTCCACGGTCACCCCCCGGACATGATCGTCCTCGAGGCCCTCCCGGCCCTGTCGCCGTTCCGGCGCGAACGCCTGCAGCAGCGGCTGCGCCGCCTCCACGACGCCGTGCGCATCACCGGGACATGGCACGTCTACTGGGTGGATGCCGATGCCGACAGCGCGGCAAACGGCCCGCTGGCGCGGCTCCCCGCGATCCTCGAGGCTTCGGCCATGCGGACGCCCAGCGACGGTGCACGCACGCGGCTGGTCGCACCGCGGTTGGGCACCATCTCGCCTTGGGCCAGCAAGACCACCGGCCTGCTGCGCGGCGCCGGGCTGCCGGTGCGGCGGGTCGAGCGCGGCATGCGCATCGATGTCGCCGGCTGGCCCGCCGAGGCCGCGGCCGCGGTGGCGCTGGACGACGCGCTGCATGACCCGATGACCCAGTCGCTGCTCGACGACCATCACGCCGCCGGCGCGCTGTTCGCGATGCCGGCCCGCGGCGCGCTGGAGCGCATCCACACCGCCGACCTGGCGCAGGCCAACCGGCGCCTCGGGCTGGCACTGGCCGACGACGAGATCGCCTACCTGCGCGAGCGCTTCGACGCCCTGGGGCGCGCGCCGTCCGACGTCGAGCTGATGATGTTCGCGCAGGCCAACTCCGAGCACTGCCGACACAAGATCTTCAACGCCGGCTGGCGCATCGACGGCCAGGAGATGGTGGCCGACGGCCGCCCGCAGTCGCTGTTCGGCATGATCCGCCATACCCACGCCACCACTCCTGCGCACACGCTGTCCGCCTACAGCGACAATGCCGCCGTGGTCGCGGGCACGCCGGCGCGGCGCTTCCGGCCCGATCCCGGCACCGCCGTCTATCGCAGCGGGCCGCTGCTCGACAGCGCGTTCTGCATCAAGGTCGAGACCCACAACCATCCCACCGCGATCTCGCCGTTCGCGGGAGCGGCGACCGGTGCCGGCGGCGAGATCCGCGACGAGGGCGCCACCGGCCGCGGCGGCAAACCCAAGGCCGGGCTGTGCGGCTTCAGCGTGTCGCACCTGCGGATCCCGACGCTGCCGCAGCCGTGGGAGCAGCCGCGCGCGCTGAGTCCGCGGATGGCGCCGGCGCTGGAGATCATGCTCGACGGCCCGCTGGGCGCGGCTGCGTTCAACAACGAGTTCGGGCGTCCCAACCTGGCCGGTTACTTCCGCAGCTTCGAGCTGGCGGAAGCGACCGGCGACGGTGCCACGCTGGTCCGCGGGTTCGACAAACCGATCATGCTCGCCGGCGGCCTCGGCGCGATCGACCGCGCGATGGTCGACAAGGTGCGGCTGGCTCCTGGCGACCTCGTGGTCGTGCTCGGTGGCCCGGCGATGCTGATCGGGCTCGGTGGTGGTGCCGCCAGCTCGGTCGCGTCCGGCGACAGCGCGCAGGACCTCGACTTCGCCAGCGTGCAGCGCGACAACCCGGAGATGGAGCGCCGCTGCCAGGAGGTCGTCGACCGCTGCGTGGCGCTCGGCGCCGACAACCCGATCGCGTGGTGCCACGACGTCGGCGCCGGTGGCCTGTCCAACGCGATCCCGGAGCTGCTGCACGACTCCGGCGTCGGCGGCGTCATCGACCTCGACCGCGTGCCCAGCGACGATCCGTCGCTGTCGCCGATGCAGCTGTGGTGCAACGAGGCCCAGGAGCGTTACGTGCTGGGCGTGCCGGCCGCGCGCATCGAGGCCCTGGCCGCGCTGTGCCGGCGCGAGCGCTGCCCGTTCGCGGTCGTCGGCCACGCCACGGCGGAGCAGCGCCTGCTGGTCGGCCACGGCGTGCTGGCCGGCGGCGGCCTTGTGGACCCGCGCACCGCGGCCGATGGCGTCGATCTCCTCAGGGCCGTCGACGCGTCGTCGCAGGCGCCTGCGGCGACGGCGCCGATCCGCACGACAGGCGATGGGGTCGCCCCGGAGGACGCCGACGCGCCTCCGATCGACCTGCCGATGGACCTGCTGTTCGGGCGCGTGCCGCGGATGCTGCGCGACGTCGTGCGGCTGCTCCCGGCGCGCTGGCCCGCGCTCAATGTCGCCGGCATCGACCTGCACCAGGCCGGACTGCGGGTGCTGGCGCACCCCACGGTGGCCGCCAAGAATTTCCTGGTCACCATCGGCGACCGCAGCGTCGGCGGGCTGACCGCGCGCGACCAGATGGTCGGACCGTGGCAGCTGCCGGTCGCCGACTGCGCGATCACGCTCGCCGGGTTCGACACCGACGGCGGCGAGGCGATGGCGATCGGCGAGCGCGCCCCACTGGCGCTGATCGACGCCGCGGCGTCAGCGCGGATGGCGGTAGGCGAGGCGATCACCAACCTGTGCGCGGCGCCGGTGGATGCACTGGAGCAGGTCAAGCTGTCGGCCAACTGGATGGCCGCCGCCGGCCACCCGGGCGAGGACGCGCGGCTGTTCGACGCGGTGCGCGCGGTCGGCATGGCGCTGTGCCCGGCGCTCGAGCTGAGCATCCCGGTCGGCAAGGACTCGCTCTCGATGCAGACGCAGTGGCAGGTCGACGGCGCCGCGCAGGCGACGGTGTCGCCGGTGTCGCTGGTGGTGACGGCGTTCGCGCCGGTCGCCGACGTCGGCGCGCAGCTGACGCCGCAGCTCGACTGCGACGGGGACAGCGAGATCTGGCTGATCGGCCTGGGCGGCGGGCGCCAGCGGCTGGGCGGGTCGATCCTGGCGCAGTGTCACGACGGCTTCGGAGGCGCCTGCCCGGACCTGGATGATCCGGAGCGGCTGCGCGGGCTGTTCGAGCTGGTGCGCGATGCGCGCCAGGCCGGGCTGCTGCGCGCGTACCACGACCGCTCCGACGGCGGCGCGTTCGCGGCACTTTGCGAGATGGCGTTCTGCTCGCACGTGGGCCTCGACATCGACCTCGCCGGCTGGGGCGAGGACCGCGCCGACGACGTGTTCCGCACGCTGTTCAACGAGGAGCTGGGCGCGGTCGTGCAGATCGCCTGCGACGACCGGGTCGAGTTCGCCGATCTCGTCGCCCGGCACGGATTGATCGACTGCGCCCAGCGCATCGCGCGCCCGACCACCGCGGCGGTGATCCGCGTCGTCGACGGCGCCACGCAGCTCGCGGAGTGGCGCTGGCAGGAGGCGTTCGACGCCTGGTGGTCGGTGACCCACGCGATGCAGCGACTGCGCGATGCGCCCGACTGCGCCGCCGAGGAGTTCGCGCACGCGCGCCGCTTCGACGCGCCCGGTCTGCAGCCGAAGCTCACGTTCGATCCCGCCAACGACGTCGCCGCGCCGTACGTCGCGCGCGGCGCGCGGCCGCGGGTCGCGATCCTGCGCGAGCAGGGCGTCAACGGCCAGGTCGAGATGGCGCATGCGTTCGACCGCGCCGGGTTCGACGCGGTCGACGTGCACATGAGCGACCTGATCACCGGCCGCACCCGGCTGCAGGATTTTTCCGCGCTGGCGGCATGCGGCGGCTTCAGTTACGGCGACGTGCTCGGCGCCGGCCGCGGCTGGGCGACGTCGATCCTGGAGCGCGCTGCGCTGCGGGCACAGTTCGCGGACTTCTTCGCCCGCGACACGCTGGCGCTGGGGGTGTGCAACGGTTGCCAGATGCTGTCGCAGCTGGGCGACATCATCCCCGGCACCCGCCACTGGCCGCGCTTCGCGCGCAACCGCAGCGAGCAGTTCGAGGCGCGCTACGGACTGCTCGAGGTCGTCGACTCGCCGTCGCTGCTGCTGGCCGGCATGGCCGGCTCGCGCATCCCGGTCGCGATCGCGCACGGCGAGGGCCGCGCGACGTTCGCTTCGCCCGACGACGCGACGGCCGCGCGCGTGGCACTGCGCTACGTCGCCGGCGACGGCGCCCCGGCGACGACCTATCCCGACAATCCCAACGGCTCCGCGGATGCCGTCGCCGGCCTGTGCAGTGACGACGGCCGCGTGACCATCCTGATGCCGCACCCCGAGCGCACCCAGCGCCGTGCGAACCTCAGCTGGTCGCCCCCCGACTGGCCCGACGACGCCCCGTGGCTGCGCATGTTCCGCAATGCGCGGGTGGCGCTGGGGTAGCGCTGCCGCAGGCCCGGACTCCGGCCGACGCGCAGGTCGCCTCATCTGGATCGGCGCTGGAGCGGGCCATCGCCGGAGCGTGCGCACTTGCGCTAGCTCGCTGGCGCTGGTACTGGTACTGGTGCAGGAACGGAGCCAGAAGCCGAAAGCAGAGCCGCGAGCCTAGCGCCGAGAGCTGAGCCCGGGCTTCGGGCTATCGCGCCGGGATACCGGGGATCGCTACCCGGTTCGATTGGCCCGTCCGCTTCGCGGCCGGTCCAGCCCGGCGCAGCGCGCCGGGCGTTCGCAAGGGCCGCGCGGCCGTGCCGCGCAAGCGGCCCTTGCTCACCCATGGCCGGCTCACCGGCGCGCACATCCATGTGCGCTTTACGCGACACCCCGCACCCCGTCGCGGCGCGGTGACATCGTCCGGGGCACTGCTTTCTTTGTGGCCAAGGGCAACGTCGCACTCTGGTTGCGGCGAACGCGCTTGATCCTCCGAAGCCACGCCGATTATCCAGGAGGCGGGTGATGGGGTGCTGCGGAGAGTGGGATGGCCCACGGCCCCGACTCCGGCCATGGATGGCCGGACGGAGGGGCGGAGCAGCAACCCGTCACCGGCCTCCCTCGCGCGAACTGCTGAAGCTGCCTTGGCTTCGGCTTCGGCGTCGGCGTCGGCGTCGGAAGCTCGGAAGCGCGAGGCCGGCAGCAGGAGCGCGGCTCGCGCGTTGGGAGGCCGCGATGGGGTGTCGGGCGCTGCTGCTAAAGTCCGGGCTCCTTCGCCAACCGTCGAGCGCCGCTTGAACGCCGCAGTGCAGCCTGTCGATCCAGAGGTTTCCGCCGACGAGCGCATCGTCTCCGCGCTGCTGTCAAAGGGGCGGCTGAAGGAGGTCGACCTGTCGCGTGCGCGGCGGCTGCAGGAGGAGACCGGCGGCAGCCTGCTGTCGCTGCTGTCGCGGCTGGGGCTGGTGTCGGAGCGCGACCACGCCGACGCCGCGGCCGCAGTGCTCGACCTGCCGCTGGCCAGCGCCAAGGACGTGCCCGAGATGCCGCCCGAGGGCGTCGCTCTGACGGCGAAGTTCATGAAGCAGTTTCACGTGGTGCCGGTCGCCGAGGACGACACATTTGTCGACGTCCTGCTCGCCGACCCGCAGGACCCGTACGCGAGCGACGCCGTTGCGCTCGCCACCGGCAAGCGGGTGCGCGCGCGCGTCGCGCTGCGCTCGGAGATCACCGACCTGATCGAGCGCTGGCACGGCCAGGGCCGCAGCGCGATGGGCACCATCGTCGAATCCGCGGACGGCGACGGCAGCGGCGACCTCGACGATGTCGAGCACCTGCGCGATCTGGCGTCGGAGGCTCCTGTCATCCGGCTGGTGAACCTTGTCATCCAGCGTGCGGTCGAGCTGCGTGCGTCGGACATCCATATCGAGCCGTTCGAGAATCGGCTCAAGGTGCGCTACCGCATCGACGGTGTGCTGGAGGAGGGCGAAAGCCCGCCCACCAACCTCACCGCCGCGGTCATCAGCCGCATCAAGATCATGGCCAAGCTCAACATCGCCGAGCGCCGCCTGCCGCAGGACGGCCGCATCATGCTGCGCGTGCAGGGCAAGGAACTGGACCTGCGCGTGTCGACGGTACCGACCGCGCACGGCGAGTCGGTGGTGATGCGACTGCTCGACCGCGAGACCGTGGTGTTCGACTTCCACAAGCTGGGCTTCACCGACAACTTCCTGCCGCAGTTCGAGGCGGTGCTGAAGCAGCCGCACGGCATCCTGCTGGTTACCGGTCCCACCGGTTCGGGCAAGACCACCACGCTGTACACCGCGCTGTCGAAGCTCAACACCGCCGACGTCAAGATCATCACGGTCGAGGACCCGGTCGAGTACCAGATCGAGGGCATCAACCAGATCCAGGCCAAGCCGCAGATCGGGCTCGACTTCTCGCACGCCCTGCGCAGCATCGTGCGCCAGGACCCGGACATCATCATGATCGGCGAGATGCGGGACCTGGAGACCGCGAAGATCGCGATCCAGTCCGCATTGACCGGCCACCTGGTGCTGTCGACGCTGCACACCAACAATGCCGCCGGCGGCATCACCCGCATGCTGGACATGGGCGTCGAGGACTACCTGCTGACCTCGACCATCAACGGCATCCTGGCGCAGCGGCTGGTGCGCCGGCTGGAGCCGACGCACGCGGAGAAGTACGCGCCGTCGCCCGAGGAGATCGAGAAGTTCGCGCTGCGCAAGTACCAGCCGGACGGCGAGATCTTCCTGTACCGGCCCAAGGGTTCGCCGCTTGCGCCGACCGGCTACCTCGGGCGCACCACGATCATGGAGTTCCTGGTGATGAACGACGCGCTCCGCCGCGCGGTGATGCGCCACGCCGGCATGGGCGAGATCGAGCAGCTGGCGCGCGATGCCGGCATGCGCACGATGTACGAGGACGGGATCATCAAGGCGATGGCCGGCATGACCACCATCGAGGAAGTCCTGCGCGTCACCGAGGACGCGTGAGGCAACGTTTTGCCAGGTGTCGAGCACCGAACGGCGTGGGTTCCAGTGGTTGGCAGTCGCAGGCCTGGCTGGACGCACAGCGCTGCACACCGAAGCGCTGACGAGCAGAGCACGGCACGGCACGGCAGAGCACGACACAGCAGAGCACGGCAACGTCCGGGCTTCGGGCCATCGTGCCGGGATGCGGGGGTATCGCTACCGGTTCGGTTGGGCATCCTGCCCAACTCACCGGCGGGCACATCCATGTGCCCTTTACGCGACACCCCCGCACCCCGGCGCGGCGCGGTGACATCGACAGATGCACTGCTTTCTTTGGGCCAAGCACGCGGCGTCTTGCTGTCCCAACGAATCCGCTTGATCTTCCGAAGCCAAGTCGATCGTTCAGGAGGCGGGTGGCGGGGTGCTGCGGAGAGTGGGCCATGGATGGCCCACGGCCTCGACTCCGGCCATGGATGGCCGGACGGAGGGGCGGAGCAGTTCCCCGTCACCGGCCTCCCTCGCGAAACCAGCCGAAGCGGCCCTGGCTATGGCTCCGGCTCTGGCTCCGGCTCCGGCCCTGGCTCCGGCTCCGGCTCCGGCTCCACTTTTGGCCGGCCGCAGGGGCAGAGCAGCACCCCGTCACCGGCCTCCCTCGCGGATCGAACCCGAAGCGCCCTCGCTCTACACAGAGACGTTGACCGGCTCCAGCGCCGCCGGCCGCGGCGCCATCGCGCCTTGTGCTCGAACTACGTTACCTTGGCGCCCCTTCCGCCTCGTCGGCGACCGGCCCGCAGATGCCCCTGTACCGCTACAAGGCGCTCAACACCCGCGGCGAGACGCTCGACGGCCAGATGGAGGCCGCCAGCGACGGCGAGGTCGTCCTGCGGCTGCAGGAGCAGGGCCATCTGCCGATCGAGGCGCGGCTGGCCAGCGAGGGTGGGGGCGAGAGCACGTGGAAGGCGCTGTTCAAGCCCAAGCCCTTCGACGGCGAGCGCCTGGTGCAGTTCACCCAGCAGCTGGCCACCCTGCTCGGCGCCGGCCAGCCGCTCGACCGCGCCCTGACCATCCTGCTGGAGCTGCCCGAGGACGACGCCGCCAGGCGCGTCGTCACCGACGTCCGCGACGCCGTGCGCGGCGGCACCGCGCTGTCGACGGCACTCGAGCGCCAGCACGGCACGTTCTCCCGGCTGTACATCAACATGGTCCGCGCCGGCGAGGCCGGCGGCAGCATGCAGGACACCCTGCAGCGGCTTGCCGACTACCTGGAGCGCACCCGCGCGCTGCGCGGACGCGTCATCAATGCGCTGATCTATCCCGCGATCCTGCTGTTCATGGTCGGGGCCGCGGTGCTGTTCCTGCTTGGCTACGTCGTGCCGCAGTTCGGCGCGATGTACGAGAGCCTCGACGCCACGCTGCCGTTCTTCACCCGCATCGTGCTGGGGCTGGGCACGTTCGTGCGCGACTGGTGGATCGTGCTGGTGGTGGTGCCCGCGCTGGCGGCGTGGATCTTCGACCGCAAGCTGCGCGACCCCGCATTCCGCGCGCGCTTCGACGACTGGCTGCTGCGGC
This sequence comes from Luteimonas sp. ANT-B3E, assembly GCA_001683895.1. Classification (GTDB taxonomy): domain Bacteria; phylum Pseudomonadota; class Gammaproteobacteria; order Xanthomonadales; family Xanthomonadaceae; genus Luteimonas. Next base: position 61,946 of record LXQJ01000041.1, on the reverse strand, counting down.
AGAAGGTCGCCGGGCCGCTGGTGGCACGGCTGGAGACCGCGCGCCTGACGCGCACGCTCGGCACCCTGCTGCGCAATGGCGTGCCGCTGATGGCGGCGCTGGTGATCGGCCGCAACGTGCTCGGCAACCGCGCGCTCGCGGCCGACGTCGACGCCGCCACCGAGGACGTCAAGAATGGCGTCGGCCTGTCGACCGCGCTGGCACGCAACAAGCGCTTCCCGCGGCTGGCGCTGCAGATGGTGCAGGTGGGCGAGGAGTCCGGCGCGCTCGACGTGATGCTGCTCAAGACCGCCGATACCTTCGAGCAGCAGACCGCACAGGCGCTCGACCGCATGCTCGCGGCGCTGGTGCCGGTGATCACGATGCTGCTCGCCGGGGTGGTGATGGTGGTGATCCTGGCGGTGCTGATCCCGATCTACGACCTCACCAGCGTCATCGGCTGAACAGGCGCGCCGCACCGCGGGGCTGAACCGCAGCGTGACGGCGTCCTTCACCTGCCACCGCCGAGGCCTAGAATCGCGGCAACGACTTCCGAGCAAGGATCACCCCCGCATGCGTCGACTTCCCCTTTCCCGGCCATTGCGCCGAGCCGCGCAAGGCGGCTTCAGCCTGATCGAGATCATTCTCGTGGTCGTGCTGATGGGCGGCATCGTCGCTTTCGCCGCGACCAGGATCCTCGGCGGCGGCGACCGCGCGCGCGTCAGCCTCGCCAAGGCGCAGGTGCAGACCCTTGCCGAGAAGGTGCAGCAGTACGAGATGGACACCGGCACGTTGCCGCAGACGCTTGACGCGCTGGTCACTCCGCCCGGCAACGCCAGCGGCTGGCTGGGGCCATACGCCAAGCCGGCCGAGCTCAACGATCCGTGGAATACGCCATTCGAGTACCGCGTCCCCGGCGCCAGCCAGCGGTTCGAGATCGTCAGCTATGGCGCCGACCGGCAGTCCGGCGGCGACAGCGTCAACGCCGACATCGCGTTCGAATAGGCGCGATGGCGACCGCGGCACGCCGCCGGCACGCCGGCGCCATGTGCGTCCGACGCACGCTCCGTGGAAACGGCGGCTTCTCGCTGCTGGAGATGCTGCTGGTGGTGGTGCTGATCGCGGCCACCGGGGTGCTGGCGGTCGGCGTCGTCGGCGGCGGCTTCGACCGCCTGGCGCTGCGGTCGAGCAGCAAGGAGATCGCCTCGCAGCTGCGCTTCACCCGCGCGCACGCGCTCGCCACCGGGGTGCCGCAGCGGTTCCTGCTCGACCCCGCCGGGCACGCCTGGCAGGGCGCCAATGGCCGCCGCGGCGACGTGCCGGAGAAGCTGGAGCTGACCTTCACCGGCGCGCGCGAAGTGCAGGCCGCGCCAGGCGTCGGTGCGATCGTGTTCTTCGGCGACGGCGCGTCGACAGGCGGCCGAGTGCGGCTGGCTTACCGGCAGGCGGCATGGGACGTCGACGTCGCGTGGCTGACCGGCGAGGTGTCGCTGCACCGGGTCGGGATCGACCGGCCGTGAACCGCGACCCCTCCGCCGCCTTCGCGATCGCCGCCCCCCGCGCCGAGCGCGGCTTCACGCTGATAGAGGTGCTGGTAGCGTTCGCGGTGCTGGCGATGGCGCTGACGCTGCTGCTGGGCACGCTGTCGGGCGCCACGCGCCAGGTGCGCTGGGCAAGCGACGCCGGGCGCGCGGCGCTGCACGCGCAGTCGCTGCTGGCCGAGGTCGGGGTTGGCGAGGCGCTGCAGCCCGGCACGCGCGACGGCGTGCTCGAGGATGGCCGCTATCGCTGGACGCTCGAAGTCGCGCCGTATGTCGAC
>LXQJ01000041.1:54305-59974 GCA_001683895.1 Luteimonas sp. ANT-B3E | reverse complement strand
GCTGGAGTCGCTGCGGCTGGTGCAGCCGGATCCGACCGATGCCGGCGGCGGAGCGTTCCCGTGACGGCCGTGATGCGGCGCACTGTGGGCGTGGGGCGCGCGATCGGCGGCTCCACCTCCACCTCTGCCTCTGCCTCCGCCCGCCGCGGCGCGCGTCGTCCGCGCACCGTGACGGCCGTCGCTGCCGCCGGGTTCACCCTGATCGAGGTGCTGCTGGCGACGGTGCTGCTGGCGTCCGGTTTGGCGCTGGCGTTCGCGACCCTGCGCGCATCGACCGCGACGGTCGAGCGCGGCGAGACGCTGGCGGCGCGTAGCGAGCGCATGCGCGCAGTCGAGGGCTTCCTGCGCCGGCGGCTCGCGTCCGCGGTGCCCATGGGCTTCGCCACCGACCCGCAGACCGGCGACGTGCTGCGTTTCATCGGCGAGCCCGACCGCATGCAGTTCGTCGCCGACCTGCCCAACTACCTCGGCCAGGGCGGTCCGCACCTGCACGACCTGATGGTGCTCGACGACGGCGGTCAGGCCAGTCTTGCGGTGGCGTTTTCGATCATCGCCGCCGGCGAGGCGGTGGAGGAGGCGAGTCCGCGTCCCCCAGAGCGGCTGGTGCCGGACCTGACCGCACTCCGCTTCCGCTACCGCGGCATCGACGACGAGGGCGTGCTCGGCGACTGGGCGGAGCGCTGGGAGGCCGTGGACCAGCTGCCACTGCAGGTGTTGATCGCGCTCGCCAGCGGCAGCGGCGGTGCGTGGCCGGAGCTGGTGGTGGCGCTGCCGCAGTCCACCGGCGGTGCCGGCAGCGCCGTGGTCCCGGGCAGCGGCGTCGGCCGCGACCGCATCCGGCAGGGCAAGGTGCTGCGCGGGCGCGGCAACCTGCTGCCGCCTCCGCGTGCCGGCAGCAACGACCGCGTCGGCCGCGGCCGCCAGCGCCTGGACGACCGTCGCTGATGCGACAGCGTGGCATCGCCCTGGTGCTGGTGATGTGGCTGGTCGCGCTGCTGATCGCGCTGGTCGGCGCCTTTGCCATGACCGCGCGCATCGAGCACATGCAGGGGCGGACGCTGGCGCGCGGCATCGTCGCGGAACAAGCGGCCCGCGCCGGACTCGAATACGCGATGACCCGGCTCACCGACCCCGATCCCGCACTGCAGTGGTCCCCCGACGGCCGCGCCTATCCATGGGCCTTCGACGACGTGGCGGTGGTGGTGCGGGTGATCGACGAGTCCGGCAAGGTCGACCTCAACGCCGCCGAGGCGCCGCTGCTGGCGGCACTGTTCCAGGCCGCGGGAAGCGAGGCCGACGCTGCGTCCGCGGTCGCCGCGGCGATCATCGACTGGCGCGACAGCGACACCCTGACCCAGCCCGGCGGCGGCGCCGAGGACGCGCAGTACGCAGCCGCGGGGCGGCCCTACGGTGCCAAGGATGCGCCCTTCGAGACCGTCGGCGAGGTCGAGCAGGTCCTCGGCATGACCCCCGCGCTGTACGCGCGCGTCGAGGAGCACCTGACCGTGTTCAGCGGGCAGGCGCAACCCGACGAGCGTTTCGCGGCCGGGCTGGTGCTGCAGGCGCTGGGCATCGACCCGGCCGCCGCTCTGGCGCAACGCGAAGTCGCCGCGACCCTGGTCGGCGACACCAGCCTCGTGGGCGGCGGCAGCGGCACGTATAGTGTCGACAGCCGCGCGCGGCTTCCAGACGGCAGCCAGGCGGTGCTGCGGGCCGTGGTTCGCGCGGGAGCCAGCGGCGTGCCGGGTTCGGCGTATGCGCCGCTGCGATGGGAACAAGGAGCGACTCCGCGCTGATGGCTGCCGTCGACGACATTGCCGCGCCTGCGGCGCATCCACTGCGCCAAGGCCTCGACCGCGCCGGCGGAAGGCTGCGTCCCGGCGTGGCCGGGTTCTGGGCCTGGTGGACGCATGCGCTGGCGAGCTGGCTGCCGCTGCGCGTTCGCGAGCTCTTCGGCCTGGCCCGCCAGCGCGTGCTGCTGCATGCCAGTGGCGACAGCCTGAGGCTGGCGCTGGAGCGCGGCGACGACACCCGCGACCTCGGCCGGCTGCCGTGGTCGCCCGACGATGCGGTAGCGCCCGACCCGCTGGCGCCGCTGCTTGCCCAGCGCCTCGCCGAACTGCCGCGCTGGCTGGTGCTGCCGGCTGCCTCGGGCCTGCGCCGGACCATGGTGCTGCCGGCCGCCGCGGCCGAGCGCCTGCGCGAGGTGCTGGCGTTCGAGATCGATCGCCAGACGCCGTTCGCGGCTGCCGACGTGCACTACGACGCGCGCGTGACCGGCCGCCGCGCCGACGGCCAGATCGACGCCGAGCTGGTGGTGGTGCCGCGGCAGGTGATGGAGGCGCGCATGGCCGAGCTGGGCGCGCTGGGTGCCACCCTGGCCGGGGTCGACATGGCCAGCAGCGATGGCCGTACCTTCGGCATCAACCTGCTCGCCGGCGCGCGCCGCCATCGCCGCGCCGATCCGTGGATGGCGTGGAACCTCGCGCTGGGCGCGGTGGCAGCGATCGCGGTCGCCGCTGCGGCGTGGCAGCTGCTGGCCAACCGCACCGCCGCAGCGGACGCGTTCGAGCGCGTGGTCGCGCAGCGGGCCACCCAGGCGCGCGCGGTGTCGGAGGACCGCCGGCAGTTGCTGGACCTGGTGGAGGGCATCGGGTTCCTGCAGTCGACGCGGGCAGGGCGGCCGACCACGGTCGAAGTCGTCGACGAGCTCGCGCGCCGGCTGCCCGACACCACGTATCTCGAGAAGCTGTCGATCGAGAACGACCGGCTGCTGCTGATCGGCCTCAGCAGCGAGGCCTCGTCGCTGATCCAGCGCCTGGAAGGCTCGCCGCTGTGGCGGTCGCCGGCGCTCACTGGCGCGCTGCAGCCCGACCCGCGCAGCGGGCGCGACCGCTTCACGCTGACCGCCCAGCTGGTGATCACCGAGCCGCCCCCGGCAGCCGCAGCGGAGGCCACGCGTGCGCGCAGTGCTCCCTGACCGCGACCGCTGGCTGGCGCTGGGCATCCTCGCCGGCGTCGTGCTGCTCGCCTATCTGGTGCTGGCGCATCCGTGGTGGACGGTGCCGATGCGGGCGCTGGACGCGCGCATCACCTCGCTGCAGGAGCGCGACCTGCGGGTGCGCACCGAGCTGGCGCAGGCGCCGCAGGTGCGCCAACGGCTGGTCGAAGTGCAGCAGCAGGCGCAGGGCATCCCCGGCTTCATGACCGAGCGCAGCCTGGAACTAGCCACCGCGGCGCTGGTGCAGCGTCTGGAGACCGCGGTCGTCGAGGCCAGTCCCGGGAATCGCAGCTGCGCTATCACCAACCGCTCGCCGATGACCGAGCCAGGGCAGCAGCGCTTTCCGCGCGCGGTGGTGCAGGTCCGCCTGCGCTGCGGCAACCCCGAGCTGGCCGCGGTCCTGCATTCGCTCGAAAGCGGCGCGCCGCGCCTGTTCGTCGACAACCTCAACGTGCTGGTGCAGCGCTATTTCTTCGGCGCCGGCCAGGGCGGCCAGGGCGCCGGCCTGGACGTGACCTTCGACCTGTACGGCTACCTGCAGCCGCTGCCGCCCGGCGCCGCGACCGGTACCCCGGGCGCCACGACGGAGGCGGGTGCCGATGCGCGTTGACACTGCCGGTGCCAAGACCTGGCTGCTCGGAGCGGGCGCAGCGTGGGCGCTGGTGGCGTGGGCGCTGGGACTGTTCGGGCTGGGATCGCGCATCGAGTCGCTGCCCGACGACCCGTCGCTGGTCCAGCGCCTGCCGGCGGTGCCGCCGTCGGTCGACGAACGCCTGGGGCCGCTGCCGCAATACGCCGAGATCGGCGGGCGCCCGCTGTTCACGGACGACCGTCGCCCGCAGGCGTTCTTCATCAATCCCGAGGGCGAGGGCGAGGTCGGCGATACGTTCGACTTCGTGCTGACCAGCGTGCTGATCACCCCCAGGCTGGAGATGGCGATCGTGCGCCCGGCAGACGGCGGCGAGCCGCTGCGGCTCCGGGTCGGCGACGCGCCCGAGGGCGCTCCGGCGTGGCGGCTGGCATCGCTGTCGCCGCGCAGCGTGGTGTTCTCCGGCCCCGAGGGCGACCGCACGCTGGAGCTGCGGGTGTTCGACGGCGAGGGCGGCGAGCCGCCGACGGCCATGACGGCCGCGCAGGGGCCTGGGTCGGGAGTCGCCGCGGGAGTGCGTGCCGGCGCCGGCAGCCTGCAGCCGCCGCGTCGGCAGCCTGCTGCGGCGAATCCGCCGATCGCGGTCACGACGTCCAGCGCGCCCGCCCCCGTGCCGGTGAGCGTTCCCGACCTTGTCGCGCCGCCTGCGGAGATCCCCATCAATCCCCGGATCGAGGCCGTGCAGACGCCCGACGCCCAGGTCGAAGCCATCCGCCAGCGGATCGAGGCGCGCCGTGCGCAGATGCGCCAGCAGTCACAGCAAGCACAGCAAGCGCCGCCGCCGGCGCCTGACGAGAATCCCTAGAATGCACGCGATGAGCCCCCTGTCCCCCCTGAAAACCGCGATCGCCGCCTGCCTGGTTTTGTCGCTGACGGCGTGCGCGTCGGTGGCGCTGCCCGACGTCCGCCGCGGCGGCACGCCCGCACCGATCCGCCCCGCCGCGGACGACGGCACCGCCGGTGCGATGGCGGCCGGCGGTGCCGCCGCGCAGCCGCTAGCGGACGACGACGGCGTGCCGCGCGCGCAGATCCGGCGCGGCAGCGGCCAGGTCATCAACCAGGGCGCCGCGGCCTCGCCGCCGCCCAACCTTGCCGGTAGCACCGGCGAGGCCACGTTCAACTTCGAGGGCGAGGCGGTGCAGGCGGTGGTCAAGGCCATCCTCGGTGACATGCTGGGCCAGAACTATGTCATCGCGCCGGGCGTGCAGGGCACGGTGACGCTGGCCACGCCGCGCACGGTCAGCCCGGCGCAGGCGCTGAGCCTGCTGGAGATGGTGCTGGGCTGGAACAACGCCCGCATGATCTACAGCGACGGCCGCTACAACATCGTGCCCGCCGACACCGCGATGGCCACCGGAAGTGTCGCCCCGCGCACCGGTGGCGCCACCGCGGCGCGCGGGTTCGAATCGCGCGTGGTGCCGCTGCGCTACATCTCCGCAGTCGAAATGGAAAAGGTGCTCAAGCCGTATGCCCGCCCCAACGCGATCGTTAGCGTCGACAACGGCCGCAACATCATCACCATCGCCGGCACGCGGCAGGAGCTCGAGAACTACCTGCGCACGATCGAGATCTTCGACGTCGACTGGCTGTCGGGGATGTCGGTGGGCGTGTTCCCGCTGACCACCGGCCGCGCACCGGACGTGGTGTCGGACCTGGAGAAGGTGTTCGGCGAGGAGAGCCGGTCGCCGGTGGCGGGCATGTTCCGCTTCATGCCGCTGGAGGGCGCCAACGCGGTCCTCGTGATCACCTCGCAGCCCGACTACCTCGACGACATCCAGCAGTGGATCGGCCGCATCGACGGCGCCGGCGCCGGCGAGCAGCTGTTCTCCTACGAACTGAAGTACATCACCGCGCGCGCGCTGGCAGAGAACCTGGCGCAGGTGTACGGCGGCAGCGGCGGATCGGGCGGTGCCGGTGGTGGCCGACGTGGCGGCGGTTCGCTGGCGCCGGGCGCGAGCGAATCCACCATCGACGCCGGCGGCTCGTCGTTCCAGTCGTCGGACCTCAGCGGCGACGGCG
>LXQJ01000041.1:0-54255 GCA_001683895.1 Luteimonas sp. ANT-B3E | reverse complement strand
CTCGGCGGCGCCGGCGGCGGTGCCGGCGGCGGGTCGCTGTCGCTCGGCGAGCGCGAGGGCGGCAACGCCACCGTGCAGCTCGAGGTCGACGGCGCCACGGTGGGCGTGGCCGCGGTCGACGAGACCAACACCATCCTGGTGCGCGCCAAAGGCAACGCGTGGAAGTCGATCCGCGCCGTGATCGACAAGCTCGACGTGATGCCGATGCAGGTGCACATCGAGGCGCAGGTGGTGCGAGTGGCGCTGTCGGGCGAGTTGAGCTACGGCGTCAACTGGTTCTTTGAGCGCGCGGTCACCGACAATGGCCTCCCCGTGTTCGCACCCCCAGCGGCGGGTGGGCCCAGCAGCTGGAGCACGCTCGCGGGCAGCATCGGCGGAATTGGCGGTCCGGGTGCCGCGTGGACGCTGGTCAGGAACGATGCCGCGGCAATTATCAGCGCCCTGGATGCGGTGACCGACATCAACATGCTGTCGACGCCATCAGTCTTCGTGCGTAACAACGCCGAGGCCACGCTGAACGTCGGCACGCGCATCCCGGTGCAGTCGACCTCGTTCAACCCCGGCGTCGGTACCGGCGGCACCATCAGCAACGTGCAGTACATCGATACGGGCACCATCCTCAAGGTGCGGCCGCGCGTGGCGCAGAACGGGCTGGTGTTCCTGGATGTGGTGCAGGAAATCAGCTCCGCGGATCAGATCCTTTCCAGCTGCAACCCCAGCACGAGCAACTGCAACCCGCGCATCGACACCACGCGGCTGAAGACCACCGCGGCGGTTCCCAGCGGCTCCACCGTGCTGATGGCGGGACTGATCGACGACGGCACCACGCGCGGCTCCACCGGACTGCCCGGCCTGAGCCGGATCCCGGTGATCGGCGGGTTGTTCGGGCGGCAGACGTCGTCGACCACGCGCACCGAGACGATCATCTTGCTGACGCCGTCGATCGTGCGCAATCCGCAGGAGGCGATCGACCTGACCGACGAGTACGGCCGCCGCTTCCGCGCGCTGGAACCGCTCAACCGGGCGCATTAGCCCGATGGCCGCAGGCGACGCGACGCGTGGCTGAGCGGCCGCCGGCCGCGGCGCTGCCGGTCGTGCTGCTGCCGGTCGGCGTCGACGACGACGCGCTCGATGCCTGCCTGGCGGGACTCGACGCCGGCACGCCTGCGGGCACGCGGGTCTGGCTGGGCGACGATGCGCAGGCCGGGCCGCGCGCGCTGGCGATCGTCGAGCGCTGGCTGGCGCGCACGCCGCTGCAGGCCCATTACACGCGCCGCGAGCGTCGCGTCGGCGAAGTGGCGCACCTCGACGAGATGCTTCGCGCCTGCGCGGATGCCGACGTGGTGGTGCTGGCGCCGGATGCGATCCCGGCGCCGGGCTGGCTGATGCAGCTGGAGGCCTGCCTGGCGCGCGACGGCGCGATCGCGACCGCGACCCCGTGGTGCAACGCCGGCGAGAGCGCCAGCTGGCCGCGGGTGGGTGAAGTGGGTGAGGCACCCGACGCAGCGCGCATCGCCGCCGCGGCAGCGGCCATGCCGCCGCTGCATCCCGAGCTCCCGGCGGCCGTCGACCATGCGGTTCTGATACGTGGCAGCGCGCGGCGCCGTGCAGGCGGGCTGGACGCGTCCAGCTACGCGTCCTGGTACGCGGCGCTGATCGACCTGTCGCTGCGGCTGTCCGGGCTCGGCTGGCGCAACGCGCTGTGCGAGACCGCGTTCGTCGCGCGCGGCGGCGAAGGCGGCCCGGCCGAGGGCGACCTCGACGCGCTGGCGGTGCGCTGGCCGGCGTGGCATCCGCGCCTGGCGACCTTCCTGATGGACGACCCGCTGCAGGCGATGCGCGCGGCGCTGTCGACGCGCTGGCGGCACGCGGCGGCGGCGCCACCTCAGGGCGAGCTGTTCGCGGGCGTTGCAGCGGATCCGGGAGCCGATGCGCCCCTGGTCCCGCATGACGACGCGGACGTGTTGCCGTGAGCATGCCGGTTGCCGCCGGGGCAGCCATCGCGGTGGTGCCGACCACGGTCGCGGCCGGTGACGGTATCGCGGCGATCGTCGTGACCCACGCCAGCGCGCCGACGATCGACGACTGCCTGTCGCGGCTGCGCGCCAGCGCTGGCGTGGTGGAGATCCGCGTCGTCGACAACGCGTCGGTCGACGGCACGCTGGCCATCGTGCAGCGCCACGCGCTGGCCGACGCGCGCGTGCGCTTTGTCGCCAACCCCGACAATCCCGGATTTTCCGCGGCCTGCAACCAGGGCGCACGCGACAGCGCGGCCCCGTGGCTGGCGTTCGTGAACCCGGACTGCCTGCCCGATGCGGACGCCCTGCTGCGCCTGCTGCGCCATGCGCAGGCACAGCAGCGGCCGTGCCTGCTGGGCGTGGACCTGGTCGACGACCACGGCGTCGGCGACGGTGCGGCACGGCGGCGTGATCCCGATTTCGCGGCGATGCTGTCGCGGCGCGCCGGGCGCGACCTGTCGCTGCCGCTGGATCCCGCGCGTGTGGTGCAGGCGGTCGACGCGGTCTCCGGTGCGCTGATGCTGCTGCCGCGCGCGCTGTTCGACCGCCTCGGCGGGCTCGATGCCGGCTACCGCCTGCACGCCGAGGACCTGGACCTGTGCCGCCGCGCGCGCGACGCCGGGGCGCTGGTGGCGGTCGCCAACGATGTCCACGTGGTGCACCTGCGCGGCGTCTCCAGCCGCGCGCGGCCGATCTTCGTCGAGTGGCACAAGCACCGCGGGCTGTGGCGTTATTTCCGCCGCTTCGAGGCCCCGCGTCGGACGCTGCTCGTCCAGGCGTCGGTGCTGGCAGCGATCGCCGGGCGCTTCGCGCTGTCGGTGCTGCGGCGGGTTCTACCTGACGCAGCGCGAGCACTCGCACCACGCCGGTAGCCGCTGCGGGTTGCGGTCCGGGGGGGCTGGTGCGCAAGCGATGGTTCGCGTGACGCCGCAGCGGCGTGATCGCGGTACCGGCATGTCAGCCCGGCCGGTCGCTCCGGGCGATCGCGAAGTGCTCATGGCCACGCACGTCGGCATGCCACGCCACGCCGTCGGCATCGAAGGCACGCACGCTGTCTCCCTGCCCACGCGCATCGACCACCGTGCCGACGCGGACGATCTGGACGCCGGTGGCTTCGGCGATGGCGGCCACATCGCTGCTGGCAGCAGCCGGTGCGGTAAAGCACAGTTCGTAATCGTCGCCGCCGCCTGCCTGCAGCGCGCGGCGCGCGTCGAGGTCGAAGCGGCTGCGCAGCAGTTCGGTCCACGGCAGCGCGTCGATCGCGAGTTCGACGCCGACCGCGCTCGCGCTGCAGAGGTGTCCGAGGTCGGCCACGACGCCGTCCGAGACATCGATGCACGCGCTGGCGACGCCACGCAGACGCAGGCCCACGTCGACCCGCGGCGTCGGACGGTCGAGCCGCGCACGCAGCGGCGCGTCGACAGGGCCGCTGCCGGCACGCCACTGCGCGAGCGCAGCGGCCGCCTCACCGACGGTCCCGGTGATCCAGACGCCGTCGCCCGGCCGCGCGCCATCGCGGCGCAGTGCCTGTCCCGGTGGCACGAAGCCGTGCGCGGCGACGCAGACCGACAGCGGCCCGCGCGTGGTGTCGCCACCGACCAGCGTCACGCCGTGCACCGCCGCCAGCGCGCCGAAGCCGTCGAGGAACGCATCGACCCACGCCGCATCGGCGCCGGGCAGCGACAGCGACAGCGTGCACCACGCGGGATCCGCGCCCATCGCGGCCAGGTCGGACAGGTTGACCGCCAGCGACTTCCAGCCGATGTCGCCGGGAGCGGTGTCGTCGGGGAAATGCACGCCGACGTTGAGCGTGTCCATCGCGACCACGATCTGCTGGTCGACGGGCGGCTGCAGCAGCGCGGCATCGTCGCCGATCCCGAGCACCACGTCGCCGCGGCGCGGTGCCGCGGCCGCGTGCGCGCGGATGCGCGCGATGAGGTCGAACTCCGCGGTCACCGTCGAACCGCGCTCAGGCGCCGCGCGTGCCCTGGATCTCGACCGCGCGCCAGTCGGCCGCGGCGCGATCGAGCACGCTGTTGACATAGGTGTGGCCGTGCTCGGACCCGAAGCGCTTGACGGTCTTCAGCGCCTCGTCGATCACCACCCGGTACGGCACATCGGGACGGTGCTGCAGCTCGTAGGCGGCGATGCGCAGCATCGCGCGCTCGATCGGGTCGACCTCGTCGATGCCGCGGTCGAGGAACGGCAGCAGCGCCGCGTCGAGCTCGCGGTAACGGGTGCCGACGCCCCGCACCAGCTCCTCGAAATACGGCAGGTCCGCCGCCTCGTGCGCCTGCTCGTGCGCGAACTGCGAGATCGCGTCGTCGGCCTTCGCCCCCGACAGCTGCATCGCATACACCGCCTGCAGCGCGCGCCGGCGCGAGCGCGATCGCGCAACCGGGTCGACGCCGTCGCGGCGCGGGCCGCGTCCCTGGCTCACGGCAGCGACGCCATCAGCGACGCCATTTCGACCACCACAAGCGCGCACTCCTCGCCCTTGTTGCCGTGGCTGCCCCCGGCGCGGTGCTCGGCGTCGATCTGGTCGTCGACCGCCAGCACGCCGTTGGCGACCGGCACGCCGGAGTCCAATGCCACGCGCATCAGGCCGTCGGCGCAGCGGTCCGCGACGTGCTCGAAGTGGCGCGTGTCGCCGCGGACCACGCAGCCCAGCGCGACGATGCCGCTGTAGACGCCAGACGCTGCAACCCGCGCGGCCGCCACCGGGATCTCCCACGCACCGGGCACGCGGATCACGTCGACCGAGGCCTCGCCGACGCCGTTGCCGGCGAAGGTTTCGCGCGCCCCGGCGACCAGCGCATCGGTGATGCGCGGGTTCCAGCGACTGGCGATGATCGCGAAGCGCGCGCCCTCGGGTGCGCGCAGTGCGCCTTCGTGGTGGGTCATCGGCCGGCGCTGTGGGAAGGGGGCGACAGTCTACCGCGCGTGCCGCGGCGCTCAGCCGGCATCGACGTATTCGACGACCTCCAGGTCGAAGCCTGCCAGGCCCACCTGCTTGCGTGGGGTGCCCATCACCCGCAGCCGGCCAAGCCCCAAATCGGCGAGGATCTGGCTGCCGGCACCGTTGCGGCGCCACTCGGCCAGCCCGCCACCCGCCGCGGGCGCGCCAGGCTGCTCACGGATGCGCGCCAGCAGGCGCTCGGGATCCTGCGGTTCGCCCAGCAGCACGAGAGCGCCGCTGCCGACGGCGGCGATCGTCGCCAGCACGTCGCCGACTGCGGGTCCGAAGTCCGCACGCCGCCAGTGCAGCGCGTCGGCCAGCGGGTTCTGCATGTGCACGCGCACCAGCGTGGGGGTGCCGGCGTCGGGAGCGCCGCGCAGCAGCGCGTGGTGCAGCACGTGGCTGATGCGGTCGCGGTAGGTGACCAGGGTGAATCCGCCGTGCTCGGTGTCGATCGCGCGCTCGTCGACGCGCTCGACCGTGTGCTCGGTCGCCACGCGATGGCGGATCAGCGCCTCGATCGAACCCATCTTCAGTCCGTGCTCGCGCGCGAACACCTCCAGCTCCGGCCGCCGCGCCATGCTGCCGTCGGGGTTGAGGATCTCGACCAGCACGCCGGCCGGCTCCAGCCCCGCCAGCCGCGCCAGGTCGCTGGCGGCCTCGGTGTGGCCGGCGCGGTTGAGCACGCCGCCGGGCTGTGCCTGCAGCGGGAAGATGTGGCCGGGCTGTGACAGGTCGCGCGGCGTCGCGTCGGGGCGGACCGCGGTGCGGATGGTGTGCGCCCGGTCGTAGGCGGAGATGCCGGTGGTCACGCCTTCCGCAGCCTCGATGCTGACCGTGAAGTTGGTGCCGTGCGAGGAGGTGTTGTCGCGGACCATCGGCGGCAGGCCCAGCTGCCGGCAGCGCTCGCGGGTCAGCGACAGGCAGACCAGCCCGCGCGCATGCGTGACCATGAAGTTGATGTCGGACGGCCGCACCAGTTCGGCGGGCATGATCAGGTCGCCCTCGTTCTCGCGGTCCTCGTCGTCGACGATGACGACCATGCGGCCGGCGCGGAGTTCCTGCAGCAGTTCGGGGATGGTGGCAAAGGGCATCGGGGCGCCTGGGGGAGGAAGGAGTCGGCGACCGCGCGGCGGTCGCGGTGGAGTCAGGCGGCTGCGGTGCGGGCGTCGCGATCGGGGATCAGCCGTTCAACATAGCGGGCGACAAGGTCGACCTCGAGGTTGACAGCATCCCCGACCGCGGCGCCGCCGAAGGCGGTGTGCGCGAGCGTGTGCGGCACCAGCGCGACCGCGAAGCCGGCGTCGTCGACATCGTTGACGGTAAGGCTGACGCCGTCGACGCAGATCGAGCCTTTCAGCGCGACGTAGCGCAGCAGCGTCGCCGGCGCCGAGAACCGCCAGCGCTGCGCGCGGCCGTCGTCTTCGATTGACGCGACGTGGCCGACGCCGTCGACGTGCCCGCTGACGAGGTGCCCGCCGAGGCGGTCGCCGACGCGCAGCGCGCGCTCGAGGTTGACGGCCGAGCCGACCGGCAGCGTGCCGAGCGTGGTCAGCGACAGCGTCTCGCTGGAGGCGTCGGCGTCGAAGCCATCGGCGTCGAAAGCAACCACCGTCAGGCACACGCCGTTGACCGAAATGCTTTCGCCCAGCACCACGTCGGCGGCCGCGCCGGCAAATCCGGGCAAGGTGCCGGCGGCAATGCGCAGCCGGGAGTCGCCGCCGCGGGGTTCGCGCGTGGCGAGCGTGCCGACGCCTTCAATCAGACCAGTGAACATCGTGCACTCCGGGCTCGGTAGGTCGATGACGCGCACGGGGCAGGCACGCGCAGGCGCCGCGCGTGGCCGTCTTCTTGCATCCGGACTTTCTGGAGGCACTTGCCTCCAACCGTCGGCTCCGGCATCGGACCGGATCTGCTGACCCCGCGCCGCGCCTTGGCGCGACAGCGGGCGCTCGCGGGCTCGCGCACTCCGGTGCCGACATCGCACCGGGGCACGCCTACCGCCGGTGGGGACTCGCACCCCGCCCCGAAGACGTCGCTCGCCGGCTGCTGCATCGCGCAGTCCCGGCGCGCGCAGTTTATCACCCGCCCTCAGGCGGCCGGCTGGCGCCGCGCGTGCACGGACATCGGCCGGCGCAGACGCTGCGTTGCGTCGCGGACGGCAGCGACGCCAGCGGCATCAACGGCATCAGCGACATCCGCGAGCGCAGCGCACGGCCTCAGCCTTCCGACGTTGACGCACTGGCTGGCACGGTCGACACCACCGCAGGCGACGACGCGGGTGTCGGCACGGCTCCGGCCTCCGGCCGCAGCAGCAGACGCAGGTCATCGCCGACGCGCACCGTCTCCATCAGCTGCAGCCGATGCCGCTGCGCCATCGCATCGATTCCGAGGCCCGCGAACAGCGGTCGCGCGCGGTCGCCGAGCAGCACGGGTGCCACGTACAGCAGCAGCTCGTCGACCAGCCCGGCGCGCAGGAATGCGCCGGCCAGCGTGGCCCCGGCTTCGACCTGGACCTCGCCGATGCCGCGCCCGGCGAGCAGTTTTAGGACCGCCTTCAGGTCCAGGCCACCACCGTTCATGGCGATCGCCGCGCGGTCCACGGCCAGGCCGCGCGGCGGCTTCGTATCGGGAGCGTGCAGGTAAAGCGTCGGCGCCGCGCCGTCGCGCACGCGGCCGCGCGCCACCGTCGCCAGCCCCGGATCCAGCACCACCCGCAGGGGCGGCACGAAGCCGATGTCGTCGTCCAGCCGCACCGTCAGCCGCGGGTCGTCGGCCAGCACCGTGCCGGAGCCGGTGAGCAGCGCGCCGCTGCGCGCGCGCCAGTGCATGACGTCGGCGCGGGCGGCGTCGCCGGTGATCCACTGCGAGCTGCCGTCGGACAGCGCGGTGCGGCCGTCCAGGCTCATGCCGAGCTTGATGCGCAGCCACGGCCGGCCGCGTTCGACCCGCGACAGGAACGCGCGGTTCAGCGCCCGCGCCTGCACGGCCATCAGCCCGTCGGTGACCGCGATGCCGGCTTCGCGCAGCCGGTCGAAGCCACGGCCATCCACCTGCGGGAACGGGTCGCGCATCGCCGCGACCACGCGTGCGACGCCGGCTTCGACCAGTGCCGTTGCGCATGGCCCGGTGGCGCCGGTGTGGGCGCAGGGCTCGAGTGTCACGTACGCGGTCGCGCCGCGCGCACGGTCGCCGGCGGTGGCCAGCGCGAGAACCTCCGCGTGCGGTCCGCCCTGCCGTGCGTGCCAGCCTTCGCCGACGACTTCGTCGCCGTGCGCGACGACGCAGCCGACCATCGGGTTGGGTCGCGTCGTGTAGGCGCCCAGCGCCGCGAGCCGCAGCGCGCGCGCCATCATGACGTGGTCGCGGGCGTCGAAGGCGGCGTCGGTCATCGGAGTCATGCGGGGCATCCTTCGCGTGGTGGGGGAGTCATCCGCGCCACGTCGGGCCCCGATCCGGGGCCGCGTGCCGCGCTCAGCGCTTGCGGCCCTTCTCCGGCGCCGCGGGCGCTCTTTCCGCCAGCAGCGGCAGCTGGCCCTCGCCGGGCAGGTCGCGCTCCAGCCGGTCAAGTTCCTCGCGGAAATCCGCCACGTCCTCGAACGACCGGTACACCGACGCAAAGCGCACGTATCCGACGTGGTCGAGCTTGCGCAGCTCAGCCATGACGAACTCGCCAACGCGTCGCGATGCGACCTCACGCTCGGTGGTCATGCGCAGGTGGTGGATCACCGCGCGCACCGCGGCCTCGACGTGCTCCTCGGCCACCGGGCGCTTGTTGAGCGCGCGATCGAAGCCCATGCGCAGCTTGCGTGCGTCGAAGGTGTCGCGCCGGCCGTCGGACTTGATGATCACCGGCAGCTTGAGCTCGATCGTTTCCAGCGTGCTGAAGCGCTCGCCGCAGGCCTCGCATTCGCGGCGCCGGCGGATGGTGGCGCCGTCGTCACTGACGCGCGAGTCGATGACCCGGGTATCGGTGTGCTGGCAGAACGGGCAGTGCATCGGTCCGGCGTCAGCCGTACACCGGGAACCGCCGGCATTGCGCCGTGACCTTGTCGCGCACGGTGGCGATCAAGCCCTCGTCCTTGGGCGCATCGAGCACGTCGCAGATCCAGTGCGCCAGCTCGGTGGACTCGTCGACGCCATAGCCGCGGGTGGTGATCGCCGGCGTGCCGAGGCGCAGGCCGGAGGTGACGAAGGGCTTCTGCGGGTCGTTGGGCACGGCGTTCTTGTTGACGGTGATGTGGGCGCGGCCCAGCGCTTCCTCCGCGGCCTTGCCGGTGATGCCCTTGCCGATCATGTCGACCAGCATCAGGTGGTTCTGCGTACCACCGGACACGATCCGGTAGCCGCGTCCGATGATCACCTGCGCCATCGCCTGCGCGTTGGCGATGACCTGGCGCTGATAGTCGCGGAAGCCGGGCTCGAGCGCCTCGCGAA
The DNA here is from genome assembly GCA_001683895.1 of Luteimonas sp. ANT-B3E. Taxonomy (GTDB): domain Bacteria; phylum Pseudomonadota; class Gammaproteobacteria; order Xanthomonadales; family Xanthomonadaceae; genus Luteimonas. The sequence continues at coordinate 44,841 of LXQJ01000041.1, read as the reverse complement.
ACGCCACCGCCTTGGCCGCGATCACGTGCATCAGCGGCCCGCCCTGGATGCCCGGGAAGATCAGGCTCTGGAATTTCTTGCGCATCGCCTCGTCGGCGCCGCGCGCGAGGATGATGCCGCCGCGCGGTCCGCGCAGCGTCTTGTGCGTGGTCGAGGTCACCACGTGCGCGTGCGGCAGCGGGCTGGGATAGACGCCCGCGGCGACCAGGCCGGCGACGTGCGCCATGTCGACGAACAGGACCGCGTCGACCGCGTCCGCGATCTGGCGGAAGCGCGCCCAGTCGACTACCTGCGAGTACGCGCTGAAGCCGGCGATGATCATCTTCGGCCGGTGCGCGTGGGCCAGCCGCTCGACCTCGGCGTAGTCGATCAGGCCCTGCTCGTCGACGCCGTACTGCGCGGCGTCGAACAGCTTGCCGCTGAAGTTGACCTTGGCGCCGTGGGTCAGGTGCCCGCCATGCGCCAGCGACATGCCGAGGATCCGGTCGCCCGGCTCAAGCAGCGCCAGGAACACCGCCTGGTTGGCCTGCGACCCCGAGTGCGGCTGCACGTTGGCGTAGTCACAGTCGAACAGCTCGCAGGCGCGGTCGATCGCCAGCTGCTCGGCAATGTCGACATGCTCGCAGCCGCCGTAGTAGCGCTTGCCCGGATAGCCCTCAGCGTACTTGTTGGTCAGCTGGCTGCCCTGCGCCTCCATCACCCGCGGGCTGCAGTAGTTCTCCGAGGCGATCAGCTCGACGTGGTCCTGCTGGCGCTGGACCTCGGCGGCGATGGCGGCGGCGAGTTCGGGGTCGTAGCCTTCGATGCGGCTGTCACGTGGAAACATCGCGGGCTCCGGACTCGGGTGGGCCTGCGATTGTACCGTCGCCGCCGCGGCTGCCGGCCCGGCCGCACGCCCGCGGACACCAGCGTCCGGACACGAAGACGCCGCCCTGGGGCGGCGTCTCCACGCGCGGTGCAGGTGTGGCCGCAGCGTCGCGGCGGCACCCGTCGATCAGCGGCCGAGGATCAGGTCGGCGATGATCCCGGTGGCCGCGGCGACCAGCAGGAAGTCGCCGGCGTCGCTGCGCCGCCAGTAGTGGCCGCGCGGCGGCGCGCGCAGGCCGTAGGGGCGGTAGTCGTGGACCACGTAGGTGGGGCCGTAACCGCCACGGTGGTAGTGCCCGCCGCGGTGCCAGCGCGGCGGCGGCGCGTAGTACGCAGGCTGGCTGTAGTACACGGGCTGGCGGTAATGCACGACGCGCCGCGGCGGTGGCGCGTAGTAGCCGCGCGGCGGCGAGTGGCGGACCACGTAACGCGGTGGTGCGACATGGGCACGGCGGTGGTCGCGTCGATCACGGTCGTGGCGGCGGTCCTGACGGCGGTCGTCGCGACGTGCATGATTCCCACGTCGGTCATGGTCGCGGTCGTACCCGTGGCGCCCGCGGTCGTTGTCCCGCGCCATCGCCGGCGCGGCCACGACGGCCGACAGGCCCGCCAACAGCGCCCCCAACACCAGTGCCTTCGTCGTCTTCATGTCGCCCTCCTTCAGTGGAAGTTCGACTATTGCGCCACGTGCCTGAATCCGGGCGTGCCCCGGGGCAGCGGTCATCCCGCTATTCACGGATTGGCAAGGCAACGACGCCGCAGGGCGCAGGGAGCGAGCCGCTATAATTCGGCCATCCCTTTCGATCCGTTCCGCCCGCGCCTGCGCCGGCGGCGGATGCGCCACACCGGAGCTCCCATGTCGCAATACATCTACACCATGAACGGCGTCAGCAAGACCGTGCCGCCGAAGCGCCAGATCATCAAGGACATCTCGTTGTCGTTCCTGCCCGGCGCCAAGATCGGCCTGCTGGGGCTCAACGGCGCCGGCAAGTCCACGGTGCTGAAGATCATGGCGGGCGTGGATACCGACTTCAACGGCGAGGCGCGCGCGCAGCCCGGCATCAAGGTGGGCTACCTGGCGCAGGAGCCGGAGTTGAACCCGGAGCACACCGTGCGCGAGGCGGTCGAGGTCGGCGTCGGCGACGTGCTCAGCGCGCAGGCCGCGCTCGACCGCATCTACGACGCCTACGCCGAGGAAGGCGCGGACTTCGACAAGCTCGCCACCGAGCAGCAGCGGCTGGAGGCGATCCTCGCCGCGGGCGATGCGCACACGCTGGAGAACCAGCTCGAAATCGCCGCCGACGCGCTGCGCCTGCCGCCGTGGGACGCGGTCATCGGCAAGCTGTCCGGCGGCGAGAAGCGCCGGGTGGCGCTGTGCCAGCTGCTGCTGCAGAAGCCCGACATGCTGCTGCTCGACGAGCCCACCAACCATCTCGACGCGGAGTCTGTCGAGTGGCTTGAGCAGTTCCTCGCGCGATATTCCGGCACCGTCGTGGCGGTGACGCATGACCGCTACTTCCTCGACAACGCCGCGGAGTGGATCCTCGAGCTCGACCGCGGCCGCGGCATCCCGTGGAAGGGCAACTACACCGACTGGCTGACGCAGAAGGACGCGCGCCTGAAGCAGGAGGATTCGCAGGAGAAGGCGCGGCAGAAGGCGATCCAGCGCGAGCTCGAATGGGCGCGCAGCAACGCCAAGGGTGGCCGCAGCAAGGGCAAGGCGCGGCTGTCGCGGATCGAGGAGCTGCAGGCGGTCGACTACCAGAAGCGCAACGAGACCAACGAGATCTTCATCCCGCCCGGCGAGCGCCTGGGACAGTCGGTGGTCGAGTTCAAGGGCGTGTCGAAGAGCTTCGGCGACCGCCTGCTGATCGACGACCTGAGCCTGATCGTGCCGTCGGGCGCGATCGTCGGCATCATCGGCCCCAACGGCGCAGGCAAGTCGACGCTGTTCAAGATGATCACCGGGCAGGAGCAGCCGGACTCCGGCGAGATCGGCATGGGCCCGACGGTCAAGCTGGCCTACGTCGACCAGAGCCGCGATGCGCTGACGGGCAACCACAACGTCTTCCAGGAGATCGCCGGCGGCGCCGACATCCTCAACATCAACGGCATCGAGATCCAGTCGCGCGCCTACATCGGCCGCTTCAACTTCAAGGGCCAGGACCAGCAGAAGATGGTCGGGTCGCTGTCGGGCGGCGAGCGCGGTCGCCTGCACCTGGCCAAGACCCTGCTCCAGGGCGGCAACGTGCTGCTGCTCGACGAACCGTCCAACGACCTCGACATCGAGACCCTGCGCGCGCTGGAGGACGCGATCCTGGAGTTCCCAGGCAACGTGTTCGTGATCTCGCACGACCGCTGGTTCCTCGACCGCATCGCGACCCACATCCTGGCGTTCGAGGGCGACAGCCACGTCGAGTTCTTCCAGGGCAACTACCGCGAGTACGAAGAAGACAAGAAGCGTCGCCTTGGCGCCGAGGGCGCACAGCCGCACCGGCTGCGGTTCAAGGCGCTGAAGTAGGGCAGGGGCCGGCGGAGAGGGGCAGCGATGGATTTCATGCGCGCACTGCGCCAGCGCTGGCGCGACGCGGACTCGCTGGTCTGCGTCGGACTCGACCCGGAGCCGCCGCGGTTCCCCGTCGCGCTGCGGGGCGGCGCGGATGCGGTGTTCGCGTTCTGCCGCGACATCGCCGATGTGACGGCGCCGTACGCCTGCGCGTTCAAGCCGCAGGTCGCGCACTTCGCCGCGCTGGGCGCCGAGCACGCGCTCGGCCGGTTGATCGTCCACCTGCATGCCGCGCACCCCGGCGTCCCGGTGATCCTTGACGCCAAGCGCGGCGACATCGGGAGCACGGCTGCGCACTACGCCAGCGAAGCCTTCGACCGCTATGCCGCCGATGCGGTGACGGTGAATCCGTACCTGGGCCACGATGCGGTGCAGCCGTTCCTCGACCGCGCCGACCGGGGCGTGGTGATCCTGTGCCGCACGTCGAATCCCGGCGCCGCCGACCTGCAGGACCTGCCGGTGCAGGCCACCGATGGCCGTACGCGCCCGCTGTACCAGCACGTCGCCGAGACCGTCGCGCGCGACTGGAACGTCCACGGCAACTGCGCGCTCGTGGTTGGCGCGACTTGGCCCGCGCAGCTGCGCGAGGTCCGCGCGATCGTCGGCGACGCGATGCCGCTGCTGGTCCCGGGCGTCGGCGCCCAGGGCGGCGATGTCGAGGCCGTGGTCCGCCAGGCCAAGAGCGCCGACGGCACCGGCCTGCTGGTCAGCTCCTCACGCGCGATCCTCTACGCGTCGAACGGCCGCGACTACGCCGCTGCGGCCGCCGCCGCCGCCCGCGAGCTGCGCGACACCATCAATCGCTTCCGTTGAGGGACGCGGTCCACCCCCCGGCACGAACGCGCCGCGGTGCACGCGTCGCCCACGAGCGCCTGGAGCGTGCGCCGGCGATGACCAACGGTCACCCGTCGTCCGCGCGGAACGCGTCGCGGATCCAGTACAGCTCGGGGGCGTCGGGCTCACCCTGAGCCTCGACGACGTCGAAGCGGCAGGCCTGCTGCGCCAGCCGCGGATGCCGGGCGAGGAACATGCCGGCGGCGCGGATGATCCGGCGCCGCTTGCCGGCGTCGATCGACGCCGCGCCGCCACCGAAGGCCGCGGAGCGGCGGTAGCGCACCTCGACGAACACCACGACCTCGCCGTCGCGGCCGCCGTCGTCCAGCATCACCAGGTCGAGTTCACCGAGCCGGTAGCTGGCGTTGGCGGCCAGCGGACGCAGGCCGTGCGCCGCCAGGTGCGCGCGCGCCGCCGCCTCGACGACATCACCGCGCGCGCGGCGGCTGTCGGTCAACGCGGATCAGCCGCCGCCGGCAGCCAGCGGCACGACGTAGCCGCCGCTGTACGTCGACCACGCCGGGGTGCGCTGCACGTGGCCCTCGGCGTCGATGTGCAGCGTGCCGCTGGCGCCGCGCAGGTCGGTGTCGGCGCCGGTCGCGAGTCGCTCGAGGTAGGCGCTCAGCAGCCAGGCGTCGAGGCCGAAAGCGAACAGCCGCGCCGCCGGGCCGCGCGCCGTCGGCAGCGCATTGCCGGTGGACGCCGCGTTCGGCAGCCCCGGCACGCCGCCGGCGCTCCACGCGTCGGTCGGGAACGCGATGCCGTCCAGCAGCCGGTCCTGCTGGGCATTGCCCGAGCCCGATGCCAGCTGCGAAGTCGCCACCCGGACCTTGCCCGACAGCCCGGAGGTGAACAGCTGCGGCGCGACAACGCGCGCCTGCGGCCCGCGCAGCGCCAGGAAGATCGCGTCGACGCCGCCCTCGCGCTGCGCCGCGCCCTGCAGCAGCGGCACGACGTCGGCTGGCGACTCGCCGACCACGGCGATCGTCTGCACGATGGCGCCGCCGGCGGCCTGCAGGCGGGCGGCGAACGCGGCGATGCTGCGGCGCGCGCTGTCGTCGCCCGCGCTCAGTACCAGCACCCGGCGTGCACTGCGCGAGGCCAGGTAGTCGGCGGCGGCGATGCCTTCGTCCTCGGGTGCCAGTGCGTAGCTCGCGCTGTTGCGTGGCGGCGCCACGTCCGGCCGGTTGAGGGCGATCACCGGCACGCTGGGCTGCGCCTGGCGGAACACGGCCTCGACCTCGTCCCGGCCCAGCGGGCCGACGACCTGGTCTGCGCCCTCCGACACCGCCAGCGCGTAGGCGGCGATCGCCCCGGCCGCGGTGCCGGTGGTGTCATAGAACCTGAGTTCCGGCCGCCGGCGGGTTTCGCCGTAATAGCCGGCCAGCAGCCCGTCGCGCACCGGTGCCGCGGCGGTCGCCAGGCTGCCGGTGAGCGGCAGCAGCACTGCCAGCCGGATCGGCGGACGATAGCCGTCGCGATCGGCGGGCGGGCGGCTGCCGGCGTCGAACTCCCAGCGCGCGGCCACGGGGGGCGTCGCGTCCACCGGCTCGGGCGGCTGCACCGGGCCGCTGACCTGGACCGTCGAGCAGCCGCCGAGGAGCAGGCCGGCGAGCACCAGCGCGGTGCGCGCGCCGCGGGCGGGACGGGAGGCCTGGCGTGGCGTCTGGGACATGGCGGGCGGTCTGGCGGCGGGAAGGGCTAGGATTCTACCGCCCTGTCCCCGGAGCCACGATGTCGCCGCTCACCCCTCCCGGCACGCTGCACGTGGTGGCCACGCCGATCGGCAACCTCGCCGACCTGTCGCCGCGCGGCATGGACACGCTGCGGGCGGTCGACGCGATCTGCGCCGAGGACACCCGCCACACGCGCCAGCTGCTGGGCCACTTCGGCATCGAGCGGCCGCTGCTGGCGCTGCACGAGCACAACGAGGCCGACATCGCCGGCCGGCTGGTCCCGCGGCTGCAGGCGGGCGAGTCGCTGGCGCTGGTCTCCGACGCCGGCACCCCGCTGGTCAGCGACCCCGGCTTCCGGCTGGTGCGTGCGGCGCGCGCGGCGGGCATCCGCGTCAGCCCGGTGCCGGGTGCGTGCGCGCTGGTGGCTGGGCTGAGCGTGGCCGGGCTGCCGAGCGACCGCTTCGTGTTCGAGGGCTTCCTGCCGGCGAAGGGCGGCGCGCGGCGCTCGCGGCTGCACGCGCTCGCGGCGGAAACGCGCACGCTGCTGTTCTACGAGTCCGCGCACCGCATCGGCGAGTCGCTGGACGACATGGCACACGCCTTCGGCGGCGGGCGCCCGGCGGTGGTCGCGCGCGAGCTCACCAAGCTGTTCGAGACGGTCCTCGATGGCAGCCTCGACGCGCTTCGCGCGCAGGTCGCGGTCGACGCCAACCAGCGCCGCGGCGAGTTCGTGGTGATGGTGCACGGCGCCCCCGAGGCGATCGATGCGCGCGAGGCTGAAGGCCGCCGCGTCTACGCTGTGCTGGCCAAGCACCTGCCGCCGTCGAGTGCCGCAAGGATCGCCGCCGAGCTGACTGGCGCCTCGCGCAAATCTCTGTACGGAGGCGGAGACGGCAATTGACCCGGCGGAGGACTCGCGGCCCTTGCGTGACACAATGCCCGCGGCGGAGTCGGCCAGGCAGTCGCGTCATCCAATCCACTTCGGTGGAGCGGATGCCGAGGAAAGTCCGGGCTCCACAGGGCACGGTGCCAGGTAACCCCTGGGCGGCGCGAGCCGACGGAAAGTGCAACAGAAAGATACCGCCGAACGGTTTCGCAAGAAGCGCGTGGCAAGGGTGAAATGGTGCGGTAAGAGCGCACCGCGAGCCTGGCAACAGGCCGGCACGGCAAACCCCACCGGGAGCAAGACCAAATAGGGACCTCATGACGCGGCCCGCGTCGGGTCCGGGTAGGTTGCTCGAGCGTACCGGCGACGGTGCGCCTAGAGGAATGACTGTCCACGACAGAACCCGGCTTATCGGCCGGCTCCGCCACTTTTGTTCGAAGCCTTGCTTCGAACAAAAGCCCCAAAGTTTTGCGCAGCAAAACCTTGGGCCCCAGGCCCTTGCATCCGAAGCCCCGCCGCTGTCGCGGCGCCCCCTTGACCAAAGGGGGCTGCTCTGGCGTGTCGGAGCGCGGGCCGGGCCGCCTGAACGTTGGAAGTCGGAATATGCCCGGCGTTGCGGGGCTGCGTTCCGCCTGTGGTCTTGGCAGAGCGACTTGGACAGGGGTGGGCATGGCCGAGCTGCGCAACGCAGCGTCATCGGCGCTGGAACGCTGGCGTACAGCCACCCGGCTGCCCCGCATCCACTAATGGGCCGCTTAGCAAGTCCTCGCACCCCATTCTCAAAATTTGAGACGAATCAGCTGCTTGTGGATAAAGCTTGAACAAGTCTCTCAAGAGTGGCGCAAGTCATTGACGGCGCAGGCGAAATTGTGTCGGGAAAGCTGTTGACAACCCCCGGGGGCACTCCTAAGGTGGCGACTCGTGGGAACCCTTGGAGATTCGTGGGGTTCCTTGGATGAAGCCCGCTGAAGACGGGCGCAACCGGGGAGGGCAGCGTGTTCCAGGGCGAGACCGCCATCACGATCGACGACAAGGGCCGGCTGGCGATCCCGACCAGCTACCGGGACCTTGTCGCCGGCGAATGCGGCAACCGGCTGGTGATCACCTACAACCCGTTCGAGGCCGGCAGCCTCTATCTGTATCCGCAGGCGGTCTGGGAGCGCGTACGTGACCAGGTCAACGCGCTGCCGCGGACCCGGAGCGTCAGCCGCCAGCTGCAGCTGAAGCTGGTCGGCGCGGCGATGCCGGTGGAGCCCGACGGCAGCGGCCGCATCAGCCTTCCCTCCAGCCACCGCAACGCCGTCGGCATCGAGCGGCGTGCGGTGCTGCTGGGGATGGGCGACAAGTTCGAGTTGTGGAGCGAGCAGGCGCACCACGCACAGATCCGGCAGACGCTCGACGACGCCGATCTGGGTGAGGGCCTGGTCGACCTGCAGCTGTGACCGGGGGCGCGGATCATCCGTCCGCGCACGCCCCGGCCCTCCACCTGCCGGTGCTGTATGCGCAGGTCATCGACGGATTGCGTGTGCGGGACGACGGGACGTACCTCGACGGGACGTTCGGCCGCGGCGGTCATGCGCGCGGCGTGCTGCAGGCGCTGGGCGACGGAGGGCGGCTGCTGGTGATGGACAAGGACCCCGAGGCAATCGCATCAGCACGGCAGCTGCTCGGCGGCGACGCGCGCGTATCGATCCGCCGCGACAGCTTCTCGGCGCTGGCGGAGTGGGACGTTGTAGCCGCGGGCGTCGACGGCGTGCTGCTGGACATCGGGGTGTCGTCGCCACAGCTCGACGTCGCCGGGCGGGGCTTCAGCTTCGGCCGCGACGGGCCGCTGGACATGCGCATGGACCCCGACGCCGGCGAGAGTGCCGCGCAGTGGCTGGCGCTTGCCTCCGAGCAGGAGATTGCCGGGGTCCTGTGGACCTTCGGCGAGGAGCGCCTGGGCCGGAAGATCGCGCGCGGCATCGTGGCCGCGCGCGCGGTCGAGCCGCTGCTGCGCACGGCGCAGCTGGCCGACCTGATCGCGTCCATCGTGCCGCGCCGCCGCCCGGTGCACGGCCAGCGCGAGGTGCATCCGGCGACGCGGTCGTTCCAGGCCATCCGCATCCACATCAACCGCGAGCTCGACGAGCTCACCGCCGGTCTCGACGCCGCGCTGTCGGTGCTGCGCCCGGGTGGGCGGCTGGCGGTGATCAGCTTCCACTCGCTCGAGGACCGCATCGTCAAGCGATTCATCGCCCGCCACGCCAAGGCGCCGCCCGGCAACCGCCGGCTGCCGGAGGCCGCGCCCTTCGTGCCAACGCTGCACGCGATCGGCGACGCCACCAAGGCCGCCAGCGCCGAGCTCGCCGCCAACCCGCGCGCGCGCAGCGCGGTGCTGCGCGTGGCCGAGAAGTGCGCGTCGACCGGGGTCGCGGCGTGATCACGCGCGTCATCGTCGCCGCGCTGCTGGTGGCCAACATGGTCGCGGCGATCGGCGTGGTCCACGCCCGCCACCAGCATCGCCAGCTGTTCACGGAGCTCACCGCGCTGTCGCACGCCCGCGACGAGCTCGACATCGACTTCGGCCGCCTGCAGCTGGAGCAGGCGACCTGGGCCGAAAGCAACCGCGTCGACCAGGTCGCGCGCACCCGGCTGGGGATGAAGTTCCCCGAGCCCGGTGAGATCGTGGTGGTGCGGCCATGAGGCCCGGCGCCCGTCGCGAACCGGTGCGCGCGCCGCGCGGCCGCGCGCGCTTCGACCTGCGCATGCGGCTGCGCATCGTCGCCGGGGGCCTGGGCGCGTGCGCGCTGGTGCTGGTGGCGCGCGCGGTCGACCTGCAGCTGATCGACAACGCCTACTACCAGCAGAAGGCGGATTCGCGCTTCCTGCGCGAGATCCCGATCCCGACCTCGCGCGGCATGATCACCGACCGCAACGGCGAGCCGCTGGCGGTGTCGTCGCCGGTGGACACGGTGTGGGGTAACCCGCAGGAACTGATGAAGTCGCCGGAGCTGCTGCCGCGGCTGGCCGCGGTCCTGGGCGTGCCTGCCGAGCCACTGGTGCGCCGCATCGCACAGCGCGCCGACAAGGAGTTCGTGTACCTCAAGCGCCGCATCAACCCGGCCGAGGCCGAGAAGATCCTTGCCCACAAGATCCCGGGCGTGTTCACGCAGCGCGAGTTCCGCCGTTTCTACCCGCAGGGCGAAGCGCTGGCGCACGTGCTCGGCTTCACCAACATCGACGACCGCGGGCAGGAAGGCATCGAGCTGGCGTTCGACGAGTGGCTGCGCGGCACCCCCGGCGCCGAGCGCATCATCCGCGACCGCCGCGGGCGCACGGTAGAAAACGTCGACCTCGTCCGCGCCGCCGAGCCAGGCCGCGACCTGACCCTGTCGATCGACCGTCGCATCCAGTACCTGGCGCACCGCGAGCTCAAGCGGACGCTGCTCGAAACCGGCGCCAGCGCCGGCTCGGTCGTAATCCTGGATGTCGCCAGCGGCGAGATCCTGGCGATGGCCAACCTGCCGACGTTCAACCCCAACGCGGTCAGCGGCGACAACCGCGACGCGCGCCGCAACCGCGCGGTGACGGACCTGATCGAGCCCGGTTCGACGATGAAGCCGCTGACCGTGGCCGCGGCGCTCGAGGCCGGCGTCATCACGTCCGCATCGACCTTCAACACCAGCCCGGGCTGGATGGCCAACGGCCGCTACCGCACCAGCGACTTCCGCAACTATGGGGTGCTGACCACCACCGGCGTGATCACCAAGAGCTCCAACGTCGGCGTGTCGCAGATCGTGAGGAAGCTGCCGGACGCGGATTTCCACGCGTTCCTGCGCCGGTTCGGCTATGGCAGCACCACGGGCAGCGGGTTTCCGGGCGAAGCTTCGGGGCTGTTCCCGGAGCCGTCGCGCTGGAGCGGCACCACCAAGCAGACGATGTCCTACGGCTACGGCCTGTCGGCGACGCCGCTGCAGATCGCGCACGCCTACGCGACGCTGGGCAACCACGGCCGCGCGGTCGCGCCGACCTTCGTCAAGGGCCAGCGCAACGAGGCGCGTGAGGTGCTGTCACCGGCGGTCGCCGACGAAGTGGTGCGGATGATGCAGACGGTCACCGAGACCGGCGGCACCGCCACCCGCGCCGCGATCCTGGGCTACCACGTGGCCGGCAAGACCGGCACCGCGCGCAAGGCCAGCGGCGGCGGCTACGCCCGACGCTACGTCGCGTTCTTCGCTGGGCTGGTGCCGGTCGACAACCCGCGCTTCTCGATGGCGGTGGTGATTGACGACCCCGATCCCAGCAAGGGCATCTACGGCGGTGGCGCGGTGTCGGCGCCGGTGTTCCAGCGCGTGATGGATGGCGCGCTGCGGCTGATGGACGTGCCGCCGGACGACATCGAGACCTGGCTGGCGGCGCAGGCCGACGCCGAGGCCAAGGCCGCGCGCGCGCGCGGTGCGCGGCCCGGTGCCGTTGCCGTGACGGTGCCGGCGGCCGCGACAGCACCCACTCCCGTGCCGCCGCCGGTGGTCGCTGCGCGTGCCGCGGTCCGTGACGAAACGCAGCCGTCGCCGGCTGTCGCGCAGGTGTTCCCCGGTGTGGAGGACGACCGATGACGCGCGCGATGCCGCTGGCGACGCTGCTGCCCGACGTGGCCGGCATCCCGCTGGACCTCACGGTGACCGGGCTGGTGCAGGACAGCCGCCACGTGCGTCCCGGCGACGCCTTCGTCGCGATCGGCGAGGGCGGGACGCACGGGCTGCGCTTCGCCGCCGAGGCGCACGCTGCCGGCGCGGTCGCCGTGCTGTACGCGCCGCCGCTGCCGGCGGACACCGCGCCGCTGCCCTCGAACGCGATCGCGGTGCCCGGCCTCGGTGCGCGCCTCGCGGCGATGGCCGACACGTTCAATGCACGACCGTCGGCGCAGCTCGATGTCGTCGGCGTCACCGGCACCAACGGCAAGACCTCGACCGTGCAGCTGCTGGCGCAGGCCTGGACGCTGCGCGGCCGCGGCGCCGGCAGCATCGGCACGCTGGGTGCCGGCCTGTATGGCCACGCGCGGCCCACCGGCTTCACCACCCCGCTGGTGCTGCAGGTGCACGCGCTGCTGGGCGACCTGCGCGACGCCGGCGCCGATGCGGTGGCGATGGAGGTCAGCTCGCACGCGCTCGACCAGGGCCGCACCGACGGCGTCCGCTTCCGGGTCGCGGTGTTCACCAACCTCACCCGCGACCACCTCGACTACCACGGCGACATGCAGGCCTACGGCGACGCCAAACTGCGGCTGTTCGCCAGCGACGGCCTGCGCGCGGCGGTGGTCAACATCGACGATGCGTTCGCCGCGCGCGTCCTTGCCACGCTGGCCGACGGCATCGCCGCGGTGACCACCAGCGCGCGCGGCGACATGCGCGCCATGATCCGTGCCGAGGGCGTGGTGCTGGACGCCGCCGGGATCGCCTTCGACCTCGTGATCGGAGATGCGCGCCGCGCGCTGCGCTCGCCGCTGCTGGGGCGCTTCAACGTCGACAACCTGCTGGCGGTGGCCGGCGTGCTGCACGCCCTCGGCGAACCGGCCGACGCGATCGCCACCGTGCTCGCCCGGCTGCTGCCGGTCGCGGGCCGCATGAACCGCCTCGGCGGCGTCGACGGCCTGCCGCTGGTGGTGGTCGACTACGCGCACACACCCGATGCGCTGCAGCAGGCGCTGGACAGCCTGCGCGCGCACGCCGCGGGGCGCATCACCTGCGTCTTCGGCTGCGGCGGCGAGCGCGACGCCGGCAAGCGTGCGCAGATGGCGCGCGTGGCGGAGCACCACGCCGACGTCGTCATCGTCACCGACGACAACCCGCGCGCCGAGGACGGCGACGCGATCGTGAGCCAGATCCTCGCCGGGTTCGACGCGCCCGACGCGGTGCTCGTGCAGCGCGATCGCGCCGCCGCGATCGTGCGCGCGGTCGGCGCGGCCGGGGCGGACGACATCGTGCTGGTCGCCGGCAAGGGCCACGAGCCGTACCAGGAGATCGACGGCGTGCGCCATCCGTTCGACGACACCCTGGTCGCCAGCACCGCGCTGGAGTCGCGCGCATGAGGCGCTTGCCGCTGTCGACGATCGCCGGCTGGACCGGCGGCACGCTGCTCGGCGACGACGTCACCGTCGACGCGATCGCCACCGACACGCGCGCGCTGCAGGCCGGCGACGCCGGCGCGGGCCCGCTGTTCGTCGCGCTGCGCGGCGAGCGCTTCGACGGCCACGACCACGTCGCCGTCGCCGCCGCGGCCGGCGCCCGCGCCGCCATGGTGTCGCGCGCGCTGGACACGGCCCTGCCGCAGGTGCTGGTTGCCGACACCCAGGCCGCGCTGGGCGCGATCGCCACCGCCATGCAGCGCACGCGCGCCACGCGCGTGGTCGCGATCACCGGCAGCAACGGCAAGACCTCGGTCAAGCAGCTGCTGCTGGCGATCCTGCAGCGCGGCGCCGGCGCGTATGCCAATCCCGGCAACCGCAACAACGAGATCGGGCTGCCGCTGGCGGTCATCGATGCCCCTGACGATGCCGCGCTCGCGGTGTACGAGATGGGCGCCGGCAAGCCCGGCGACATCGCCTACCTGGCCGCGATCGCCCGGCCCGACGTGGCGCTGGTCAACAACGTTGCCGCGGCGCACCTGGAGCGGCTCGGCAGCCTGGATGGCGTTGCCGACACCAAGGCCGCGATCTACGACGCGCTGGCCGACGCCGGGGTCGCGGTCGTCAATGCCGACGACGCCTACTCGGCGCAGTTCGTCGCGCGCGTCTCGATGCTGCCTGGCGCCGCGCGCCGCGTGCTCCGCTTCTCGCTGGACGCTACCACCGCGGCCGACGTCACCGCGCGCGACATCGCGCCGCGTGAAGGCGGCAGCGATTTCACCCTGGCGACGGCGCTGGGCGAGGCGCGCGTCGCGCTGCCGCTGCCCGGCCGCCACAGCGTCGCCAACGCGCTCGCGGCCGCGGCGCTCGCGATTGCCTGCGGTCGGCCGCTGGCGGACATCGTCGCCGGGCTGCAGGGTGCGACGCCGGTTGGGGGCCGCCTGGTACGCCATGCGCTGCGCGACGGCGCCACGCTGGTCGACGACAGCTACAACGCCAATCCCGGCTCGCTGGCCGCGGCGATCACGCTGCTGGCGGCGCTGCCCGGCCCTCGCTGGCTGGTGCTGGGCGACATGCGTGAACTCGGCGCCGACGGCGCCACGCTGCACGCCGCCGCCGGCCGCGCCGCGCGCGACGCCGGCATCGACCGGCTGTATGCGCTCGGGGAGCTCTCGGCACAGGCCGCGTCCGCATTCGGAGACCGTAGCCGCACGTTCAAGTCGCACGCGGTGCTGGCCGAAGCACTGCGCGCCGACCTGGTGCCCGGTGCACAGGTGCTGGTGAAAGGGTCGCGCGGAAGCGCGATGGACCGCATCGTCGATGCGCTGCTGCAGGGGAACGCCGGCGATGCTGCTTGAACTCACCCGCTGGCTGCAGCAGCTCGAGGGGCTCTTCAGCCTGTTCGGCTACCTGACCTTCCGCGGCATTCTCGCGGCGCTGACATCGCTGCTGCTGTCGCTGTGGTGGGGGCCGTGGATCATCGGCCGGCTGGCGCAATACAAGGGCGGGCAGCCGATCCGCAGCGACGGGCCGCAGACGCATTTCTCCAAGGCCGGCACACCGACCATGGGCGGCGCACTGATCCTGCTGACGGTCCTGGCGTCGGTGCTGCTGTGGGGCGACCTGCGCAACAAGTACGTGTGGGTGGTGCTGGCGGTGATGGTCTGCTTCGGCGCCATCGGCTGGTATGACGACTGGCTGAAGATCGTCAAGCGTGACCCCAACGGCATGAAGTCGCGCTGGAAGTACGCGCTGCAGTCGGTGTTCGGCCTGGCGGCCGGCCTGTACCTGTTCCACACCGCCGACGTGCCGGCGGCCACCACGTTCTACATCCCGCTGTTCAAAGCCGTCGCCCTGCCGCTGGTGGGGGTGAGCTTCGTCGCCATCGCGTACTTCTGGATCGTCGGCTTCTCCAACGCGGTCAACCTCACCGATGGCCTCGACGGGCTGGCGATCATGCCCACGGTGCTGGTGGCGTGCGCGTTGGGCGTGTTTGCGTACGCCTCGGGCAACGCGGTGTTCTCCAGCTACCTGCAGATCCCGCAGATCCCCGGCGCCGGCGAGCTGGTGATCATCTGCGCGGCGATCGCCGGCGCCGGTCTCGGCTTCCTCTGGTTCAACACCTACCCGGCCATGGTGTTCATGGGCGACATCGGCGCGCTGGCGCTGGGCGCGGTGCTCGGCACGGTCGCGGTCATCGTCCGCCAGGAGCTGGTGCTGGTGATCATGGGCGGCATCTTCGTCATCGAGACGCTCTCGGTGATGATCCAGGTGGCGTCGTTCAAGCTCACCGGCAAGCGCGTGTTCCGGATGGCGCCGATCCACCACCATTTCGAGCTCAAGGGTTGGCCGGAGCCGCGCGTGATCGTGCGCTTCTGGATCATCTCGGTGATCCTGGTGCTGGTCGGCCTCGCCACGCTGAAGGTGCGGTGATGTCGGCCACCTACGCAAATGCCCCGCACGTGCACGCCTCGCAGGCCACGCGGCTCGATGCGATCAGCGGGCGTTTCGATCCCTGGCTTCTCGGGGTCGCGATCACGCTTGCCGCGCTGGGCATCGTCATGGTCGGCTCCAGCTCGATCGCGATCGGCGAGGAGCTCGGGGTCGGGCCGTTCTATTTCCTGGTCCGCCACGTGGTGTTCGTCGGGCTCGGCGGCGCGCTGGCGCTGTGGGTGATGCGCACCGAGCTCAAGACCATCGAGCGCTACGACCGCGCGCTGCTGGTGGGCTGCTTCGTGCTCCTGCTGATGGTGTTCGTGCCGGGGCTGGGGCGCAGCGTCAACGGCGCGCAGCGCTGGATCAACCTGGGCGTGTCCAACTTCCAGGTGGTCGAGGCGGTGAAGCTCATGTACATCGTCTGGCTGTCGAGCTACCTGGTGCGGTTCCGCGACGAAGTCAACGCAACCTGGGGCGCGATGCTCAAGCCGATCGGTGTCGCGCTCGCGCTGATGGCGCTGCTGGTGCTGCAGCCGGACTTCGGCTCGCTGGCGCTGGTCCTGGCGATCACCGCCGGCATGCTGGTGCTTGGCGGCGTGCACCTGCCGCGGATGGCGGCGCCGGTGGTGGTGATGCTGCCGCTGCTGGCGATGGTCGCGATCGCCGAGCCCTACCGCATGCGCCGGCTGACGTCGTTCATGGACCCGTTCGCGGATCCGTTCAACAGCGGCTACCAGTTGGCCAACGCGCTGATGGCGGTCGGCCGCGGCGAGTTCACCGGCGTCGGCCTCGGCGCGTCGATCCAGAAACTCAACTACCTGCCCGAGGCGCATACCGACTTCATCCTGGCGGTGATCGCCGAGGAGCTCGGCTTCGTCGGCGTGTGCACGGTGATCGCGCTGTACGCGCTGCTGGTCGGGCGCGCGTTCTGGATCGGCCTGACGTGCGTCGAGATGCGGCGGCACTTCGCTGGCTACTGCGCGTTCGGCGTGGCGCTGGCGATCGGCCTGCAGAGCATGGTCTCGATCGGCGTCAATCTGGGCCTGCTGCCCACCAAGGGCTTGACGTTGCCGCTTGTTTCGTCGGGCGGCTCCAGCGTGATGATGACCTGCGTCGCGGTCGGCCTGCTGCTGCGGGTGTCGTACGAGCTCGACCGCGCGCAGCGCCAGGTCGCGCGCCTGCGCGGCGAGGACGCGCCGTCGGTGGCGACCGCGGCGGCGGCACGCGACGGCGGTGCCGGTACGCAGCGTACGCGCGCGCCGGCCGCCCCTGCGCACGCCGTGCCCGCGGCCGCGGCCGCTACCGCGTCGCGCGGCACCAGCCGCCTGCGCCAGCGCATCGAACCGCGTTTCGGCGCGGAGCCGCGGGCATGACCCGGCGCCTGCTCGACAGCCACGGCATGCCGACCGCGGACATCGCGCGCCGCTTCGGCCGCGTGCACTTCGTCGGCATCGGCGGCATCGGCATGAGCGGCATCGCCGAAGTGCTGTGCACGCTCGGCTACACGGTGTCGGGCTCAGACACCGCGGACAGCGCCACCACGCGCCGGCTCGCCGCGCTCGGCGCCACCGTGCACCGCGGCCACGCCGCGGCGAATGTGCTGGGCACCGACTGCGTGGTGGTGTCCAGCGCCATCCGCCCCGACAACGTCGAGCTGATGGAGGCGCGCGCGCAGCGCATCCCGGTGGTGCCGCGCGCGGAGATGCTGGCCGAGCTGATGCGCTTCCGGCGCGGGGTCGCGGTCGCCGGCACCCATGGCAAGACCACGACCACCTCGCTGCTGGCCAGCGTACTGGCGGAAGGCGGGCTGGACCCGACCTTCGTCATCGGCGGCCAGCTGCTCGCCGCCGGCGCCAACGCGCGCCTGGGCGGCGGCGACTGGCTGGTGGCCGAGGCCGACGAGAGCGACGGCAGCTTCCTGCGCCTCAACCCGTTGATCGCGATCGTCACCAACATCGACGCCGACCACCTCGAAAACTACGGCGGCGACTTCGCGCGCGTGCAGGCGGCGTTCTCGGAGTTCCTGCATCGGCTGCCCTTCTACGGCCTCGCGGTGCTGTGCATCGACGACGCCGAAGTCGCGGCACTCGCCACCGACCTGCCGCGGCACGTGGTCACCTACGGCTTCGACCCGGCCGCCGACGTGCGCGCCGCGGACGTGGTGCAGGACGGGCCCAGCATGCGCTTCGCGCTGCGCCTGCCCGACGGCACGTCGACCGATGTCAGCCTGGCGCTGCCCGGGCGGCACAACGTGCAGAACGCGCTGGCCGCGGCCGCGGTGGCGTGGCAGCTGGGGGTGTCGGCCGCCGACATCGGCACCGCGCTGGCGCGCTTCGAAGGCATCGGCCGCCGCTTCAACCTGCTTGGCGAGCTCCGCACCGCTTCGGGGGCACGCGTGCAGCTGGTCGACGACTACGGCCACCACCCGCGCGAGCTGGCGGCGGTGTTCGAGGCCGCGCGCGGTGGCTGGCCCGAGCGCCGGCTGGTGGTGGCGTTCCAGCCGCATCGCTACAGC
Organism: Luteimonas sp. ANT-B3E; assembly: GCA_001683895.1. Lineage (GTDB taxonomy): Bacteria > Pseudomonadota > Gammaproteobacteria > Xanthomonadales > Xanthomonadaceae > Luteimonas. Next base: position 26,955 of record LXQJ01000041.1, on the reverse strand, counting down.
CGCACGCGGGACCTGTTCGACGACTTCGCCGGCGTGCTCTCCGACGTCGATGCGCTGGTGCTGACCGAGGTCTACCCGGCCGGCGAGGCGCCGATCGCGGGTGCCGATGCCAAGGCGCTGGCGCGCGCCATCCGTGCGCGCGGGCGCATCGACCCGGTGGTGGTTGGCAGCCCGCAGGAGCTGCGCGACGTGCTGCCCGACATCCTGCAGGACGGCGACCTGCTGTTGATGATGGGCGCCGGCGACATCGGCCACGCCGCCCAGCAGATCGCGGCCAATGGCTTCGACGGAGGCCGCCCGTGAGCCGCGCGCTGCCGCCGCCGCGCGGCGACGACCCGGCCGCGTTCGGCCGCGTCGCGGTGCTGATGGGCGGCACCAGTTCCGAGCGCGAGGTGTCGCTGTCGTCGGGCGGCAGCGTGCTCGCCGCGCTGTGCTCGCGCGGTGTCGACGCGGTCGCGGTCGACGGCGTGCCGGCGCTGGTCGACGCGCTGCGCGCCGACCGCATCGATGGCACCGGCTTCGACAGGGCCGGCTTCGATCGGGTCTTCAACATCCTGCACGGCGGCGACGGCGAGAGCGGGGTGCTGCAGGGCCTGCTGGCCGCGCTGCGGGTGCCGGTCACCGGCTCCGGTGTGCTCGGCAGTGCGCTGACGATGGACAAGATCCGCACCAAACAGGTGTGGATCGAGTCCGGCCTGCCGACGCCGCGCTTCGAACGCCTGGCGAGCGGCGCCGATCTCGCGGCCGCGGCCGGCCGCCTCGGCTACCCGGTGTTCGTCAAGCCGTCGTGCGAGGGCTCCAGCGTCGGCGTGTTCCGGGTGCTGTCCGCCGACGACCTCGCGCCCGCCGTCGCGTTCGCGCAGCAGTACGCCGGCGAGCTGCTGATGGAGCAGATGGTGCGCGGCGACGAACTCACCGTCGGCATCCTCGGCGACGTCGCGCTGCCGTCGATCCGCATCGTGCCGGCAGGCGAGTGGTACGACTACCACGCCAAGTACGTGGCCGATGACACCCAATACCTGTGTCCCGGACTCGACGGCGAGGTCGAGGACGACGTCCGCGCGCTGGCGCTGGCCGCGTTCCGCGCCGCCGGCTGCAGCGGCTGGGGCCGGGTCGACGTGATGCGCGACCGCGAGCGCGGCCTGCAGCTGATCGAGGTCAATACCGCGCCGGGCATGACCAGCCACTCGCTGGTGCCGAAGGCGGCAGCGGTGCTGGGCTGCGACTACGCTGCGCTGTGCTGGCGCGTGCTGGAGCAGACGCTGTGAGCGCGCTGCTGCGGATCGTGTCCTGGGCGCTGGCGCTGGCGCTGGTCGCGCTGCCGGTGGTGGCGCTCGTGAGCGGCTGGATCGGCGCCGAGCGCTGGCCGCTGCGCGTGCTGCGGATCAACGAGGACCTGCGCCACGTCGACGTCGAGCGGCTGCGCGACGTGGTGCTGCCGCACGCGCAGCGCGGCTTCTTCGCGGTGCGGCTGGACGCGGCGCAGCGTGACGTCGCCGCGCTGCCGTGGGTCGAGCACGCCGAGGTCCGCAAGCGCTGGCCCGACGTGGTCGAGGTGCGGGTGCTGGAGCACCGCCCGTTCGCACGCTGGGGCGAGGACCGCCTGCTGTCTCAGCAGGGGCGGCTGTTCCCGCGCGCCGGCATCGACGTGCCGGCCGGCCTGCCGCAGCTGCACGGGCCCGATGCGCGCGTGCCGGACGTGGTGGCGCTCTACAACGAATCCAGCGCGATGTTCGACCCGTCGGGCTACGGCGTGCACTCGCTGCGCCTGGACGCGCGCGGCAGCTGGGCGATGACGCTCAGCAACGGCACCCGGGTGCTGGTCGGCAACCAGGAGGCGCGGCTGCGGCTGGCGCGCTTCGCGCGGCTGATGCCGCAGCTGCTGGCGCAGAAGCAGTCGCCGCTGACGCTGGCCGATCTGCGCTACACCAACGGCTTCGCGCTGACCTGGCCGATGCCACTTACCCCCATGGACACCCCCTGATGAACCGCAAAGGCGACAAGGCCCTGATCGTCGGCCTCGATATCGGCACCTCCAAGGTGGTCGCGCTGGTCGGCGAGTACTCGCCGGGCAACCCGATCGAGGTGATCGGCATCGGCAGCCATGAATCGCGCGGGCTCAAGCGCGGCGTGGTCGTCGACATCGAATCCACCGTGCAGTCGATCCAGCGCGCGGTCGAAGAAGCCGAGCTGATGGCCGGCTGCGAGATCCGCTCGGTCTACGCGTCGATCTCCGGCAACCACGTGCAGTGCAAGAACTCGCCCGGGATCGTGCCGATCCGCGACGGCGAGGTGACCTACGCCGACCTCGACCGCGTATTGGAGGCGGCCAAGGCGGTCGCGATCCCGGCCGACCAGAAGATCCTGCACGCGATCCCGCGCGAGTACGTGCTCGACGATTCGCAGGAAGGCATCCGCAACCCCGTCGGCATGACCGGCGTGCGGCTGGAGGTGCACGCGCACCTGGTGGTCTGCGCGCAGTCGGCCGCGGCCAACATCAGCAAGTGCGTGCAGCGCTGCGGCCTGCAGATCGACGACCTGATCCTCGGTCCGCTGGCGTCGAGCACCGCGGTGCTGACCGGCGACGAGCGCGAGCTCGGGGTGGTGCTGGTCGACATCGGCGCCGGCACCACGGATCTCGCGGTGTTCGTGCAGGGCGCGATCTGCCACACCTCGTCGCTGCCGATCGCCGGCGACAAGGTCACCGAGGACATCGCGCACATGCTGCGCACGCCGACGCCCGAGGCCGAGCAGATCAAGGTCCGCTACGCCTGCGCGCTGGCGCAGCTGGCGACATCGGAGGAATCGATCCAGGTGCCCAGCGTCGGCGACCGGCCGCCGCGGCGGCTGCCGCGGCAGTCGCTGGCGCAGGCGGTGCAGGCGCGCTACGAGGAGATCTTCGAGATGGTGCAGGCCGAGCTGCGCCGCTCGGGGTTCGAGCAGCACGTCCGCGCCGGCATGGTGCTGACCGGCGGCGCCTCGAAGATGGAGGGCGTGGTCGAGCTCGCCGAAGAGATGCTGCAGATGCCGGTGCGCGTCGGCATCCCGCAGCACGTCACCGGCCTGGGCGAAGTGGTCGGCAACCCGGTCCACGCCACCGGCGTCGGCCTGCTGCTGATGGGCAGCCAGATCGAACATCCGCGTCGGCCGGTGATTCCCGCCGGGCGCGCGGGCAGCGTGCTCAACAAACTGAAGAACTGGTTCAACGGCGAATTCTGAGGCGGCAACGCGACACCCGGCACCACCCACGCAACACCCATTAAAAGAACGCCGACAGGTCCACACCCGGATCGGCACCAACTGAAAGGACGACGGACATGGCGCATTTCGAACTCGTGGAAAAAATGGCTCCCAACGCGGTGATCAAGGTCATCGGCGTGGGCGGCGGCGGCGGCAATGCGGTCGCGCACATGGTCAACAGCAGCGTCGACGGGGTGGAGTTCATCACCGCCAACACCGACGCGCAGGCGATCCGCAACTGCGGCTCCAAGCTGCAGCTGCAGCTGGGCGGCAACGTCACCAAGGGCCTGGGCGCGGGCGCAAACCCGGAGGTCGGCCGACAGGCCGCGCTCGAGGACCGCGAGATCATCATGGACGCGCTGCAGGGCGCGGACATGGTGTTCATCACCGCCGGCATGGGCGGCGGCACCGGCACCGGCGCCGCGCCCGTGGTCGCGCAGCTGGCCAAGGAGATGGGCATCCTCACCGTGGCGGTGGTCACCAAGCCGTTCCCGTTCGAGGGCCGGCGCCGCATGCAGGTGGCGTTGAAGGGCATCGAGGACCTGTCGCAGCACTGCGACTCGCTGATCACGATCCCCAACGAGAAGCTGATCACCGTGCTCGGCCGCAACGCGACCATGGTGCAGGCGTTCCGCGCCGCCAACGACGTGCTGCTCGGCGCGGTGCAGGGCATCGCCGACCTGATCGTCCGCCCGGGGCTGATCAACGTCGACTTCGCCGACGTGCGCACGGTGATGGCGGAGATGGGCCTGGCAATGATGGGCACCGGAACCGCCCGCGGCGACGACCGTGCGCAGGCCGCGGCCGAGTCGGCGATCCAGAACCCGCTGCTCGACGACGTCAACCTGGCCGGCGCCAACGGCATCCTGGTCAACATCACTGCCGGCGCGGACTTCACCATGGCGGAGTTCGACGAGGTCGGCCGCACGGTGGAGAACTTCGCCAGCGAGGACGCGACCATCGTCATCGGCACCGTGCTCGATCCCGACATGCAGGACGAGGTCCGCGTGACCGTGGTCGCCACCGGGCTGAACCGCAGCGCCAACCGCGCCTCGCAGCGCACCGCCGACTACGCGCAGGAGACGCAGCGCAAGCCGCACGTGCAGCTGATCAACACCCAGGGCAAGCGCGACGGCACCACCGGCATGTTCGTCGAGGACGGCTTCGAGTCGACGTCGTCGGCGCCGAGCATCGCATCGAGCCTGCGCGGCCGCAGCAGCGGCGGCGACAGCGCCCCGGCGCCAGTGGCGGCGGACTTCGGCAACGACAGCAGCTACCTGGACATCCCGGCGTTCCTGCGCCGCCAGGCGGACTGACCGGCGACAGCGTCCTTTCGGCCACCGGGCCTGCGCCGGCCCGGTGGCGTTTTGCGACGGCTGCACGCCGTCCGCACGCCTTGCGAGGGCGCGCGGCATGCCCTGCCCTGCCTGTCGCACGGGACCGCCTCGGGACCGAGCATCGCTTCCGTTCAGATTCAGCGCCCTGCGTGCTACGCTGCGGGCCGCTCGCGTTCTGCCCTCCCGGCCCCTTGGGGGGTCGCCGACGTCGTCGTCCAGGCACTGCCCATGGTCCAACAGCGCACCATCAGGAACGTGATCCGTGCGACCGGCGTCGGCCTGCATAGCGGTGAGAAGGTGTTCCTGACGCTGCGCCCGGCCCCGGTGGATGCGGGCATCGTGTTCCGCCGCGTCGACCTCGACCCGGTGGTCGAGATCCCGGCCGACGCCAGGCTGGTCGGTGAGACCACCCTTTGCACCGGGCTGTCGCAGTCGGGCGCCAAGGTGCAGACGGTGGAGCACCTGATGTCGGCGCTCGCCGGCCTCGGCATCGACAACGCCTATGTCGACCTGTCCTCGGCCGAAGTGCCGATCATGGACGGCTCGGCGGGGCCGTTCGTGTTCCTGCTGCAGTCCGCGGGCCTGGTCGACCAGGACGCGGCCAAGCGCTTCATCCGCATCGTGCGGCCGGTCGAGGTCCGCGACGGCGACAAGATCGCCCGCTTCGAACCCTACGACGGCTACCGCCTCGGGTTTACCATCTCCTTCGACCACCCGGCCATCCCGGCGACCCAGTCGCGCGCCGAGGTCGAGTTCTCGACCGCCAACTACATCCAGGAAGTCAGCCGCGCGCGGACCTTCGGCTTCATGCGCGACCTGGAGTACATGCGCGAGCGCAACCTCGGGCTGGGCGGGTCGATGGACAACGCCATCGTGCTCGACGAGTTCCGCGTGCTTAATGATGACGGCCTGCGCTACGCCGACGAGTTCGTGCGCCACAAGATCCTCGATGCCGTGGGCGACCTGTACCTCGCGGGGCGGCCGATCATCGGCGCGTTCGAGGGCTACAAGTCCGGCCACGCGCTCAACAACACGCTGGTGCGCGCACTGCTGGCCGACCGGAGCGCCTGGGAAGAGGTCACGTTCCCCGGGCAGGTCGCCTCCCCGGTCACCTACGGCGCGATGCAGCCCGCCTACTGAGCGCCGAGGGCGGCCCGGCAGGGTGCGCGGCCCCGGGGTTGTTGCCAGCCGTGGCCGGTTGCAGGCACTGACGCCGTGGACGGCGATCCGACCAACGGTCCGCGTCCCGACGCGCGGCTGATGCCATCGCCGCCTAATTGCCGATAACCTATTGATTCTGTTGGGTAACGCATCTGCGCAAGGATGAAGGTCGGGTGAAGGATGCCGCGCTTCCGGCTTCATTCCGCACGGATTTCCCCTGCCCGCTTAACGTCTGGCCCCGGGTCGCTGGGTAGGATGCCCCGGTCCAGCGCCCTTGACATGCCCCTCACGGGAACTGGTCGGGAGCGCCGGACAGCGTCGGGTGACCGGCTCAGGCGTCATTGTCGGGCGTCCGCAGCAGGTCGAGCGCCTCGCGCAGGGCATCGCGCGCGACGCTGGAGACGGGTCTGCGGGACGGCGACACGGGCGCGACCACCGCGTCCGGGGTCGAGGTCCTGATGACGAACTCGGTGACCGGCAGTCCGAGGGAGCGGGCGGCCTCCAGCAGGTCCGCGCCGGACAACCGGAGCCGGGCGTGCCACACCGGGGACTTGACGAGGTACACCAGTCGCTGGCCATCGACGTTCGCCAGGCGGGCGTGGGCGGCAAGCGAAGGCGACAGGTAGGGGCGCAACAGATGGTCCATCGCATCGAGCCACAGGGCGCGGCGGACCGGTTGACCCGCGACATCGGCCAGCAGCGCGTCCATCGCGATGCGGGGTCCGGGTGACGCGGGCGGTTTTGAACTTGCGGCAGGCATTGGACTTATGACTCTACACAGCTTTCTGCACCATGCACCGGCGCACCTTCGCCACCTCGCGCAGCACGTGGCCCACGTTGCTCGAGTCCGCCCCGGGGTTGCCGCCGCGGCGATCCTGGTCACAGGCATCGGTATCGGCAGCGCGGCGCAGTCGGCCCAGGTGTCGCGGCTGCAGGCCCAGGCCAGCAGTCAGGGCTCGGAGCTGGCGTGGACCCGTCAGGAGGCGCAGCGCGAGGTCAACGCACTGGCCGCGCGCCTCGCGGAGCTGCAGGCACAGGCCAACCGCCTCAATGCGCTTGGCGACCGCCTCACCCGCGTCGGCCAGCTCCGCGACGGCGAGTTCGACTTCAGCGCGCAGGTCGGCGTCGGCGGCACCGGCCCCGTCCGCGACATGGCGGCGACCGAGCTGCGCGACGGCATGGGCCAGGTCGAGGGCGACCTTGCGGCGTCGGGGGCACAGCTGTCGGTGCTGGAGGCGCTGCTGGCCAACCAGGAGCTGGACCGCAAGGCGATCCCTTCGCGCTCGCCGGTCGCAAGCAGCTTCATCACTTCGGGCTTCGGCCGTCGCGCCGATCCCTTCGGCGGCGGCGTCGCGTACCACAAGGGCATCGACTTCGACGCCCGCACCGGCGATCCGGTGATGTCGGTCGCCGACGGCGTGGTCAGCTATTCCGGCGAGCGCCCCGGCTACGGCAACGTGGTCGAGATAGACCACGGCAACGGCTACGTAACGCGCTACGCGCACAACTCGCGCAACGTGGTGCGCGTCGGTGACCTGGTCCGCGTGGGCCAGCAGATCGCGCGCGCCGGCTCCACCGGCCGCTCCACCGGTGCCCACGTGCACTTCGAGGTCTGGGAAAACGGGCGCGTGGTCAACCCGCGCAAGTTCCTCGGCGACATGCCGGTCAAGCGCGGCTGACGCGCGGGCCGCGCGGCGTTCCGCGGGCGGGGTTGATAGGCGCCTGCCGGGACCCCACGCTACAATCCGCGTTGCCATGACAGGGCGCCCAGGCGCCCTGTCTGCGTTTCAGGGGTCCGTGGCGACCCATCCGCCGCGCCGCGGCCCTTTCGGAATCCGGTCCTCCATGTTCAATCGCCTGCTCACCAGCGTCTTCGGCAGCCGCAACGACCGCGTCGTCACCCAGTTCAACAAGGTCGTGGGCAAGGTCAACGCCTTCGAGGCGCAGCTGCAGGCGCTGTCGGACGCCGAGCTGCAGGCCAGGACCCCGGAGCTCAAGGCGCGCATCGCCGGCGGCGAGTCGCTTGACAAGGTGCTGCCCGAGGCGTTCGCGGTCTGCCGCGAGGCCAGCCAACGCGTACTGGGCATGCGCCATTACGACGTGCAGCTGGTCGGCGGCATGGTGCTGCACACCGGCAAGATCGCCGAGATGCGCACCGGCGAGGGCAAGACCCTGGTCGCGACCCTGCCGACCTACCTCAACGCGCTCGAAGGCAAGGGCGTGCACGTGGTCACCGTCAACGACTACCTCGCCCGCCGCGACTCGGCGTGGATGGGGCGGCTGTACACCTGGCTCGGCCTGTCGGTGGGCGTGGTCTACCCGGGCATGCCGCACGGCGACAAGAAGGCCGCCTACGCCGCCGACATCACCTATGGCACCAACAACGAGTTCGGGTTCGACTACCTGCGCGACAACATGGCGCTGTCGCGCGCCGACCGCAACCAGCGCACGCTGCACTACGCGATCGTCGACGAGGTCGACTCGATCCTGATCGACGAGGCGCGCACGCCGCTGATCATCTCCGGCCCGGCGGACGATTCGCCGGAGCTGTACATCAAGGTCAACCGCATCGTGCCGCAGCTGACGCGGCAGGACGCCGAAGACGGCGACGGCGACTACTGGGTCGACGAGAAGGGCAAGCAGGTGCACCTGTCCGAGGCCGGGCAGGAGCACGCGGAGACCCTGCTGCGCGACGCCGGCATCCTCACCGAGGACAGCAGCGACCTGTACGCGCCGCAGAACATCCACGTCGTCCACCACCTCAACGCCGCGCTGCGCGGCCACGCCATCTACCAGCGCGACGTCGACTACATCGTGCGCGACGGCGAGGTGGTGATCGTCGACGAATTCACCGGCCGCACGCTCACCGGGCGGCGCTGGTCCGACGGCCTGCACCAGGCGGTAGAGGCCAAGGAAGGCGTGCCGGTGCAGCGCGAGAACCAGACGCTGGCCAGCATCACCTTCCAGAACCTGTTCCGCATGTACGGCAAGCTGGCGGGCATGACCGGCACTGCCGACACCGAGGCGTTCGAGTTCCAGAGCATCTACTCGCTCGAGGTGGTGGTCATCCCCACCAACCGCGACATGGTGCGCAAGGATCACCCGGACGCGGTGTTCCTCAACCGCGCCGGCAAGTACCGGGCGGTCGTCGCCGAGATCAAGGAGTGCTTCGCCAAGCAGCAGCCGGTGCTGGTCGGCACCACGTCGATCGAGGTCTCCGAGCTGATCTCCGCGCAGCTCACCGCCGAGGGCATCGCCCACGAGGTGCTCAACGCCAAGCAGCACGAGCGCGAGGCGCACATCGTCGCCCAGGCTGGCCGCCCGGGCGCGATCACCATCGCCACCAACATGGCCGGCCGCGGCACCGACATTGTGCTCGGCGGCTCGCTGGAGTCCGAGCTCGCCGAGCTCGAGGCGCAGGGCGAGGCCGACGACGCCACCCGCGCGCGCCTCAAGGCCGAGTGGCAACAGCGCCACGATGCGGTCAAGGACGCCGGCGGGCTGCACATCGTCGGCACCGAGCGCCACGAGTCGCGGCGCATCGACAACCAGCTGCGCGGCCGCTCCGGCCGCCAGGGCGACCAGGGCAGCTCGCGGTTCTACCTGTCGCTCGAAGACAACCTGATGCGGATCTTCGCCGCCGACTGGGTGCAGCGGGTCATGGCGCGCATGGGCCTGAAGGAGGACGACATCATCGAGTCGCCCCTGGTCAGCAAGCAGATCGCCAACGCGCAGCGCAAGGTCGAGGCGCACAACTTCGACATCCGCAAGAACCTGCTCGACTTCGATGACGTCAACAACGACCAGCGCAAGGTGATCTACAGCCAGCGCGACGAGCTGCTGGATGCCGAGAGCGTGCAGGACAACATCGAGGGCATCCGCGGCGATGTCATCGCCGAGGTCGTCGAGCGCCACGTGCCGCCGGCGTCGATCGACGACCAGTGGGACCTGGCCGGGCTGGACACGACGCTGGAGCAGGAGTTCGGCCAGCGACTGGGCCTTGCGGAGATGGCGCAGGCGCAGCAGGAGCTCGACGCCGAGGGTATCCAGCAGTACGTGCAGGACAGGCTGCAGCAGCTGTTCGTCGACAAGGAGGCCAGCGTGGGCCCCGAGACGATGCGCATGCTGGAGAAGCACATCATGCTCAACGTGCTGGACGAGAACTGGAAGCAGCACCTCGGCCGCATGGACTACCTGCGCCAGGGCATCCACCTGCGCGGCTACGCGCAGAAGCAGCCGAAGCAGGAGTACAAGAAGGAGGCCTTCGCGCTGTTCTCGGAGATGCTGGACAAGGTCAAGCGCGAGGTGATCACCCTGCTGGCGCGCGTGCGCGTGCGCAGCGAGGAGGAGATCGTGGCGATGGAGGCCGAGGAACGCCGCCAGGTGGAGGCGCAGTTGCGCCAGGCGCAGTTCCAGCACGCCGACGCCGGTGGCTACGGCGCCGACGAGGAGGCCGCCCAGGTCCAGGCCTCGCGCCTGCCCGCCACCACTGCGATGGACATGCCCAAGGTCGGCCGCAACGACCCCTGCCCCTGCGGCAGCGGCAAGAAGTACAAGCACTGCCACGGACAGCTGGCCTGAGAAGCGCGCGATGACCGGCGAGCTCCAGCGCCGCGTCGTCGACGTCATCGCCGCGGTCATCACCGACCGCCGCGGCCGCGTACTGCTGGCGCGGCGCAGCGAGGGCCGCGACCTCGCCGGCCTGTGGGAATTCCCCGGCGGCAAGCAGGAGCCGGGTGAGACCGCCGAGGCCGCGCTGGTCCGCGAGTTGCACGAGGAGCTGGGCATCGTCGCCAGCGTCGGCGCGCCGGTGATTCGCGTGCCGCAGGCGTATCCCGACAAGCGGCTGCGGCTGGACGTGCGCCGCGTCGAGCGCTGGACCGGCGCCCCGCGCGGGCGAGAGGGCCAGGCGCTGGCCTGGGTGCCGCCAGACAAGCTGCCGCGCTACGCGATGCCGCCAGCGGACGTACCGGTGGTCGCCGCGCTGCTGCAGCCGGACCGGTACCTGGTGACGCCGTTGCCTGGTGGCGTGGGGCTCGACCGCCAGGCCGGGAGCGACGCCTTGCAGCACGCGCGCAGCGTGACCACCCGCACCGACCCGTCGATACGGGCCGATGCAGACGCGGATGCAGAAGCGGGAGCAGATGTCGACGCCGATCCCGCTGCCGCCTGGTGCGCGAGTCTTGACGCGGCGCTGGATGCCGGCGTCCTGCGCGTCCAGCTGCGGCTGCCGGGCCTGCCGCGCGCCCGCCACGAATACCTGGCGCAACACGCCGCCGCCGCGTGCCGCGCCCGCGGCGCATCGCTGCTGGTCAACGGCGATGTCGACATGGCCCGCGCGCTCGGCGCCGGCGTGCACCTGCCGTCGAAGCACCTGATGGCCTGCACCGCGCGGCCGCTGCCTGCGGATGCGCTGGTCGCCGCGTCTTGCCATGACGCCGACGAACTCCGCCACGCCCAGGCCATCGGCTGCGACTTCGTCATCGTCGGCCCGGTGGCCGCCACGGCCAGCCATCGCGGCGCCCCCGGCATCGGCTGGGAGCGCTTCGCCGCGCTGCGCGAGCTGGTGTCGCTGCCGATCTACGCCATCGGAGGCATGGGCACGGACGACATCGCCACCGCGCGCGATCACGGCGCGCAGGGCATTGCCGCGATCCGGGGGCTGTGGCCGGCTGCAGGTTGAAGCGGGCGCGTCACCGCCTGTCTCCCTCCCCTGCGCAGCGGGGGAGGGTCGGGGTGGGGGCGCTGTTGGCGCAACCCGTGCAAAAGGCGCCCCCATCCCGGCCTTCCCCCGCAGGCGGAGAAGGAGACAGGCGGGCGACCGGCGTTGACGCGGCAGTCGGGGCAGTCGGGGCAGTCGAGCAGTCGATGGCATAAGCGCAGCAGGCACGCGCTACCGGGTGTTGCCAGCCAACCCCAGATACCGCGCGTGCAGCGCCGCCACCTGCGCGTCCAGCGCCTCCAGCGGACCGCCGTTGTCGAGCACGTCGACGGCGATCGCCAGCCGCGCCTCGCGGGTGGCCTGCACCGCGATCATGCGGTCGGCGAGCGCGTCGTCGATGGCGTCGCGCGTCAGCAGGCGCACGTGCTGCGTGGCGACGGGCACGTCGATGACCAGTACGCGATCGAGCCACGGATACGCCGCGCGGCCGCCTTCGGCCAGCAGCGGGATCGCGGCGATCGCATAGGGGCTGGCGGCAGCCTCGCAGGCCTCGCGCACCGCGACCCGCACGCGTGGATGCACGATGGCTTCCAGCCGCGCGCGCGCGGCATCGTCGGTGAACACGTGCCGGCGCATCGCCGCGCGGTCGAGGCCGCCGTCTGTAAGCAGCATGCCGGTGCCGAACGCGGCGACGATCTCTGCCAGGCCGTCGGACCGCGGCGCCACCGCGTCGCGCGCGGCGAGGTCGGCGTCGGCGACCGTCACACCGAGCGCCTCGAAGCGGCGGGTGACTTCCGATTTGCCCGAGGCGACGCCGCCCGTGAGGCCGACGACATAGCGGCTCATCGAGTGGTGCCACCTGCGCCGCTGGCGGACGGCTTACTGGGAAGCAGGGCGGACGGCACGGCACAAGGCAGGGCGCGCGGGATGCCGCGCACGACGGGCGGGATGCCGAAGGACGAGGCGCGGGTGATGCCAGGCACCACAAGCGGCGCTCCACGGGACACGGCAGGTGCCATTCCGATCACGGCAGACAACTTCATGCGTCGCTCGCCGGCATACCCGGCAGCGGCCCTTACAGCCCGGCCCACTGCAAATACGTGGCCATGATCCGGTCGCCCCAGACGAACACGATCCAGCCGGCGACGGCCAGGTACGGGCCGAACGGGATCGGCGTGGCGCGGTCGCGGCCCTGGCTGGCGAGCCAGATCGAGCCGACGATGGCGCCAACGACCGACGACAGCAGGATCGTCGGCAGGATGCCCTGCAGCCCGCACCACGCGCCCAGCGCGGCCAGCAGCTTGAAGTCGCCGTGGCCCATGCCCTCCTTGCCGGTCACCTGCTTGAACACCCACCACACCGACCACAGGCTCACGTAGCCGGCGATCGCGCCCAGCAGCGCGGCCTTGGGCGCGATGTACAGGTCCTCGACCGCGGCGATCAGCCCCAGCCACAGCAGCGGCAGCGTCATCGAGTCCGGCAGCAGCTGGGTGCGCAGGTCGATCCCCGACAGCGCGATCAAAAAGCACGTCAGCAGGCAGGCGCCGAAGCCCTGCCAGCCGAAGCCGAACTGCCACACGCACACCACCAGCAAGAGGCAGGTCAGCAGCTCCACCAGCGGGTACTGCGCCGAGATCGGCGCCTTGCACGCACGGCACCTGCCGCGCAGCGCCAGCCAGCTGAAGACGGGGATGTTTTCGTACCACGACAGCTGGTGGCCGCAGTGCGGGCAGTGCGAGCGCTCCACCACGATGCCCGGCGGCGGCGGGTCGTACAGCTCGGGCTCGCCCAGCACCTCGCGGCTGTCGCGCTTCCACTCCCACTCCATGCGCCGCGGCAGCCGCAGGATGACCACGTTGAGGAAGCTGCCGACCAGCAGGCCCAGCCCGGCCACCAGCGGGAACCCGAGCGCCGGGTTCTGGTCGAGGAATGCCACTTAGCGCACCGCCGAATCGCGAGGCGTCAAATCGCCGCCGCCAGCTTGAAGATCGGCAGGTACATGCCGATCACCATCGAGCCCACCACGCCGCCGATGATGATCATGATCATCGGCTCCAGCAGGCTGGTCAGCGCGTCGACGGCGTTGTTCACCTCTTCTTCGTAGAAGTCCGCCACCTTGAACAGCATGGTGTCCAGCGCGCCGGCCTCCTCGCCGATGGCGGCCATCTGCACCACCATGTGCGGGAAGATGTTGACCTGCTTCATGGCCATGTTGAGCTGGTACCCGACGGACACGTCGTCGCGGATCTCGTACACCGCCTGCTCGTAGACCTGGTTGCCGGTGGCGCCGGCCACGATGTCCAGCGCCTCCACCAGCGGCACGCCGGCGCGGAAGGTGGTGGCCAGCGTGCGCGAGAAGCGCGCGATCGACGAGTTGTGCAGGATCTGCCCGATCACCGGGATCTTCAGCATCATCCGGTCGACGAAGTGCTGCAGCTTGATCGAGCGCTTGTAGGTGTAGACGAAGAAGAACCCGCTGCCCACGATGATCAGCAGGATCGGCAACCACCACGCGATCAGGAACCTGCTGGCGCCGATGATCAGCTGGGTGAAGGCAGGCAGGTCGGCGCCGAAGCTGCTGAACACCTGTTCGAACTGCGGCACCACGAAGATCAGCAGCACCGCGCTGACCATGATGGCCACCGCGATCACCGTGGCCGGGTAGAACAGGGCCTTCTTGATCTTGCCCTTCAGGCTCTCGGTGTTCTCCTTGTAGCTGGCGATGGTGTCCAGCACCGTCTCCAGCACGCCGGCGGTCTCGCCGGCCTTGACCAGGTTGCGGAACAGTTCGTCGAACTGCACCGGATGCCTGCTCATGGCCTCATGGATCGAGCTGCCGCCCTCGATGTCGAGGCGCAGCGCGTTCACCATCTTCTTCATGCGCTCGTTCTTGTGGCCGCCGCCGATGATCTCCAGCGCCTGAACCACGGGCACGCCGGACTTGATCATGGTCGCCAGCTGGCGGCTGAACACCGCCATGTCCTTGGCCGTGATCTTCTTGCCCGCCGCGCCGAACAGCGGCTTGGCCCTGGGCTTCACGACGGTCGGCATGATGCCCTGCCGGCGCAGCTCGGCGCGCAGCATGTTGGCGTTCTTGGCGGGCGTCTCGCCCTTCATCTTCTTGCCGCGCTTGTCGGTGCCCTCCCAGGTGAAGGGCTGCAGCGTCACGCCCTCGCGGACTGGTGCGCCCTTGGCCTTGGCCACCGGCCTGCGGACGAGCGGGCCGGCCTTGGCGGTCTTGGCGGCGGTACGGGTGACGGCCATGCTGTGACTCCCCTGGTGTCCGGCACCCCCGCCGGATCATCCTCCCGGCATCCTAGTCGGTTCCGGGCCAAAGTGAAATTTCCGTTTGTGACGGACCGCCGGCTTTGGCGGTCGGGCCGCGCCGGCCTCAGTCCTTGGTCACCCGGTTGATCTCCGCCAGGCTGGTCAACCCGTTCCGCGCTTTCAGCAGCGCGGACTTCCTCAGGTCGCGCACGCCGGCCTTCTCCGCCACCGCCGCGATCTGCATCGCGTTGCCGCCCTCCAGGATGATGGTCTGGATCTCGTCGGACATCGGCATCACCTGGTACACGCCCACGCGGCCCTTGTAGCCGGCCGTGCAGTCCTCGCAGCCCACCGGCTCGTACAGCTTGATGCCCGCGTGCACCTCGTCCGCGCTGAAGCCTTCGGCCAGCAGCGCATGCTCCGGCAGCTCGATCTCCTTCTTGCACTTGGGGCACAGCCGCCGCGCCAGCCGCTGCGCGATCACCAGCGTCACCGAGCTGATGATGTTGTACGGCGCGATGCCCATGTTCATCAGCCGGGCGATGGTCTGCGGCGCGTCGTTGGTGTGCAGCGTCGACAGCACCATGTGGCCGGTCTGCGCGGCCTTGACCGCGATCTCCGCGGTTTCCAGGTCGCGGATCTCGCCGACCATGATGATGTCCGGGTCCTGGCGCAGAAAGCTGCGCAGCGCGGCAGCAAAGGTCATGCCGCGCTTCACGTTCTGCTGCACCTGGTTGACGCCAGGCAGGCGGATTTCCACCGGGTCCTCGACGGTGGAGATATTGCGCATCTCGTCGTTGAGGATGCCCAGCGCGGTGTACAGCGACACCGTCTTGCCGGAGCCGGTGGGGCCGGTGACCAGCACCATGCCGTAAGGCTTCTCGATCGCCTCGAGGAACAGCTGCTGCTGGTCGGGCTCGTAGCCCAGCTTCTCGATGCCCAGCTTGGCAGCGCTGCCGTCCAGGATGCGCAGCACCACCTTCTCGCCGAACAGCGTTGGCAGCGTGCTCACGCGGAAGTCGATCTGCTTGGTCTTGCTGATGTTGAGCTTGATCCGGCCGTCCTGTGGCACCCGCTTCTCGGCGATGTCCAGCTGCGCCATCACCTTCAGGCGCGCGGTGATGCGCTGGTTGAGCTTGACCGGCATCTTCGCCACCTGCTTCAGGATGCCGTCGATGCGCAGCCGCACGCGGTAGTCCGTCTCGTAGGGCTCGAAGTGGATATCGGACGCGCCCTTCTTGATCGCGTCGATCAGCACCTTGTTGACGAACTTGACCACCGGCGTGTCGTCGCCCTTGCCGTCAACGCCGCTGTCGCTGCTGCCGATGTCGTCGTCGCCACCACCGACGTCCAGGTTCTCCAGACCTTCCGAGTCGCCGAGCGAATCCCCGAGCGAATCGCTCGACTCCAGCCACTGCTCGATCGTCCGCTTGATCCGGTCCTCGTCGACCAGGATCGGCTCCACCGCCAGGTTGGTGTGAAACTTCAGCTCGTCCAGCGCGTGGCTGTTGGTCGGGTCGGCCATGCCGACGAACAGCTTGCTGCCGCGCTTGAACAGCGGCAGCACGTTGTGCTTCCCCAGCAGCTCGGCGTTGACCAGCTTGATGGCGCTCTGGCCGGCATCCATCACCGAGGGATCGAAGATGGGCATGCCAAACTCGATGGAGTTGGCGGCGGCCATCTGCCCCGAGGTCACTAGCCTGCTGTCGCGCAGGTAGTTGGCGATGGGCTTGCGCTCGCGCGTGGCCTTGTCGAGTGCGTCGCGCGCCGCGCCCTCTTCGAGCGCGCCGTCCAGCACCAATCGGCGGGCGATGCCGGTAATGCCCACAAGGTTGGCGGCGGGAACTGCGTTCATTGGATTCGTCTTAGGTGTTGCCCGGGTCAACTGAGCATGGCTGCTAGCGATTCAAAAAAAAAGAGCCCTTCCGAAGAAGGGCCCTTCTAGTTCAGAAGAAACGGAGATTGATAATTACGGGGTCGGGACGGCGTTACGGCACTCGGCCGGGACATACTTGTTAGCAGTCGCCGGAGCGGTGGTGCAGGCCCAGAGGACCGGATCCGTCGTTGCGACCTGAGACGGCGTCCAAGTCATGACCGGGTTCGGGTTGGCGCCAGTGTCGCGCGGCGTCACCACAATGCCGCCACCGTTATTGACCACAATGCTCGCAATGTACCGGGTGGAGTTTGCAGCGAACACGAAGCCGGAGTTCGCGGAGGTGACGCCGGCCAGACCGTCGGCACGCGACGAAGCCGTCTCAGCAACGGCCAGCTTGGCCGGCGCCGCCTGGGCAACCGCTTCCGACACGCGGGCGCGGACGGTGTAGTCCTGGTACGCCGGCAGTGCGATGGCGACGAGGATGCCGAGGATCGCGATCACGATCATCAGCTCGATCAGGGTGAAACCTTTCTGCATCTTCATGGTGGATCCCCTAGGAGGTTGGAGGTTTTTCACGTGCCTTGGCGGCCGCTGTTCCGGTCCGTGGGCAGCAGTGCGACACCGCACGTGCCAGAGGGATAGAGCATCAAGCGTGCCAACTCCTGCGGCTTGCCAGATTGCTCGATGAATTACGCACCGAGTCACGCTTTGAGGGGATCTATGGCCCGAAAAAGTGACCAGGAAGGTCATGTTTGGCCTTGCAGTGACGCATCCGGGCAGGTGGACTTCACATGCGGCGTCTCACTTCCGGAAGATGAAGTGGCACTGAAGCGCACAGGTGCCTGCGCAGGGTCATGCACCCGTGTCAGCGAGCCTGCAATGTCCGCTGCGGCGTCGCATCCCGGGCGTCGATCACCAGCACGCCTTCCCCACGTCGCGACACGATGGGCATTGCCAATTCGCCTGCTGCGATGGACGCGTTGTCGAGCGTCTGCCGCCGCGCGGCATCCACCAAGGCGGGGGCAAGTGATTCGTAGGGCTGGTAGTACTTCGGCGAGCGCTCGATGCCAGCGCCGCCGGCCATGAAGTCCTCGATGATCTCGCGCCGCTGCGTCGCGTCATCCGGCATGCGCGTGGCGACCAGCTGCGAGCCGGTCCACGACAGGCGCCGCCACTCGGGTCGCGACGCCTGTGCCAGATCGTCGTCCGCCACTTCGTTGGCGAAGACAAGGGTGTAGGTGTCCGGCGTGGCCACCAGGAACACCGGGCGCCCCTGCCACAGGGTCGTCAGGCCGTAGATCATGAACGCCACCTGCGCGGCGGCGATCACCGCCAGGTCGAACTTCAGGCTGCGCTTGCCCTGCTGGTAGACGATCAGCGTCAGCAGCGGCCCGGCCGTCAGGTCGATGCCGAGCATCACCAGCAGGATGCGGTCCAGCCCCGCGACCCGGTACAGGCCGTACGGGTACCAGAGCAGGAACGCGGCCAGCGCGATGCCGCCGATGACGACGATGCTGAGCAGCAGATGGGTGCCGGCGGCTTTCCAGCGGGTCATGGCGGCGAGAGGGTGGGGACAGGTGGCGGATTCTTGGCCGGGAGGCACGCGCCGTGCAAGGCCTCTGGCCAGTACGGTACTATTCCGTACAAGGAGCATCGCCATGACTACTGCTGCCGCTCGTCTCGAAGTGCGTCTGAACCCCACGGACAAGGCGCGTATCACCCGTGCTGCCGACCTGCGAGGGGTGCCGTTGTCGGCATTCGTGCGCGATGCGGTGCTGCGCGAGGCCGACAGCGTGATGGCGGCCGAACTGACCGTCACCCTGTCGGCCGAAGAATCCCGGCGCTTCCTGAAGGCGCTGGATGCGCCCTTCCAGCCCAACGCCAAGCTCGACAAGGCCCTCGCTCGCCTGGTGCCGGCCTGATCTTGTGCTGGTTGTCGAGCAGCTCAGGCCCAAGCGACACGATCGCGACGGATTCGCCTGTGGCGAGCCCACGCTGGATACCTACCTGCGCCAGCAGGCCGCCCAGCACCACCGTGCCGGAATCAGCACCACGCACGTTTTGGTGGACGACACCGGCCCGGCCCGCATCCTCGGCTACTACAGCCTGTCTGCGGCCCAACTCCTGCTGACCGAGCTGCAGGAAGCGGATCGCAAGAGATTGCCCAACTACCCGGTGCCGGCAATCCGCATGGGGCGGCTGGCCGTTTCGACCAGTGCGCAGGTGAAGGGACACGGTGACACCTTGGTGGCGCATGCCGTGGCGCGCTGCCTCGGCCTGCGCGCGCAGCTGAGTGTGCGCGTGCTGCTGGTGGATGCACTGCATGAGAAAGCTGCGTGCTTCTATCGTGCCTATGGCTTTCGCGACACCTCGGCGGATACGCAGTCGCTGTACTTGCCATTGGGGCCGCCGTGATCACCCTGCAGTTGTGCCGCGATTGTTTCGGCGCGTGTTGACCAGTAGGCGCCGGCAGCGCAAAGACCTCAGACCAGCAAAATGGTGTCGGAGTACTGGGGCAGCGCGGCGTCGCGCGTCAGCAGGCGCAGCGGTTCGACGATGGCCTGCGCCACCAGCAGCCTGTCGAACGGATCGGCGTGCAGCGGCGGCAGCGCCTCGGTGGCGGCGGCGTGCGCCGGCGTGACGTCGAGCCAGCGATAGCCCGCGTTGGTGAAATGCCCGAGCGCGTCGCTGCCCGAAAACGGCACGCCGGATCGCCGCAAGGCGTGTTTGATCGCGATTTCCCAGACCGTGACCGCAGAGACGTAGACCTGGTTGTCCACGTCCGCGATGAGGCCTCGCGCGTGCGTGCCCAGCTTCGGGTCGTCCGTCAGCGCCCAGAGGGCGATATGGGTGTCGAGCAGCAGCCGCACCGTCAGGGCGTGCCGACGAACAGCGCGGCAACGGTGCCGTTGTCGGCGTCGAGTTGCTCCAGCGTCGGTGCGTTGAAGCGGCCCTTGAGCAGACCGATGCGCTTGCCGGGAAGCGCCTTGGCGGTGGGCACCAGCCGGGCGGCCGGGCGTCCGTTGCGGGCAATCACGATCTCGTCGTCCAGCCCGCGCTCGATGCGGTCCACGAGCCTGGACAGGTTGGATTTGGCTTCCAGCATGTTGACGGTGGACATCGCGCGAACTCCGGTTAGCCAAGTCTGGCCAGACTAGGCCCGGCCCGGGCGGACGTCAATCGATGCCCAGCTTCTTCAGCTTGTCGCGCAGCGCCCGTTTACGGGCGATGTGGCGTCGCGTCTGCAGCGAGTGCGGCAGCCGCTGCGGCTTCGATCGCGTCGAACACAATGGGCGGGACGCGGTCGCCAAACTGGTCGCGCCGCCGCTGCGAGACCCGGCCGCCATTGTCCAGTGCGGACACCACCAACGTGGCAAGGTCGCTGTTGCGGACGTCGTGGCGCTCCCCGACCGCCCGCACCACGCGATCGTAGCGCTGCAGGTACTCGGCTTCCTGCCGCAAACCGCGCTCCAGCGACTCCTCAGCCATCCGCAGCAGGAATTCGACGCACGCGGTCGCATCCCAGTAGCGATAGAAGGCGTGCCCCCGGTCGCCGCGGTAGTCGAAGGCGTATTGCGCTTCGTCCAGCCAGGTGACATTCCATCGCGCGCGGGCGGGACGGGAGAAGCCTTCCAGCGCCCTCAGGTATTCGCGCTCCTGCGTTTTTATCGCCACCGACACCGGCAGGATCAGCCCATCGCGCAATGCGCCTGTACGGCACAACGTGTGGTGGATCAGGAACCGGCTCAGGCGGCCGTTGCCATCCATGAACGGGTGCAGGAACACGAAGCCGAAAGAGACCACGGCGGCGGCGACCAGAGGCTGCACCTGCAGGGCCCGATTGTTGGCGAACGTCATCAGCGATTCCATCAGCTCGCGTGCCAGCGCTGGCGGCGGCGGCACGTACGTGACCCCCGCCGAGCCGCGCAGCGGACCCTGCAGCCAGTTCTGCTCGTGCCGGAACGTGGCGGCGCGGTCGAGCGGGTTGGCGACGGTGGCCTGCTGCAGGGCGACGAGATAGGCCTCGGACAGGGGTTCACGCGCGTGCGCCTGATGCAGCAGGGCGACGAACGCGCGCTGCCGGTCCTCCGCCGGGACCTCGCGCTCGATCGCGAACGAGTCCCGTGTCTCGTGCAGGTAGGCCCACGCAAGGGCGCGGTCAAGCAGCATGCCGTCGAGCCCTTCCACGTAATCGCGGGCACGTTGCAGCGTGTCGGCCGCGATCAACGCGTCGAGCACAGGCGTCCGACGCACCGTGGCGCAGAAACGCGGCGTCCCCAGGCCATTCCACCCGACGCGCCAGCGCGAGTGCCGCTCCATCGGTGCGGTGTGGTACCGGGCGGGGTCGAACACCGGGGCCCAGCGACCGCCGGCGCCAGTCGGTCCGTCCATGAGCAGGCTGCCGTTGGCGACTTCCCAGAGGTAGCAGGCGACGCGGATGTAGCTGCCGTTGGGGGTGCGCTGGAACGTCGCAAGCAGCTGATCGGCAGGGATCCGGGCGAGCGTCTCCATCACGATTGGAAGATCGGTGCCCTCGTGCTTGAGCGCGAAGAGCAGGTGCGACAGGGGCGATTCCGCTGCGGGGGTCATGCGCGTCGGGATGGCGAGCACATCGCCCATCTGCTCGACACGCGTCACCGGGCGGAGTTCGGCCGGCTGTGGGGGAGAGAAGGCTGCCAGTCCCAGACTGACTTGCAGATGGGCGTAACCGACCCGCATTTTTTTCTCCGGCGTCAGTTTTTTTTCAGTATGCGCCGTATTCGCGAATTATTTTTCAATCGATGCCCAGCTTCTTCAGCTTGTAGCGCAGCGCCCGGAAGGTGATGCCCAGCGCGGCGGCGGCCTTGGTCTTGTTGTAGCGGTTCTCCTGCAGCGCCTGCTGGATGGCGGCGCGCTCGATCTCCTCGATGTAGGAGGGCAGGGCGGTGCTGGCGGTGTCGCGCGGATTGACGTGCCGCGGGTCGACGGCGCCGGGCGCGCTCACGGGGACGGTGCCGCTGCCGTAGGCCGCGGCGACGGCGCCGGGCTGGGCATTGGGCACCAGCGGCAGGCGCAGGTCCGGGGCGCTGATGCGGTCGCCGTCGGCCAGCGCCAGCGCGCGCTCCAGGATGTTCTCGAGCTCGCGCACGTTGCCGGGGAAATGGTAGGTGTCCAGCGCCTGCAGCGCGTCGGCGCCCAGCTCGGGCATCGGCCGCTGCATCGCCTGCGCCAGCCGCTGAAGGATGGCGTTGGACAGGATGGCCAGGTCGCCCTCGCGGCTGCGCAGCGGCGGCACGTGCAGCTCGATGACGTTGATGCGGTAGTACAGGTCGTGGCGGAAGCGGCCGTCGTTGACCAGCGCGCCGAGGTCCTTGTGGGTCGCCGACAGGATGCGCGCATCGACGGTGACCTCGTTGGACGCGCCGACCGGGCGGATCGACTTTTCCTGGATGGCGCGCAGCAGCTTGACCTGCATCGGCAGCGGCAGCTCGGCGACCTCGTCGAGGAACAGCGTGCCGCCGTCGGCGGCCTGGAACAGGCCCGGCTTGTCGGATGTCGCGCCGGTGAAGCTGCCCTTCTTGTGGCCGAAGAACTCGCTCTCCATCAGCTCGGTGGGGATGGCGCCGCAGTTGACGGGGATGAACGGCCCGCCGGCCCGCGAGCCTTGGGCATGGATGGTGCGCGCCACCAGCTCCTTGCCGGTGCCGGACTCGCCGCTGATGTGCACCGGGGCCTGGCTGCGGGAGACCTTGGCGATGGTCTCGCGCAGGCCGACCATCGCCGGCGACCCGCCGAGCAGCCGGCCTGCCTCGTCTGGCTGGGCCAGGCGCCGGGTGTGCAGCTCCAGCGCCTGGCGCACCAGCCCGCGCAGCACGTTGATGTCGACCGGCTTGCTGACGAAGTCGAAGGCGCCCGCCTTGAGCGCCTCGACCGCGGCCTCGACGTTGCCGAACGCGGTGATGACCGCGACCGGGGTGTTGGGGAACCGGGTGGAGATCTCGCTGACCAGCTCCAGGCCCGAGCCGTCGGGCAGGCGCATGTCGGTCAGGCACAGGTCGTAGGCGACGGTGCCCAGCATCTCGCGTGCGGCGGCCAGGTTGGGGGCGGTGTCGGTGCGGACCCCCATGCGCCCCAGGGTGAGGACGAGGAGCTCGCGGATGTCGTGCTCGTCGTCGACGATGAGGGCGCTGCGTTGGTCGCTCATGGGGGTGCCGGTGGAGCCAAGGTGACCAATTTTGGCAGTTTTCTACCGAAATGTGACGTATGCAGGAGGGCGGGGGAGAAGCGCCCCCATCCCGGCCTTCCCCCGCAGGCGGGGGAAGGGGACCAGCGCGCGGCATCCACGGCACTTTCGAGCCTCGCCACCGCATTCGCTCCCTCACGACGGGCGGCTTTGCTCCCTCCCCTGCGCAGCGGGGGAGGGTGTGGTGGGGGCGCTCTTGGCGCGCCCTACACAGGCAGCATCGCGTGCCGGCCGGGGAGGGTGATGCGGAAGCAGGCGCCGCCGCCGGGCACCGGCACGTACTCCAGCGTGGCCTGGTTGGCGCGGCAGAGCTCGCGCGCCATGTACAGGCCCAGCCCGGTGCCGTGCTCGGAGGTGGTGAAGAACGGCCGGAACAGCTGCGGCGTGACCGCGTCGGGGATGCCCGGGCCGCGGTCGCCGATCTCCAGCACCGGGCTGCCGCCGCGCTCGACCACGTTGAGCGTGATGCGCGCCGGCTGCCCTGGCAGGTGCCCGTGGTGGATGGCGTTGTGCACCAGGGCCGACACCGCCTGGTGCAGGTGGCGGGGGTCCACCAGCGCGGCCAGTGACGACGCGCCGCCGGCGGCCTTGAGGCTGCCGTTCTCCTCCGGCATCGACTGGCGGTAATCGTCGATGAAGCTTCGCACGAAGCCGACGAGGTCGAGCTGCTCCGGGTTGGCGCGCTCGCGGCGGGCCAGGCCCAGCACGCTCTCGACGATGCCGTTGGTGCGCATGCACTGCTGGTGCACGATCTGCAGCAGCCGGCGGTCGCTGTCGTTGAGGTCGGTGGACTCCTCCAGCAGCTGGGTGGCGTAGCTGATCGCCGCCAACGGGTTGCGGATCTCGTGCGCCAGGCTGGCCGAGAACCGCCCCATCGCCGCCAGGGTCAACGACTCCGCGCGCCGCGACACCATCGAGGTGTCGTCCAGGAACACCAGCGTGGTGTCGTCGTTGGCCAGCAGCCTGGCGAACCGCGGCAGGATCTCGTTGTCCTCCTCGCCGACCTGCAGCGGGGTGTCGTCGGCGCGACCGCTGCGGCGCCACTCGGCCATGCGCATCGCCAGCGCCGGCGACATCTCCGCCAGCGTCTTGGCGCTGCCGGCATCCTGGCCCTCGCGCTCGCCGATCAGCAGCAGCGCGGCTTCGTTGACCAGCCGCAGGCGGCCGCTGCCGTCGACCATCAGCACACCGGTGCGCATGCGGCGGATGATCAGCTCGTTGATCTCGGCGAGGTTGGCGGCCTCGGCGCCGCGCTGGTCGGCCAGCACGCGGCTCTCGCGCATGTCCAGCCCCAGCACGTTGGTCAGCGTGGCGATGGCGAAGAAGCTGACCGCAAACATCATCAGCTCGGCCAGCGGCCGGTCGGCGCTGGTGCCCTGCAGCAGCGCCAATACGTGCTGCGCGCCCAGCGCCCCCGTGGCCAGCGCCGCGCCAGCCAGCCCCAGCCGCAGCGGCAGCAGCAGCGATGCCGCGCCGACGTTGAACAGCAGCATCATCGCGATGCCCGGGCCCGCGGCCGGCATCGCGTGGGTGGCGATGGCGGCCACCGCCACGTCGGCCACCAGGCCCACCAGCACCTGCGGCAGCAGCGCCACCCGTTCGCGCTGCGAGAACAGCAGCAGCACGAAGGCGATCAGCAGGTAGGTCACCGCCAGCGTCGCCGCCAGCATCGGGTCGCGCGGCACGCCGATCACCGCGCCGGCGGGGCTGAAGACCACCATCGCCAGCATGCAGGCTTCCAGCACCCGGTACAGCGCCAGCAGGTACAGCTCGCGGCGCATGGCCTTGCCGGCGGCGGCGGGTTCGGCGGTCGACATGGCCACGGAGGGGCGCCGGATCAGGGGATGCGCCGGAGTATAGGCGGCGGCGGTTTTGCTCGCGGCTGGCGCATCGGCGAGAATATGCGGCCCGCACGTGGCCTGTCCGGTGCGCCGGCTGCCGCCGCGCGACCGGTCGCGGGCGGCGCTGTCCATCGGTGCCGGGTCGCCATCGACCACGCCCGCGGCCTCCCTTTGCTACGACCCCACATGGATCCCCTATGAATTTCCACGAGTACCAGGCCAAGCAGCTGTTCGCCGACTACGGCATCGCGGTCCCCGCCGGACAGGTGGCGCGCACCGCCGACGAGGCGGTGGCGGCCGCGCAGGCCATCGGCGGCGACTTCTGGGTCGTCAAGGCGCAGATCCATGCCGGCGGCCGCGGCAAGGCCGGCGGCGTCAAGCTGGCCAAGACCCTGGACCAGGTGCGCGAGTACGCCACCGCGATGCTGGGCACGAAGATGGAGACCTACCAGACGGCCGGCGTCGCGCTGCCGATCGAGCAGGTGCTGGTGACGCAGGCCACCGACATCGCCAAGGAGCTGTACCTGTCGGTGCTGGTCGACCGCGGCACGCAGGCGGTGACCTTCATCGCCTCCAGCGACGGCGGCGTCGAGATCGAGAAGACCGCGGAAGAGAACCCCGACGCGCTGCACACCCTCAACGTCAGCTACGTGCAGGGCCTGCAGGCCTACCAGTGCCGCGAGCTCGGGTTTGCGATGGGCCTCAACGCCAAGCAGGTCAACCAGCTGACGAAGATCATGCTGGGCCTGTTCAAGCTGTTCAACGACAGGGACCTGGCGCTGGTGGAGCTCAACCCGCTGGCGATCCTCACCAACGGCGACCTCGCGGTGCTCGACGGCAAGGTCGACTCCGACGACAACGCCGCGTTCCGCCACCCGGACCTGGTGGCGCTGCGCGACATCGCGCAGGAAGACGCGACCGAGGCACTGGCCCGCGAGCACGACCTCAACTACGTGACCATGGACGGCGACATCGGCTGCATGGTCAACGGCGCCGGCCTGGCGATGGCGACGATGGACGTGATCAAGCTGGAGGGCGGCTCGCCGGCCAACTTCCTCGACGTGGGCGGCGGCGCCACCAAGGCGCGCGTGACCGAGGCGTTCAAGCTGATCCTGTCGTCCGACGACGTGCGCGCGATCTTCGTCAACATCTTTGGCGGCATCGTGCGCTGCGACATGATCGCCGAGGGCATCATCGCCGCGGTCAAGGACGTCGGGGTCAGGATCCCGGTGGTGGTGCGGCTGGAAGGCACCAACGTGCAGGCCGGCCGCGACCTGCTGAAGTCGAGCGGCCTCGACATCATCTCGGCCGACGACATCAACGATGGCGCCCGCAAGGTCGTTGCCGCCGCCAAGAAGGCGGCGTAAGCCGCGACCCATACACCAAGGATCGATCCACATGAGCGTTCTGATCAACAAGCACACCAAGGTCATCGTGCAGGGCTTCACCGGGCAGCAGGGCAGCTTCCACGCCGAGCAGATGCTCGACTACGGCACCAAGGTCGTCGGCGGCGTGACCCCCGGCAAGGGCGGCACCCAGCACCTCGGCCTGCCGGTGTTCAACACCGTGGCCGAGGCCGTGAGCGAGACCGGCGCCGACGCATCGGTGATCTACGTGCCGCCGCCGTTCGCGGCCGACGCGATCCTGGAAGCGGCGGACGCCGGCATCAACGTCATCGTCTGCATCACCGAGGGCATCCCGGTGCTGGACATGCTGCGCGTCAAGAACGCACTCAAGGCCTACGAGGACGTGGTGCTGGTCGGCCCCAACTGCCCAGGCGTGATCACCCCGGGCGAGTGCAAGATCGGCATCATGCCGGGCCACATCCACATGCCGGGCAAGATCGGCATCGTGTCGCGCTCCGGCACGCTGACGTACGAGGCGGTCAAGCAGACCACCGACGCCGGCCTCGGCCAGAGTACCTGCATCGGCATCGGCGGCGACCCGATCAACGGCACCAACTTCATCGACGCGCTGAAGCTGTTCCAGGCAGACCCGCAGACGCTGGGCATCATCCTGGTCGGCGAGATCGGCGGCAGCGCCGAGGAAGAGGCGGCCGAGTACATCGCCGAGTTCGTGACCAAGCCGGTGGTCGGCTTCATCGCCGGTGCGTCGGCCCCGGCCGGCAAGCGCATGGGCCACGCCGGCGCCATCGCGTCGGGTGGCAACGGCACCGCCGCGGGCAAGTTCGCCGCGCTGGAGAAGGCGGGCGTGACCACGGTGAAGTCCCCGGGCGACCTCGGCGCGGCGATTGCAAAGCGCCTCGCGGGCTGATCCTGGCGTCACCTGTTGCATCGAAAGGCCGCCCCCGGGCGGCCTTTCTTTATCTGCGGCGCTGTGCGCGCGAA
>LXQJ01000040.1 GCA_001683895.1 Luteimonas sp. ANT-B3E | reverse complement strand
TCCGGCGGCATGCCTGCGCCCGGCGACGCATCGACCGCGGCGGGCGCGATCGCGCTGCGCGCGGCGGCCCGGATCGCGGCGTCCAGTCGCGGCGACGGCCCGGCGGGCGCTTCCATGCGCGCCAGCGCATCGGCAAGCGCGCGCTCTTCGGGCGTCAGCGGCGATGGTGGTTGGTGGCTCATGCGGCTCCGTGCTCGTGGGAGTCGGCGGGCTGCAGCCGCGCACGCAGCTTGCCCATCGCGTAGCGCAGGCGGGACTTGACGGTCTCGCGGCCGACGCCTGTGACCGCGCCGATGTCTTCCAGGGTCAGCTCCTGCTCCAGCCGCAGCAGCACCACCTCGCGCTGCTCCGCCGGCAGATCGTCGAGCGCGCGCTGCAGGTCGCGGCGCTGCTCCGCTGCCGCGAGCCTACGCTCCGGCGTGTCGGGATCGGGTACACGTGCGGTGCGCAGGTCGGCGTCGGCGGGCGCCGGTGGGCGATGCGACTGCGCGCGCCAGTGGTCGGCGAGGCGATTGTGCGCGATGCGGAACAGCCAGGTCGCGAATGCGGCCTCGGGGCGCCAGCTCGTGCGCGCAACGATCACCCGCTGCCAGACGTCCTGGAACACTTCGTCGGCCAGCGCGCCGTCGCGCAATTGCCGCACGAGGAACCGGTACAGGCGCACGCGATGGCGGTCGTAGAGCAGGTCGAACGCCGCCGCGTCGCCGCGTCCATACGCCAGCATCAGCGCTTCGTCGCTGTCTGCGGGTGGGTCGGTGGCCGGGGCGTCCATGCGCGGCAGCGTAAGCGGTGGCGAGGGGGCCGCAAAGCCCGGCGCGCGCCAGGGTCGGATGGCGCCGCCTGCAGGCACCCGTGTCCGTGCCCACTCAGCCGCGGCTGCCCGCGACGGCCTGTTCGCCCCGTTATGGTGGCGGCGGCCATGGGAGCACGTGCCTTATCCGCTGACCGGGCTGCCGAACCGCATCCACCTGCTGGAGCGGATCGACGCCGCGATCGCGACGACGGCGGGCGACGGCGGTGCGTCGTTCGCGGTGCTCTTCCTTGACCTCGACCGCTTCAAGCTGGTCAACGACAGCGTCGGGCATGCGGCCGGCGACGAGATGCTGGTGGAGACGGGCAGGCGCATCGTGCGCGTGATCGCCGGCCGCGGCATGGTAGCGCGGCTGGGCGGCGACGAGTTCGCGCTGATGCTGTCGACCGTGGCCGATGTTGCGGGCGCCGAGCGCACCGCCGCCGACATCCTCGCCGCGCTCGGCGAGCCGATGTGGGTCGCGGGGCGCGAGCTGTTCCCGTCGGCCAGCATCGGCATCGCACTGTGGCAACCGCGCTACCGCAGTGGCGACGAGCTGCTGCGCGACGCCGACGCGGCGATGTACCGCGCCAAGTCGTCCGGTCGCAACCGCAGCGAGGTCTTTGGTGAGCAGATGCGCGCCGAAGCGACGCGGCTGCTGGACCTGGAAGCGGACCTGCGGCGCGCGATTCTCGGCGACGGCTTCGAGCCGTGGTTCCAGCCGATCGTGCGCCTGTCCGACGGCGCCGTGGTCGGCCACGAGGCGCTGCTGCGCTGGAGCCACGAGCTCCACGGAGCGCTGCCGCCGGCAGACTTCATCGGCGTCGGCGAGGACAGCGGCCTGATCGAACAGGTGGACTGGCTGCTGTACCGGCACGTGTTCCGCTGGCTGGCGCGTCGGACGGAGGGCTACGTGTCGATCAACGTGCCGCCGCGGCACTTCCACTCCGACGACTTCGCCGAGCGGCTGCTGCGGCTGCTGGAGGACGCCGGCGCCGACCCGTCGCGTCTGCGCATCGAGATCACCGAAGTGGCCCTGCTCGACGACGCGCCGCGCACCCTCCGCATGCTGCGCCAGCTGGGTGAGTGCGGGGTGCTGGCGATGCTCGACGACTTCGGTACCGGGTTCTCCACGCTGTCGTACTTGCAGCGGTTCCCGATCAAGTCGCTGAAGATCGACCAGAGCTTTGTCGCTGGCCTGGACGGCGACACCCATGCCGAAAGCCTGGCGCTGGTACGCGCCATCCTGGCGCTGGCGGGGACGCTCGGCATCGACACCGTGGGCGAGGGCATCGAAAGCGCGCAGCAGCGCGACCTGCTGTGCCAGCTTGGCTGTACCTACGGACAGGGCTACCTGTTCGGACGGCCTGCCGCCGCGTCCACGTCGGGTGGCGCCGGGGTCGTCGCCGAGGCCGATGCCGCGCCGTCGCCGATTCCCCCGGCCGCCGTGCGTCCAGCGTTGGGCAGCGTGGGCTGACCGCGCGAACAGCCGCCAGCCGGATCGGCTACACGGGGTCCCGGATCACCAGCAGGCGCTGCTCGGTCATGTCCTCGATCGCGTAGCGCACGCCCTCACGGCCGATGCCGGAGTCGCGCACGCCACCATAGGGCATGTTGTCGACGCGGAAGCTCGGCACGTCGCCGACGATGACGCCGCCAACCTCCAGCGCATCCCAGGCACGCATCGCGTGCGCCAGACTGCCGGTGAACACGCCGGCCTGCAGCCCGAAGTCGCTGTCGTTGACGCGCGCCAGCGCGGCCTCGAAGTCGTCGAACGGCTCCAGGCATGCGATTGGTCCGAAGGCCTCCTTCCGGTACACGTCGGCGTCGCGCGGCACCTGCTCCAGCAGCGTCGCCGGCAGCATGTTGCCGTCGCGGTCGCCGCCTGCCAGTCGCTTCGCGCCACCCCTGCGCGCCGTGACGATCCAGCCATCGAGCCGCCTGGCAGCGTCTTCGTCGATCATCGGGCCGATGAAGGTCTTCTCGGAGCGCGGGTCTCCGGACACCAGCCTGTTGACCGCGGCGCGCAGCTTGCGCCGCAGCGCGTCGTGGATGTCGGCGTGTACAAGGATGCGCTGCACGCTGATGCAGCTCTGGCCCGACTGGTAGTAGGCGCCGAAGACGATCCGCTTGACCACGTGGTCGAGGTCGGCGCCGGGGTTGGCGTCGACGATGCACGCGGCGTTGCCTCCCAGCTCCAGCGTCACCTTCTTCTTGCCGGCGCGCGCCTTGAGATCCCAGCCGACGAGGCCCCCGGTAAAGCTCAGCAGCGCGATGCGATCGTCCTCGACCAGCGCGGCGGCGTCGTCGTTGCTGCACGGCAGGATCGAGAACGCGCCGGCCGGCAGGTCGGTCTCGGCCAGGATCTCACCCATGATCAGCGCGCCAACAGGGGTCTTGGCGGCCGGTTTGAGCACGAACGGACAGCCGGCGGCGATCGCCGGCGCCACCTTGTGCGCGACCAGGTTCAGCGGGAAGTTGAACGGCGTGATGAAGGCGCAGACGCCGATTGGCACGCGCTTGACCATGCCGCGATAGCCGCGCGTGCGCTCCGACAGCTGCAGTTCGATGACCTGGCCGTCAATGCGCGTGGCCTCGCCGGCGGCGATACGGAAGGTGTCGATCAGCCGCTCGACCTCGCCGCGCGCATCGTTGATCGGCTTGCCGGCCTCGATGCACAGCGACAGCGCCAGCTCGTCGGCGCGCTCGCGGAAGCGGCGCATGCAGTGCTCGAGCACGTCGCGGCGCGCGTCGGGCGTGAACGCCGCCATCGCCGCGCGCGCCTTGTGCGCGGCGACGATCGCCTTGCGCATCGTCGCCGCGTCGGCGAACGCGACCCGCGTCGCGCGCGTGCCGCTGTACTTGTCGACGACCTCGAGGTCGGCGTTGGCGGACACCGCGCGGTTGGCGAGGTAATACGGATAGCGCGTGGCGAGGCCGCCTTCGCGGCCCCTGCCGGATTTCGAGGAGCGCGACGGCGGGGGCGCCTTGGACCCGCCCGGCTTGGAGGGCTTCTTCTGCTTGGCCATGGGGGCTCCTGCGGTGGTTGGCGGGGTGGGGCGCGCGGAGGTGGGCGCGGCGGTCATTCGACAGCGGCGGCGCGTCGCGGCAGGTCGTCGTTGATCAGTCGGTCGTCGTCGGTGTAGTCGACGGGAACGTCGATCAGGTCGATGCCCGGCGCGTCGAGGGCGGCGCGCAGCACCGCGGCGAAGTCGTCGGCCGACGACGGCCGGTGGCCGCGCACGCCGTAGCTGCGCGCATAGTCGACGAAATCCGGGTTGCCGAGGTCCATGCCGAAGTTGGGGTAGTCCTCGTGCGACTGCTTCCACTTGATCATGCCGTAGGCGTCGTCGCGCAGGACCAGCACGGTGAGGTCCAGCTTGAGCCGCACCGCGGTCTCCAGCTCCTGCGAGTTCATCATGAAGCCGCCGTCGCCGCAGACCGCGACCACGCGCCGGTCGGGATGCACGATGCGGGCCGCGATCGCCGAAGGCAGCCCGGCGCCCATCGTGGCAAGCGCGTTGTCGAGCAGCAGCGTGTTGGGGCGGCGGCAGCGGTAATTGCGCGCGAACCACAGCTTGTACAGCCCGTTGTCGAGGCAGACGATGTCCTCGGGGTCGAGCGCCGCGGCGATGTCGGCGACGATGCGCTGGCTCGCCATCGGGAAGCAGTCGGCGTCGGCGCGGTGCGACAGGTGGCCGACCAGCGCTTCGCGCACGCGGTCGAAGAACGCGAAGTCCCAGTGCGGCTGCGGCGCCAGCGCCTCGGTCAGCTGCCACACCGCGTTGGCGATGTCGCCGACGACCTCGATCTGCGGGAAGTAGACCGGGTCGACCTCGGCGCGGGCGTAGTTGACGTGGATCACCGTGCGCCGGCCCTCGCGCATGAAGAACGGCGGCTTCTCGATCACGTCGTGGCCGATGTTGACGATGCAGTCCGCGGCGTCGATGGCGCGATGCACGAAGTCGTGGTCCGACAGCGTGGCGTTGCCCAGCCACAGCGGGTCGGTCTCGTCGAGCACGCCCTTGCCCATCTGGGTGCTGAAGAACGGGATTCCCAGCGCGTCGACGAATCCGCGCAGCGCGCGCGCGGTGGTCTTGCGGTTGGCGCCGGCGCCGATCATCAGCAGCGGATGCCGCGCGCCGCGGATGGCATCGGCGGCCTGCGCGATGGCGCGTGATTCGGCGACCGGCCGGCGCGCGTGCGAGGCCGGGATCAGCTGCGCATCGCTGTCGTCGCCGGCGATGTCCTGCGGCAGCTCCAGGTGGGTCACTCCGGGGCGCTCGTCCTCCGCCAGCCGGAACGCCTCGCGGATGCGCGCGGGAATGGTGTCGGCAGACACCAGCTGGCGCGTGTACTTGGTCAGCGGGCGCAGCATGTCGACCACGTCGACGATCTGGAAGTGGCCCTGCCTGCTGGCGCGGATCGGCTTCTGGCCGGTGATCATCATCATCGGCATCGCGCCCAGCTGCGCGTACGCCGCCGCGGTGACCAGGTTGGTGGCGCCCGGCCCCAGCGTCGCCAGACAGACCCCGGCCCGCCCGGTGAGCCGGCCATAGGTTGCGGCCATGAATCCGGCGGCCTGCTCGTGGCGCGTCAGCACGAGCTTGATGCCCGATGCGCGCAGTGACTCCAGCAGGTCGAGGTTTTCCTCGCCGGGAATGCCAAATACGTATTCCACGCGCTCGGCCTCGAGCGCGGCGACGAACAGATCGGAGGCCTTGGCCATCGGGGGCGTGTCCGGGTGCGGATCAGTGGCCAGTATGTCGAGACCGACGTTAGCGCCGGGCGATCATGCCGGCGCGTCGCGGCCCTCGACGCGCACCCGCAGCGTGCCGTCGCCGACCCGCGCCGCCAGCGGGTCGCCGTCGCGCGCATCCGCGGTGGTGCGCACCACGCGGCCGTCGTCGTGGCGCAGGATCGCGTAGCCCCGGGCGACGGTGGCCAGTGGGCTGACCGCTTCCAGTGAGCGCGCAAGGCCGCGCAGATGGAGCGCGTCGCGCTGCAGCCGGCGGGCGACAATCGCCAGCGGCCGCGGCGCCAGCGCCGCGAGCCGCTCGTGCAGTTGCGCCAGCCGGCGCCCGAGCTGCACCGCGCGCAGGACGGTGTCGGCGTGGCGCAGGCGGCCGCGGAGGCGCTCCAGCCGCGCCTGCCACGCCG
>LXQJ01000004.1 GCA_001683895.1 Luteimonas sp. ANT-B3E | reverse complement strand
AACAGGATCAAGGTCATCAAACGGGTGGCCTACGGCTACCGGGACGACGCCTACTTCTTCCTGTAGATCCGGGCCGCCTTCCCCGGACTTGGGTGAAGAACCAAAAAAAAACCGGCGCTAACCAAACACCC
This sequence comes from Luteimonas sp. ANT-B3E, assembly GCA_001683895.1. GTDB lineage: Bacteria > Pseudomonadota > Gammaproteobacteria > Xanthomonadales > Xanthomonadaceae > Luteimonas. The sequence continues at coordinate 14,880 of LXQJ01000004.1, read as the reverse complement.
ACCGCGCCGCGACGGGATGCGGGGGTGTCGCGTACAGGACACATGGATGTGCCCGCCGGTGAGTCGGCCATGGATGGCCGATCGAACCGGGTAGCGATACCCCAGCATCCCGGCGCGACAGCCCGAAGCCCGGGTCTTGGCCTCCCCAAGCCATAACAGAGCGCATCGAAAAATACACCGCGCTGCGCCAGGGTGCGGGATCTCCGCTGCCGAAACGCAGTACCGCGGAACTCGGGAACAAGCGGCCCGCAGCCCCGCTAGAACCGCCGCGCGCGCGGCGCATTGGACGGCGGCTGCCGTCGCCAGTGGCGAATCAGCATCCAGCCGAAGAGCATGCCGCCGAGATGCGCGAAGTGGGCGACGCCGGACTGCGTTCCGGTAATGCCAAGGAACAGCTCGATCGTGCCGTACACCAGCACCAGCGTGCGCGCCTTCATCGGGATCGGAGGGATCAGCAGCATCACGCGCTGGTGCGGGAACAGCATGCCGTAGGCCAGCAGCAGCCCGAACACCCCGCCCGATGCACCGACCGTGGGATAGGCCCCGCCGCCCTGCGCCACCGACCAGCTCACCACCGCCAGCTGGCACAGCCCCGCGCCGACCACGCACACGACGAAGTAGGTCAGGAACCGCCGCTGCCCCCAGGTGTGCTCCAGCTGCGCGCCGAACATGAACAGCGCCAGCATGTTGAACAGCAGGTGCGGCAGGTTGCCGTGCATGAAGCCATAGGTCAGCAGCTGCCATGGCTGGAACGCCGGCGCCCCCTGGCCGTAAGGCCCGAGCGCAGCGTCGCCGATCGGCCACAGCATGAAGGGCGCCAACGTGGTGAGCGACACCAGCGACTGCAGCAGGAACACCAGCGCGTTGGCGGCCAGCAGGGCCCTGGTGACGGGAGGCAGGTTCTTGAACATCCGGGATCCTTGCAAGCTGGCCCATGATACCGGCCCCCCTGGGTCACCCGGGCCCCCACAACGCAGCGTCCAGCGCCGCGCGAGACGCGCGGGCGACATCGATGCGCGGCGTGCGTACGCGCCCTTCGACCACCGGCACGCCCTCGCGGCACAGGCGTGCGGCCTGCTCCGCGGCGCGCGGGTCGTCGCCTGCAAACGCAATGCGACCATCACTGCGCAGTACCCGGTGCCACGGCAGCGACGCGTCGCTGGCATGCGCCAGCACCCGTGCCACCATCCGCGCGCGCCCCGGGAGGCCCGCGGTCCTCGCGACATCGCCGTAACCCGCCCATCGCCCCGGGGGGATCGCGCGAACCGCGGCCAGGATGCGCCGCGCGGGGGAGTCGTCGACCATTGGGCTAGGATATCGACGCCAACAGCGGCACGTGCCGTCAGCCCGCAGCAGGGGTCAACCGAGATGCAGAACTTCGAGCAGATCCGCGGCCACGTCGCCGCCGCCGATTTCCACGTCACCCTGCACGGGCCCTACGTCATCTGCGTGGAACTGTCGCTGGACGCCGGAAGGCGCCACCAGGCGATCTTCCTGTCCGAGATCGAGGACGACGACGGACGACCCTACCTGCGTGTCAGCACCGTGGTAGCGCCGATTACCGGCGTCGACGCCCGACGGGCGCTGGCCTACAACTGGGACAGCCGGGTCGGCTACCTCGCGGTTGGCGACCTCGACGGCGTGCCCTACCTGCAGCTGTGCGAGAACCGCCCCTACGACGGGCTGTCGCCGTCGGAACTTGGCCGCCTGGTGCTGGAGATCGGCGGCGTCGGCGACCGTCTGGAACGCGCCCTCTCGGCCGACGGCGACCTTCTTTGAGGCCCCCCTGACGATCGGGGGAGGTCGAAAACAGGCTCTGCCACCGGTGTCCGCCGGCCGCGGCGGCAACGGGCCAGCTGGTAACATGCCGCCGCGCCCCACGGTGCCCCTGTCTCCCAGCCCCCCCATGGACGACGACTCCAGTCCCCCCGCGATGCCTCCCGGGCATCGCCTGTACCCCCGCCCTCTGCCCGCCGCGACGCGGTTCCGGGTGCCCGGCTGCCGCGCTGCGCGGGTCTGCCCATGATCGAACTCCTGATCGTCTGCGCCCTGATCGCGCTCAACGCGTTCTTCGCGCTGTCCGAGATGTCGCTGGTGACCGCGCGCAAGTCGCGCCTGCGGCAGATGGCCGACACCAGCCGCGGCGCACGCAAGGCGCTGGCGCTGGCCGAGCACCCCGACAACCTGCTGTCGACGGTCCAGATCGGCATCACCCTGATCGGCGTGCTGACCGGCCTGTTCGGCGGAGAGGCGATCGGCCTGCTTATCGCCGACTGGCTGGACACGATGGTGCCGGCCGCGCGCGAGTACGCGCGGCCGATCGGCATCGGCACCGCGGTCGCGCTGATCACCGCCGGCTCGGTCATCTTTGGAGAACTGATCCCCAAGCGGCTGGCGCTGACCAATGCCGAGGGCATCGCCAGCGTGGTCGCCATCCCGCTGCAGGCGCTGGCGACCGGCGCCAAACCGGTGGTCTTCACGCTGGGCGCGATCAACCGGCTGGTGCTGCGGCTGCTGGGAATCAAGGACGACGCCCGTAACGCGATCACCGAGGAGGAGATCCGCATGCTGGTGAGCGAAAGCCACGAGCAAGGTGTGATCGACGACGACGAGCGCAACATGATGAACCGCGTGCTGCGGCTGGGCGACCGCAGCGCCGAGAGCCTGATGACCCCGCGCACGCGGATCGCCTGGCTGGACGTGGGCGACGGCTTCGAGGAGAACCTCGCGGCGATGCGCGAGACTCCGTTCTCACGCTATCCCGTCTTTCGCGGCAGCGACGCCGACGTCGTCGGCGTGCTCGAGATCAAGTCGCTGATCGATCGCCTCGAGAAGCAGGAGTTCGACCTTTTCAAATACCTGCGCCCGGCGCTGTTCGTCTCCGAGTCGACGCCGGCGCTGAAGCTGCTGGAGATCCTGCGCGAGGCGCAGCAGTCTCTGACGCTGGTGGTCGACGAATACGGCGACGTCACCGGCATGGTCACGATCAACGACGTCATGGAAGCGGTCATCGGCCGCACGTCCAGCGGCGATGGCGCCGATGCCCATCCGCTGGTGGTCGTGCGTGACGACGGCTCGATCCTGGTCGACGGCGCGCTCACGATCGACTCGCTGCGCGAGCTGCTGGGTGGCGGCCCGCTGCCCGACGAGGATGAACACGACTACTACACCGCGGCGGGCATGACGATCGCGCGCTTCGGGCGCATTCCCAACGCAGGCGAGCACTTCGACTGGAGCGGCTGGCGGATCGAGGTCATCGACCTCGATGGCCCGCGCGTCGACAAGCTGCTGCTGCAGCGGCTCACGGAAGAGGCGTCGCACGATGACGACTGAGCGGGAGCGCGGTCGCCACGGCCCGCCGCCGCCGGACAACGGCACCCGGGCGATGCTGGAGGCGCTGGCGATCGGCCCGGGCGAGGAGACGCTGAAGCTGCGCGAGCTCCTCGCGGGCCTCGGTCGCAGCCTGTTCGGCATGCTGCTGTTCATCGCCATCCTTCCGGCGTTCCTGCCGCTGCCGGGTGTTGCTGGTGGCCTCAGCGGGCCACTGGTGGTGCTGGTCGGGCTGCAGCTTCTGGTGGGAATGCGCAGGCCGTGGCTGCCGGCGTTCATCGCCGAGCGCGGGCCCACCCGCGACACGGTGGCGCGCTTCGGGCACCGGCTCTCGCCGTGGCTTGCGCGCCTGGAACGCGTCGTCCGTCCGCGCCTGACCGCGATCCTCGACCACCGCGTTGCCACGATGTTCACCGGCCTGCTGCTGGTGCTGCTCGGGGTATTGCTGGCGCTGCCGATTCCGTTCACCAACTATCCGTTCGGCGTGCTGCTGGTGCTGTTCGCGCTGGCGCTGCTGGAACGCGACGGCGCGCTGATGCTGGTCGGCTGGGCGGTCGGCATCGTATCGATCGTCGTGTTCGGGGTGCTCAGCGGCACCCTGGCCACGGTGGCACAGCAGTGGCTGGAACGTTCGTCCTAGCGCGGCACGGACGTGCGCCGCGGAAGGCGGTTCACGGCGACAGCAGCGCCGCGAACGCGGTCGCATCCATCGGGTATCCCAGCCAGTATCCCTGCGCCAGATCGCAGCCGCGTTCGCGCAGCACGTCGCGCTGACCCTCGTGCTCGACCCCCTCGGCGACGACCGTGATCCCGAGCGAATGCGCCATCGCGATGATCGCCGTCGCCAGCGCCAGGTCGTCGGGGTCGCGCAGGATGTCGGCGATGAAACTGCGGTCGATCTTGACGCCGTCGATCGGCACCCGACGCAGGTGGCTCAGCCCCGAGAAGCCGGTGCCGAAATCGTCCAGCCACACCTTGACCCCGCTCCGCCGCAGCCGCGACAGCAGGCTGCTGACGCGCAGTTCGTCGCCGATCACGGCGGTCTCGGTCAACTCCACGTGCAGCAGCCCCGGCGCCAGCCCGGTGGCGGCGAGCGTTGCGGCCACCTGCTCGGCGAGATCGCCGCCGCGCAGCTGGCGCGGCGACACGTTGACGGCGACGAACAGGTCGGCGTGGCGCGGAGACGCGGCGTGCCAACCGATCGCGTCCTCGCACGCGACGTGCATCACCTGCGGGCCAATGATCTCGATCAGCCCGCACTGCTCGGCAACGTCGATGAAGACCGACGGCGCGACCATTCCCTGCGTCGGGTGCTGCCAGCGCAGCAGTGCCTCTGCGCCGACCAGGCGGTCGTCCTCAAGCCGGAACACGGGCTGGTAGGCGACGCTGAGCTCGCCGCGGTCCCAGGCGCCGCGGAGGTCCTGTTCGATCTGCACCCGCCGTTCCACCGCATGGTCCATGGCGCGGCTGTAGAACCGGAAGCAGTTCTTGCCCGCGACCTTGGCCTGGTACATCGCGATATCGCCGTTCTTCATCAGCATCGCCGAGCCCACGGCGTCGTCGGGGAACAGGGTGACCCCGATCGACGTGCCGAGGAACACCTGCCGCTCCTGCACCATCAGCGGCCTCTGCAGCTCGGCGACCAGCGTCTCGGCGAGCCGGCTTGCGGTCGTGCGGATGTCCTCGCCGGGGGCCGCCGGCGCTTCGATCAGGATCACGAACTCGTCGCCTCCAAACCGGGCCAGCACCGCACCGGGCCCACCTTCGCGGATGATCGCTTCGTCGATGCGGTTGGCGAAATGCACCAGCACCTCGTCGCCCGCGTCGTGGCCGAGCGTATCGTTGATGCGCTTGAAGTCGTCGATGTCGGCGAACAGCAGGGCCAGCGCGCGGTCAGCGCCGTGGAGTTCCATCAGCCGGCGGTCCAGCGTTTCGCGGAACGCCAGCCGGTTGGCAAGGCCGGTCAACGCATCGGTATAGGCCATGCGTCGCATCTCGCGGTCGTGGCGGGCGATGCCCTCGCCCATCCGCCCGAATGCGCGCACCAGGTCTCCGACCTCGTCGCGGCGCGACGAACGCGGGACAGGGACGGCGTAGTTGCCGCCTTCGATCTCGCCGGCGACGTCGGCAAGCTCACGGATCGGGCGCACCAGGGCCCGCTGCAGCAGCAGGCTCAGGCCGGCGACCATCAGCATCAGCAGCGCCATCATCCCGGCGATCCACCCGGCATGGCGGTGCCCGATTTCATCGAGGCGCAGGCGCATGCCGGACATCGCGCGCGTCTCGTCGGCGGCGATCGCGGCAAGCGAATAACCGATGCGGACGCCGCCCAGGCGCTCCTCGCCGATCAGGACCGGCGACGACACGTCGAGCAGCGTGCTGTTGCTCTGCACCAGCAGCGCAGAGGCGGACACGGCGCCCACGGCGAGCTCGTCCGCCATCGGCTGGCCGTAGGTGGAGATGTCGCTGGAACCGTCGTGGATCACGTCGCCGTCGGCGTCGTAGACGATGACGTACGCCACATCCGGCTGGCGCTGGACGCTGCGCAACACGGTGCCCATCGCATCGAGGTCGAAGTAGTACATCGGGTTGACCAGGGTGTCGGCCAGCTGCACGACCACCGCCTGCCCACGCGCCTGCAGCCGGTCGAACACCAGCGCGTGCATCGACTGCTGGCTGAGCACGATCACCTGCCGCTGCATCGCGTCCTGCCGCTGCAGCATCAGCGTCACCACGCCGAGCAGCACCAGCAGTGCGACGCCGACGACAGCGAGGAACCGCGAATGCAGCCCGAAACGTACCGTCACTCCAGCGCCGCGCCGACCCGCAGCGCACCGGCCTTGAGCTCGTCCAGCGCATCACGGGTGGCGGCATCCAGCGGCAGGAAGCGCGTGGTACCGAAGAACAGCGCCAGCGCCTGCGCGGCCTCGGGATCATCCCCGGCGGACGCCAGCACCTGACGCAGGCGTTCCCGCACGGCCTCGTCGAGGTCTCCGCGCACCATCTCGACCGCGCGCGGATACGACGCCGTCTCCAGCAGCGGCACCAGGTCGCGGCGGTAGGACGCGGGCATCCGGCGCGGATCGTCCCAGTCGAGGCTGCTTGTGGCGCCGGCGTCGACCAGCCCCTTGTGCACCCAGGTCGCGATGTTGAGCTCGGAGCGCGCGAACACGTAGCCCACCACGCCCGCCATCGGTATGTCCCGCGGCGCCAGCAGGATCTCCATCGGCATACCGCGCGCGATCAGCGTCATCGCCGGCACGTAATAGGCGCTGGTCGAACTGGCGTTCTGCAGTGCGATCGTGCGCCCGGCCAAGTCCGCCACCGACGCCAGGCCCCGGTCGCGGCGCGCGAAGAACACGGTGTGGTAGTCGCGCACGCCATTTCGTTCGGTCAGCAGCAGCCGCTCCGCGCCGGCGCGCGCTTCCAGCAGCATCGCCCCGGCGGACGTCTCGGTCACCCAGTCCACCCGCCCGCGGCGCAGGTAGCTCTCCATCTGGCCCATGTCACGCGCCATCAGGATGCGGCCCTCGTGGATGCCGACGTCGCCCATGCGCGCGACCACGTAGTCCAGCAGTGGCTTCAGCTGCGCGTAGTGCGCATTGGGGTCATCGCTGATGCGCCCGATGACCAGGACGCCTACGTCAGGACCGGTGCGACCGTCGGCGGCGGGCACAGCGCTGGCAGTCGTTGCGGCGAGCAGAGCGAGCAGGCCGCACAGGAAGCGCATGGTCGCGATGGGGTCCTGCCGCTGGGAGTGGCCCTGATGGCGCCAGATTAGCCCAAAGCCCGCCGTACCGCATGCCCGTTGCCGGCTCAGTCGTCGCGCCCGCCGGCGCTTTAGCCACCGGACACACGCCCATCCGCGTTTGCCGATGCCGTGCTCGGCACGGGTGCATCCGCCTGCGCGCGATCTTCGGCGCCGCGCTCCCCCGCAAGCCTCGCCATGCGCTGCGCGTCCGCCAGCACGCCGCGCAGCAGGCGCACGTCGCGCAGGTCCAGCGCGCTGCGCAGGAAGATCCGGCGCAGCTTGCGCATCGCCGAGGCCGGCGCGCGGCCCTTGTGGAAGTCGATCGCGTCGAGGGTATCGGCCAGCTGGCCGAAGAAGCCCTCGAGCTGCGCATGGCTGGCGGCGCCTGCCCGGCGCTGCGGCATGGGCGCGGCCGCCGCGTCCCATTCCATCGCCGCGTCCAGCCCCAGCAGCGCCATGCGCACCTCGTAGCAGACCACCTGCACCGCGGCCGCCAGGTTCAAAGAGCTGTACCCCGGGTCCGCGGCGATGTGCACGGCGGCGTGGCACAGCTGCAGCTCTTCGTTGTCCAGACCGGTGCGCTCGCGGCCGAACACCAGCGCGACCTCGTCGTCTGCAGCTGCGGACACCACCTGCGCCGCGGCGGCGCGCGGCGAATGCTCGTCCAGCGCGATGCGTCGGCTGCGCGCGGTGCAGCCCAGGACCAGCCGGCAGTCGGCGACCGCTTCGGCCAGCGTTTCGACCCGCACCGCGGCCGCGAGCACGTCGTCCGCGCCGGCGGCCATCGCGTTGGCATCGGCGTGCGGGTAGCGCTGCGGCGCCACCAGCACCAGCCGCCGCAGCCCCATCGTGCGCATCGCGCGCGCGGCCGAGCCGATGTTGCCCGGATGCTGGGTGCCGACGAGTACCACGCGCACGCGCGCGGCGCGACCGGCGGCAGCGGTCGCGCTGGTGGCATGGTCGTTGGCAACGGTGACGTCGGCGTCGGACATGGCGCGAATGGTAAACTCCGCGACCGGCCTCCGCGCCGGAACGCTCTCTTCCCTGCCGCCCCCTTCCCAGTCCCGCGCCGGAGCCTGCCCGCGATGTTGAAACCTGCTGTCACCGTCATGGTCAAGGCGGCCCGCGCCGGAGGCAACATCCTGCTGCGGCACATGCACAAGCTCGACGCGCTCAACGTGGTCGAGAAGGAGCGCATGGACTACGCCAGCGAGGTCGATGGCCTGGCCGAGGCGGCGATCGTCAAGGAGCTGCGCCGCGCGAACCCCGACTACGCGATCCTCGGCGAGGAGGGCGGCGCGCAGAAGGGCAAGGCCGGCCCCAGCCGCTTCACCTACGTCATCGACCCGCTCGACGGCACCAGCAACTTCCTGCGCGGCTTCCCGCACTGGTGCGTGTCGATCGCGCTGGTCGAGGGCGCCGAACCGATGCACGCGGTGGTCTTCGATCCGCTGCGCAACGAGCTGTTCACGGCCACCCGCGGCAGCGGCGCGCAGCTCAACGAGCACAAGATCCGCATCGGCGAGCGCAAGGGCCTGCCCGGCGCATTGATCACCACCGGCTTCGCCCCGCGCGAGCGGTCGCGCGCCGGTGCGCAGCTCGCGTGCATGGGGGAGATGCTGGCAGAGGCCGAGGACGTGCGCCGCACCGGGTCCGCCGCGCTCGATCTGGCCTACGTGGCCGCGGGTCGCAGCGATGGCTACTTCGAGGCCGGGGTGCACCCGTGGGACATCGCCGCGGGCGTGCTGCTGGTGCGCGAAGCCGGTGGCCGAGTATCCGACTTCAAGGGCGCGCCGACCGGCCCGCTGCACATCGCGACCGGGTCCCGCCAGCTGCTGGCCGGCAACCTGCGCATGACCGCGGCGATGCAGAAAGTGATCGCGTCTTCGGGATACGCCACAAGCTTCTGACCGCGGCACGAAGACCCGCGGCATTCCACCGCTGGGTCAGCGAGTGGGACTTCAGCCCCTCTCTCGCCGCATCACCGGCAGCGACGCGATCGGTCAGGGCCGACGCGCCAGCGCTTCCTCGTCGCGCGCCTTGGGCATCAGGTCCTGCTTCTCGACCCTGAGGAACCCCAGCGTCAGCAGCGGGCAGGCGACGAAGATCGTCGACACGGTGCCGAACACGATGCCGATCATCGTCGCTTCGGCCATTCCCTGCAGCGAACCGCCACCGTACAGCCACAGTGCGAACGCAGTCAGGAACGCCGCGACCGAGGTGATGATGGTGCGCGACAGCGTCTGGTTGATCGAGGTGTTGAGGATCGTCCTCGGGTCAGCGCGCATGCCGCGGAAGTTCTCGCGCACGCGGTCGAAGACCACGATGGTGTCGTTGATCGAGAAGCCCATCGTCGACAGCAGGCCGGCAAGCACGGTGAGGTCGAACTCGCGGCCGCTGAGCGCGAACCAGCCGGCGACGATCAGCACGTCGTTGAGCGTGGTGATGATGGCCGCGATTGCGAACTTCCACTCGAAGCGGAAGCCGATGTAGATCAGGAACCCCAGCACCACGAACAGCACGGCATAGACGCCGTTCTGCGCCAGCTCGCGCCCCACCTGGGGGCCGACAAACTCGCTGCGCTGGATGGTGGCGGCATTGCCGGTGGTCGACGCCGCGTCCTGCACCCTGCGCGCGGTCTCGGCGTTGGCGTCACTGGTGGTCTCGCCATCGCGCGGCTGCAGCCGCACCAGCAGGTCGCTCCCGCTGCCGAAAGTCTGGACCTGGGCATTGATGCCCGCGGCCTGCAGCCGGCCGCGCACGGCGTCGACGTCCGCGGGCTGCTCGAAGCGCAGTTCGACCACGGTGCCGCCGGTGAAGTCCAGGGCGTAGTTGAAGCCCTTGCCGACGATGGCGCCGAGGGCCACCAGCGCCAGCACAGCGACGATGCCGATCCACACCAGCCGCAGGCGCATGAAGTCGATGTTGGGCGTGGCCGGGATCAGCCGCAGCGGGAAGATGCTCATGGACGAAGGCTCGGAAGTGGCAGGCGCCGCGCGCCGCGCGGCAGGTCGATGGCGTGTGCGGGGCGCATCAGATGGCGATGCCCTTGAGCTTGCGGCGGCCACCGTAGATCAGCGTGGCGAGCCCACGCGACACGGTGACCGCGGTGAACACCGACGCCAGGATGCCGATGACCATGGTCACCGCGAAGCCCTTCAGTGGCCCGGTGCCGAACGCGAACAGTGCAACGCCGGCGAGCAGCGCGGTCATGTTGGAGTCGAAGATGGTGCCCGACGCCTTGTCGTAACCGGCAGCGATCGCCGTCCGCGGCGGCATGCCCTGCCGCAGCTCCTCGCGGATGCGTTCGTTGATCAGCACGTTGGCGTCGACCGACATGCCGATCGACAGCGCCAATCCGGCAAAGCCTGGCAGCGACATCGTCGCGCCGAACACCGACATGACCGCGGCCACGATCAGCAGGTTCAGCAGCAGCGCCACCGTGGTGATGACGCCGAACGTGCGGTAGTAGACGCCGAAGAACACCAGCGTGAACACGAACGCGAATGCCACCGCGGTGGTGCCGCGGATCACGTTCTCCCGACCGAGGCTGGGGCCGACGATGCGCTCCTCGACGAAGTCCATCGGTGCCGCCAGCGAGCCGGACCGCAGCAGCCGCGCCAGCCCGTCCGCCTCCGTCTTCTCCAGCCCCGTGGTCTGGAACTGCTTGCCAAACACGCCGTTGATGTTGGCCACCGAGATGACCTCCTCGCTGACGCGGAAGCTGCGCACCTCCTCGCCGTCGACCACCGTTAGCTGCGGAACGCGCTCGATGTACACCACCGCCATCGGCTTGCCGACGCTGACGCTGGTGAAATCGAACATGCGCTGACCACCAACGTTGTTGAGGGTCACGCTGACCGCCGGCAGGCCGGTCTCGTCGACCGTCGATCGCGCGGCCACCATCTGCTCGCCCGAGGTGATGACCCGCTTGCTCAGCAGCACCGGCAGCGGGCGGCCGTCGATGCCCAGCTCGCGCCGGTAGTAGATGCGGGCATCGGGCGGCACGTTGCCGGTGGCCACGGCGTCGTTGGCGTCGCCATCGACGACCGCGCGATACTCCAGCGTCGCGGTCGCGCCGATCATGCGCTTGGCCTCGGCGGTGTCCTGTACGCCCGGCAGCTGCACGACCACGCGGTCCGTGCCCTGGCGGGTGATCACCGGCTCGGAGACGCCGATCTCGTCGATGCGGTTGCGCAGCGTGAGGATGTTCTGCTCGATCGCGTCGGCCGAAATCTGGTCGAGCTCGGCGGCGGGTATGCGCACGGTCAGCAGGCTGCCGCTGGAGCTGCGCTGCAGCGTCGGCTGCGCGGTCGCCAGCAGGCCGCCTGCACGATCGACATCGTCGGCTGACCCCAGCGTCGCCAGGATTGTGTTGTCGGGCCGACGCTCGACGGACTGGTAGCGGACCCGGTTTTCGCGAAGGGTCGATCGGATCTCGTCGGCATAGGCCTCGACGCGCTTGTCGAGCGCCGCTTGCTGGTCGACCTGGAGCACGAAGTGCACGCCGCCCTGCAGGTCGAGCCCGAGCAACATCGGGCGCGCGCCGAGACTGTTGAGCCAGTCCGGCACGGTCGATGCGAGGTTCAGCGCGACAATGTAGTCCTCGCCCAGCACCGGCCGCAGCGCGTCGGCCGCGCGCGTCTGCTCGTCCAGGCCGGGCAGCCGCACCAGCATGTCGCCTTCCTCTATCTCCACCGCTTTCGGCGCCACGCCAGCCTCCGACAGCGCCGCCGTGATGCGGCCGCGCAGCGCCTCGTCGATGCTCGCGCCGCGGCTCGCGGTCACCTGCACCGAGGGATCCTGCGGATAGATGTTGGGCATCGCATACAGCGCGCTGACCAGCGTCACGAGCAGGATCAGGACGTACTTCCAGCGTGGGAACTCGAGCATTGCGGCATCCTGCGCGACGGCCCGGGGCCGTGCGCGTTGCATGGCGGGGAAGGACGGTCAGGCGGCCTTGAGCGTGCCGCGGGGCAGTACGTTGCCCACCGCGGCCTTCTGCACGCGGATCTCGACGCGATCGGCGATCTCGACGGTGATGAAGCTGTCGCCGATCGCACGCACGGTGCCGGCGATGCCGCTGGAGGTGATGACCTCGTCGCCGACTGAGAGCTTCTCGAGCATGCCGCGGTGTTCCTTGGCGCGCTTCATCTGCGGCCGGATCATCAGGAAATACATGATCAGCAGCAGGATCGCCGGGAACGCCAGCGTCGACAGCATGCTGGGGCTGGCCGGCGCTGCGGCCTGGGCAAAGGCAGGGGCGATCAGGAGGTCGAGCGGGTTGGGCAGGCTCATCGGGGCTCTCGGGTGGCGAAAATCAAGCGGGGAATTATGCCATGCGGCCATGCGGGACCGGATTCAACCGCCCGCCCTGTCGTGCGCCCGACGCTGCGCGGCGGCGGCGGCCGCCGGCGCCGCCTCAGCCCGCGGCCTTGGCCGCGGCCCGCGTGGCGTGGAAGGCCGCGCGGAAATCGACGAAGGTGCCCGCAGCGATCGCCGCACGCATCTGCGCCATCAGCGACTGGTAGTACCAGAGGTTGTGCAGGGTGCCGAGCATCGGCGCCAGCATCTCGTTGCAGCGGTCCAGATGTCGCAGGTAGCTGCGGCTGTAGCCGCCGGCGCAGGCCTCGCAGCTGCAGCCTTCCTCGATCGGCCGCAGGTCGCGCTCGTATTGCGCATTGCGGATGCGGACCACGCCGGTCGAGGTGAAGTAGTGCCCGTTGCGCGCATTGCGGGTCGGCATCACGCAGTCGAACATGTCGACGCCGCGCGCCACCGCCTCCACCAGGTCCTCCGGGCGGCCAACGCCCATCAGGTAGCGTGGCCGGTCCCGCGGCAGCTGCGGGCAGGTGTGGTCGAGCATCGCATTGCGCTCGCCTTCGGTCTCGCCGACCGCCAGCCCGCCGATGGCATAGCCATCGAAACCGATGGCCGCGAGGCCCGCGGCCGAGCGTGTGCGCAGGTCGTGGTGCACGCCGCCCTGGACGATCCCGAACAGCGCCGCGTCGTTGCCCTCGTGCGCGCGGCGGCTGCGTTCGGCCCAGCGCAGCGACAGCTCCATCGAGCGTTCGACCACGTCCCTGCCCACCGGAGTGCCGTCGACCTGCACCGGCGGGCATTCGTCGAAGATCATCACCACGTCGGCGTCGAGCACCTTCTGGATGCGCATGCTCTCCTCGGGCCCGAGGAACACCGTGGAGCCGTCGTTGGGCGCCTGGAAGGTCACGCCCTGCTCGGTGATCCGGCGCCGGTGCGCCAGCGAGAACACCTGGAAGCCACCGGAGTCGGTCAGGATCGGCCCATCCCAACGGCTGAAGCCGTGCAGCCCGCCGTGGTCGGCGATGACATCCAGCCCCGGGCGCAGGAACAGGTGGAAGGTGTTGCCGAGGATGATCTCCGCGCCCAGCGCGCGCACCTGGTGCGGCAGCACGCCCTTGACGCTGCCATAGGTGCCGACCGGCATGAACGCCGGGGTCTCGACCGTCCCGCGCGGGAACGCGAGCCGGCCGCGGCGCGCGCCGCCGTCGGTGGCGAGGAGCTGGAACTGCAGTCGGGACATGGTCGTGGGGTGTCAGCGGGCGCGCATTGTCAGCCATTGCGCCGGCAGGCGCCCGCGCAAGGCAGCCGGCCGCGGCACCGGCCCGCCTGCAACGGGCCCACCCGCCGTGCGCCATGCGCGCTCAGCGCGGGAACGCCAGCAGCGCGCCGTCGATCAGGCGCAGTCCGTACGATTCACCGACGCGCAGCGCGTCGACATCGTCGACCTCGACCGCCACCTGCGCCCCGCCGGGAAGCCGGAACGTGGCGACATGGCGTGGACCACGGAAGGCGAGTGCGTCGAGCACCCCACGCAGTGGACCGGCGGGATCGGCGACCAGCTGCCCGGGACGCAGGCGGATATCGACGTCGGCACCCAGGGCCAGCCCCTCGCCCGCCACCCAGTCGCCGGGGCCGATGAAGCCCGCTACCTCGCGGTCGACCGGTCGCGCATACAGACCCAGCGCGGTGTCCCACTGCCGGATGCGTCCGGCCGCCATCACCCCGATGCGGTCGGCCATGGCGAACGCCTCGGACTGGTCGTGGGTGACCATCAGCACCGTGGTCCCAGTGGCTTTGATCAGCGCGCGCAGCTCGCCTGCCAGCCGCGCGCGGGTGCTGGCATCCAGGTTCGAGAACGGCTCGTCGAGCAGCAGCAGCGCCGGGGCCGGCGCCAGCGCGCGCGCCAGCGCGGCGCGCTGCTGCTGGCCCCCGGACAGCTCGTGCGGATACGACCGCGCCGCGTGCGCCAGGCCCACCAGCGCCAGCATCTGCGCCACGCGCGCGGCGCGCACCGCGCGCGGCCGCCGCGGCAGGCCGAAAGCGACGTTGTCGGCAACGCGCAGGTGCGGGAACAGCGCGTAGTCCTGGAACATGGTGCCGACCCCGCGCTGCTCGGGAGCGAGCCCCGCGCCTGCTGACGCCAGCACACGGCCATCCAGCACCACCTGGCCCGCCAGCAGCGGCTCGAAGCCGGCGATCGCGCGCAGCACCGTGGTCTTGCCGCAGCCCGATGTCCCGAGCAGGCAGCCGATCTCGCCGGCCGCGAGCCGCAGGGCGACGCCGTCGACAACCACCTGCATTCCCCCGGCGGCCGGGTAACCGACGCACAGGCCGTCGATCGCGAGCACGCCGCTCACGGCCGCACCGCGCCATCGACCGCCGCCGGGACGGTACAGGGCGGCAGCGGTGCCAACGCGCCTACCTGCGTCGCCAGTCCCGCCGGCAGGCCGACCCGCGCCAGCAGCGCCACCGGCAGC
>LXQJ01000039.1:19765-33215 GCA_001683895.1 Luteimonas sp. ANT-B3E | reverse complement strand
CCCGAACCCGAACCCGAACCCGAACCCGAACCCGAACCCGAACCCGAACCCGAACCCGAACCCGAACCCGCCAAGGATCCCGCCATGACCCATGCCACGCTTCCCACCGCCGCCGAACTCGACCATGACTGGGCCACCAGCCCGCGCTGGGCCGGCGTCACACGCAGCTATTCCGCGCAGGACGTGGTGCGCCTGCGCGGCACCGTCGCGGTCGAGCATTCGCTGGCCCGGCTCGGTGCCAACAAGCTCTGGGACGCGCTCCAGCGTGAGCCGTTCGTCAATGCGCTCGGCGCGCTGACCGGCAACCAGGCGATGCAGCAGGTCAAGGCCGGGTTGAAGGCGATCTACCTGTCCGGCTGGCAGGTGGCGGCCGACGCCAACCTCGCCGGGCAGATGTACCCGGACCAGTCGCTGTATCCGTCCGACTCCGTGCCCGCGGTGGTGCGGCGCATCAACAACACGCTGCTGCGCGCGGACCAGCTGCACCACGCCGAGGGCGACGACAGCATCGACTTCCTGCAGCCCATCGTCGCCGACGCCGAGGCCGGGTTCGGCGGCGTGCTGAACGCCTTCGAGCTGATGAAGGGGATGATCGAGGCAGGCGCCGCGGGCGTGCACTTCGAGGACCAGCTGGCGTCGGTCAAGAAGTGCGGGCACATGGGCGGCAAGGTGCTGGTGCCCACGCGCGAGGCGGTCGACAAGCTGACCGCCGCGCGGCTGGCCGCCGACGTCATGGGCGTGCCGACGCTGATCGTCGCGCGCACCGATGCCGAGGCCGCCGACCTGGTGACCAGCGACGTCGACGACAACGATCGGCCTTTCCTGACCGGCGAGCGCACCCACGAGGGCTTCTACAAGAGCCGCAAGGGCCTGGAGCAGGCGATCAGCCGCGGGCTGGCGTACGCGCCGTACGCCGACCTGGTCTGGTGCGAGACCGGCAAGCCGGACATCGGCTTCGCGCGCGAGTTCGCGCAGGCGATCCATGCGAAGTACCCCGGCAAGCTGCTGGCCTACAACTGCTCGCCGTCGTTCAACTGGAAGAAGCACCTCGACGACCGCACCATCGCCAACTTTCAGGTCGACCTCGCGGCGCTGGGCTACCGTTTCCAGTTCATCACCCTGGCCGGCTTCCACGCGCTCAACTACTCCATGTTCCACCTCGCGCACGGCTACGCGCAGCGCCAGATGAGCGCCTTCGTCGAGCTGCAGGAGGCCGAGTTCGCCGCCGGCGAGCGCGGCTTCACCGCAGTCAAGCACCAGCGCGAGGTCGGCACCGGCTACTTCGACAGCGTCACCCAGGCGATCCAGGGCGCGCAGTCGTCGACGGTGGCCTTGAAGGGGTCCACCGAAGAGGAGCAGTTCCAGGATCGGGCGGTCAGCGTGGCGGCGTAGCGCCCCCACGCCGAGGGCGGGGAGCGTGGCGGAGCCCGGCCGCATCGGCTTCCGGTAGACCGATGGACAGCAGGCATCGGGCAAGGGTAGATTCGGCGCTCATTACAAAGGGGAAACGCCATGAAGCTGCTTGTTGCCGCTGTCTTCGCCATTGTGGTGATGTTGTCAGCGCCGTCGGCCTTCGCAAATACGCCCGAGAGCCTGGATGCGCAGGCGATCCGCACGCAGCAGGCCAAGATCCGCAGCGATGCCGAGGCCGGTACCGGCCGCTACGCATCGCTCGACAAGAGGAAGCGTGCAGAGCTGTTCTCGCGGCAGGATCGCGTCCTTCTGCTCATCGGCGGCATCGAAGTCACGACCGAGCTCGACGAGACCCGGCGCATCGCGCTTTTCAACGAGCTCGAGGCGATTGGCGCCATCGTCAACTTCGACGACGATGATCGCCTCATCTGCGAGCGGATCAGGCCGGTCGGCAGCAACCGTCCGACCACACTGTGCAAGTCGGTTGCGCAGCGGCGGCTCGAGCGCGAGCGGGCGCAGACCGATATCGTTCGTCGCGACAACCCTTGACCAAAGCGCGCGCGGCTATCTGGAAAAGCGGCCGATAGGCGTGCCGCCCGGCTGCAGCTAATTGCGTCACCGGCGCAGACTACTGCTGGCGGTAAGCCAGTGCTTCTGTGAGATGCGGGGTGGCGATCTGCCCGACGGCGTCGAGGTCGGCGATCGTCCGCGCGACGCGCAGGATCCGGTGCATCGCGCGTGCCGAGAGCTGCAGCGACTCCACGGCGCGCTCCAGCAGGTCGCGGTCGCGCGGTGCCAGCGCGCAGTGCGCGGTGGTCTGCGCCTGCGACATGGCGGCGTTCGATGTTCCTGCACGTGCGGCCTGGCGCTGCCGCGCGGCCAGTACGCGCGCGCGGATGGGCGCGGTCGCCTCGCCGGGCGGCGCCTCCGCGCGCATCTCGCACGCGGGCAGGCGCGCCAGCGCCACATGCAGGTCGATGCGGTCGAGCAGTGGGCCCGACACCCTGGCGCGATAGCGCCCGATCGCCTCGGCAGGGCAGCGGCAGCGGCCCGACGCATCGCCGGCCCAGCCGCACGGGCATGGGTTCATCGCGCACACCAGCTGGAAGCGCGCGGGGAACTCCGCCTGCCGCGCGGCGCGCGAGATGGTGACGACGCCCGACTCCAGCGGCTGCCGCAGCACGTCGAGCGTGCGCCGATCCCACTCGGGGAGCTCGTCGAGGAACAGCACGCCGTTATGCGCCAGCGAAATCTCGCCGGGCCGTGGCAGCGCCCCGCCCCCGACCAGCGCGACTGCGCTCGCGGTGTGGTGAGGGGCCCGGAACGGACGGTCGCGCCAGCGCGCGGGGTCGAGGCCGCGGCCGCTGACCGAAGCGATTGCCGCTGATTCCAGCGCCTCGTCTTCTCCCGCATCGGGCAGCAGCCCGGGGAGCCGAGAGGCGAGCAGGGTCTTGCCGCAACCCGGAGGACCCACCAGCAGCAGATGATGGCCACCCGCCGCGGCGACCTCCAGTGCGCGGCGTGCGTGCAGCTGACCGCGCACGTCGGCCATGTTCGGACCGGGATGCCACACGATCTCGGGCGCGTTCGCGACTGGCAGTGCGCAGTGCCCCGTCAGGTGGCCGCACACTTCGAGCAGCGTGCGCGCGGTACGCACCTCCACGCCGGCTGCGAGCGCGGCCTCGGCGCCGTTGCCGGCCGGTACCACCAGCCGTCGCCCGACGCGCGCCGCGGCGAGGGCCGCCGGCAGCGTGCCGTCGACCGCGCGCAGCTCGCCCGTCAGGCCCAGCTCGCCGATGAACTCGCAGCCTTCCAGTGCCTCGTGCGGCACCTGGCCGCTGGCGGCGAGGATGCCAAGCGCGATCGGCAGGTCGAAGCGGCCGCCGCCCTTGGGCAAGTCGGCAGGCGCCAGGTTGACGGTGATAACACGCTGTGGGAACTCGAACTGCGCGCACTGGATCGCGGCACGTACGCGGTCGCGCGCCTCGCGCACCGCGGTCTCGGGCAGGCCGACAATCGACATCCGCGGCAATCCACCGGCGAGGTAGACCTCCACCTTCACGGCAGGAGCGTCGACACCCGCGCGCGCACGTCCGTGCACGAGCGCGAGATTCATGGTCCCGCCTCAGTGCGCGTGCGGGTCGGCGGCGGTCGATCCGGTCGCCGGCGACCCCGCGGCCTCGCGCTGCGCGACCACCCGCTCGAGCGCATCGAGTTTCTCGCGCGTACGCAGCAGTACCGCGCGCTGCACGTCGAATTCCTCGCGCGTGACCAGGTCGAGGCGCGCGAGGCCGGACTGCAGCACCGCGCGGAAGTTCTGCTGAAGTTCGTCGCTGCTCTCGCGCACGCCGGGCGGTACCAGCCCGCTCAGGCGCCTGGCCAGGTCGTCGATATGGCTGAGGTCGATCATTGGAGGGTCTCCGGTGAGAGGTCGAGTCTGTCGCAGACGTGTCGCGGAGGCGCGTCGCCCGGCGCCCAGGAGCCGGGTCGGGTTTCGCCGCGGCCGCGGGTGGCACGATGCGTCGACGGTGGCCGCAGGAGGCCGCGCTATGCTGCGCCGAGTCCACGCGGAGGTCGGTGATGAAGATGGTGATGGCGGTGATCAAGCCGTTCAAGCTCGACGACGTCCGCGAAGCGCTGGCCGACGCCGGCGTGGCCGGCATCACGGTCACCGAGGTCAAGGGTTTCGGCCGCCAGAAGGGCCATACCGAGCTCTACCGCGGCGCCGAATACGTGGTCGATTTCCTGCCCAAGATCAAGCTCGAGGTCGCGGTCTCAGACGAGCAGGCCGAGCTCGTGACCGAGGCGATCCTGAAGGCGGCGGGCACCGGCAAGATCGGCGACGGCAAGGTGTTCGTCTACGACCTGGAGCGGGTGGTGCGGATCCGCACCGGCGAACTGGACGGCGACGCGCTGTAGGCAGCGCGCCCTACGCGTCCCGCGCGCCCTGTTCCAACTCCCCCGCCAGCGCCGCAGCGACGAACTGCGGCAGCACCTGCGCCGCGGCGTGGATGTCGGCGCTGTAGTACTTGGTGTCGAACGCCTTGCCGCGTGCGTCGGCGGCGCGGAACCCGAAGCCCCCGCCCTTGCGTGCCAGCGTGCAGCTCCACCAGCCGGTGGGGTAGCAGGGCTGCGGGAAGGGCAGGGTCTGGAACATGCTGAAGCCGGCCTTGCCCATTTCGCTGCGCATCGCCTTGATCAGCTCCAGCAGCACCAGCGGTGACTCCGACTGCTGCACCAGGATGCCGTCGTCGGCGAGCGCTCGGTGGCAGCTGGCGAAGAACGCCCTGTTGAACAGGCCCTCCGCGGGACCGACGGGGTCGGTCGAATCGACGATCACCACGTCGACGCTGCCAGCCGCGCAGTTGGCCATGTAGGCGATGCCGTCGTCGAACAGCAGCTCGGCGCGCGGGTCGTGGTTGCTGTCGCACAGCTCCGGGAAGTACTTCTCCGACATCCGCGTCACCTGCTCGTCGATGTCGCACTGCACCGCACGCTCGACGCCGTGGTGCTTGAGTACCTCGCGCAGGGTGCCGCAGTCGCCGCCGCCGATGATGACCACGCGCTTCGGATCGGCGTGGGTGAACAGCGCCGGGTGCGACATCATCTCGTGGTAGAAGAAATTGTCGCGCGTGGTCAGCATCATCGCGCCGTCGATCAGCATGACGTTGCCCCAGTCGGTGCTCTCGTAGATCTCGATCTTCTGGAACGGCGACTGCACCTCGTCCAGCTTGCGGCGCACGCGGAAGCCGATCGCGGAGCCGGCGGGTGCGAACTGCTCGTAGAGCCAGGTGGTGTCGGTCATCGCGGTGGTCCGTGGGCGTCGGGCAGGGGCGGATTGTAGCGAAGCGCCCCCCTGAGGCCTGTGCCGGGGCGACGCCTGCCAGCGGCCCCCGCCACTCGCCGCCGCTACCATGCGCGCTGGCCCCACGCGCAGGAGAGGACCGATGGAACGACGCGAAGGGCGCGCCGCGAGGATCGCGCGGCTCGAGCAGGAGGCACGGCAGTCGCCGCAACGCTATGCGCGCCGGCTGCTGGCAATCGCGCTGCTGGGTTACGGCCTGCTGCTGGCGTGCGTGCTGCTGTTGCTGGTGCTGCCACTGGTGCTGCTGCTCGCGGTGCTGGCTGGCGCCGTCGATGCGGCACCGGGGCTGGTGTACCTGGCGCTGCCGCTGCTGATGGGCGTCGGCGTACTGCGCGCGCTGTGGTTCCGCTTCACGCCGCCGCAGGGTATCGCGCTGGCCGATGGCGAGGCTCCCGCACTGCGCGCCGAGGTCGAGCGCCTGCGCGCGCGCGCAGGCGCGCCGCCGCTGGCCGGCATCCTGGTCGATGGCCAGCTCAACGCCGGTTTCGCGAGCGTGCCGCGGGTCGCCGGCCTGTTGGGACACCACCACTACCTCGTGCTCGGCTGGCCGCTGCTGCAGCTCGTGGACCGCGACGAGCTCGCGGCGGTGATCGCGCACGAATTCGGCCACGCCGAAGCCGGCGCGAGCGGGTTCGACGCCTGGCTGCAGCGCATGCGGGCCAGCCTGCTGCGGGCGTTCGGTGACGATCGCGACGGCGCCGCGGAGCGTTTCGCCCGGCATCCCAACATGGTCGGCTCCGGCTACGTGCTGCAGCGGTTCCTGCGCTGGTACGTGCCGTACCTGGAGGTGCTGGTGCACGCGCGCGGCCGCAGCCTGGAGCTGCACGCGGACGCCGCCGCGGTCGACGCGACATCGGCCGCGGTCGCGGCCAGTGCCAGCCTGCGCGTGGCGCTCGCGCAGCAGCGCCGGGACGCGCGATTCGACGCCGCGCTGCGCGCGCTGGCACGTGAGCAGTCGCATCCGCCGGCGCGGCCGCACGCGTGGATGGCGGGCATCGACAGTCGCGACCGGGTGGCCGAGCCGGCCCGCATCGTCTCGGCCTCGGCGCGGGATACGCATGCGCACCCCACCCATCCGCCGTTGGCACGCCGGCTCGAGGCGATGGGCATGCCGGACAGGCTGGAACCTCCGGGCGCTTCCTCGCTGGAGCTGCTCGGCGAGGCGGCCGACCGCATCGAACGCGCGCTCGATGCCGCCTGGCGCGACGCAATGCGGACGCAGTGGGACGCGTGGCATGCCGCGGCCGTGGCCGACGGTCGGCGTCTGGACGCGCTGGAGGCGTTGCCCAAGCACGACGTGGCCGAGGCCCTGGAGCACGCGCAGCTGGCGTCGCGGCTGCGGCGCAGTGCCGATGCAGTCGCGCTGCATCGCCGCGTGGCGGAGGCTGCCGACGGCAGTGCGATGGCGCACCTGCGGCTGGCGGAGGCGCTGGCGGCGGCGGGCGACGGCCCCGGCGCGGCGACGCATTTCATGCACGCGGTCGCGCGCGACGACGGTGCCCTGGGACCGGTCGCGGACGCGGTCGACGCCCGCCTGCGCGACCCGGACCTTGATGCGGCGGTGGTGGCCGCGCTGGCGCCAATGCAGGCCACGCTGGCGTCGCGACGGCAGGCCCACGCCGGGCGCAGCGAGGTCCTGACCGACGACGATGGGGATGACGACGTCCTCACCGCGCACGGCCTCGACGACGATGCCGTCGCTGCGCTGCGCACGGTGCTGTCGCGCCATCCGAAGGTGGCGCGCGCCTGGGTCGTGCAGCGTCGGCTGGGGATGGCCGAAGCGACGCCGCACTTTCTCGTGCTGGTGGACTGGCGCGGGCCGGTGGCCGGCGAGGTCGCGGCGATGGCGCGCCTGCAGCCGTCGCTGACGCTGCCCGGCACCCATGTGGTCCTGACCGGCAGCAACGACGCGTCGCTGGTAGCGCGCATCCGCGCGATCGACGGGACGCCGCTGCACCGGCGCTGACGCGCGCGCGCCGTAGAATGCACGGTCCCCCGCCGCCCCCGGAATGACGCCATGGCCGCCTGGTCCATCGACCACGCCCGCAAGACCTATTCCATCGCGCACTGGTCGGAGGGCTACTTCGATGTCGACGCGCGGGGACGGATCGACGTCGCCCCGATGGGTGAGCGCGGCCCCCGGATCGCGCTCGCCGACGCGGTGGACGCCGCGATGGCGCAAGGTGCGCATCTGCCGATGCTGGTGCGCTTCCCCGACATCCTCGGCGACCGCCTGCGTGCGCTGCAGGCGGCGTTCGCGCAGGCGCAGGTCGACTGGGACTACGCAGGTGGCTATACCGCGGTGTATCCGATCAAGGTCAACCAGCACAAGGGCGTGGCCGGCAGGCTGGCGTTGCACCACGGCGAGGGTTTCGGGCTGGAGGCGGGCAGCAAGCCAGAGCTGATGGCAGTGCTGGCGCTGTCCCACCCCGGCGCGCTGGTGGTCTGCAACGGCTACAAGGACCGCGAGTACATCCGGCTGGCGCTGATCGGCCGCAAGCTGGGCCTGCAGACCTTCATCGTGATCGAGAAGCCTTCGGAGCTCGCGTTCGTGATGGAGGAGGCGCGCGCGCTGGGCGTGAAGCCGGGGCTGGGCGTGCGCATGCGGCTGGCGTCGCTGGGGGCAGGCAAGTGGCAGAACAGCGGCGGCGACAAGGCCAAGTTCGGGCTCAACCCGCGCCAACTGCTGGACCTGTGGAAGCAGCTGCGCGACGCCGGCATGGGCGACTGCCTGCAGCTGCTGCACTTCCACATGGGCTCGCAGATCTCCAACGTGCGCGACATCGCCAGCGGCATGCGCGAAGCGACGCGCTATTTCGTTGAACTGTCGCGGCTGGGCGCCAACATCACCCACGTCGACGTCGGCGGCGGGCTGGGTGTGGACTACGAGGGCACGCGATCGCGCAGCTACAACTCGGTCAACTACGGCGTCGCGCACTACGCGTCGACGATCGTGCAGCCGCTGGCCGACGCCTGCGCCGAGCACGGGCTGCCGCCGCCGCGTATCGTCACCGAGTGCGGGCGCGCGATGACCGCGCACCACGCGGTGCTGGTGGCCAACGTGTCGGAGGTCGAGGCGGCGCCCGAGGGCCGCGTGCCCGACGTCCACGACGACGAGCCCGCGGTCGTGCGCCACCTGCGCGATATCCACGCCGAGCTCAGCGCGCGCCCGGCGGTGGAGCTGTTTTCCGAGGCGCAGCACTTCCATGCCGAGGGGCTCGCGCTATACGCGCTGGGCCAGATCGACCTGGTGCACCGTGCCCGGATCGACGATCTCTTCTACGCCATCGCGCACGCGGTGCGCGCACGCCTCACGTACGACGAGAAGAGCCACCGGCCGCTGCTCGACGAGCTCAACGAGCGCCTGGTCGACAAGTATTTCGTCAACTTCAGCGTGTTCGAGTCGATGCCCGACGTGTGGGCGATCGACCAGGTGTTCCCGATCGTGCCGATCGAGCGGCTTGACGAACGCCCCGACCGCCGCGGCACCATCGCCGACCTCACCTGCGACTCCGACGGCAAGATCGATACCTACGTCGAGAACGAAGACCTGGACAGTTCGATGCCGCTGCACGCGCTGCGGCCGGGGGAGAGCTACCGGCTCGGGTTCTTCATGGTTGGCGCCTATCAGGAGATCCTGGGCGACATCCACAACCTGTTCGGCGACACCGACGCCATCGAGGTCAAGGTCGACGGCGACGGCTATGCGATCACCCAGCAGCACCGCGGCGACACCACCGACGTGATGCTCGACTACGTCGGCTATGCGCTGTCCGACCTTCGTGCGGCCTACAACGGCCTGGTGGCCGCAGCGGAGCTGCCGGGGGAGGAGTCGGCGCGTCTGCGGAACGCGCTCGAGGCCGGGCTGACCGGATACACCTATCTGGACGACTCGCCGATCGCGTGAGCGCCGGCATTCACTGCCGGCGTTGTCGGGTCACTCCGCGCGAACCTGGTGGAGCGCGCGCTTCTCCTCGAGCGAAACCTTGCCGTCCTTGTTGAAGTCCGCAGTCATCATCATTGCAATGTGGGCCTGTACGTAGCTCTCCACGTCGACCCGCCCATCGCCGTTGAAGTCGTAATACCGGAAGGATTCGGCGAGAACGCGCTGCCTGATCTCAGCAGGTATCTCCGCGCCGGTGCTGCGCACGATGTCGGCGTTGATCTCCCTCACGTCAAGGAGCCCGTTGCCGTCGAGGTCCAGCGTCTTGAAGTGCGACGTCATGAACGCACGGACCTCTGCGGCGGTGATGAAGCCATCGCGATTGGCGTCGTGTTCCTTGAAGATCTGATCGATGTCGAGGACCTGCTGGGCCGTTGCCGGCAGGCTTGCGCACAAGGCTATCGGCAAGAGGAGGAGAGCCGTGGGACGCTTCATGGGGTCTTCCTTGGGTCGAGGGTTTGCAGGGTGCGCAGGCCGCTGTCGCCCGATACTACCGCAGCCCCCGCCGACTCAGCCGTCGCGGTGGATCTGGAAGCCGGCGAACGACTGGCTCACCGGCATCATCTCGAGCCGGTTGACGTTGAGGTGCGGCGGCAGCGTGGCGATCCACCACAGCGACGCGGCGATGTCGTCGGCCGTGATCGGCCGGGCGCCGGCGTACAGCGCGTCCGAGGCGGCCTGGTCGCCGCACGTGCGTACCAGGGTGAACTCCGTTTCTGCCAGTCCCGGCTCCAGCGACGTCACCCGTACCCCGGTGCCGTGCAGGTCGGCGCGCAGGTTGAGGGTGAACTGCGTGACGAAGGCCTTGGTCGCCCCGTAGACGTTGCCGCCAGCGTAGGGATAGCTCGCCGCGATCGAACTGACATTGACGACCGCGCCGCGCCGAGCGATGAGCCCGGGCAGCAGCGCGTGCGTCAGCGCCGCCAGCGCGGTGACGTTGGTGTCGATCATCTGCCGCCACTGCGCCAGCTCCGCGCGCTGCGAGGGCGCGGTCCCCAGCGCCAGGCCAGCATTGTTGACCAGCAGGTCGATGTCCGCGAACGGCCCCGGCAGCGCGGCGATCGCGGCCGCCATCGCCTCGGCGTCGCGGATGTCGAGCGCCGCGGCGTGTACCACGTCGGCGCCGAAGCGGTCGACCAGCGGCTGCAGGCGATCGGCGCGGCGGCCGGTGGCCACGACGCGCCAGCCGCCGGCGGCGAAACGCGCCACCGCGGCGGCGCCGAACCCGGAGGTGGCGCCGGTGATCAGCAGGGTCTTGGGCATGCACCGATTCTAGTGGTGTCGCAACGACGCGTCGCGGCATGCATCACCATCCGCCTCACGCCGTCAGTGCGGTTTGGCGGGGCCGCGCTTGGCTCCCGTTCCGCCGCGCAGAGGTGCGGCGACGACGACCGGAGGTGTCGCATCGTCGTCCTCCGCGATGCCTGCCGGGCGGCGGCGACGTCGGCCGGTCGCGCCCTTGCCCGACGTCCGCGCCTTGGTGGCGCGGTGCTTGCGCAGCATGTCCTCGGCAAGCACGACGTCCTCCGACAGGATGCCGGCGGCACGCGCGACCGCGATCCGGGTCGCGGCGCGGTTCTCGTCAGGGTTCGCCTGCAGCAGTTCGCGGATCGCGTCGCGCAGTGCGGCGTCGGCATGGCGCTTGAGCTTGATATCGTCGGCCTGCCGGAACAGTGCCAGCAGGGCATCGACCACGGGTTTGATGAGGGCGGCTTCGATGGCCATGCGGCGTCTCCTGTCAGGACGCCATCCTCCGCTGGAGGCATCTCAAGCGCCGCGACCCCGCATGCGGGCGCGCAACGCCGATCGCTTACCAGTGCCGCGAGGCCGACCGGCCTCGCCGGCGTCAGTTGGCGCGGATCGCCAGTGCTGGCAGGCCGCCGTTGCCCAGCTTCTGCTTGGCCTCGGCAAGGTCGGATGCGGTGCCGTAGGGGCCCATGCGCACCCGGTACATCGTGCGGCCACCGATCTCCGCGGATTCGACCCGCGCACGGAGGCCAAGCAGTGCGATGCGCGCCTTCAGCGCCTCGGCGTCGCCGGAGGCGCCGAACGACCCGGCCTGCAGGATATAGCGCGATCCATCGGCGCCGGCGGCGGGCGTCGCCGGAGCAACCGTGGCCGTAGGAATGGCCGGGGGCGGCGGGAGCGTGGTGGTCGCGGCACCGGGGACGGCCAGGTCCGCGGCGTCCGGGTTCGCCGCCGCCTGCCGGCGCTCCAGCTGCGCCTGGCGATCGGCCTCGGCGCGCGCACTCGCGGCCAGCTCGGCGTCGGTCATCGCCACCTCCTGCCCGGGCAGCAGGGTGTAGAAGTCGTACTGGGTGGCCTGCGACGGCGGGTCCTCGCCCCCGGTGCCGCCGGGCCTGGGCATCGGTGCATCGCCATCCGCCACCACGCCGTCGTCAGCGTCGCCGGTGCTCGCGGCAGGCTGGGCATCGGGGTTGGGGCGCGGGCGGAAGAACCCGTCACCGCCGTCCGGCTTCAGCAGCCGCGGCGCAGCCAGCACCACGACGATGGTCAGCAGAATGCCGGCCACCATCCACGCCCAGCCCGGCAGGCCACCGGAGCTGCCGCCACTGCGTCGTGCCTGCGATCTGCCGCGCTTCACTGCCAAGACGGTTCCTCATGGATGCTGTTGCGGCGCGCACGCGCGCGACCGGCTTCGGAGTTTATGGCAAACGCGGTCACGGTTCTGCCGCGACCTGCGGGACGCCCGTCGAGGCGTCGGCCGACGCGGGCCCGCCGGCGGGCTACATCTTCTCCGGCGCGCGCACGCCCAGCAGCGCGAGACCGTTGGCCAGCACCTGCCGCGTCGCCAGCGCCAGCGCCAGGCGCGCGTCGCGCACGTCGGCGTCGTCGACCAGGAACTGGTGGTCGTTGTAATAGCTCTGGAACGCCTGCGCGAGATCCTGCAGGTAGGTCGTGACCATATGCGGCTCCAGCTGCACGCCGGCGGCCTCGACGACTTCGGGCCAGCGCCCGAGGTCGGTCAGCAGGTGGCGGGTCGCGGCGCTGTCGAGGTCGAGCGGCTGCGCGAGGCCGCTGTCGTGGTCGAAAGCAAGCCCGCGCTCGGCGAGCTGGCGCAGCAGGCCGCCGATGCGCGCATGCGACAGCTGCACGTAGTACACGGGATTGTCCAGCGACTGGCTGCGCGCCAGGTCGATGTCGAACACCAGCTGCGAGTCCGGCTTGCGCGCGACAAGGAACCAGCGGGTCGCATCGCGGCCGGCCTCGTCGATCAGATCACGCAGCGTCAGGTAGCTGCCGGCGCGCTTGGACAGCTTCACCTCCTCGCCGCCGCGCATCACCGTGACCATCTGGTGCACCACGTATTCCGGGTACCCCACCGGGATGCCGGCGTCGAGCGCCTGCAGGCCGGCCTTCACCCGCGCCAGCGAGCCGTGGTGGTCGGCGCCGAGCTCGGTGATGGCGCGCGCGTAGCCGCGCTGCCACTTGCTGAGGTGGTAGGCGACGTCGGGCACGAAGTACGTGTACGTGCCGTCGGACTTGCGCATCACGCGGTCCTTGTCGTCGCCGAATGTGGTGGTGCGCAGCCACAGCGCGCCGCCATCCTCGTAGGTATGGCCGTTGCCCACCAGCCCGCGTACGGTTTCCTCAACCTTGCCATCGTCGTACAGCGACGACTCCAGGAAGTAGGTGTCGAATGCGACACCGAACGCCGCCAGGTCGGCGTCCTGCTCGCGCCGCAGCCACGCCACCGCGAAGCGCCGGATCGCGTCGAAGTCGGTCACGTCGCCGCTGCCGGTGACCGTCGCGCCGTCGACCTCCACCGACGCGCCGTCGAGGAAGGCGCGGGCGACGTCGGCGATGTAGTCGCCGCGGTAGCCGTCCTCCGGCCAGCCGGCGTCGTCGGGCTTGAGCCCGTTGGCGCGCGCCTGCGTGGAGCGCGCCAGGTTCTCGATCTGCACGCCGGCGTCGTTGTAGTAGTACTCGCGCCGCACCTGCCAGCCGTTGGCGTCGAGCACGCGGGCGATGCAGTCGCCGATCGCGGCGGCGCGGCCGTGGCCGACATGCAGCGGGCCGGTGGGGTTGGCCGACACGTATTCGATGCCGGCGGTGCGCCCTGCGCCGCTGGTGTTGCGGCCGTAGGCGGCACCCTCGCGGTGCACCTCGGCGAGCTGCCGCTGCCACGCCGTCGATGCAAGGCGGAAGTTGAGGAAGCCCGGCCCGGCGATCTCGACCTGCGCGATGGCGTCGGTGGCCGGCAGCGC
>LXQJ01000039.1:3441-19625 GCA_001683895.1 Luteimonas sp. ANT-B3E | reverse complement strand
GGGCGGCCGCCAGCCGCGCCAGCAGCAGCGCCGCGTTGGTCGAGAAGTCGCCGTGCGACCGGTCCTTGGGGCGCTCGATGACGAACGCGGTCGGCGCTACGGGGGCGGCGAGGGTGCCTTGCGCAACGAGCGTGGCGATGCCCTGGTCGACCAGGGTGCGGAGCAGGGACTTCACGGGCGGCCAGCGGTTTTCGGCGGGCGGGCAGTGTACGCGAGGCGCCCGCGTGCCCCCGAGTGGCCGCGCCGCCAGCCGCCGCTAGACCCAGCCGCGCGCCGCCAGCGACACCGGCGCGCCGTCGCCGATCACGAAGTGGTCCAGCAGCCGCACGTCGACCAGCTGCAGCGCCTGCTTCAGCCGCGCGGTCACCGCGCGGTCGGCGGCGCTGGGATCGGCGCTGCCGCTGGGGTGGTTGTGGCCGACGATCACCGCCGCGGCGTTGTGCGCCAGCGCGCGGCGCACCACCTCGCGCGGATGCACCTCGGCGCCGTCGACGGTGCCGCGGAACAGCTCCTCGAATGCCAGCGCGCGGTGCCGCGTGTCGAGGAACAGCGCCGCGAAGACCTCGCTCTGCTGGCCGCGCAGGCGGTGCGCGAAGTAGCGGCCCGCGGCCTGTGGATCGGTCAGCGCCTCGCCGCGCGCCAGTCCGGCGGCGAGGTAGCGGGTGCCGAGCTCCAGCGCCGCGGCGACCCGGCAGGCGCGCGCCGGGCCGAGCCCCGGGAGCGTCGCCAGCGCCGGCGCCGGCTGCTCCAGCAGCGCCCGCAACGGGCCGTGGTCGGCCAGCAGCCGGCGTGCGCTCGCGACCGCGTCGAGCCCGCGCTGGCCGGAGCCGAGGAAGATCGCCAGCAGCTCCGCGTCCGACAGCGCTGCGGCGCCGGCGGCGAGCAGTTTTTCGCGCGGACGCTCGGCGCTTGGCCAGTCGCGGATCTGCATCGCGGGCACCGTTGGGAGGAATGGGTCGTTGGCGGCCGTGCCGGCACGGCCGGGGAAGAATCCGTGTCCGGGACGTGAGGGGTCGCACCGGCCGCCAACGTGCAGTGATTGGAGCCCAGGGGCGGGCGCCGGTGCAGCCGGGGCGGCGGTGGGGGTCGGGTAAGCTGTGGCGACGCCTCCGCGTAGGGCTTTCCCCGCCGATGATCCGCAACGCCGCCCCTCTCGCTGGCCGACACGTGCTGCTGTGCGTGTGCGGAGGCATTGCCGCTTACAAGGCCGCCGAGCTGGTGCGCCGGCTGCGCGATGCCGACGCCCTGGTGCGGGTGGCGATGACCGAAAACGCCTGCCGCTTCGTGGGCGAGGCCACGTTCCAGGCGCTGTCCGGGGAGCGGGTGCGCACGTCACTGTGGGACGCGTCGGCGGAAGCCGCCATGGGCCACCTCGAGCTCGCGCACTGGGCCGACCTGGTCATCGTCGCGCCGGCCACTGCCAACACCCTGGCGCGCCTCGCGCACGGCATGGCCGACGACCTGGTCAGCACGCTGTGCCTCGCGACCACCGCGCCGCTCACAGTGGCGCCGGCGATGAACCACCGCATGTGGCTGCATGCCGCCACCCAAGCCAACGTCGCGACGCTGCGCGGTCGCGGGGTCGCGGTGCTGGATCCGGTTGACGGGCCGCTGGCCGAGGGCGAGTCCGGCCCCGGTCGCCTGCGCGAGCCGGCGGACATCGTGGCGGCGCTGACCGCCGCGCACGGCGCACCGCCAGCACCGACGTGCGCAGCGTGAGCCCGCCGGCGCCCGGCGCAGCTGCCGACACCGTCGCGATGCGCGCGCTCGCGGGGCTGCGCGTCGTGGTCAGCGCCGGGCCGACGTTCGAGGACATCGACCCGGTGCGCTTCATCGGCAACCGCAGCAGCGGCAAGATGGGCTTCGCGATCGCCGCCGCCGCGGCGCGCCGCGGCGCCGATGTGCAGCTGGTCAGTGGCCCGGTGGCGCTGGCCACCCCGGACGGCGTGAGCCGCATCGACGTACGCTCGGCGGCGCAGATGCACGCCGCGGTGTTCGCCGCGCTGCCTGCCGATGTCTATATCGGCGCCGCGGCGGTCGCCGACTTCCGCCCGCGCGCGCCCGCTACTGCCAAGATCAAGAAGCGCCCCGGCGAGGACTCGATGGTGCTGCACCTGGTGCGCAACGCCGACATCCTGGCCGACGTCGCGGCCAGCGACGTCCGGCCCCGGCTGGTGGTGGGGTTCGCGGCGGAAACCGACGAGGTGACCCAGCACGCGCGCGCCAAGCTGTCGACGAAAGGCGCTGACCTGATCGCGGCCAACCGCGTGGGAATCGCGGGGCGTGGCTTCGAGGCCGACGACAACGTCCTGGTGCTGCATTGGCGCGACGGCAGCCGGACGCTGCCTCCCGGCGCCAAGACCGCGTTGGCCGACGCGCTGCTCGATCTTGTGCAGGAGCGCCTCGAGGCATGAACGCCCGCGGACCACATCCGCTAGCGGTGAAGGTCCTCGACCCGCGGCTGGGCGGCGAGTGGCCGCTGCCCGTCTACGCCACCGCAGGCAGCGCGGGTCTGGACCTGCGCGCGGCGCTCGACGCGCCGCTGGTGCTGGCCGCCGGCGACACCGAGCTGGTGCCGACCGGGCTGGCGATCCACATCGGCGATCCCGGCCTGTGCGCCATGCTGATCCCGCGCTCCGGGCTGGGACATCGGCACGGCATCGTGCTCGGCAACGGCACCGGGCTGATCGACGCCGACTACCAGGGACCGCTGATGGTCAGCCTGTGGAACCGGTCCGGCAAGGCATACACGGTGGCCCCGGGCGACCGCATCGCGCAACTCGTGCTGCTGCCGGTGGTGCACGCGCTGCTGCAGGTGGTGGACGCATTCGAGGACAGCGCGCGCGGCCAAGGCGGCTTCGGCCACACCGGCCTGCGCTGACCGCGACGGCCCGCCGTGCTGCGAGGTGGTCGCACCGTCGCCGCCCACCGTGCCGCCCCGCTCGTCATACACTGCCGCGGATAGGAAACCGACTGCGGGACCGTGCACCCTGCGCGACCCGGACACTGGATGCCGACGATGACCGAGACCGACGCCGAACCGCACAAGGCCCGCCTGCTGCTGGCCGACCTGCGACCCTATATGCCGGTGCTCGCCGCGGTGCTCGCCGCGCTGGCGCTGTGGATGCTGTGGAGCGGCTGGCAGCAGACCAAGGACGAGACGCGTCGCGCGGCGCTGACGCAGAACCGCGATACCGTCGTGCAGCTGACCCAGCGCACGATCGACGGCGAGCGCGAGCGACTGCGCGAGCGCCTGGCGTCGGTGCCGGTGCAGGCGGCGCTGGCGAGTGGCGATCTTGCCGCCGCGGCCCGCGTGCTGGGTACCGACTGGAACACCGCCGAGGACGTGGCGCTCTACCCGACCGACCTTGCGGCGCCTTACGACGCGCTGCCGAGCGGTGGCTACGGCCGCATCGCGGTGGCCGAGGCGGCGCTGTCGGAGGACCAGGCGGTGATGTGGGTCATCCGCGAAGGTGACGGCCCGCGCGTCGCGCTGGCGGCCCCCGCCAGGGTTGGCGGCGAGACCGTCGCCGTGGCCTACGTGCGACTGTCGCTGTCGCGCGCCACCGCCGGGCTGGAAGCGGTGGAGGTCGCCGACGATACGTACCTGGCACTCCGGCAGGGCGGCGTCAGCCTGCTCGAGCGAGGCAATGCCGACTACGCGGTCGCCGGCGAGCGCATGGCCATGGCCATTCCGGGCACCGGGCTGCGGGTCGCAGCGGCGGTGCCGGCGCGCACGATCAACCCGCTCGGCCTCGAGCCCGACCCGTCGTTCGCGGTCGGCGCGCTGATGCTGTTGCTGGCCTACCTGGTGTTCCGCCTTCCCAAACGCATCCGCGATCCGCGCGTGGTCGACCACGGCGATGCACCGACGCTGGCGCAGGCGCTGGTCGACGGTCCCGGCGACGCCGGGGCCGATGCCGCCGCGCGCGTGGCGGTGCGCGACGCGCCCAAGGCGCAGCCGGTACGGATCGACCGCGGCATCTTCCGCGCGTACGACATCCGCGGCATCGTCGACGAGAGCCTCGATACCGGCGTCGCGGAGCTGATCGGCCACGCCATCGGCTCGCTGATGCACGACAAGGGCCTCAACGACATCGTCGTCGGACGTGACGGCCGGCTGTCGGGACCGGACATGGTCGCGGGGCTGGTGCAGGGCCTGCGACGCGCCGGCCGCCAGGTGATCGACGTCGGCATGGTGCCCACGCCCGTCATCTACTACGGCGCCTACCACCTGCGCACCGGCTGCTGCGTGTCGGTCACCGGCAGCCACAACCCGCCCGACTACAACGGCTTCAAGATCGTCGTTGGCGGCGAGACACTGTCGGGCGACGCCATCGTCGACCTGTACGCGCGGATCGCCGAGGACCGGCTGTTTAGCGCGCCGGAGCCCGGCGGCATCAGCCAGCGCGAGATCGAGGCCGACTACGTCGAGCGCATCGCCTCCGACGTGCAGATCGACCGTCCGCTGAAGGTCGTGGTCGACGCCGGCAACGGCGTCGCCGGCGAGATCGGCCCGCGCGTGCTGGCCGCGATCGGCGCCCAGGTCGAGCCGCTGTACTGCGAGATCGACGGCACCTTCCCCAACCACCATCCCGATCCCAGCGACGAGAAGAACCTGCACGACCTCAAGCAGATGGTCGAGCGCTTCGACGCCGACCTGGGCATCGCCTTCGATGGCGATGGCGACCGGCTTGGCGTGGTCACGCGCGACGGCGAGAACATCTTCGCCGACCGGCTGCTGATGCTGTTCGCGGCCGACGTGCTGGAGCGCAACCCCGGCGCGGTCATCGTCTACGACGTCAAGTGCACCGGGCGCCTGCCGGGGCACATCCTGCGCCACGGCGGCAGCCCACTGATGTGGAAGACCGGGCACTCGCTGATCAAGGCCAAGATGCGCGAGACCGAGGCCGAGCTGGCCGGTGAGATGAGCGGCCACTTCTTCTTCGGCGAGCGCTGGTACGGCTTCGACGACGGCATCTATGCCGCCGCCCGCCTGCTGGAGATCCTGGCCGCGCGCCCGGAGTCGCCGAGCGCGGTGCTGAAGGCGCTACCCAACGGCGTGTCGACCCCGGAGATCAAGGTCGACGCGCCCGGCGGCGATCCGCACACGTTTGTCGAACGTTTCGTCGCGCAGGCCGCGTTCGAAGGCGGCGCGCGGCTGTCGACCATCGACGGTCTGCGCGTCGACTGGACGGATGGTTGGGGCCTGGTGCGCGCGTCCAACACCACGCCGGTGCTGGTGCTGCGCTTCGACGGCGACTCCGACGAGGCGCTGGCGCGGATCCGCGAGGACTTCCGCGCCCAGCTGCTGCAGGTCGATGCGGGGCTGGTGCTACCGTTCTAGCAGGGGCGCCGGAGGCCCGTGCGCGTGTTGCCCGGTCAGCCGGGCGACACGGCCTTCATCGTGCGGTAGCGTTCCAGCGCCTGGGCGAGGTCGCTGCCCAGCGACGCCCGATCGGCAAGCTGGCGCTGCATGATCGCCTGCTGGCGCAGCAGGTCGGCGTGCTGGCCCTGGATGCTGTCGGCCAGCGGCTTGGGCACGGGTGCCTGCTGCAGCTCGGCCTCCGCCGCCTGGCGCAGCAGCGACAGCAGGCTCTGGCGCAGGTTGCCGACGCTCAGCTGCGACGTCTTCAGCGACTCCTCGACCAGTGTGATGCGCTCGCCGTAGGCGCGGCGCAGGTCGGCCTCGGTGGTGTAGGACTCGATCATCGCCAGGTCGCGGCGCTGCGTCGCAGCCTCGATCTCGGCGGCGTCCGCAGCGCGCTTGGCAGCATCCGCCGCCGCGGCGCGCTCGCCCTGGTCCAGCGCGCGCGGCACCTGGCCCACGCGCAGGCCGCTACGGGCACTGATTTCGGTGCGCGCGCTGTCCACGGCCGACGCCGGCAGCGCATCGCCGCAGACCTGGCGTCCGCCCTCGTCCCAGCAGTAGACCTTCCTCGAAGTGTCCTGTGCCGTGCCCGTGGCGGGCAACGTTGCCGCCAGCAGGCAGGCCATCCATTGCGATGTGTTCATCGGTGCCGTCCCCCCGGCCGGTCCCTCAGCGTGTCGGCGCGCAGCCATACCGCGCGCGGTAGGCCAGCAGGCGCTCGCGCTCGACCGACAGTGTCCCGCTTTCGCCCGCAAACGCAAGCAGGTCGGACAGCGTCGCGATGGCGGTCACGGCCACGCCGTGGTCCGCTGCGACCGCCTGCGCGGCCGATCGCGCGGCGTCGTTGCCGCCACCGTCTACGCCCAGTCGTTCCTCGCGGTCGAGCGCAATCGCGATGCCGGCGATGCTGCCGCCGGCATCGGCGATCAGCGTCATCGCCTCGCGGATCGCGGTGCCGACGGTGATCACGTCGTCCACCACCAGCACGCGGCGCCCGGCCAGCGGTGCGCCGATCAGGCTGCCGCCCTCGCCGTGGGCCTTGGCCTCCTTGCGGTTGAACGCCACCGGCAGGTCGCGGCCGCGGCGTGCGTACTCGCAGGCCAGCGCCGTCGCAAGCGGGATGCCCTTGTACGCCGGGCCGAACAGCAGATCGAACGACGTGCCCGCGGCGTCGAGCGCGTCGGCGTAGCAGGCGGCGAGCGTCGACAGCGCGACACCGCCATCGAACCGGCCGGCGTTGAAAAAGTACGGGCTGATGCGGCCGGATTTGAGCGTGAACTCGCCGAAGCGCAGGGCGTCGGCGTCGAAGGCGAGCTGCAGGAAGCGGCGGCGGTGGTCATCCATTCGCGGATTCTCCCATGGCCGCCGCGTCGAGCCGGCGCAGCATCAGCCGTTGCGGGCCGGCTGCGCCGCCGGCGACCAGCGCGCCGGTGTCGACGAAGCCTGCGCCCCGGTACGCCGCCAGCGCGACCAGGTTGGCGCAGTCGACGTTGAGCGCGAGCAGCATTGCCGCCGGCCATCGGCGCGCCAGGTCGTCGCAGCAGGCGCGCAGCGCCAGCCGCGCCAGCCCGCGCCCTTGCCAGCGGGCGTCGAGCAGGAACGCTCGCAGCCCCACCGTCCCCGCGCCTAGCGGCCGTGGCGACACCACGGCCACCACGTGGTCGAGCCGGTAGAAGCCGACGACCGCGTCGCCGGCGAGGATCGTCATCGCCTCGCTGCCGGGCACGCGGCGCGCGTCGGCGAGGTTGAAGTCCACGTCGCCGACCGAGGCGCGCTGTGCCGGGGCCACGCGCAGCGCGCACACGGCGTCCTCCAGCCCGGCATTGACAACGCAGACCCGGACGGCGTGGACATCGAGCGCGACGATGTCGCCGCCCGCGCCCGTGCCAGTGTGTCGATCAGGGAGCGATATCACGGGCACGGCGGTCCGGCACTGGCGCCGGGTCGACCGGTCGGGGAATCCGCTACGCTTCCTGCTTCCGGCGCCCGTCCGTCGACCCCGCTTCGGGCGACGCCGCCTGCGGCCCGTGCCGCGACGGCCGCCGGTCCCGTCGTCCGACCCCGAGCTTACATGCGCATCATCAGCTTCAATGCCAACGGCCTCCGATCGGCCGCACGCAAGGGGTTCTTCGACTGGTTCGCGGCGCAGGACGCCGACATCCTGTGCGTGCAGGAGACCAAGGCGCAGGAGCACCAGCTCGCCGGGCCGGAATTCCTGCCGGATGGCTATCGCGCGTTCTTCAAGGACGCCAGCACGAAGAACGGCTACAGCGGCGTCGCGATCTACGCCCGCGCCGCGCCGGACGAGGTGCGCACGTCGCTTGGCTGGGCGCCGTTCGACGACGAGGGCCGCTACATCGAGGCGCGCTTCGGCAACCTCAGCGTGGTGTCGTTCTACATCCCGTCCGGTTCATCGGGCGAACTTCGGCAGGGTTTCAAGTTCGAGGTCATTGACTGGCTGGGCCCGATCCTCGACGGCTGGCTGGCCAGCGGCCGCGACTACGTCCTGTGCGGCGACTGGAACATCGTCCGTGCGCGCGCCGACATCCGCAACTGGACGTCGAACCAGAAGAACTCCGGCTGCCTGCCGCCCGAGCGCGCCTGGCTGAATGCGCGTATCGCCGACGCCTGCGGCGACGGCACGCCGGCCCCCGGCATCGGCTGGATAGACAGCCTGCGCGCACTGCGTCCCGATGCCACCGACGCCTACACCTGGTGGAGCAACCGCGGTGCCGCGCGCGCCAACAACGTCGGCTGGCGGATCGACTACCAGCTGGTGACGCCGTCGCTGCGCGACCGCCTGCTGGCCTGCGCGGTGCACCCGGAGCCGCGGTTTTCCGACCACGCGCCCTATGTGGTCGACTACCGCGACGCGGCGGGCCGCGCGTGAGCGTGCCCACGGGCGCCGGCATCGCCGGGCCGGCGCCGACCGCGCCCGCGCGCACCGGATGGCGTCACGTCGTCGCCAACCTGCGCGACCGCAAGGTGCTGGCGATGCTGCTGCTGGGCTTCAGCTCGGGCATCCCGATCTACCTCGTCGGCAACACGCTCGGCTTCTGGATGCGCGAGAACGGCATCGAGCTGTCGACCATCGGATTCCTGTCGTGGGTGGGCCTGGCGTACTCGCTGAAGTTCCTGTGGGCGCCACTGG
Organism: Luteimonas sp. ANT-B3E; assembly: GCA_001683895.1. Classification (GTDB taxonomy): domain Bacteria; phylum Pseudomonadota; class Gammaproteobacteria; order Xanthomonadales; family Xanthomonadaceae; genus Luteimonas. The sequence continues at coordinate 11,103 of LXQJ01000039.1, read as the reverse complement.
TCGACAAGGCCGACGCGCCGATGGTGGGGCGCTGGCTGGGCCGCCGCCGCGGCTGGATGTTGCTGTCGCAGGCAGTGGTCGCGCTGGCGCTGCTGGCAATGGTCGCGGTTGAGCCGCGGGAGGACACGCTGCTGGTTGCCGGCGTGGGGCTCGACCGGCTGCTGGTGTTCGGCGCGCTGGCGCTGGTGGTCGCGTTCGCCTCGGCGACGCAGGACATCGTCATCGACGCCTGGCGCATCGAGAGCGCGTCCAGCAACGAGCAGCAGGGCCTGCTGACCTCGACCGCCACGCTGGGCTACCGCGGCGCGCTGCTGGTCACCGACGCGCTGATCCTGATCGCGGCGGCGCAGGTCGGCTGGGGCGTGTCGTACGTCGCCATGGCGGCGCTGATGGGCGTCGGCGTGGTGGCGGTGGTGATCGCGCGCGAGCCGGCGTCGAGCGCGATGGGTGCCGGGCTGCAGCCGACGCTGTGGACGGCGCGCGGCGTGTACGACGCGATCATCGGTCCGTTTTTCGCGTTCTTCCGCCAGCACGGGCGGATGGCGCTGCTGATGCTGCTGGCCATCAGCCTGTACCGCATGCCCGACTTCGTGATGGGTCCGATGGCCAATCCGTTCTATGCCGACCTCGGCATTGCCAAGGAAACCGTTGGCGCCGTGCGCGGGTCCGCGGGGCTGGTCGCGACGATCTTCGGCATCGCCGCCGCCGGCCTGTCGGCGGTGCGCTTCGGGTTCACTCCGACGCTGCTCACCGGCGCGGTGCTGGGACCGGGTTCCAACCTTGCGTTCGCCTACCTCGCGCTGCACGGTTCGGACGCCGGCGTGTTCACCGCGGCCATGGTCATCGACAACTTCTGCAGCGGGTTCGCCGGCGTGGCGCTCATCGGCTACATGTCCAGCCTGACCAGCGTCGGCTACACCGCGACCCAGTACGCGCTGCTGAGCTCGTTCTATGCGCTCGCCGGCAAGGTGCTGAAGGGTTTCTCCGGGGTCTGGGTCGAGCAGCTGTCGGTCGGGCGCTCGCTGATGGAGGGCTACGCGTGGTTCTTCACCGGCACCGCGCTGATCGGCATCCCGGCGCTGGTGCTGTGCGCGCTGCTGGTGTGGAAGCGGCCGCCGGTACCGCCGGCCGTGGCCGCCGCCGGCGGCGAGCCGGGCTAGACTCGGGCCTGTGGGAGGGACGCCATGACCGACATCGTGCTCCGGGACATCGACGACGTGCTCGCCGACCGCATCCGCCGCGTCGCGGAGATGCGCGGCTGGGACATGCCGCGCACGCTGCAGAACCTGCTGGAGCAGGGCCTGCACGTGTACGAGGGCGACGGCAAGCTCAGCTTCGGCGACACCGAGGCCGACGTACTGCAGTCGGCCATCGCGGCGCTGGAAGGGATCCCGGACGCGGTGTTCTCGCGGATCGGGCAGATCTAGGGCCGGGAGCATCCGCGCCCGCCCGGGGCGGGATCGCCTCGGTGCCGATGCACAGCAGCGGCGAGATACGCTGCGGCTCGCTCCGCGCCGAGGAGGCAACCGGGCTCAGGCCGCGTAGACCGCCCCCAGCACCCGCGGCCCGCGCGCGCCGCTGACCGCCGGCAGGTTGCCGGGCAGGCCTAGCAGCGTCTGCCGCGCCAGCCATGCGAACGCCATCGCCTCGATGCTGTCGGGGTCGATGCCGTGGTCCGCGCTCGATTCGACATCCATGCCCGGCAGCGCCGCGGCGAGCGCCCCCATCAACGCGCCGTTGTGGACGCCGCCGCCACAGCAGACGACTCGCGCGGTGCCTGCCTGTGCCTGGCGCAGCGCGTCGGCGACGGTGCGCACCGTGAGCTGCACCAGCGTCGCCTGGACGTCGGCGGCGGATTCGCCGCCCGCCAGCCGCGACGCCAGCCAGCCGAGATGGAACTGGTCGCGGCCGGTCGACTTCGGCGGCGGCTGCGCGAACCAGGGATCGTCCAGCAGCCGGGACAGCAGCGCGCCGTTGACGCTGCCGGCGGCGGCGAGCGCACCGTCGCGGTCGAAGGCCTGTCCGGTGTGCTGCCGGCACCACGCGTCCATCAGCCCGTTGGCGGGGCCGGTGTCGAACCCGCGGACGCCATCCGCCGCGTTGCGGTGGTGGCCGTTGTCATCGGGATGCGCGTCGCCATCGCGTGGCGCCGCCGGCAGCAGGGTCAGGTTGGCGATGCCGCCGAGGTTGAGCACCGCGCGTGACTCGGCGGGGTCGCGCAGCAGCGCCGCATGCAGCGCCGGTACCAGCGGCGCACCGTGGCCGCCGGCGGCGACGTCGCGGCGACGGAAGTCGGCGACCACCGGCCGGCGCGTGCGCTCGGCGATGACGTTGGCGTCGCCCAGCTGCAGCGTGAAGGGCGCGACGCCATCGTTGGCGCGGCCGCGCGGGCGGTGCCGCAGGGTCTGTCCGTGGGAACCGATACCGGCGACCCGCGCCAGGTCAATGCCGCTGTCGGCGATCGCGGCGGCGGCGGCATCGGCAAAGGCGAGGCCGACGCGCGCGTCGAGATCGCCGATGTCGTCGAGGGTCAGGAGCGCGTCGGCCTGGCCCAGCGCCACCAGCCGCTCGCGCAGGGCGTCGTCCCAGGCATACGTCTTCCCGAACAGCAGCGTCGGCCGTGCCTGCGGGGTGTTGTCGGCGAAGGCCACCACGGCGGCGTCGATGCCGTCGGCGCTGGTGCCGGAGATCAGGCCGAGGTAGAGCGATGCGGTCATGTCAGCACGGTCGGCCGGGCGCATGCCCACACCTGCGCACGCGCGACGCGGCGCCTCAGCCGCGGCCCGCGCCCTTCGCCGGGCGCGTCGTCGCCGCGACGCGGGTGTCGTCGCCGTCGCCATCGACCTGCGCGTAGATCAGGTTCTCGACCGTGCGGATGCGCGCCAGGGCCGGCCCGGTCTGGGCGCGGAATGCCGCCAGGTCGGCGCCTTTCAGCGGCTCCGGCTCCGGCATCGTGTGCTGAAGCGGGTTGCGGTGCACGCCGTTGACGCGGAACTCGTAGTGCAGGTGCGGGCCGGTCGCCAGGCCGGTGCTGCCGACGCGGCCGATGGTGGTGCCCTGGCTGACGCGCTGGCCTTGGCGGATATTGGCGAACGACGACATGTGCGCGTAGAGCGTGGTGTGGCCACGGCCATGGTCGAGGATCACGGTGCGGCCATAGCCGCCCTTCCAGCCCATGAACTGCACCTGCGCGTCGCCCGCGGCCATGATCGGGGTGCCGGTGCTGGCGGCGTAGTCGACGCCGTTGTGCATGCGCATGGTGCCCAGCACCGGGTGGCGGCGCGAGCCGAACTTCGAGCTCAGCCGCGCGTACTGGATCGGCATGCGAATGAAGCTCTTCTTCAGCGGCCGGCCCTCGGCAGTGAAGTATTCGGCCTTGCCGCCGCGCTCGTAGCGGAAGCCGGTGTGCAGCTTGCCCTTGGCGGTGAATGTCGCGACCTGCACCGGGCCGGTGCGGATCAGCTCGCCCTCGCGCCAGACTTGGTCAACGACCACGCTGAAGCGGTCGCTGCGGATGACGTCGGAGTTGAAGTCGATGTCGTACTTGAAGATCTCGTCGGTCAGCGTGTTGATGTTGCTGCCCGACAGGCCGAGGCGGCGCGCGGAGTGAAACAGCGAGCGGCCGACCTCTCCGCTGATGACCGTGCTGCGGATCTCGACCGGGCGCTCGATGACCTTCTCGGCCACCGTGTCGCCCACCAGCGACAGCTCGACGCGCTGCGTGTCGCCGCGGTCGTAGCGCAGCGCGCGCAGCGGGGCCGTGCGGCCGTCGGACAGCAGCGGCAGGTCGAAGCCGATCTGCGCGCCGGGCTTGAGTCGCGTCAGCGCCGCCTTGGCGCCGGGAGCGTCGAGCAGCCGGTGCATCGTCGCTGCGGGAATGTCGAGTTGCTCGAAGATCGCGCCCAGCGTCTGCCCCGACGCCACGGTCACGGTCTGCCAGCTGTCGCCTGGCACGGCGGCCTGGCGCGCGCGCGCCAGCGGCGGCAGCGACAGCGACATCGTGGTCAGCGGCGCGTGCTGCGGCGCCTGCATCGCGCTGGAGAATCCAGGGACCAGCATTGCCAACAGCGTTCCAATGGTTGCGAACAGGCTGGCCTGCGCCCACTGCCGGCGGCTGTAGCGGCCGCTGGCGACATCGCGGCGGAAGGCATCGGGGAGGTGCTGGTGCAGACTGGCAGCCTGTCGGGCGACTTCGCGGAGGTTGCCTCGACGGATGCGCTGGGCGCGCTGTTCATCGCTCGGCGAAGCGGGGACATTCATGCGGCGGCGGCCTTGCAGGCGTGACGGACGCGTCACGGCGCTACCATAGTCACGTCAACAGAGTGCGTCAAACGCTTGACCCGGCTCGTTTTTTTGCCGCCAAGGGGTTTAACGCGCTGTTAACGACAGAGGCCGACTGCGTCACGCTTGCGTGTTGCATCCTTGTCGTCAGGGCTACGACCCGAGCCCGATTACCACCATCCGGACGATGCCCCACGTGCCCCAGACCCCTGCTTCCCAGACCGATTCCGCGGCCCTCGACCTGCTGTCCCGCGGCGCCGAGGAGATCCTCAAGCGCGACGACCTCGCCGCGCGGCTGGCGACGGGCCGTCCGCTGCGGGTCAAGGCCGGCTTCGATCCCACCGCGCCCGACCTGCATCTCGGCCACACCGTGCTGCTCAACAAGATGCGCCAGTTCCAGGATCTCGGGCACCAGGCGGTGTTCCTGATCGGCGACTTCACCGGGATGATCGGCGACCCCTCGGGCAAGAACGCGACCCGCAAGCCGCTGACCCGCGACGACGTGGCGGCCAACGCCGCGACCTATGCCGCGCAGGTGTTCAAGGTGCTCGACCGCGAGCGTACCGAGGTGCGCTTCAACAGCGAGTGGTTCGACGCGATGTCGGCCGCAGACATGGTCCGGCTGGCGGGCCAACACACCGTGGCGCGGATGCTGGAGCGCGACGACTTCGCCAAGCGCTACGCCGCCCAGCAGTCGATCGCGATCCACGAGTTCCTGTATCCGCTGGTGCAGGGCTACGACTCCGTCGCGCTGCGCGCCGACGTCGAGCTTGGCGGCACCGACCAGACCTTCAACCTGCTGATGGGCCGCGGCCTGCAGCAGCATCACCGCCAGCCGCCGCAGGTGGTGCTGACAATGCCGCTGCTGGTGGGGCTGGACGGCGTCCACAAGATGTCGAAGTCGCTGGGCAACACCATCGGCATCGATGAGCCCGCGATCGACATCGTCAACAAGACCATGAAGGTCGGCGATGCGCTGATGTGGGACTGGATCGAGCTGCTCAGCGCCGACATCGGGCCCGCGGAGGCCATCCGCCTGCGCGCCGACGTCAATTCGGGCGTGCTGCATCCGCGCGACGTCAAGCTGCGGCTGGCCACCGAGCTCGCCACGCGCTTCCACCACGCGGCGACAGCCGCCACCGCCGTCGCCGGCTGGCACGCGGCGGTGCGCGGCGATGGCGACACCGCGCTGCTGCCGCTGCGCGACGTGGCGGTGCCCGCCGAGGGCCTGCGCATCGGCGCGCTGCTGACCGCCGCCGGCATCACGCCAAGCAACTCCGAGGCCGCGCGCAAGCTGAAGGAGCGCGCGGTCAGGATCGACGGCGCGGTCGTCGACGACCCCGCGCTGGTGCTCGCGCCGCGTTTCGAGGGCGTGCTGCAGGTGGGCAAGCGCAACTTCGCGCGGGTGCGGCTGGTGGTGGGGTAGGGGGTCGACGGCGTGCCGCGGTGCCTCACGCCACCCGTAGCACCGCCTGCACCATCAACACCACTACGCAGGCCAGCGCGCCCAGCCACACCAGGCTGCGGAGGCGCGGCTTGTTGAACACGTAGAACAGCCCGTGCAGCACGCGCAGCGCGACGAAGGCGAGCGCGAGCCAGGTGATGCGCGCCGGGTCGACGCCGGCCAGCTGCGCCATCAGCACCGCGGCCGCCAACGGCGCGAAAGCCTCGAAGGCATTGTCGTGCGCGGCGTGCGCACGGCGGACCCGCGGCGCCTCCTGCTTCGCCAGCCACGCACGCGGGTCGGCGTTGTCGTAGCGCTTGCCGCCACCCTTGGCGATGCCGACCCAGACATAGGGCAGCAGCGCGGCGACCAGGATGCAGAGATAAGGGATCGTCATTTGCTGCCGGCCAGTGACGCCTCCCGCGCGGCGCGGAAGGGGTTGCCCTCGACCCACTGCGGGAAGCGGTCGCCATCGGCCAGCGTGCGGCCGACGCCGTACAGCGCCTCGAGGTCCTGCACTACCCCGTCAAGATTCCACGACGGGTCGAACTCGTCCGCGGGCTTGTGGTAGCGGTCGGTGGTGTAAGCCCGCCCCGCCGCTTCGCCCGCCGCGCGGCCGCCGTCGAGGAGGTCGTCGCCGCCCTTCGCGTAGAGCGCCGGCACCCCGGCCTTGGCGAAATTGAAGTGGTCGGAGCGGAAGTAGAAGCCGCCGGCGGTGTTGGTCTCGGCGACGTGCGTGCGCTGCTGCGGGCCGGTGAACGTCGCCAGGATGTCCTCCAGCTCGGAGCTGCCCTTGCCCACGACCACCATGTCGCGCGCCGGACCGGCGACGCTCATCGCGTCGAGGTTGATCACCGCGACGGTCTTGTCCATGGGGAACGCCGGCTGCGCGACGTGGAACTTGGAGCCGAGCAGGCCGGATTCCTCCAGCGTCACCGCCAGGAACACCAGAGACCGCCGTGGCTTCGGCTCGCTGGTCGCGAACTTCTCCGCGATCTCGATGATGCCGGCGACACCCGTGGCGTTGTCGACCGCGCCATTGTAGATCTGGTCGCCGTCGCCCTCGTGCACGCCCAGGTGGTCCCAGTGCGCCATGTACACGATCGCCTCGTCGGCGCGGTCGCTGCCCGGCAGCACGCCGACGACGTTGCGCGAAGACTTCTCGGCGGTGGTGCTTTTCAGGTCGAACGACACCCGCGCGTCCAGCGGCACCGCGGTGAAGCCGCGGCGGTTGGCGGCGGCGTACATCGCGTCGAGATCCTGCCCGGCGCCGCTGAACAGCGTGCGCGCGACCTCGGTGGTGATCCAGCCCTGCGCCGGAAGCCGCGGCTCCGGGTCGTCCACGGCGCGCAGGTCGAACTGGGCGCCGGTCCACGAATTCTTCACCACGTCCCAGCCGTACGACGCGCCGGCGGTGTCGTGGATGATCAGCGCGGCGGCGGCGCCCTTGCGCGCGGCTTCTTCGTACTTGTAGGTCCAGCGGCCGTAGTAGGTCATGCGCTCGCCCTCGAAGAGGTCGGCGTCCTTGGCGTGGAATCCGGGGTCGTTGACCAGGATCACGACGGTCTTGCCGGCGACGTCGAGGCCGGCGTAGTCGTTCCAGCCCAGCTCCGGCGCATCGACGCCGTAGCCCACGAACACCAGCTCGCTGGCGTCGACCTTGACCGCGGCCTGGCCGGTGCGGGTGCCGATGACCATGTCGTCGCCGAACGCCAGCTCGCGCGTCTTGCCGGCCACGTTCAGGCGCAGCACGGTGGACGGATCGGCGGTGGTCTCCACCATCGGCACGGTCTGGTAGAAGGTGCCATCGTCGCCGCCGGGCTGCAGGCCGATGCGTTCGTACTGCGCGCGGATGTATTGCACCGTCTTCTCGCCGCCCGGCGACCCCGGAGCGCGGCCCTCGAATTCGTCGGACGACAGCGTGCGCACCATCTCGG
>LXQJ01000039.1:0-3260 GCA_001683895.1 Luteimonas sp. ANT-B3E | reverse complement strand
GTGGCGGTGGCCAGGCAGAGCAGGAGGTGACGAGGCATGGCGGGTCCTGTGGTCGCGTGCGGGACCCGCGAGTCTAGCGCCGTCTAGTCCTTCGGCGCCGTGGCCGCGGAGTACGATACCGCCTGTGCACCGGTCACCGGCCCGATGCGTGCGGTCTCGTGCACGTACAGCACGACCTCGCGCTCGAACACCAGCGGCCCGTCCACAACCGCCTGCGGCCCGATGATGATCCGTGGCTTGCCGCGCGTCGTCTGCAGCGGCACCCAGCTGCGGTTGGGCTTGCTGACCTTGATGCCGCCGCGCACCCGCGATCCGATGCCCACGGTGACGTCGCCATTGACGGTATTGACGCCGCCGCCGACCTCGGTGCGCACCAGGCCGATGGCGCCGTTGACGGTTTCGACGTCGGCACCCACGCGGCTGCCGGCGTCGACGAAGATGCTGCCGTTGACGGTCTCGATGCTGCCGCCGACCAACGCGCGCTCGCCGACGCGGATGCTGCCATTGACGGTCGACAGGTCGGCGACGCGGACATCGTGGCCGGCGCGTACGCTGCCGTTGACGGTCGTCGCGTCGCGGACACGCGCGCCGTCGGCGATGGTGATGCTGCCGTTGACCGTGCTGAGGTCGCCATGCTCGGCGCCGGCGACGGCGCTGATGGCGCCGTTGACCTTGTCGATGTCCTGCTGCGCGGCGGCGCTGGCGGTGGCGGCCGTGAGTCCAAGTGCGAGTGCCAGAGACAGCATGCGGGGACGGTCGGCGGGGCGGCGGCGGGTGGTGGGCATCGGGGCACCTCGTGTTGGCGGCGGACGGCAGGCGACGCCTGGCGTGGGGCCTGAGTGTGCGACGCGGTGGCTACAATCGCATCTATCGATCGTCACTGGGCCATTCGTCGTGCACGACTCCGCAACCCCCGGCACCGCGCGCCCACCGAAGCCGGTGGTGCTGCTGATCCTCGACGGCTGGGGCTACCGCGCCGACCCGCGCGACAACGCGCTGGCGCTGGCCGACATCCCGCACTGGCGCGCGCTGCGCGCGGCGCATCCGACGACGCTGGTACACACCGAGGGCCGCCACGTCGGGCTGCCTGACGGCCAGATGGGCAACTCCGAGGTCGGGCACATGAACATCGGCGCAGGCCGGGTGGTCTACCAGGACCTGACCCGCATCGACGCCGCGATCGCCGACGGCGGCTTCTTCGACAACCCGGAGCTGCGCGTGGCCTGCGCCGCGGTCGCCGACAGCGGCACGCTGCACGTCATGGGGCTGCTGTCGCCGGGCGGCGTGCACAGCCACGAGTCGCACCTGCACGCGATGCTCGACCTCGCCACGCGCGCCGGGGTGCAGCGGATCGCGGTGCACGCGTTCACCGACGGCCGCGACACGCCGCCGCGCTCTGCGGAGGCCAGCCTGCGTGCGCTGCAGGAGGCCTGCGCCGCCAGCGCCCGCGCGCGCATCCACAGCGTCAGCGGCCGCTACTACGCGATGGACCGCGACCATCGCTGGGACCGCGTGCGGCTGGCCTGGGACGCGATCGTCGAGTCGCGATCGGAGACGGTGGCCGATGACGCGCTCGCGGCGCTGCAGGCCGCGTACGCCCGCGACGAGAACGACGAGTTCGTGCGTCCTACGGTGCTTGCCGGCGCCACGCCGATGGCCGACGGCGACGTGGTGGTGTTCATGAACTTCCGCGCCGACCGTGCGCGGCAGCTGGCGGCGGCGTTCGTGTCACCTTCGTTCGACGGCTTCACCGCGCGGCGGCCGGCGCTGGCGCGCTTCACCTGCCTGACAGAGTACGACGCGACGCTGCCGGCACAGGTCGCGTTCAACAAGGACGACCTGCGCCAGACCTTCGGCGAGGTCCTCGCCGGCCATGGCCTGACCCAGCTGCGGATCGCGGAGACCGAGAAGTACGCCCACGTGACGTTCTTCTTCAACGGTGGCCGCGAGGCACCCTTCGCCGGCGAGGAGCGCATCGTGGTGCCGAGCCCGAAGGTCGCGACCTACGACCTGCAGCCGGAGATGAGCTGCCCGGAAGTCACCGAACGGCTGCTGGAGGCGATCGCGTCGGACCGCTTCGACGCGGTGGTTTGCAACTTCGCCAATCCCGACATGGTCGGTCATACCGGTGACCTGGGCGCCGCGATCCTGGCGGTCGAGGCCGTGGACCGCGCGCTGGGCGCGGTCGTGGCCGCGGTGCAGGCGAAGGGCGGCGCGTTGCTGGTCACCGCCGACCACGGCAACGTCGAGATGATGCGGGACCCCGGCACCGGCGAGCCGCACACCTCGCACACCGTGGGCCCGGTGGAGCTGATCTACGTCGGCGACCGCGCCGGCGCGCAGCTGCGTGATGGTGGGGCGCTGCGCGACCTTGCGCCGACGCTGCTGGACCTGCTCGGGCAGCCGCTGCCGGCGGAGATGACCGGACGTAGCCTGCTCGCGTGACCGCGCCCGTCGCCAGCGTGCGCACGGTGCCGCGCCGCAAGCACCGGCTGGCCGGCTGGGCGCTGCTGCTGGCGTGCGCGGCGGCGTGGGCGCTACCGGCCGTGGCGCAGGACAGCCGCGACGCGCAGCGCCGGCTCGATGCGGTCAAGCGCGAGCTGCGCGCGGTTGCCGGTGAGCGCCGCAAGGTCGAGGGCGAGCGCGGCGCGGCGACGCGTGCGCTGCGCGAGGTCGACGAGCAGGTCGGGCGCTCGATGCGCGCGCTGCGCGAGACCGAGGCCGCAATCGCCTCGCAGCAGCAGGGGCTGGTCGCGCTGGTCGCGCGGCGCGATGCGCTGGGCGCGACGATGGCCGGGCAGCGCGCCGAGCTCGCGACGCTGCTGCGCGCGACCTACGCGGTCGGCACCGCGCCGGCGCTGAAGCTGCTGCTGTCGCAGGACCAGGTGGCCGAGGCCAACCGGCGCGTCGCCTACCACGGCTACCTGCAGCGCCACCGCAGCGCGCGCATCGCGACCCTGTCGCGCGAGCTGGCGCAGCTCGACGCGCTGGAGCGCGAGGTGGCGCGCGAGCGCACCGCGCTGGATGCGCGGCTGGTCGAGCAGCGCACGCAGGTCGCCACGCTGGAGCGCGACCGCCGCGAGCGCGCGGACGCCGTCAGCGGGCTCGACCGCAGCTTCGCCGACCGGCGTGCCCGCGAGCAGGCGCTGGGACGCGACGCGAAGTCGCTGGAGCGCGTGCTGGCGCAGCTGCGCGCCGCGGCGCGGCGTGCCGCCGCCGAGCGCCGCGCCGCAGAGGCACGCGCGGCTCGGGCCGCCGCA
>LXQJ01000038.1:10086-30144 GCA_001683895.1 Luteimonas sp. ANT-B3E | reverse complement strand
CCGCGCCGCGGCTGCGCTGCCGCGTGCTGCGGCTCGCGGTCGCACCGCGCGACCGCGCCACGCTGCACGCGCGCATCGCGCAGCGCTTCGATGCGATGCTCGCCGCCGGTTTCCTCGACGAGGTGCGCGCGCTGCGCGCACTGCCGCCGCTGCAGTCACATCCCGCTGCGCACGATCTGCCGGCACTCCGCGCCGTCGGCTACCGGCAGGCGTGGCAGTACCTCGATGGCCACTGCGACGCGGACACCTTCCGCGACCGCGCCATCGCCGCCACGCGGCAGCTCGCCAAGCGCCAGCTGACGTGGCTGCGCGGGGAGCTCGACCTGCGCTGGTGCGACCCCGACGGCGACCGCGCGACGCTCGAGGGCGCGGTCGACGCCTTCCTCGGCGCCTCCGCGGCAGGCACGCAGGCCGCGTCGGCAGGGTAAGATCGGGGCGTCGCCGCGGGGAGCGGGTCAGACGATGTCGCCGCAAGGCCCAGAAGAACAATAACCAGCTCGGGGAACCAGATGTCCAAGGCACAGTCTTTGCAGGATCCGTTCCTGAACGCGTTGCGTCGTGAGCGCGTGCCGGTCTCCGTCTACCTCGTCAACGGCATCAAGCTGCAGGGCACCATCGAGTCGTTCGACCAGTTCGTGGTCCTGCTGCGCAACACCGTCAGCCAGATGGTCTACAAGCACGCCATCTCCACCGTGGTCCCCGCGCGCAACGTCCGCGTCGGCCCCGGCGGCGGCTACGTGCAGTCCGGTGAAGGCGGCGACGACGCCGCGCCCGGCGGCGACGAGTCCGAGTGACGCCGGCACCCGGGCTTGCAATGCAGGCATTCGCCGCCACATCGGTGCGATGACGACATCCGGCGTTTCCAGTCTTTTCGAACGTTCCCAGGGCGGCGAGAACGCGCTGCTGGTGCAGACCCATGCCGGCGGTCCGGTCGACGAGGGCGCGCACGAGGAGTTCGCCGACCTGGCGCGCTCCGCGGGTGCACGCATCGCGCACGAGCTCACCGCGCGCGTCGACAAGCCCAACCCGGCGACCCTCATCGGCAGCGGCAAGCTCGACGAGATCAAGGCCGCGGCCGACGCCACCGGCGCCGACCTGGTGCTGGTCAACCATCCGCTGTCACCGGGCCAGGAGCGCAACCTCGAGAAGTTCCTGCAGCGCCGCGTGGTCGACCGCACCGGCCTGATCCTCGACATCTTCGCGCAGCGCGCGCGCAGCCATGAGGGCAAGCTGCAGGTCGAGCTCGCGCAGCTCAAGCACATGGCAACGCGGCTGGTCCGCGGCTGGACCCACCTGGAGCGCCAGCGCGGCGGCTCCATCGGCCTGCGCGGCCCCGGCGAGACCCAACTCGAGACCGACCGCCGGCTGCTGCAGAAGCGCGTCGACCAGCTGCAGAAGCGGCTGGACAAGGTGGAGGTGCAGCGCACCCAGATGCGGCGCGCGCGCGTGCGCAGCGAGATGCCCCGGATCGCGCTGGTGGGCTACACCAACGCCGGCAAGTCGACGCTGTTCAACGCGCTGACCGGTGCCGGGGCCTACGCCGCCGACCAGCTGTTCGCGACCCTGGATCCCACGGTGCGCAAGATCGGCGTGCCCGGCGGCCACGCAGTGCTGGCCGACACCGTCGGCTTCGTCCGCGACCTGCCGCATGAACTGGTCGCCGCATTCCGCTCCACGCTGTCCGAGGCGCGCGAGGCCGACCTGCTGCTGCACGTCATCGACGCCGCCGACCCGCTGCGCGACGAGCGCATCGGGCAGGTGGAAGCGGTGTTGGCCGAAATCGGCGCCGGCGACATCCCGCAGCTGCTGGTCTACAACAAGATCGACCGCATCGACGTGCGCGTGACGGTCGATGGCGATGCAGACGCAGACGCCGGCGCGCCGGCGCTGCACGACGACGATGTCGCGCCTGCCGCAAACGCGGCGGCCGACGACACAAACGACGTTTCCGACACTCCCGACGACACGGTCCCCACCCGGCCGATGCAGCCGCGCCACGACCGCGCCGACGGCGCCGTCGGCGACGACCCTGCGCCCGAGCGGGTGTGGCTGTCGGCGCGCGACGGCGCCGGCATGGACCTGCTGCGCGAGGCCATCGGTGGCCGGCTGGGGCTGAAGCGGCTGGAAATCGAGCTGCTGCTGCCGACCAGCGCCGGGCGGCTGCGCTCGCGGCTGCACGCGCTGGACGCGATCCGCGGCGAGGTCCACGACGCCGAGGGTTGGCGCCTGACCATCGACCTGCCGCTGTCGGATGCGCTGCGGCTGGCCGCCGACAGCGACGGCGCACCGCTGCGACCGCATCTGCCGCCGGCGGAGCACGCCGCCGAGGACGCGGCCTGGGCGAAGCCGCGCGACAGCAGCCGCAGCGGTGCCAACGCCACTGCCGCAGACAACACGCCCGCGACATAGCGTCCGCCCGCGGGGTCCGGGGCGCGGCCTTGCCGCCGGACCCGGCGCACCACACCTAGTAGACTGCGCTACCGCCGCACGCCCTCCGGCCTGCGTTCGCGACCCCAGACTGGAGCAGGCATGGCCTGGAACATCCCCGGCAAGAAGAACTCGGGCGGCCCGGGCCGCAATCCGCCGCCCGGCGACGGCCCGCGCAATCCCTGGCCGCCGCGTCGCGGCAACGGGAGCGGAAGCGGCGGCGGTGGCGGCGCGTTCAACGGCATCCTCGACCCGCTGCGCAATCTGATCGGCGGCCAGGGGGGCAATCCGCTCAAGTGGATCGGCCTGCTGCTGGTGCTGTTCCTGCTGTTCAACAGCTTCGTGCTGGTCGGCGAGCAGCAGCGCGGCGTGGTGCTGCGCTTCGGGCAATTCGCCCGCATCATGCAGCCTGGCCCCAACTTCAAGCTGCCGTGGCCGCTGGAGCGCGTGACCAAGGTCAACGCCACCCAGGTCCGCACCTTCAGCAACCAGCTGCCGGTGCTGACCCGCGACGAGAACATCGTTACCGTGTCGTTCAACGTGCAGTACCGCGTGTCGGACCCGCAGCTGTTCCTGTTCGGCACCCGCGACGCGGTGCGCGTGCTGGAGCAGATCGCGCAGAGTGCGGTCCGCGAGCAGATCGGCCGCGCCGATCTCGATACCGCGCTCAACGCCCGCGGCCCGCTGTCGATCGCCGCCAGCACCTCGCTGCAGGCCTCGCTGGACGCCTACCGCACCGGCCTGTCGGTCACCGAGCTCAACCTGCAGGACGCGCGCCCGCCGGAAGAGGTCAAGCCCGCGTTCGACGAGGTCAACAGCGCGCAGCAGATGAACGAGCGCCTGGTCAACGAGGCCCGCGCCTATGCCGCGCGCATCGTGCCCGAGGCGCGAGGCGAGGCGCAGCGCACGCGCACCGTGGCCGAGGGCTACAAGACCGCGTCGGTCGCGCGCGCCACCGGTGACGCCACCCGCTTCTCGCTGCTGCTCGACGCCTACCGCGGCGCGCCCGACGTCACCCGCAAGCGCTTGTGGCTGGAGACCGTGCAGGAAGTGCTGGCCGACAACCGCAAGGTGGTCGGCGGCGACGGACGCCAGCTGATCTACGTGCCGATGGCCGAAGGCAACGCCAACGCCGCGCCCGGCGCCAACCCGGCCGCAGGCAACCGCGACGGCATGCCCTCCAGCATGCTGACCCCCGAATTGATGGGCGACACCGTCACCGCCGAGGGCACGCGCAACACGCCCCGGCCGACGCGTGGACAGGGAGCCATCCGATGAAGCGCCTCAACCTGATCGTGCCGGCGGTGCTGCTGCTGCTGTTCCTGCTGATGGGCTCGGTGTACGTGGTGCGCGAGGGCCAGGTGGGCCTGGTGCTCAACCTTGGCCGCGTCGCGCGTACCGACATCGGCCCGGGCCTGCACTTCAAGATCCCGCTGATCGAGTCCGCGCGGGTGTTCGACCGCCGCTTCAACGCCGCCGAGTTCTCGCCAGAGCGCTATCTGACTTCCGAGCGCAAGGACGTCAGCGTCGACTTCGTCGCCATCGGCTTCATCCAGGATGTTGGCGACTTCTACCGCGCCACCGGTGGCACCGAGGAGACCGCCAACGAGCGCCTGGCGCCGATCATCCGCGACGCGCTGCGCAACGAGATCAACGCCCGCACGCTGCGCCAGCTGGTGTCGGGCAACCGCGACGAGATCATCGCCAAGCAGCTGCCGGCGATCAATGCCGGCGCCGCCACCCTGGGCATGCGCATCATCGACATCCGCTTCAAGCAGATCGACCTGCCGACCGACAGCACGGTGATCTCCGAGGTCTACAACCGCATGCGCGCCGAGCGCCGGCAGGTGGCCAGCCAGCTGCGCGCCGAGGGCGAGGAGCAGGCGCGCATCGTGCGTGCGCAGGCCGACCGCGAGCAGACGGTGCTGCTGGCCGAGGCCGAGCGCGACGCGCAGGTGGTGCGCGGCGAGGGCGATGCCGAGGCCACGCGCCTGTACGGCGAAGCCGCCACCCGCGACCCGGGCTTCTACGCGTTCCAGCGCAGCCTGGAGGCGTACCGGGCATCGTTCGCCGATGGACAGGGCGTGATCGTGCTGGAGCGCGACGACCCGTTCCTGCGCTACATGCGCAGCGAGAACTGACCGCGCGGGTGGCCGCACCGGCGTAAAACCCGGAGAATGCACCAAAGCCGGCACCGGTCGCGCAGCAGCGCCACCCGCCGGCTTTTCCTTTGTCGACAGGAGCGTGTGATGGGTCAGTCAGTGGTGGTGCTGGGCGCGCAATGGGGCGACGAGGGCAAGGGCAAGATCGTCGACCTGCTGACCACCGACATCGGCGCCGTGGTGCGCTTCCAGGGTGGCCACAACGCCGGCCACACGCTGGTCATCGCCGGCAAGAAGACCGTGCTGCACCTGATCCCCTCGGGCATCTTGCGCGAAGACGCGCTGTGCCTGATCGGCAACGGCGTAGTGCTGAGCCCGGCCGCGCTGATGAAGGAGATCGGCGAGCTGGAGGACGCCGGCGTCGAGGTGCGCGGCCGGCTCAAGATCAGCCCGGCGACGCCGCTGATCATGCAGTACCACATCGCACTCGACCAGGCGCGCGAGAAGAAGGCCGGCGGCAAGGCCATCGGCACCACCGGCCGCGGCATCGGCCCGGCGTACGAGGACAAGGTGGCGCGTCGCGGCATCCGCGTCGCCGACCTGCACTATCCCGAGCAGCTGGCCGAGCTGCTGCGCACCGCGCTGGACTACCACAACTTCGTGCTGACCAAGTACCTCGGCGTGGACGCCATCGACTTCCAGAAGACGCTGGACGAGGCGCTCGAGTTCGGCGCGTACGTGCGGCCGATGGTGTCCGACGTGGCCGGCATCCTCCACGACCTGCGCAGGCAGGGGAAGAAGGTGCTGTTTGAAGGCGCGCAGGGCTCGCTGCTCGACATCGACCATGGCACGTATCCGTACGTCACCAGCAGCAACACCACGGTCGGCGGCGCGCTGGCCGGCACCGGCGTGGGCGCGGACGCGATCGACTACGTGCTCGGCATCGCCAAGGCCTACGCCACCCGCGTCGGCGGCGGGCCGTTCCCGACCGAGCTCGACGACGACGTCGGCCAGGCGCTGCGCGACACGGGCCAGGAGTACGGCGCCACCACCGGCCGCCCGCGCCGCTGCGGCTGGATCGACATCGTCGCGCTCAAGCGCGCGGTCGCCATCAACGGCATCACCGGCCTGTGCATCACCAAGCTCGACGTGCTGGACGGCATGGACAAGCTGAAGATGTGCATCGCTTACAAGTACCGCGGCAAGCAGACCGAATACGCCCCGCTGGACGCACAGGGCTGGGACGAGTGCGAGCCGGTGTACCTCGAGTTCCCCGGCTGGAGCGAGAACACCCACGGCGTCACCGCGTGGGACAGGCTGCCGCCGGCGGCGCGTGCGTACCTGCGCGCGCTGGAGGAGCTGGCGGGGTGCCCGATCAGCATCGTGAGCACCGGGCCGGACCGCGACCACACGATGGTGCTGCGGGATCCGTTTGCCTGAGATGTCCGGATCGCACCGCTATATGACCTGATCCGATGAATGCATCACCGCCGCTCGTCGCTCCGTTCCGCGCGCAGCGCGCGCCGTGGGATGGCGAGCTGGATGTGGCGATTCACAAACTCGACGAGCATGTGGTGCGTGGGGGCTGGGATGTCGAGGCCGCGATCATCCAGTCGAACGTGGCCGCCCGTACGCGCAAGGACGGCTACTACCGGCTGGCGATCCAGCCCGTGTTCGACGGGATGGTCGATACCCAACCCCCGTTCGTGCTGGTGGACGACTTTGTTGGGCAGGGCGCGACCTTGGCGAACCTGCGTGGGCACCTCATGGCGCTGGGTGGCCGGGTCATCGGATTCACTTCATTGGCGGGCAAGGCGGCTTCGGCTAGGCTGGCGCTTCGGTCATCGACGTTGGCCGAGTTGAGGGACACTCATGGTCATGATCTCGAACAGTGGTGGCGGGAGGTTTTCGGCTTTGACTTCGCGCAGCTCACGGAGTCAGAAGCCCGATACCTCATCGCCCGCACGGATGCTGAGCGCGTCCGAACAACAATCGCTGCGCGAATTCGCGACCAGCCGGATCAAGGCCGGTAGCGTCGTCGTACGCGAGAACAAGGCCGGCCGCTTCGTGGTGTCGTCCGAATCACAGAGCGGCACCGCCGCGGGCGAAAGCATCAAGCGTTGAGCGCCCGCACCCGTGTCAACGGCCTGGCGCGGTTGGTCCCGGACGAGTGCAAGCCGGTGTACTTCGAGTTCCCCGGCTGGAGCGAGAACACCCACGGCGTCACCGAGTGGGACAGGCTGCCGCCCGCCGCGCGTGCGTACCTGCGCGCGCTGGAGGAGCTGGCGGGGTGCCCGATCAGCATCGTGAGCACGGGGCCGGATCGCGACCATACGATGGTGCTGCGGGATCCGTTTTCCTGAAGGTGTTGCATAGTCGTCAAATATGACGACTTGTTTGACAGAGAGCGGTTTATTCGCCATATTTGGCGACTTATGGATATTCCATTCCCGCCCGACGCCATCGCGCTCGACCGCCTCGGCTCCCGGCTGGCGGCGCAGCGGCTGGCCTTGAACCTCACCCAGGCCGACGTCGCCGAACAGGCCGGGGTGTCCAAGCGGACGGTCGAGCGCCTGGAATCGGGCGGCACGGCCACCCAGCTCTCCACGTTCCTGCGCGTGTGCCGCGTCCTGGGCCTGCAGGGCCGGCTGGACCAGCTGGTGCCCGAGCCGGCGTCGAGCCCCGTGGCCCAGCTCCGGCAGCAACGGCACACGCGCAAGCGCGCATCCGGCCAGTCGGACAGCGCGGAACCGGCAACGCGCAAGACGACGGGTTGGGACTGGGCGCCATGACGCTCGCCGAAGTCCAGCTGTGGGGCCGCACCATCGGCGCGGTCTCGCTGCAGGACGGCGCCCCGACGGCCGCGTTCGAGTACGTGCCGGAGTTCATCGGCAGTGGCATCGAACTCTCGCCGCTGCACATGCCGCTCCAGCCCCGCATCTACACTTTCCCGGACCTGGCGCAGCCGACCTTCCACGGGCTGCCCGGGCTGTTGGCCGACTCCCTGCCGGACCGGTTCGGCAACGCGCTGATCGACCAGTGGCTGGCCCTGCAGGGACGCACCGCGCAGGGCTTCAACGCCGTGGAGCGCCTCTGCTATACCGGCGCGCGCGGCATGGGGGCGCTGGAGTTCAAGCCGGTGCAGGGGCCGCGGGCCAGTCGATCGGCAACGCTGGATGTCGCCGCCCTGGTCGGGCTGGCCTCCGACATCCTCACCCATCGTGAAGGCCTGGCTGCCAGCCTAGAGCGCCCGGCGCGGCAGAAGGCCATGCAGGACATCCTGCGTGTGGGCACGTCAGCCGGCGGCGCGCGCGCCAAGGCCTTGATCGCCTGGAACCCCGACAGCAACCAAGTGCGCTCGGGCCAGGCGCCGGCCGATCCCGGCTTCAGCCACTGGCTGCTGAAGTTCGATGGCGTGTCGGGCAACAGGGACAAGGAGCTGCTGGACCCGCTCGGGTATGGCGCCATCGAATACGCCTACGCCCTGATGGCGCAGGCCGCCGGCATCGACATGCGCGAGTGCCGGCTGCTGGAGGAGGGTGGGCGCCGCCATTTCATGACCCGGCGCTTCGACCGGCTCGACAATGGCAGCAAGCTGCACATGCAGTCCCTCGGCGCGTTGGCGCACTTCGACTACAACCTGCCCGGCGCGTATTCGTACGAGCAGGCGTTCCTGGTGATCCGGCAACTCGGCTTGCCGATGGCGGCCATTGAGCAGCAGTTCCGGCGCATGCTGTTCAACGTGGTGGCGCGCAATCAGGACGACCACGTCAAGAACATCGCCTTCCTGATGGACCGTGCGGGCCAGTGGTCGCTGTCGCCCGCCTTCGACGTCAGCTACAGCTACAACCCGTCGGGCGACTGGACCGCGACGCACCAGATGACCCTCAACGGCAAGCGCGACGGCTTCACGCTGGAGGATGTCAAGGCGGCGGCGTCCGTTGCGGGACTGACGCGCGGGCGGGACAGGAAGATGCTGGATGACGTGCTGGCAGCCGTGCGCCAGTGGCCCGGGTTCGCCCGCGAAGCGGCGGTGGACGCGGGCCAGGCCAGGCAGATCGCATCAGCGCACCGGCTGGCGTTCTGACGCTCCGCGACGCCTCCACCCGCCACCCCGAGCCATAATCACCCCGGCGATAATCGCCCCATGGCCACCTCCACCTACCACGTCCTAATCGTCGGCGGCGGCTTCGCCGGCCTGTGGGCCGCGCGCGCGCTGGCCACCGCCGATGTCCGCATCACCCTGGTCGACCGGCAGAACCACCACCTGTTCCAGCCGCCGCTCTACCAGTTGGCGACGGCCGGGCTGTCCGCGCCCGACATCGCCGCGCCGCTGCGCCACATCCTGCGGCGGCAGCGCAACGTGGAGCGAACGGGGTTTTGAGCAGCCTGTGCGTCACCAAGCTCGACGTGCTGGACGGTATGGACAAGCTGAAGATGTGCATCGCCTACGAGTACCGGGGCAAGCAGACCGAGTACGCCCCGCTGGGCGCACAGGGCTGGGACGAGTGCGAGCCGGTGTACCTCGAGTTCCCCGGCTGGAGCGAGAACACCCACGGCGTCACCGCGTGGGACAGGCTGCCGCCGGCCGCGCGTGCGTACCTGCGCGCGCTGGAGGAGCTGGCCGGCTGCCCGCTCAGCATCGTGAGCACGGGGCCGGATCGCGACCACACGATGGTGCTGCGGGATCCGTTTGCCTGAGCGTGGCCGCGCGCGCCGCGGCGTGCCGTTGGGGTAGCCACCGGTAGCTGCGTTGTCCTGGGGCATCCCGGGGCGCAAGCTGGGCCGGCCACCCAAGGGGAGACGGGACATGCGTGGGACATTGCATCGGGCGGCCCTCGCGGTCGCACTGGCAGGATTGATCGCGGGCGGCGCCAGCCATGCCCAGGACACCGCGGGTGCCCCGGCTGCCGAGGCCGCCGGCGACACGGCCGCTGAAGAACGTTCGGCCACGCCGCGCGGTACCACGTTCCTGCTGCCGGACGGCTGGGCCCAGCGCGTGCAGGGCAACGCCGTCGTCCTCACGCCGCCGGAGGCCGACGGCTCGCGGCTGGTCATCGTCGACGCCGCCGGGGATGACCCGGATGCCGCTGTCGCCCAGGCCTGGACGGCGCTGGGCATGACCCCCAAGTTGGTGGTGGCCACCGACGCCGCGCCGCGCGACGGCTGGGAGCAGCGCCGCTTCTACGAGTACGACGTGGCCGCCAACGCCAAGCGCGTCGTCATCGCGCGTGCCTACCGCCGCGGCAAGGACTGGACGGTGGTGCTGGGCGATGCCGACCAGGCGCTCGCCGAGCGGCGTGCGTCCCAGCTGGGCAAGATCTTCCAGCGCCTGCTGCCGGCCGGCCATACGCGCGAGACCTTCGCCGGGCGCACCGCGCACAAGCTCGACGCCGCGCGGCTGCAGCAGGTGTCTGCCTTCGTCGAAAGCATGCGCACGGACTTTGAGGTGCCCGGTGTCGCCGTCGGCATCGTGCAGGACGGCCAGGTGGTGCTCTCACAAGGTTACGGCGTGCGCGCGCTCGGCAAGCCGGCACCGGTCACCGGCGACACCCGCTTCATGATCGCGTCCAACACCAAGGCGCTGACCACGCTGATGCTGGCGAAGCTGGTGGATGCCGGCCAGCTGGACTGGGACGCGCGCGCCAAAGACATCTACCCGGCCTTCAAGCTGGGCGACGCCGCCACCAGCGACCAGGTGCTGGTCAAGCACCTGATCTGCGCGTGCACCGGCGTGCCGCGGCAGGACTTCGAATGGCTGTTCGAGGGCGAGAAGCAGACCCCGCAGACGGTGATGGCCACGCTCGGCACCATGCAGCCCACCAGCGGCTTCGGCGAACTGTTCCAGTATTCCAACCCGATGGCCGCCGCGGCCGGCTTCATCGGCGGGCAGGTCGCGTATCCGGGCAGCGAGCTGGGCGATGGCTACGACCGCGCGATGCAGGCGCTGGTGTTCGACCCGCTGGGCATGCGCAACACCACCTTCGACTACGCCCGCGCACAGACCGGCGACTACGCCGCGCCGCACGGCTATGACATCCGCCACCAGGTGCAGCAGATGGACATGGGCCTCAACGACACCATCCAGGCCTCGCGCCCGGCGGGCGCCGCGTGGAGCACGGTCAACGATCTGCTGAAGTACGTGCAGATGGAGATCGACCGCGGCGTGCTGCCCGACGGCAGCCGCTACATCGGCGAGGCCGCGCTGCTGGAGCGCCGCGAGCCGCAGATCTCGCTGGGCGTCGACCGCGACTACGCCATGGCGCTGATGGTCGACCGGGGCGATGGCGTGGAGGTTATCGACCACGGCGGCGACATGGGCGGCTTCCACTCCAACATGATGTGGTGGCCGGAACAGCAGATGGGCGCGGTGATCCTGACCAACGCCGACGAGGGCGTGGCGCTGCGCGGCCCGCTGAAGCGGCGGTTGATGGAGCTGATGTTCGACGGCGAGCCGCAGGCCGAAGCCACCGCCACGGCCAACGCCAAGGCCAGCCGCGAAGGCTTCGACGCCTTCGTCAAGCTGCTGGAGTGGCCGGCCGACGCCAGCGCACTTGCGGGGCTCGCGCCGCGCTACCGCAACGATGCGCTCGGCGAGCTCGTGGTGACGCGCGAGGGCGACAAGGCGTGGTTCGACGTCGGCGCGTTCAAGTCCGAGGTGGCGACCATGCCGCAGCCCGATGGCAGCATGGCGTTCATGACCATCGACCCGCAGGCCATCGGGTTCCTGTTGACGCGCGCGGATGCCGACGGCATGCGCAAGCTGGTGGCGCGGGACGGGCAGCACGAGTACGAGTTCATCGAAGTCGACTGACCGCGGGCACCCGGCAGCACCCCATGGGCCGATAATCGGCCCATGGCCACCCCCACCCACCATGTCCTGATCGTCGGTGGCGGCTTCGGCGGCCTGTGGGCCGCGCGCGCGCTGGCCACCGTTGATGTCCGCATCACCCTGGTCGACCGCCAGAACCACCACCTGTTCCAGCCGCTGCTCTACCAGGTGGCGACGGCCGGGCTGTCCGCGCCCGACATCGCCGCGCCGCTGCGCCACATCCTGCGGCGGCAGCGCAACGTCGAGGTGCAGCTGGCCGAGGTCACGCGCATCGATGTCGACGCGCGCGCCGTGGTGCTGGCCGACGACGGCCGCATCGGTTACGACACGCTGGTGCTGGCCACGGGTGCGACGCACGCGTACTTCGGCAACGACGACTGGCGCACGCATGCACCAGGGTTGAAGACGCTGGACGATGCGCTCTACCTGCGCCGGCAGCTGCTGCTGGCCTTCGAGCGCGCTGAAGCCGAGCCCGACCCCGCAGCACGCGCCGCCTGGCTCAGCTTCGCCATCATCGGCGGCGGCCCCACGGGCGTGGAGATGGCCGGCACCCTGGCCGAGATCGCGCGGCACACGCTGCGGCACGAGTTCCGCCACATCAACCCGGCCGACGCGCGCGTGCGCCTCATCGAGGCCGGCCCGCGCGTGCTGTCGTCGTTCCCCGAGGCGCTGTCGGCGCGCGCGCGCCAGCAGCTCGAGCGCCTCGGCGTGGAGGTGTCCACCGGCGTCGCGGTCAGCCACATCGACGCCACCGGCTACCGCCTCGGCGACCAGCACGTCGCCGCGCGCACCGTCGTCTGGGCCGCGGGCGTCGCGGCGTCACCGCTGGCGCGGTCGCTCGGCGCGCCGCTGGACAAGGCCGGCCGCGTGCAGGTCATGCCGGACCTCTGCGTGCCCGGCCACCCGGAGATCTTCGTCGCCGGCGACCTGGCCGCCGTGCAGCACGACGGCCGCCCGGTGCCCGGCGTGGCGCCTGCCGCCAAGCAGATGGGCAGGCACGTTGCCGACACCATCCGCGCGCGCATTTCCGGCGAAAGCGTTGATGCACCGAAGGCAGTCAACGCCCCCGACGCATTCCGCTATCGCGACTACGGCAACCTCGCCACCATCGGCCGCATGGCTGCCGTCGTGCACGTCGGCCGCCTGCAGCTGTCCGGCGCGCCCGCCTGGTGGTTCTGGCTGCTGGCGCACGTCTTCTTCCTGATCGGCTTCCGCAACCGCCTGGCGGTGCTGCTGGACTGGACGTGGTCGTACTGGAGCTACCAGCGGGGGGCGCGAATCATTCTGGGTGGGGCTGGGGGTGGGGAGGATGGCCATCGCGACCCGGATGAGCAGCGGATGTCGGGCCCGTCCGATGCGGGTGGGGCGCCATGACTGGCCTCTCGCTTGCCGCTCCCTACCGGAACAAGTGGCGCTGGATGTCGACGAACGCGCTGCGGATGTGCGGGACACTTCCCAGTAAAAGCTTGGCATCATTGACCCCGCCGTAGCGGATCCGCAGGACGTCGCCGATCTTGCCGCTGCCCAGTTCGCCGGTGCCGTTGCGCTCGTAGTTGCCCAGCACGAACTCCCGGAACGAGCGCATCTCGCGCTCGTATCCGCCGAGTCCGGTGGACATCGCTGACTGCACCCGCTGGGTCCGGGACAGGGGCACCAGAGAGAACCGCACGTAGGCCAGCACATCGAAGATGTCGCTGTGACGCGCATCGATCAGGCGCCGCATGTCGTCAAGACGCTCGCTGTCGTAGCCGAGGTCCACGAGGCGCTGGATGAACGACTCACGCCGGTCCGGGTCGCTCCAGATGGCGCGCAGTTCGTCCTCATCTTTCAGCAGCGCATCAAGGTCGCCGAACAGCTGCTGCATGAACTCCTGGGCGGTGATCATCCTGCCGTCGTTGGACCAGTATGTGGTCGCGGCGATGTAGTGGATGCTGCGCTCCCGGCCGTCCGAGAGCTTCACCACCACCCGCTTGGGCGGCTCCGGCTCGCTGACGTCACCACCGGTCGGCTCGTCAGAATCGCCCTCGCCGGGCGTCTGTGATTTTCGCGGCTCGGCGGGATCATCCGGAGGCAGCGGCTCGCCATCCCACGCAGGATCGTTGAAGTGTGCATAGGCCTTCACGAAGTCGTAGATGGTGAAGTAGTCCTTGCCTTCGAACGTGCGCGTGCCGCGACCGATGATCTGCTTGAACTCGATCATCGATTTGATCGGTCGCAGCAGCACGATGTTGCGGATGTTCAGCGCGTCCACGCCCG
The DNA here is from genome assembly GCA_001683895.1 of Luteimonas sp. ANT-B3E. GTDB lineage: Bacteria > Pseudomonadota > Gammaproteobacteria > Xanthomonadales > Xanthomonadaceae > Luteimonas. Next base: position 16,527 of record LXQJ01000038.1, on the reverse strand, counting down.
TGGACAGTTTCTGTGACGTGGTCAGGATGGTCGGCAGGGTCTTCTCGTTGTCCTGGAACTCGCGCAGGTGTCGCTCGCCCAGCTCGCCGTCGTCGGCGGTCACGCGCTCGCAGTAGTGCGGGGCCGGGTTGTCCTTGATCTGGTTGATGAAGTTGCGCACCCGCGCGGCATGCTCCTGGGTGGCGCAGAACACCAGCGTCTTCCGGCGCTGGTCGATCTGGTCCATGAACTCCTACGCGGCTCTGCTCGCGCTGGTCGATCACCAGCCGGGTGTTGAAATCGGCTTCGGTATAGACCCGGCCGCGATCCAGCTCGCCCTCCAGCACCACGTCGCCCTCGGAGAAGGTGTATTCGTCGAGGGTCGAGGCCATCTGCCGCACCTTGAACGGCGTGAGGAAGCCGTCGCCGATGCCTTCCTTCAGCGCATACGTGAAGACCGGTTCGCCGAAGTAGGCATAGGTATCGCCATTGACATCGCGCTTGGGGGTGGCGGTGAGGCCCAGCTGCACCGCCGGCTTGAAGTAGTCGAGGATCGCGCGCCAGGTGCTTTCGTCGCGGGCACCGCCGCGGTGGCACTCGTCGATGACGATGAAATCGAAGAAATCCGGCTCGTAACCCTCGAACGTGAATTTCGGTTCCTCGGCGTCCCCGCCGCCGGTCATGAAAGTCTGAAAGATGGTGAAGAACACACTGGCATTGCGCGGAATGCCGCCCGTCCTGCGGATCTCTTCCGGCCGGATCCGGCACAGCGCATCCGGCGGGAATGCACTGAAGGCGTTGAAGGCCTGGTCGGCCAGGATGTTGCGGTCGGCGAGGAACAGGATCCGCGGGCGGCGCACCGGATCGCGGCTCAGGTTCCACTTGGAATGAAACAGCTTCCACGCGATCTGAAACGCGACCGATGTCTTGCCGGTGCCGGTGGCGAGTGTCAGCAGGATGCGGTCACGGTCAGTCGCGATCGCCTCCAGCACCGCGGTGATCGCGTTGTGCTGGTAATAGCGCGGCTGCCATTTGCCGCTGCCGGTCTCGAACGGCACCGCGCCGAAGCGCTCCCGCCAGTCGTTGCCGTCCGGAAAGCACCGCAGCCACAGATCATCCGGGCTCGGGAACGGCAGGGCGATGTCGCCTTCCGCGCCGGTGTCCATGTCGATGCCGTACCAGCCGATGCCGTTGCTGGCATAGGCGAACCGCGCCTTCAGCCGCGCCGCGTAGTCCTTGGCCTGGCCGACGCCCGCGGTGTGGCCCAGCCCGGCACGCTTGGCCTCGATCACCGCCAGCTTGCGGCCGCGGTAACTCAACACGTAGTCCGCCGACAGCGAGGTGCCGCGCTGGCCGCCGCCGAGGATGCGGCCCGGACAGATCAGTTCGCGATGGACCTGCGCGCCATCCACCACGCCCCAGCCTGCATCGCGCAGCACGGGGTCGATGCGGTTGGCGCGGGTATCGGCCTCGGTTTCATGCGTCGCGTGCATAGCCCGCCTCTCGCTGTGCGCGGATCCCCAGTACGAAGACCGTCTCTACCGCGGCCACGTACCGGTACAGCGCAACGTACCCGCGGGAACTCCGGCCGATCACCAGTTCCCGCAGACCGACGCGGGTCGGGCGGCCGATCAACGGGTTGTCCGTGAGCACGTCGGCAGCGCTGACAAGCTCACCAAGACGATCCTGCAGGTGCTCGGCCTCATGCTGCTCCAGATGGCTAACGACGCGCTGCAGGTCCTCATACACGCCAGGCAGGAACTCGACGCGCGCCATGCTATTTCGCGAATTTGCGGCTGACCGGACGCGGCGTGGCCTCGCCCTGGATGCGGCGCGTCAGATAGCGGCGCATCTCGTCCCAGGGAATGCTTTCCCCCGTCTCCAGGAATTCGGTCCAGCGACGTTCGGCTTCCCCATGGAAGTCGGCGCGACGCTCGGCCTGGTCGGCCCTTTCCGCAATGGCTTCCAGGATGAAGTTGTGCGAGGTGGTGCCGGCCGCTTCTGCCGCCTTTGCGATGCGGGCCTTGAGCGCGTCCGACAGGCGGATGGTGGTGGTGCTCATGCGGAACTCCCGGCGACAGCGTTGGCGGCACTGTAGCACGCTTGTGCTACAGGTGACAGGATCAGGTAGGGCTCAGCTCAGCTGGCCGGAAAAGGCGGCTTGGAGCATAGATTGGCGGAGAGCAGCGATATCGGCGAGTTGACGCTCATATGCCGCCTGCAGCGTGGTGACTTCGTTGCGTAGTGCGTCGAGCTTGGCGACGATTCGTCGTTGCTCATCGACATCCGGTAGGTCTACTTCGTACTGGAATAGATGGTCGCGATTGACCTTCGGCATTCCCGCACGTGCCGAGCCCTCGATTGCGTAGTCCGTGAAAGGCTTGCTTAGCAGCAGCCAGTAGAGGAAGTCGCGAGTGATCTGACCTTCGATGGGGGCGAGTGGATACATGTCCGCGCTGCAAATGCCCACAAAATCAGGCCGAGCCACTTTTTCCAGATATGGACGAATCTTGCTGTACAGAACGATCGATTCATCGAACGGAAACTTGCCGGAGATCAGCTTCTCCGCTTGCGAAGTTCTAAGGTTAAGCAGTTTTCCTGTTCTGGCTTCAATGTTCCTAGGCGCGAGACCTCACTCACAGCATCTCCCTCACCTGCGCCAGCAGCTGCGCCGTCTCCACATCCCGCGCCAACATGTCGTCGATGATCTGCTGCGGCGTGCGCTGCGGCGCGGCCTCCGGCGCGTGCGGGTTCTTCACCGACAGGTCGCAGGTCGCGAGGTCTACATCGGCCACGTTGACCGTCCAGCTCTTTTCACTGCCCGCTTTGGTCTTCTGCAGTTCCACGAACTCGACAAGATCCGCATCGTTCAGTGGTGTGGTCTTGCCCATCGAGCGCCCGGGGTCGAGCTGGTAGTACCAGATGCTGCGGGTGGGCGCGCCCTTGTCGAAGAACAGCACCACGGTTTTCACGCCTGCGCCCTGGAAGGTGCCGCCCGGGCAGTCGAGCACGGTGTGCAGGTTGCAGTGGGCCAGCAGTTCGCGGCGCAGCTCGACGCTGGCGTTGTCGGTGTTGCTGAGGAAGGTGTTCTTGATCACGACGGCGCCGCGGCCACCGGCCTTCAGCTTGCGGATGAAGTGCTGCAGGAACAGGTAGGCCGTCTCCGACGAGCGAATCGGGAAGTGTTGCTGCACCTCCTTGCGCTCGCCGCTGCCGAAAGGTGGGTTGGCCAGCACGATGTCGTGGCGATCCTTCTGCTGGATGTCCATGACGTTCTCCGACAGCGTGTTCGCGTGGCGGATGTTGGGCGCGTCGATGCCGTGCAGGATCATGTTCATCACGCCCAGCACATAGGCCAGCGACTTCTTCTCCTGCCCGTAGAAGGTTTTGCGCTGCAGGATGTCCCAGTCCTTGGCGGACAGGTCGTCGCGGCGCAGGTGCTCCCAGGCTTCGCACAGAAAGCCCGCGCTGCCACAGGCGCCGTCGTAGAGGGTCTCGCCGATCTGCGGCTGCACCACCTTGATCATGGGCGCGGATCAACGGGCGTGGCGTGTAGTACTCGCCGCCGTTGCGGCCGGCGTTGCCCATGCGCTTGATGCGGGTCTCGTACAGCTCGGAGAGTTCGTGCTTGGCCTCGGAACTGCCGAAGCTCAGCGTGTCCACGATCTGCAGCACGTCGCGCAGGGTGTAGCCGGAGCGGAAGCGGTTGGACACTTCCGAGAAGATCTCGCCGATCTTGTACTGCAGGCTGTCGGCCTGGACGGTGCTGTCCTTGAACGACTTGAGGTGCGGGACGAGCTTGCCGTTGACGAACTCGATGAGGTCGCTGCCGGTGAGGGCGTTCGGGTCGGGCTTGCCGTCGCTGGTCTTCGGCGCGGCCCAGTCCTGCCAGCGGTAGGGCCGGGTCAGGAGGGGCGCGTAGGTCTTGCCCTTGAGCGCGGCTTCATCGGCCCACTCGTGTTCCATGTCGTCCAGGTACTTCAGGAACAGCAGCCATGAGGTCTGCTCGGCATAGTCAAGCTCCGAGGCCAGACCCTCGTCGTTGCGCATCGCCTTGTCGATGGCATTGAAGGCCTGGACGTAGGCGATGCGGCTGCCTGCCTCCGCCTGCTTCTTTGCTTTGCCGCGCTCGGGGCGCGTCGCGGGGGCGGCTGCTTCCTTCTGCTTGGCCGGAGACAGCGCGGTGCCTGCCTTCGACACCGAGCCACCCCGTCCACGCCCTGGCACGATGCGGCCGTCCTCGACGAGAAGCGTCTTGACCCGCTGATAGGTACTGTCGGCCCAGCCCAATTCGCTGCTCAAGCGACCATTGCCTGCGGAGCCACCGAGCGCCTCCAGCGCAGCGATGAAGCGTTGGGCTTGTGTTTCGAGGGACATCGGTCGCAGGCCATCGTGCAGCGCGAGCCCGGCGCGGTGGATATGGCCGCAGACGACGCCATCCAGTCCGCGGCGTCGCGCGTCATCCAGCCCGGCCTGGACATAGCGGGCGATGTAGCGCTCCGCGGCGCCGCTGCGCCGCTTGAGGAACTCCGACAGCGACCAGTAGCGGTAGCCGAGCAGCCGGCGGGTGCGGTTGAGCAGGGCATTGCTGGTCAGCAGCCGGTAGTACACCCAGTCGCCCAGCTGCTCCTGCAGCCCGCCGAACTGCGTCTGCGAGTCGTAGTCGTCGCCATGCGTCACCAGCAGGCGTCGGCCGTCCGCCGTCGCGTGCACGGCCCGGCGCCGCACCCGCATGGCTGGCAGCGCCAGGCCGCAGAAGCGTCGCACGGGGCGGTCGTGGTTGCCGGGGATGTAGATGATCTCGGTGCCCGCGTGCCGCAGGGTGTGCAGCGCCTCCACCACGCGGTTCTGCGCCGCGCCCCACCGGGCACGCCGCGACGCCATCCACCACAGGTCGACGATGTCGCCGACCAGGTACAGCCGCTGGCAGCGCAGCCCACCCAGGAAGGTGGCGAGCTCGTCGGCATGGCAGTGCTTCGACCCGAGGTGGACGTCGGAGATGAAAGCGGCGCGCCGGACCAGACCTGGCGCGCCGGTGGGGCTCATGCCGCTGCATCCCCGATGCAGGGCAGGTCACCGGTGCGTCTGGGCCTGCGCGGCGCGGTCACCGGACGACGGTCCGGGGCACCACTGACGTGGTGCTGGAGAAGACCGACACGGTGGCGGTGCGCAGGCAGCATCGACGACGACGGTGGTGGCGTTGGCCGGAGCGTGGACGCCGCGCGCGACCGGTCGATGACAGCGGCGCGGCGGTGTCGTGACAGCGCGGCCTGGGGTGACAGGGACAGTGCGCCCAGGACGGCATCGAGCCTGACGGCTCCCCGTATCAGACCGGTCTCCTCGCTGCGGTTTGTTCGACTCACCCCTCCACCTGGCGGTCTGGAACCGACGCAACTGATTCCGCCAGAGGAAGATCTGGCATGAGGCCGACGTGCAAGGTGATTAGGCACCAAATCAATCCGCGTACTTCACCGAACACCCGTACGGCCGCGTCACCGTCACGCTGACCGGCTTCCCCGCGCCCAGCTGCGCCAGCGCCTGCGGCACGTACTGCGTCGCCTTCGCGATATCGGCGGTATCGGAGCTCGGAATGCTGTCGATCGCGCCGGCGTAGCGCAGCACGCCGTTCGGATCGATGACGTACATGTGCGGCGTGGTCTTGGCGCCGTAGGCGCGGCCGGCGGTGCCGTCCGGGTCGAGCAGGTAGGCGGTCTGTACGGCGCGGTCCTGGCCGCGGATCCGTTCGGCGGCGGCGCCGTCGACATGTCCCTGCTTGCCAGGCGCCGACGAGTTGACGGTCAGCCAGACGACATCGTCGGCGGTCGCGTCGCGCTGCTGGGCCTGCATGTTGGCGGCACCGTAGTGCTTCTTGACGAACGGGCACTCGGCATTCGTCCACTCCAGCACGACGGTCTTGCCGGGGAAGTCGGCCAGCGATCGCGTCTTTCCGGTCGAATCGACCAGCTTGAGGGCCGGGGCGGGCTGGCCGACCGTCGCGGCGGCGAAGGCGTCGGGGGCATCGGCGAACGTCAGTGCAGCGGCGGCGGCGAAAGTCAGTGTGGCGGCGAGCAGCGGGGTTTTCATCGGTCGGTCTCCTCGGGTTGGGAAGGTCACAGCGAACGGATCGCGTCGGCGACGCCATCCGCGGTCAGCAGCTGCGGCAGCACGCGGGGCATGCCACCGCCGGGGGGATAGAGCACGTACAACGGCACGCCGTTGCGGCCGTAGCGCTGGAGGTAGCGCGTGATCGCCTCGTCGTGGCGCGTCCAGTCGCCCTTGAGGTAGGCGACGTCGTGCGCGGCGAGGGCCTCGCGGACGGTGTCGGCGGACAGCGCGACGCGTTCGTTGGCGAGGCAGGTGATGCACCACGCGGCAGTCATGTTGACCAGCACCGGCCGGTCGGCCGCGCGCAGCTCGGCGAGGCGCTGCTCGCTCCACGGCTCGGCGTTGGCATCCCTTATC
>LXQJ01000038.1:0-10001 GCA_001683895.1 Luteimonas sp. ANT-B3E | reverse complement strand
CCCGGCGACGACAGCGGCAGGCCGAGCGCGAGCACGAGCGCCGCCGTGGAAATCATGGCGGCCGTCGCGCGGAGCCTTGGGGAGCGCATCGCGGGCCGGCGTCCAAGCAGCCACAGCGCGAACGCCAGCGCGGTCAGGGCCGCGAGCAACCAGGCCATGCCCAGCGGCGAGGTCTGTTCGCCGTACACCCACAGCAGCCAGACCACGGTGAGGTACAGCGGGAACGCCAGCAGCTGGCGAAAGCCTTCCAGCCACGGGCCGGGCCGCGGCAACGCGCGGGCCACCGCCGGCACGAGCCCGAGCAGCAGCATCGGCGCGGCGAGACCGAGGCCGAGCGCGGCGAACACCGCCAGTGCGGCGGCGGCCGGCTGCGCCAGTGCCCAACCGAGCGCAGTGCCCATGAAGGGGGCGGTGCACGGGCTCGCGACGATGACCGCGAGCGCGCCGGTGAAGAACGAGGCGCGCGCACCGTGGCCTTCCGTCAGACGCTGGCCGGCACCGGTGAACCGGCCGCCGAGCTCCCAGACGCCGGAGAACGACAGCGCCATCGCGAACAACAGCAGTGCGACGCCGGCGACGAAGCGCGGCTCCTGCAGCTGGAAGCCCCAGCCGAGCTGCTGCCCGCCGGCACGCAGCGCGAGCAGCACGCCGGCCAGCAGCAGGAAGGTTGCGACGACACCGAGCGCGTACCAGCCGCCGTGCCGGCGCAGTTCGGCGCGGTCGTCGGCCGAGCCCAGCGCGCCCATCGCCTTGATCGACAGCACCGGGAACACGCACGGCATGAGGTTGAGGATCAGGCCGCCGATGAAGGCCAGCAGCAGGGCCGGCAGCAGGCTGAGCGGCTCGATGTTGTTGCCTGGCAGCGACGCCGCTGCCGTGGTCGCCCCGGCCCCCGCGGTGGCGGCGGCGAAACGCCACGCCGTGCCGTCGCCGTCGACCGCGACCAGGGCGACGTCCGCCGGCAACGCGGTGAAGTACTCGCTCCTGGGCCAGCGCGCCTGCCAGCCCTCGGCCGTGCGCTGCCACTGCGGCTGTGCGCCGTTGGCGACGACTTCCGGGGTTTCCGGGAACCACTGCCACTGCGCCGGCGCCGCGGCGGCGTCGAGACCCCTCAGCGTCAGGCTGATCGTATCGGTCTGCTCGGCCACCGCGAGCGTCGCGGAGGACGCCCTGGGCAGGTCGGCATGCGCGGCGGCAAAATCATCGTTCCAGCGCGAGTCGACATCGGCAACCCGCGCGACCGGCAGTTCGACCGCATATTCGGCCTTGCCGGGAATGCACTCGATTTCGCAGATCAGCCAGTTCGCCGCCACGCGCACCGGCAGCGACTTTGCTGCGTAGTCGGCCGGAATCGTGATTGTGACCGGAAGCAGCCGGCGCTCTCCGTATCCGAAGTTGACGATGTCGGAAAGCTCGAAACGCTGCGGATGCGGCCATGCGATGGAATCGGCGACGACGCCCTCCGGCAGCGTCAGATGAATTTCGGTCGGCAGCCCCGAATCGCCCGGATTGCGCCAGTAGGTGTGCCAGTGCGGGTCGTGCTCCAGCAGCAGCCCGAGCGTCAGCCGCGTGCCGGGCACCGCGGCCGACGCTTCGGCGACCAGGCGTGAGCGCAGGTGGTCGGTTTGCACCGTTGGCGACGCCGCGACGGCAGGCGCCGTCGCCAGCATTGAAGCGAGCAGGGTCAGCGGGGCGAGCGGGCGGATCATCCGGTCACCCGCCCGGCTGCCAGGCGTAGCTGAGCTTCAGGAACAGGCTGCGGTCGCGGTCGGCGAGCTGCACCTGGTCCTCATCGGCGTAGCCGCCGTGGGAATAGCCAAGGTAGCCCGCAGTGCGCGGGTTGAGCTTGTACGAATACAGCAGCTGCGCGGCGACGTCGCGGCTGTTGCGCTGGACAGGATTCGCATATAGCGCCGGATCGCGCTCGACCTCGCTACCCTGCAACGACAGGCGCAGCCGCTGGCGCGGGTCGAGCTGCCAGCTTGCGCGTGCATCCAGCACTGCGGCGCGGAACGCGGTGCCGCCGTCGCGCTCGAGCGTCTGAAAGCTGCCGTCGAGGATGACGCTGACCCCGCGTCCGACGTCCAGCCAGAGCTCGCCGTCGAGTTTGTTGAAATCGCCGAGCCGCGCCGCACGCAGGTCCAGCTGGCGCCCGGTATTCACGACCAGCTCCGTGCGCACGCCGGCCCACGGCGTGGCTTCGAGGTAAAGCTGGCCGGTGGTTTCATTGAACATGCGCCCGGTCCAGAATCGCTCGCGCGTGCGCCCCATTACCTGCGCGACGCTTTCGCGCGGGCCGCGAACCTGGACGAAGCCCTCGATCTCGCGCTCGAGCAGCTGGCCGTCGCTGCGATGTGTGAGCTTCCAGACGGCGCCGACCGTGGTCCGCGTGATTGCCGAGCCCTGGGCGCCGTACCAGTTGCGCGTTCCGAACGCGCGGGTGCGATCGTAGCCGACCTGGGAGATGAAGCCCAGGTCGGCGCGAAAGCCCGGATCGATGCGGGTGTGTAGCAGGTCGGCGATCCAGTTGCGGTTGCCGAAGTTGTAGCGCACGAGCAGCGCATCGCCTGCAGGGGCCGCATTGTCGAGCCCAAGCTGGCCCGGGTAGCGCGAATCGCTGCGCAGCCACTGGCCGCTGAACGTGTGGCTGCCGCGCTGCCAGCGTCCGTCGAACCCGGCCAGTGCGTTGCGGTAGTCGTCGCCGCTGCGCATCGTCATCACTGCGCCGAGGCTCGCCTGCCCATCGAAGTCGCGCCGATAGCGTGCGAACGCGGCATCGGAAGGCCGCTCGAGCAGGCTGAAGCGCGAACCCAGCGCACCAGGGATCAGCAACTGGGTGACCGCATCGCGGGCGAGCACGGCTCCGTACGCGCCCGAGCCCAAGCGGCCGGTCGCGCGCACACCGAAGTCCGGATCGGCGATCTGGCGCGTGTACAGCACCTGCAGCGGCGTGCTGAACGTATCGGCGGCTTCGAGGAAAAACGGCCGCTTTTCGGGGAAGAACAGCGCGAAGCTGGTGGTGAGGTCGAGTTGCGCGGAGTCGGATTCGACCTGCGAGAAGTCGGGGTTCAGCGTCGCGTTGAGGGTGAGGTTCGGACTCGGCGTCCAGGCCACGTCCACGCCGGGCTCTATCTGTGCACCGTCGCCACGCCAGCCCTCGCCGTTGCGTGCCTGTGCGTCGGCGATGGTCAGCGTCGGCGTGATTTCCAGGCCGCGGCCTTGGCGGATGCCGGCAAAGCCGTCGAGCTTGCGCATCGAGCACAGGTCGCAGCGGGCGCCGCGCTCGACGCGCTGGTTGGCATAGGAAAAACGGTGCTCGCGTGGCCGCAGGCGCAGGAATCGCACGCCCCAGCGGCGTGCGCCGTCATCCGGCCGGAACCGCAGCGTCGCGAACGGGATGCGCATCTCGACCCGGTACCCGGAATCGGTGATCTGAGCAGCGCTCGTCCACAGCCCGTCCCACGCGTCATCCTCCTTGCCGCTGGCCTCTTCCTTGACCCGGTCGGCCTGCACGCCGAGCGGATTGACGAAGAACTGGTAGGCGCGGCGCTGGTCATCAAACGTGTCGAGCATGACGCCGGCGTAGTCGTCGCGGAACAGCGAATCACGGTCGCGCAGGAACGCGCGGATCTGCGCCGGGTCCGGGTCGCGCGCGTCGAACGCGATCAGCAGCGCATCGTCGGTGTGGGCGATATACGCCGTGGTCGCAACTGCGGCATCGGTGTTGTCGCCAGGCTGGATCTCGTAGGACAGCTCGACCTGCGTGGCCCGCTGCCACACAGGCTCGTCCAGGAGGCCATCCACCGTGATGTCGGCATCCACACGCGGCACGGACAACGGCTCATCGGCCGCGTGCAATGGTGCGACGAGGAAGTAGAGCAGCAGGGCGGCGGATGCGACGGTGGGCCGCATGGGGCGGGGGCAGGGGATCGGAGACGACATCGGCGAAAGCCTTTGGAGGCGGGATTGGCGAAAACCTTGCCTCCGCGGACTCCGCGCTGATCACGGCAGGGACGAACAGGCCCGAATCGGGGACGAACGCCGCACCGGCGGTTGCGGGGAATGCGGCTGCGTTCTAGCCTGCCCTCCTATGCGCAAATTCCCGTGGGCCATCGTGATTGGCGTGCTCGGCTGGTGGGGGCTGAATGCCCTCATCGTGACGAACCATTTGCTGGCCTTCCGATCCTCACGGGGCCAGCCGGTGAGCCTGCAGGAGGTGCTCGGATCCGAAATGGTCAGCGCCGCCATCTGGGTGCCGTGCACGCTGTGGCTGCTGTGGTGGACTGCGCGCACTCCGCTTGAGCGCGAGCGTTGGGTGGCGCCTTTGGCCTCGCTGCTGCTCGCCGTCCTGGCTGTGGTGGTGTTGCGTTCCGCAGCCGTGCTGGTACTGGACCCCTGGGTCAGCTGGTACAACCCGGCGCCGCGCTGGGGTGCTCTGCTGGTCAGCAGCATGCTCAGGAACTTCCTGGTGGGTTGCCTGATCGTCGGCGTCGGCCACGCGCTGGTGTATGCCCAGCGGTCCCGCATGCGCGAGCGCCAGGCGCAGGTGCTGCAGGAGCAACTCACGCAGGCGCGGCTGGACGCGCTGTCGGCGCAACTCAATCCGCACTTCCTGTTCAACGCGCTGAATTCCATCGCCGAAATGGTCCATCACGACGCGGACGCAGCCGACCTGATGCTGGTGCAGCTGGGCGGGCTGTTGCGCCACAGCCTTGAGTCAAGTCGCCAGCAGCACACCTCCCTGCGCGACGAGCTGGACGCGATCGACTGCTACATCGGCATTGAACAGGTGCGCTGGGGCGATCGGCTTCAGTTCCGCCGCGACATCAACCAGGACGCGCTTTTCGCGCAAGTGCCGCGACTGATGCTGCAGCCGCTGGTGGAGAACGCCGTGGCGCATGCGGTGGCGCATCGCGATTCGCCGAGCAAGGTAGAGGTGCGCGCTTCGTGCGAGGGCGATCGACTGGTACTGGAAGTGCTGGACGACGGGGTTGGCATGCCGCCCAAGCCGGGCTTCGGAATGGGCCTGGCCAACACGCGGGCTCGCCTGGAATGCCTGTATGGCGAGGCCCAGGCGTTGGACATCGAGGTGTTGCCGGGCGGCGGCACCCGAGTGCGCGTGTCGCTGCCGCTGATGCTGGTGCAGCGGGATGAGTGAGGTTCCGCTGCGCGTGCTGGTGGTGGACGACGAGCCGATGGCGCGCGCGCGCCTGCGGCGCATGCTCGGCGCCGAGCACGGCGTGCACATCCTGGGCGAATGCAGCAACGGGGAGGAAGCGGCGTTCGCGCTGAGCAGCATGAAGCCGGACGTGGTGTTCCTCGATATCCAGATGCCGGGCATGGACGGCTTTGGCGCACTCCATCGCGCTTCCGCCGCATGGCGCCCGCATGTAGTGTTCGTCACCGCCTTTGGCGAACACGCTGTGGACGCCTTCGAACACGGCGCGGTCGACTACCTGCTCAAGCCCTACTCGCGCGAGCGATTGCGGCTTTCACTGGAGCGTGCACGCGCCGGACGCCAGCGCGTCTGGTCCGGTGCGAACGAGAGCTTCCCCGAACGCCTGCCGGTTCCAGTGGGATATCGGCTGCGAATGGTGCCGGTGCAATCGATCGACTGCGTGGTCGCCCAGTTGAACTATGTAGAACTGCATGTTGGGGCCGAGCGCCTCAGCCTGCGCGAGACCATGGCCGCGATGGAGTCGCAATTGGACCCGCGGCACTTCGCGCGCATCCACCGCTCGCGGATCGTGCGCATAGCCGCGGTGACAGAGATCGAGACGCTGGAGTCGGGGAAGTACGTTTTCCAGCTGGCATCGGGTGCGCGCCTGGGCAGCGGGCCGGCCTACCGGGAGCGGGTGCGGCACGCATTCCGGCTGCGCGTCTCGTAAAACGCCCCATCTGCTGATAGCACGTGCTTCTCACCACGAACACAAGGACGCGACACGGATGATCAGGCAGCTTGCGCGTCTTTTTTCAAGGCCAGGACTGGCGGCGCTCGCGGTTCCTGTCGCCACGCCACGCGTTGCGGTCGAGATGTATTGGCGTGCCGGGACCGAACTCCCGATTCCTGACTGGCAGCGCATCGGCGACGCCGAGCCGCACGGGCTTGACGACGCCGCGGCGCACCGCTACTGGACGTCCGCCGCGCTGTCCTGGCTGGAAGCATTGAGCGGGGCGCTCGGCGCGCGATATCAGATCAGGCAATCCGGAGACTTCATGATGATGTCCAGCCTCGAGGAGCGGCCGGCCGCACTCTTCCTCGCCAGCTGTCAACGCATGCTCGCACGCATCAAGCGCAGTCTCGGCCCCTTGGCCGACGACAGCGGCTGCGGCAAGTACGTGGTGATGGTGTTCGAGGACCCGGACAGCTACTACACCTACGTCGCGCATTACCAGCCCGGGGGCGGCGAGTACGCCATGTCTTCCGGCATGTTCATCCAGGCCGGGTACGGTCACTTCGTGATGCCTCTTGATGCGATAGAGGAGATGGAGCCCGTGATCGCGCACGAGTTGACGCACGGCCTGTTGACCCACCTTCCCATCCCTGCCTGGCTCAACGAAGGTCTTGCCGTCAACACCGAGCACATGATCTTTCCGCAATTGGCCGCGTCTGGCGCACAGCTCTACCGCCCGCACGAAGTGGTGGCCCAGCACGCGGCCTACTGGAATGCCGACAGCATCCAGGCATTCTGGTCAGGGAAGTCGTTCCTGCGAATCGATGACGGTCATCGGCTCTCATACGATCTGGCCAGGAAGATCACCGCGCTGGCGGCGAAGGACGATGCGGCCTTCCGTGCGTTCGTCTGCGATGCACACATGCAGGACGGCGGGCTGTCCGCCGAGCACCACCTCGGCTATCCGATCGCCGACTTGCTGGAAGCGGTGCTGGGCGAAGGGGTGTGGCAGGCGAGGCCGGAGACATGGAACGAAGGCGTGGAAGGCGGCCAGTTCTGAGCCGGCAGGTAGCGGTGGCCACTGCTCATGGCGCCAGCAAGGCATTGGCGATGCCGAAGTAGACGAGCACGCCGGTCACGTCGGCGATCGAGGTGACCAGCGGCCCGCTGGCGGTGGCCGGATCAAGCCGAAGCTTCGAGAGCAGGAACGGCAACAACATGCCGATCAGGCTCCCGACCAGCACCACGATCACCATGGTGATCGACACCACGAGCGCGATGTCCTTGCCGCCACGCCACACGCCAATGCCGGCGATGGCTGCCGCCATGGTCAGGCCGAGCAGGCTGGCCACGAGCACTTCGCGGCCCAGCATCCGGGCCCAGTCCTGCGAACGTACGTCGCCAGTGGCCATGGCACGTACCATCAGCGTGGACGACTGCGAGCCGGCGTTGCCCGCGCTGGCGATCAGCAAGGGCAGGAAGAACAGCAGCGCGATATGCGAGGCGATCGTGTCCTCGAAATGCGCGATCCCGGCACCGGAGAAGATATTGGCAAATACCAGCAGCACCAGCCAGAACACACGCAGACGATACAGCTGCCGGATCGTCGCTCCGCGCACGCTGCCGGGCAGTCGACCCGCCGTACCGCCGGCCAGCAGCGCGTCTTCCGTTGCCTCCGCCTGCGCCACGTCCATCGCGTCGTCGGCGGTGACGATGCCGACGAGGCGGTCATCGGCGTCCAGGATCGGCAGCGCGATGAAGTCGTAGCGGCTGATGAGGTCGGCGACCACTTCCTGGTCATCGTCCACGCGGGCGACGATCGGGTTCGCCACCATGAGTTCCGACACCTGGGTATCGGGCGCGGCGGTGATCAATCGCCGCAGCGTGGTGACGCCGACCAGTCGCCGGTTCTCATCGACCAGGTAGGCGTTGTAGATCGTTTCGGTGTCCGGGGCGACGCGACGCAGCTCTTCGACCGCCTCACGCGCGGTAAGGCCAGGCGCCAGCGCCGCGTAATCGGAGGTCATGATCGCGCCCGCCGTGCCCTGCCCATACGCGGCCAGCCGGCGGATGTCCTCGCGCTCGGCATGAGCCAGTGCAGGCAGGACCTGCTCGCGCACCGCGGGGGGTAACGTGTTGAACAGGTCGGCGCGTTCATCGGCTGACATGTGTTCGAGCAGTTCGGTGAGGGTGGCACGCGACAGCCCCGCCATCAGCCCGGACTGCAGCTCGATCGGTAGGTAACCGAACACTTTGGCGCGCTCGGCGCGTTCGAGCAGCTGCAATGCGCGCGCCGCGCGGCCCGTATCCAGGCGGGCAAGTGCGTCAGCAAGGTCGGCCGCCAGCGCATCGGAAAACCAGCCGGTGAGCAGGGCGCAGTCGTCGCGGTCCAGGCAGCTGGCGATCTCGCGCGCAGCACGTTGCGGGTCGAAGCGACCGTCTTCACGGACCAGGCGCGGGCCGACGAGGGGATTGACCGGGTTGATCATGCTTTTGTCCTGTGCCGGGGTGGACGGCGAATTGGAGTAATGCCCGCCAGCGCAGGTGCGGCTATTGAACGCGCGGTGGAAAGCGCCCAGGGAATCGAAGCCGTTTTTCAGCGCCAGCACCAGCGTCGACCAGTGGCCAGGGGCCGGGTCGGCGAGCAGGCTCCGGGCATGCGCGAGGCGCGGGCTGTTCGAGCGGCGCACGGCGGACGCGGCCCGGCGCGATATACGGTGCAGAACCTGGTGACGGCGCCGCCGCTGAAGTGGCCACGGCTACTTGCCGCGCAGGTGCAGCGCCCAGTAGCCCAGCCCGATGCTGGCGCCGCCGATGATGTTGCCCAGTGTGGACCACAGCAGGTTGCCGCCGGCGGCGGCCCACGTCAGGCCTGCCGGCAGCGCGTCGCCGGTGGCCTGCTGCGCCAGCAGTCCGAAGGGCAGCAGCGACATGTTGGCCACGGAGTGCTCCAGCCCCAGCGCGACAAAGGCGGTGATGGGCGGCACGATGACCGCTACCTTGTCGACCGCGGACTTTGCACCCGCCGCCATCCACACCGCCAGACACACCAGCATGTTGGCGAGTACGCCGCTGACGACGATGCTGGCGGCGGGCTTGGAAGCCTTTTCCGCGGCGACGTCGATCGCGGCGGCGGCAACGGCGCCGTCGCCCGCCAACGGCACGCCCGCGCCGAGGGCGATCAGCACCAGCACCACGGCGCCGACCAGGTTGGCCAGCCAGACGACGGTCCAAGCGCGCGCCAGCTGGCCGATGGTGATGCGGCCCTGCGCCAGCGGCAGCGTCATCAGCGTGTTGCCGGTGAACAGGTCCGCGCCGGCCAGCAGCACCAGGATCAGCCCGAGCGAGAAGCCGATGCCGGTGGCCACCTGCACCAGCCCATGCGGAAGGTCTGCCGCGCCGGCGGCAATCAGCACCGCCAGCAGGCTGCCGAAGGCGATGTAGGCACCGGCCAGCACGCCCGAACCGATCATCTTGCCCGTCGCCAGCGTGGCCTTGTCGACGCAGGTGTCGGAGATCGCCTCGGCGATATCCTCGGGCGGGGCCATGTCGGTCGATGCGTCGGTCATGCGCGCGCGTCCGGGTGATGGAGTACCCAGCTTTACGCAGGGGAGGTGAAAGCGAGGTGGCTGCTGCAGCAGGCCGGGGAGCGATGCGGGGGCCGGAGGCGATATCGTGGCCACTGCGCATCCACGTCGCACCGCATCGCTGCGGCTCTCGCGACACCGATCAGAAGGACGCACCCATGAGAGCCCCGCGCACCACCACCTCCACCGACGATGACCTCCGCCGCCTCGCGGTGCTGATCGATGCCGACAACGCGCAGCCCGCCGTGATCGAGGGCCTGCTGGCGGAGGTGGCCAAGTTCGGGGTAGCCAGCGTCAAGCGGATCTTCGGCGACTTCACGTCGACGCGGCTGTCGCAGTGGAAGCAGGTACTGCTGAAGCACTCGATCCAGCCGGTGCAGCAGTTCGCCTACACCAGCGGCAAGAACGCCACCGACAGCTCGCTGATCATCGACGCGATGGACCTGATGTTGATGTTGCCCCACAGATCCGGAGCCCAAGAAGCGATACTTTTCTCGCAACTTGGAGTTCGACATGAACA
>LXQJ01000037.1:77260-106243 GCA_001683895.1 Luteimonas sp. ANT-B3E | reverse complement strand
GTGCTGGTGGCCGACGACGTCGGCAACGCGGTCTGGCGGTTGACCCCCGCGGCGGCGGGCGCGCCGGGCGGCTGACGGCGCGCGCTAGTCGAACCAGAGCAGTGGCAGGTCGGCGTTCATCGACAGGTTGCGGAAGTCGCCATCGGCGCTTGGCGACCGCCTGCACCTCGTGGCAACCGGGCGACAGCGCGGCGTCGCCGGCGCTGAGGTGGCTCGCGGCGATGGTGCGGGTGCTCTCGCCGTGCGGCGCCGGGCCGAGGTCCTGGACGCCGCGGTAGCCGACATCGCGGCCGCCGATGCGGATGCCCAGGCGCACGACACCGCCACCGTCGCGGCTGTCGCCCTGCACGCGGCTACGCGCGTTGAACAGCACCACCCCGTTGTGGCCGCGCGGGATGCAGACGCGGCCCGAGGCCAGCATCACCTCGCTGCCCTGCACCGGGCAGCGCGCGCGGAAGCCGTTGCTGCCGATGCAGACGTACGCGTAGCGGCGATGGACGCCACGCAGGTGGTACGGGAACACCGGCGCCAGCGCGCTGCCCACCACCTGCATGCCGCCTGCCAGCACCAGCAGCCTACCGCCCGCCTCGACGCCGTAGACCACGCCGTTGGTGCTGCCCATGCGCGGCTGCCAGTAGGGTGATTCGGTGGCGATCCACTGCACCGCGCCGCCGCGCGCCATTGGCAGCAGCCCCTGCACGTGCATCGGCGCACGCAGCTCGGCGTTGGTCGCCAGGTCCTGGATCGACCAGGTCTGCTGCGTGATCGGCGGCTCGCGGTGGTTGGCGAGCAGCCCCCACATCGCGTCGCCCATACCGCCGTCGACGTAGGCCGTGCCGGAGGCGAACGCGACCGCCGGCGTCGGCGTCGGCGGCACCGGCAATGACGCCAGAACCCGCATCGCGTTGCGCGGCAGCGCCTGGTCCTCGGCGATGTAGGCGGTGTCAAAGTCCAACGCGCGCGCATCGGCGGGCAGCGCGTGCTCGGCGACGTGGTCGGCGGCGTCGGTCATCACCAGCAGCTGCGCGCCCGCGCCGTAGTCAACCCGGCCGCCTGCGACGTGCGCGACCAGCGTCACTGCGTAGGTGCCGGCCTGCAGCCGGCGCGCGCCAATTGCGTTGAAGCCGTGCCGACGCGGATCCAGTGAACCGGTCCAGTCGATCGCGCTCGCGTTGCTGACCTGCACGCCGTCGATCGCGACGCCGACGCTGGCGCGCCCCGCGGCGCCACCCTGCGCGGGCGCGTAATCGCCGTCCGCCTGCACGTAGACCCAGGACGGCCGCTGGAGGGTGAGTGTGGTCGACAGCAGCACGTGGCTGCCGTCGTCCACGGTGCGCGCCGCCGGCAGCCGCATCGCAACGGAGTCATTGCCTGCCGCGGACGCCACCATCGGCGCCGCCACAGCCAGCGCGGCGGCCACCAGTACGCCGGCCAGTGCGCGCGGGGAGTCCAGGCGAGGCGGTGTAGGGCGGGAATGCATGGACACCTCCTCGGCGGCGGCGCTGCGCCGCCGGGGCCGCAGCATACCTGCGCCGCCGCAGGCGCGGTCCGCCGCGGGACCGCGCGCCGTCAGCCCAGCGCGCGCTCAATGTCTTCCAGCGGCGAGTTGGTCAGCGTCTTGCCGATCTCGCCCAGCAGGCGCTGCGTTGTTTCCTTGTGCAGCAGCGGGCGCATCTGGCCAAGGGTCTGGGGGTCCGCCACCAGCACCAGGTGCGCGAAGCGCTGCTTCAGCGCGGCGGCGTTGATGCGCTGGGCGAGCTGCTTGGCGAACGTGGCCTCGTCGACGTGACCGGCGGACTGCTCCACCGGCATCGAGCCCGACGGGCCGTCGTCCAGCAGCTCCTCGGGCTCCAGCAGCGCCTCCTGCTTCAGCGCCAGCGCACTGTCGCTGCCGACGTTGCGGAACACGCGCGCACCGCTACCGTCGGCCACCACCACCCAGGTTCCAGCGGGGATCTTCTTGTCCAAGGTATCGTCCTGCCTGCTGCGGCGCCGCGACCGGCACCAGGACGCGCAGGGTAGGCAGCGACGCGTGACGCCCGCGCTAAACCGCCCCGCGGGGCGCCGCGATGCTACGGGTGCAGCGGGCCGCCCGGGGCGGGAGTGCGATACTCGGCCACGCAGTGCGCTCGCCTGCCTGCGCCCGCCGCCTGTAGCCGCGCTACTTCGTCCGACCACGGGACCCCGCCATGCCCAAGCGTCCGCGCGCCACCGCAAGCGACTTCGACCCCGAGGTGCTGCGCCTGTTCGACCAGTACGTACACGGCGACATCGACCGCCGCGGATTCCTGGCCGGGGCATCGCGGTTCGCGCTGGGCGCCGCGGGCGCGGTCGGCCTGCTCGCCGCGCTGAGTCCGCGGTTCGCCGCCGCGCAGCAGGTGACGCCCGACGACCCGCGTCTCTCCGCCCGACGGCTCTCATTCGAATCGCCCGACGGGCACGGCACCGGCAGCGGCTACCTGGTGCGTCCGGCGCAGGCCGACGGTCCACTGCCGGTGGTGCTGGTGGTGCACGAGAACCGGGGCCTCAACCCGCACATCGAGGACGTGGCCCGGCGCGTGGCGCTGGAAGGCTTCATCGCGTTCGCCCCTGATGCGCTGTTCCCGCTGGGCGGCTACGCGGGCGACGAAGATGCCGCGCGCACGCTGTTCGGCCGGCTGGACCAGGCGAAGTGCCGCGCGGACTTCCTGGCCGCGGCAGTGATGCTGCAGGGCATCGACGGCGGCAACGGCCGGCTTGGCGTGGTGGGCTTCTGCTACGGCGGATCGATCGCGCACTTCCTGTCGACGAGGGTGCCGACGCTGCGCGCGGCGGCGCCGGCCCGGTCGATGACGTGCCGGGGATCGGCGCCGAGCTGCTGGTGGTGCTGGCCGACAACGACGAACGCGTCAATGCCGGCTGGCCCGCGTATCGCGACGCGCTCGACGCGGCCGGCAAGACGTGGGCGCTCTACCAGCCGCCTGCCACCCAGCACGGATTCCACAACGACACCACGCCGCGCTACGACGCCGACGCCGCCGTCGAGGCATGGCGGCGGATGATCGCGCTCTTCACGCGGACACTGCGGGACGACGAGGCCGACGCCGCCAACGACGCGACCAGCTGACGCGGGCGCGGCGCGCACTGCAGCGCGTCGTGCCATCCACGGACCACGCGACTATGCTCGGGCCGACCGAGCAGCGTGGATGGGTCTGGCCGGTCTTGGCCAATGGGAAAGGACGGACATGGCGATCGACCGCCTGCGCGCGGATTTCAGGATGCAGGTACTGCTGACGTTCGCCCTGGTGACCACGCTGGGGCTGCTGCCGTTCGCTGCGTACCGGTTCACGAACGGCGACCACTGGATCGGCCTGTTCGATCTCGCGGTGGTCGCCGCGATCGTCTTCGGCAGCGCCCACGCCTGGCGCACCGGGCGGACGCAGGGTGCATCGCTGTTCATGGCCATCGTCTATTCGCTGAGCTGCATGCTGATCGCCCAGTTCAATGGACTGGCGGGGCTGCTGTGGGTGTTCCCGGTGGTGCTCGCCAACTTCCTGCTGATCGAACGCAGCCCGGCGATCCTGCTGTCCGCGGTCCTTGTCCTCGGCGTCGTGCTCGGCAACGACGCCCTCGTCGACCTGGCGCACCAGTGGATGTTCGCCATCACCGCTGCCGTCACCTGCGTGTTCTCCCATGTGTTCGCGCGCCGCGCCAGCGCGCAGCGCGAGCAGCTGGAGGCCATCGCGTCGCGCGACCCCCTGACCGGCGCTGGCAACCGGCGCGCGCTGGTATCGGGGATCGAGGCCGCGGTGTCGGCTCAGGGGCGCGGCGGTGGCGGGCTCGGCCTGCTGGTGCTCGACCTCGACCACTTCAAGGCGATCAACGACAACCACGGGCACGAGGCCGGGGACGACGTGCTGGTACAGCTGGCAGTGCTGGCGCGAGAGTGCGTGCGCCGCGGCGACCAGCTTTATCGCCTCGGTGGCGAGGAGTTCTGCCTGCTGGTGCCTGAGCCCGGCGTCGACGGCCTGGCGCTGATCGGCGAGAAGCTGCGCGCGATGGTCGCCGCGCGCGTGCGCTGCGGCGATCAGGCGGTGACCGTGTCCGTGGGGGGCGCGATGCTGCGGCCCGGCGAGACCGCCTCGCAGTGGCAGGCACGCGCCGACGCGGCGATGTATCGCGCCAAACACGCAGGCCGCAATCGCTGCATCGTCGACGGCGACGGCGGCGCCAGCGCAGCGCCGGGCGCATCGCCGGGGGCCGCCATGGGCGGCCCCGCCATCGGGCGCCCATCGTGAGCGACGGCCACCTGCACGACTGCGCGGTGATCGGCGGCGGGCCGGCCGGCCTGACCGCGGCGATGTACCTGCAGCGGTTCCATCGTGACGTGGTGGTGCTGGACGCGGACGCGAGCCGCGCGCGCTGGATCCCGGAGAGCAACAACTGCCCCGGGTTCCCGCGCGGCATCGCCGGCAACGACCTGCTGCGGATCTACGGCGAGCAGGTGTGCCAGCTGGGGCTGGACGTGACCCGCGCCAGGGTGGCGTCCCTGTCGCGCTGCGCGGCGGAAGCAGACGACGACGCGCCCGGCGACCGCGATGCCGACACCGGCCCATGCTTCCTGCTGCGTGCCGACGACGGGCGTACCTGGCGCGCGCGCCGCGTGATGCTGGCCACCGGCGTCGTCGACGTGCTGCCGGACGTGGCGTGGGCGGCGGCGGCGATGGACGCGACCGCAATGCGGCTGTGCGCGATCTGCGACGGCTATGAAGCGTCGGACGGACGCCTCGCCGTCTACGGGGCACCGGCGACGGCACTGTCCCACGCGCGCTTCCTGCGCACGTTCTCGGCCGACGTCGCGATGCTGCTGGACGGCGACGACGGCGACGACGCCACGCTGCGCGACGAGGCCGCCGCGATCGGCGTCACGCTGCTGGGCCGGCCGTCGGCGCTGGAGTTCGACGGCAGGCGCTGCAGCGCGGTCGTCGACGGCACCCGGCACGTGTTCGACGCGCTGTATCCGGCGATGGGCAGCAACGTGCAGTCGGCACTGGCCACCGGCATTGGCGCGCGCGTCGACGACGAGGGCGCGCTGGAGGTGGACGACGCCAAGATGACCTCGGTCGATGGACTGTATGCGATCGGCGACGTGGTATCGGCGCTCAACCAGATCTCGGTCGCGACCGGCACCGCCGCGATCGCCGCAAGCGCCGTCCACAGCTCTCTGCCGCCAAACCCGCGCCGCGCGTCGCGCTAGCCGCGGCGACCGGCGAACCACGCCCGCCGCTGCCACAGCGCCAACGCGACCGCGGCCGCAAGCGCCACCGAGATCCCGTAGCTGGTCCACAGCCCCCCGGGTGTCAACACGGCCGCCACCGCGCCGACGTCACCGCCAGCGGGCGTCGTCAGCGCCACGGCCCGCGTGGCGGGCAGCGCGCGCACCAGTAGCACTGTCGACGCGCCGCCATGGAACAGGCCGACCATCACCGCCGCGAATCCCACTGCCAGCCCGATGCGCGCCGGGCGCAACAGGCACCACAGCAGGACCAGCCAAAGCACGGCGCTGGCGACCGCGATCACCACGATGGCGGTGCCGCCGGGCTGCGCCAGCGCCGCCTGCGGGTCGGGTACCGCCAGCACCCGCAGCGGCAGCGACAGCGCGCGCCACGCGCCCCACAGCGCAGCCACGCGGAGGAAAACGAGGGTCCAGTCGCGCGTGGCGGGCATGGCGGTTCCGATGGCGGCGGGGTTGCGCAGTCTTGGTCGCGAACGCCGTTGAGGCAACGGCCGCACACTCGCCGCGGTCAGGCGCAGGCCTCGTACGCACGCCGCACGGCGTCCACGCCGTGCCGGCGTACCAGCCGGCGGACGATGAAGTGCCCACGCGCCATGCGCTGGAAATGGCGCATGAACAGCGTATTTAGCGCCGCGCCGGTGGCCGCGCCGACCACCGGCACCGCCTGCACCGCGACCTTTTGGCTCACCGTCACCGAAAACCGCGACGCGATCGCCGACAGCAGCTGCACGATCACCGGGCCGCCCTGCCCCGACAGTCCATGCAGCGCGATGTACTCCGCTGCCGACGCCATCTGCTGCGCAAGCACCGCGCGCGCGGCGAAGTAGCCCGACTCCGCGGCGTCGTCTCCGGCGGCCGGGCCGCCCATCGTCAGCACCTCAAAGCACGCCAGCGCCGCATGCGGATCGTCCAGCGACTCGCCCTCGCTGCGCGCGATATCGGCGATCGAGCGCAGGATCAGCGTCGTCGTCAGCGGCAGCTCCACTGCCAGCCCGGCAAGGCCGAACGCGCCGCCCGCGGCGCCCGTGGCCGCCGCCGCGAACGTATGCCCACGCGTACTGGCAGGCCGCGCACCGCGCCGGCCGCCCAGGGAAGCGACGGCCGCGCGCAGCGCCTGCTCCAGTGCGCGGCGGGTCGCGGAATCGACCAGCTTGGACACCCTGGCGGGCAGGCGCCTGCCCAGCAGTGCTTCCAGCGGTGCACCGATCGCATTCGCCAGTTGCGCCGCCACCCCAGGCCGCTCCAGCAGCGCACGCGCCAGCTGCAGGTCCTCGCGGTCGGCGCGGCCCAGCGGTGGCAACGGCGAGGTGACCGGCGCGCGGCTGCGCGGCAGATCGTGCTCGGGATCACCTGCGTGTACAGGGGCGTTCGCAGACATGCGCCACGCTACCGCAGTGCGGGTGTGCGCGCACTCACGCCGCATACGCCTACTGCAGGCTGCGTCGTCCCGCCGCGCCCGCGGACGTGGCGCTCGCCGCAGGCGGCGCCTGCACCTGGCGATAGCCGGTGGCGACGAGGAAGTCGGCAAGCAGGCTTTCCCACAGGTCGACCTGGCTGCGCACGTGCGCATCGAAGTCGGTGTGCAGCACCTCGAAGTCGTAGGCAAGGAACGGGTCGTTCTCGTCGTCGAGGTAGGCATGCGAATAGCGCTTGCGCCTGTTGAACGCGTTGATCACGGCGTGCGTCGTGCCGTCGTCGAGATCGAGCCCGATCGACAGCTGCAGCGACCCGCAGGCGCCGTCGACGCAGTCGTAGAAATACACGGAGACGTTGACCCCGCCCATCGCGGTGTCGACCTTCGGGTCGCCTTCGCCGTCCACTCCGACGGTCGCGCGGTAGCCCATGTCCTGCAGCAGCTTCGCCACCTGTGGCCCGGTGACACGCCTGCCCTCGTCGGCCGCCTTCGCAGGTGCCGCCAACATCGCCGCGGCGATCAGCCCGGCAACCAGCCATCCCCAACCCCTGTGCATCGTCGCGCCCCCTGCTCCTCTGAAGAGGCGACAGCGTGCCATCCGCGGCGCAAGGGGGTGCGCGGCGTTGCAGGCGCGGTGGGGGCCGACATCGCCGCCGCCGCTAGACTGTGCACCCGCCGCAAGGCGTTAGCCCGACCTCTGCGATGATCAACAACGACGTGCTGCGCAGCATCCGCTACATGCTCGACCTGGGCGACGCGCATATCGTCGCCATCGTCTTGCTGGCCGCGCCCGATCCCGCGGCCGCGCCGCTGGTCGACCTCGACGCGGTGCGCGCCTACCTGAAGCGCGAGGACGAGGACGGGTACGTCGCGTGTCCGGATCGCGTGCTCGCGCACGTCTTGGACGGCCTGGTCGTGCATCTGCGCGGGCGCGATCCGTCTCTGCCGCCGCGCCGGGTCGAAACACGGGTCAACAACAACGTCGTGCTGAAGAAGCTACGGGTCGCATTCGCGCTCAAGGACGTGGACATGCATGCGGTGTTCGCCGCCGCCGGCTATCCCATCGGCAAGCCGGAGCTCACCGCGCTGTTCCGCCAAGCCGGTCACAAGCACTTCCGCGCCTGCGGCGACCAGATCCTGCGCAATTTCCTCAAGGGGCTGACGATCCGCCTGCGCGGCACGGAATGAGGCCGCGCCGGCGCCGTCTGGCACTCGCTCCGGCGCAGCGCGCCACACGACCGACCTGTCTTTGCCATGGCGCTTGCCCTCGTACAGCGCCGCATCCGCCGCCCTGATGCAATCGTCGAGCCGCATTCCTGCCTCGAACCGGCCGATACCGACGGTCACCGTCATCGTGACCGCCTCGTCGCGCGCACCGTGGTCAGACAGCACAAATGGCGTTCCGGCGATGCGTCCGCGCAGCTCGTCGGCCAGCGTGTGCGCGCCCGCCAGCTGCGAGTCGGGCAGCAGCAGCAGAAACTCCTCGCCGCCCCAGCGCGCCACCGTGTCCTGCCGGCGCACGCCATCGCGCAGCCGATGCCCCACCTCGACCAGCAGACGGTCACCGGCATCGTGGCCGTGGCGGTCGTTGATTGCCTTGAAGTCGTCGATGTCGACCATCAGCAGGCAGAACGCCGGCCCGCCGCGGACCGATGGCGATCGCCAGCGCCGCCGCCAGCAGGCTCAACTGCGTGATCTGCGCCTGGCGCTGCAGCCGGGCCTCGCCCACCTCGGCCTGGGTCCGCAGCAGGTCATCTCGCGCGCCGACTGCTCGGCGTCGAAGCGGTCCTGCAGCGTGGCGATCGCGCTTGCCTGCTCGGCGTCGACGATCAGCGCGCCGATGCGCGTGACCTCGCGCTGCTGCGCAAGCGCTTCCGCCAGCTCTCCGCGCGCCTCCGCCAGCAGCACGCGCTGCTGCGCGACGTCGCGCAGCAGAAACAGGTTCTCCGCCGGCACCAGCGGCGCCACCTCGTCCAATGCCGCCGCGGCGACCCCGTAGCGCTCGAGGACCGTCGCGGTCGCGGCGATGCTGAGCAGGGAATTGATGATGCCAAACGCGTCGCCGACCTCGCGCCGCAGCGCGAGCGAGCGCTCGTGCTGCGCGAGCGCCCGCAGCGGCTGCTCGAGGCGGTCAAACGCCAGCCCGATGTTGCTGGACGCGTAGGCCACGCCACGTGGGTTACCCAGCTCTTCGAACAGTACCAGCGCACGCAGATTGAGATCGCGCAGCGCGATGTACTCGCGCCGCCCGGCAGGTGCGTCGCCGGCGCTGTCCGCCGCCTTGCCGAGGCGCGACGCGACGACCCCCAGGTTGACGAGCGCACCGGCGACCCCGGGCGTGAACCCGGCGGCCTCGAAGCCCTGCAGCGAGCGCCCGTGGTAGGCGCGGGCCTTGTCGAAATCGCCGAGCGTGACGTACAGGTTGCCAAGGTTGCCGGCGGTCTTGGCCGACTCGACGCTCTCGCCGGCGCGGTCGCTGATCGCAAGCGTCGCAAGATAGTGGCGCAGCGCGCGCGGGTATTCCTCGCTGTCGGTCAGCACCACGCCGAGCGCGCGATGGATGAAGGCACGCTGCGCCGCCGTGCCGTCGCCGTCCAGGGTCGACAGCGCCTGCGTCAAGTGCGCGCGCGATTCGGCGTGGCGACCGAGGATGTGCAGATTGGACGCGATACCGGCCAGCAGCATCGCGCGGCCCGCCGGGCACGGCGGCCGAAGCGCGCTGGCGGATGCGAGCGCGGCCTCGCCGCGCGCGACGCCGGCGGCCGGGTCGGAATCGCGCAGCGTGGCGACCTCGGGTCCCATCGCGGCGTAATCGTCGCAGGTCTGCGACCACGCCGGCAGCGCGACGCAGCACAGCAGCAGCGCGAGGCCAATGCGCGCGCGCGCGTCGTCGCTCGTGTCGTGCCCTTCCGAAGTCCCCTCGCCCGCATCGCTGCACCCGGTGACGGACCGTCCCCCCGACGGCCCACATGCACCATGCCACATCGCCGCCCGCGGCCGCGGCTCGACAGACAGCTTCCCGATGGCCGCCTGTGGTGGCGACGGCGTCGTGCAATGGTTGTCGCCTGCGGACAGGGGCAACGCCGGCCGCGTCAGGCCTTCGTCGAGAAGGCCTGCTGCAGTGCGATGCCTCGGAATGCCGGCGGCGCCTGGTGCGTGGTCGCGAACCGGTACAGCACCGCCGAGTAGACGGCGGTCAGCGCCGCCTGGTACACGCCCAGCAGCAGTACCGCCAGCACGCACAGCGCGCCGATCGCGACCGCCAGCGCCAGCGACGCCTGCGCGGCGAGCAAGGTCAGCGCGACCGCGGCCACGACCGCGAGGGAGGTGAGCACGCCGAACGCCGCGCCGATGCCGACGTTGCCGATCGCGTTCTCGCCCCAGGTGTCGCGCAGCAGCGACACGCCCTGGCGCAGCGCGTCGACCGGACCGACGTTGCGGCTGACCAGCACCGGGACCACCATGAAGGTCGCCAGCGTCCACGTCACGCCCAGGCCGCTGCCCAGCAGTCGCACCAGCGCGTTGTCCTTGCCCTTCATCGCCTGCAGCAGCACGCCCACGGTGGCCGCGATGGCGGCATAGCCGAGGATCGCCGGCAGCCGCGCGCGCGCCGCCGCAAGGCCGTCCGACAGCGTCGGATCGCCGCCGTCGAGGCGGATCATCGCTGCCCCGACCAGCGCCACGTTGAAGAACACGATCACCGTGTACTGGCAGAAGTAGAACGCGAACGCGGTCGCCACGGCGCCGATGCCGAGCCCTCCGTCCGCGGTGCGCAGCATCGCCAGCGGCAGCACGAACGTCGCCAGCACCAGCAGCGAGGACAGCCCCGACAGCACCGGGAACAGCATCAGCTCCCGGTCCGAGCGCAGCACCTCGGCGCTCGCCTTCACCAGCTCCCAGCTGCGCGCGAACTTCTCGAACATCGCCCTTCTCCCATCGGTCCCCGCTGGCATGGTGCCGCAGTGCGCCGGTCTCCGCATCACCGTCCGTTGCGGCGCCCCGTGTCCCGCTAGTGGCGCCGCCCGGCAGCCGCGACCGCGCGCTGCTCGCGCCGCTCCTGCCGTTCGGCCTCCAGCGCGTCGAGGTAGGCGTGCAGCGTCATCCCCGCCTCCTGCGCCTCCAGCGTCGCCGCCTCACGCAGGGTGCTCGAGTACGCCAGCCGTACGTCGCCGCCATCCTGCTCGCGAACCGCGGCGGCGTGGCGCAGCATTGCCATGGTCATCGCCGCGCTGTCGGTCGGCGGCAGCGCCCGGCCGTCGAGCAGCAGCGTCCACTCACTCTCTTGGCGCGACACCACGCCGACCACGCCGCCATCGACAGCCAGCTCGGCGTGCCGCTGCAGCAGCGGCACGCGGCGCACCTTGGGCGCCGGCGTCAGCTTGCGGCGGGCATCGCGCCGCGCCTTCGATTCCCTGGACATCGTCGGATCCCGCAGACACGTGCGACCAGCTTACCAAGGCGCCGATGGACGTGGCCGCGTCGGGCTCGCCGGGATCCGGCCTGTCGGGCGCAGCCAGTACCACGGCCTCACGCGGGACACCAGCCGTAACCCTGTCCACGCAGCCATCGCCGGACGCCCGGCGCCATCGCCTTCGACTTGGCGACTTGCACGGGCGGCCCGACCAGCAACCGCCTTGGCGCCAGCCGCCGCTTCACCACGTGGTACAGCTGCCACCGGGTCAGCCCGGACTACAGCAGCTACAGGCCTGGCACCAGCTCGATCATGTCATCGAGGCGATGTGCCTGCGCCACGTCGCCCACCTCGACGTCGACGAAATACAGCTGCAGTCCGAGTTCGACCGTCAATCCGCGTGGCGCTCGCGGATCACCTGCAGCCGCTCGCGGTAGTACAGCGCGTCGGCCGCCTCCAGGCCAGGATGCGCCACCAGCCACTCCAGCGCCTCGCGCAGCAGCGATTCCCGGTTGGCGTCGGGCGCTTCCAGCGCGGTGTCGACGCGGTCGAGCTGGATGATGACGTCGCGACGGGTCAGTGCGGGGGACGTGGGCGTGCTCATGGTGGATCCCTATGAAGGCGAAGGCGGCAGCGTCGCAGCGTGGCTGTCGGCCGCGCGTCACGGCCGCCACGATGCCCGCGCGGTCGCGGCCTCACACGTACCGCACCGCCACCACGGCCAGCACCACGTAGCGCCCGAACTTCGCGATCGACACCAGCAGCAGGAATATCGGCAGCCGCTCGCGCATCACGCCTGCTACCAGCGTCAGCGGGTCACCCAGCATCGGCACCCCGCTGAGCAGCAGGGTCCACTTGCCATGGCCCGCGTACCAGCGCTGCGCGCGCGCCATCGCGTGCGGCCCTGCCGGAAACCAGCGCCGGCCCGGGAAACGTGCGACGCCGCGCCCCAGCCACCAGTTGACGGTCGAGCCCAGCACGTTGCCCACTCCAGCACCAGCACCAGCGCCCACGGTGGATGTCCCGCCAGCATCAGCCCGACCAGCACGGCCTCGGACTGCAGCGGCAGCAGGGTGGCGGCGAGAAACGCCGCGAGGAACAAACCGGTGTAGGCCATCGGCCGCCGAGCTTACGGACGCGCCGGCGCGAGCGGGTTCACGCCGCCGGTGGCAACTCCACCATGTCCACCATCCACTGCCGCCTGGCCACATCGGGGAGGCGCCAGCGGTCGCCGCCGGGCGGCGGTGAGCGGAGGCGCTCCCGGACACGTCTTCACCGGTGGATGGCGCAGAGCTTGTTGCCATCCGGGTCGCGCACGTAGGCCAAGTGCATGGTGCCCATGCCGCCTCCGCGCGGACCGGGCGGATCCTCGATCGACGTGCCACCCGCGGCCACGGCGGCGTCGTGGAAGGCCTGCACCTGCGCGAGCGAATCGCACTTGAATCCGACAGTGGCGCCATTGCCGCAGGTCGCGGGCGCGTCGTCGATCGGCTGGCTGACGCAGAACGTGCTGCCGTCATGCCGATAGAACAGCCGCACGTGGCCAGACGCGGACATGTTCACGAGCGGCTCGGGCGCACCCAACACGCCGCCGAGCACCGCGCTGTAGAACGCTTTGGATCGCTCGATATCGTTCGATCCGACCATCACATGGTTGAGCATCTGCGTTCCTGTGCGTCAAGGCGGTCCGCAAAGCATAGGACAGCGCGCGCGTCCGGGTGAAGCGGCCCGCCCACCTCGGCGAAGCAGGGTCCGCACACATCGCGTGACCGGCGCGCCATGTACCGTCGGCCGACGCTCAACCCCCGGAGTTCCCATGTCGTTACTGCCCCTGCTGCGCCCCGCCCTGCTTGCCGTCGTGATGATCCCGCTGTCCATCGCCGCGCTGGCGCAGGATGCGCCCGCCGCCGCGCCCTTCACCCTGCCCGCGCTGCCCTACGCCACCGACGCGCTGGAGGCGGCGATCGATGCCGAGACGATGGAGATCCACCACGGCCGCCACCACAAGGCCTATGTCGACAACCTCAACGGCAAGGTCGTGGAGTTCCCGCAGCTGGCGTCGCTGGGCATCGAGCAGATCCAGGCGCAGATCTCGCGCTTCGACACCGCGGTGCGCAACAACGCCGGCGGCCACTACAACCACTCGCTGTTCTGGACCGTGCTGGCGCCGGCAGGCGAAGGCGGCGAGGTCAGCCCAGCCCTCGCCGCGCGCATCGACGCCGACTTCGGCTCGATGCAGGCGATGCAGCAACAGGTCGACGACGCAGGCAGGACGGTCTTCGGTTCCGGCTGGGCCTGGGTCATCGTCAAGGACGACGGCTCACTCGCGGTCACCAGCACGGCCAACCAGGACAACCCGCTGATGGACGTGGCGACCGACAAGGGCACGCCGATCCTGGGCCTGGACGTGTGGGAGCACGCGTACTACCTGCGCTACCAGAACAGGCGCCCTGAGTACGTGTCCAACTTCTGGAAGGTGGTGAACTGGAACGAAGTCAGCCGCCGCTATGACGCGGCGGTATCGGCGCGCTGAGCGACAGGCTTGCCCGGCCTACTTCGTGGTGCGCGCCAAGCGATCGAGATCCTTGCGCGCATCGGGGAACGTGGGCTGCAGCGCGACCGCCCGCCGGTAGTCGGCCAGGGCTTCGGTCGTCAGCCCGCGCTGTTCGCGCAGCTGCCCGCGCCGCCAATGGGCTCCGGCCTGGCTGACATCGTCAGGCAGCGCTGCGGGTCTCGCCAGCAGCGCGTCGAGCGCGGCCAGCCCGGCGTCACGTCGCTCGTCGTGCAGCGCGGCGTGGCGGCCGAGCATGTACAGCAGGCGGGCGTCGCGCGGGTTGCGCGCCAGGCCGGCGTCGATCTCGGCCAGCGCCTCGGGCGCGCGCTTGCCGCGGTCGAGGTACGCCACCAGCCCGCGGCGGAAGCGGCTGTCGTCGGGTGACAGGCGCACCGCGGCGCGCCATTCGCGCTCGGCAGCCGGGCCGTCGAGCGATGCGGCGCGCAGGTAGTGCCCACCGGCGGCATTGCGGGCGGCGTAGGCCGTGATCTCGGCGGCGGCCTTGTCCTTGCCCCCGCCCATGACGGCCGGCGCCATCGTGTAGAACTGCACCAGCCCCTGGCGCGCGTCGAGATGGTCCGGGTCCAGCGACACCGCCTTCTGGAAGGCGTCGCGGGTCTTGCTCGCCCAGCCCGGCTTGCGCAGCATGCTGGCCTGGATCGCCATCCTGCCGTAGGCCTGGCCGGCGTAATACCAGGCATCGGCGTCCTGCGGCCGCGCCACCACCACCCGGTCGGCCAGCGCGACCGCGGCCTCGGCACCCGGCTGCTGCAGGGCCAGGCGCACCGCCTCGACCGCCGGCGCGCGCGCGGCCATCGCCTGGCCACCAGCGGCGAGCAGGGCGAGCGCAATCACTGCGCCGCGCAGTGCGTTCAACGGGCGTGCAATGTGGTCCATGAGGCCTCCCATGAACTGCCGGGTTGGCAGCCGATGTCGCAGTGTGCTCCCGCAGCGGCGCGCCGGACGCGTGCCGGAAGTCCCGCCGTGGCCGCCGTGGCCGCCGTGGCCGCCGTGTCCGTCGTGTCCCTCGTGGCGGTTCACGGCGCGGCGCGCTGCGCGACCCAGTTGAAGAGGAAGTCGCGATGCTCGGCCCACGTCTGGCCGATGGCCTCCTCGCCAACCAGGCAGACGGAGGAGTGGTATGGGCCCTGTCCGTCCGTCGTCCGGAAGCTCGCGCACAGCCGGCCGCGGTCGCGCCTCCAGCGACCGGCCTCGATCGCGCTGTCGTAGAAGGTGCCCTCGACCGCGCCGTCCTCGCGCAGCAGTAGCCGCATTGGCTTGGTGTAGGGCACGTCGGGCGTCGTCGACAGGTCGACGGTCCACGCCCCGTCGAGCGTCGGGTCGGCCGCGAAGGCGGACGTGAGGAAGAAGTGACGCCGACAGTACGCAGGCGGGAAGGCGCATGTTCGTTCCTCAAGAGTCAACGACGCTGGCGGGGAACATCTGCATCGATCATCACTATTCCCGGAATCGTGCAGTGTCGCCGAGACAATGGCGTTGTGCAGACGTTCCTCCGGCACGACGGCGAGTTCGCCGAGGTCTGCATCTAATGACAGTGGCGGCGCCCGAGTTCGAGGTCAACTTCCAGCTGCCGGCGGCTCGCTGCATCAGCCGATCCGGCGAGCCCGGCAATGGTCGTGCTGAGCTTCGGGCACGGGTCCGCGGTGTAGCCCGATGGCCATAAGCCAATGAAAGCAGCGGTCCCTTTCACGATGTCTTAAGGCGTGCGCTGCTTCCGCATGGCCAACCGCTCCTGACGAGACCCGGTAACGAGATCCGGTTGCGACTCCAATGGATTGCGCCGAAACGCCTCGGCCGCCTGTGATGACGGACTCGCTCGGCTCTCTTCGAGCGCGACTCGCCATCGCGACTCCCCTCACTCCTAGGACATCCTGTCCTTGAACTTCCTCTCCGAGACAATGCAGCAAGCGCAATACCCGCTCACCCGCATTTCGAATACCCGCAGTTCAGGCACGTCGCGCAGCCGTCCATCAGCACCACGGCCTTGTTGTGGCACTTGTGGCACATGGTGGCCGACGGCGGGAACGACGCGCCGTCGCCGGTCACGGCGAGGTCCTCGTCGTGGTCGGCGGAAGAGTTGGCGCGCACGTTGGTCACCGCGCTGCCATCGCCACCGGCCGAGGCGCTTACGTCAGAGTTTTTTTTTACGCCCAGCTTCGCGAACGCGGCGCGCTTCTCCGCGATCAGCGCGCGGGTGGCGTCGGACATGTCGGGGTCGTGCATCATGCCGATCGACTTCAGGTGGTCCTCGACGATGCTTCCCAGCTCGGCCACCAGCGACGGCATGTAGACGCCCCCGGCCTTGAAATAGCCGCCCTTGGGGTCGAACACGGCCTTCATCTCGTCGACGATGAAGGTCACGTCGCCGCCCTTGCGGAACACGGCTGACATGATCCGGGTGAGCGCGACGATCCACTGGAAGTGCTCCATCGACTTGGAGTTGATGAAGATCTCGAACGGACGCCGCTGCTCGTGCTCGGAGCCGGCGTTGAGCACGATGTCGTTGATGGTCACGTACATCGCGTGCTCGACCAGCGGAGACTTGATTTTGTAGGTGCTGCCGATCAGCACCTCCGGACGCTCGATGCGCTCGTGCATCTGGATGACGTCGGCCGTGGGGGCCTCGGCTTCGACCACGGCGCGCGCGACGGACGCGCCGGTGACGGCCTTTTCGCGGTCCTCGGCGGAGACGACGGAGTAACCCCTGATTTTCTGGTCGATCTTGACGGCCATGGCAGCAATTCCTGGATGTGGTGTGGCGCGATGCGCGGTGGAGAGGTGGTGAGCGGCGCGCGGTGCGCGGCCTGCCTGGAGGCGGGGAGCTGGCGATGGAGCCCGGTGCCGGCGGCGGCGGCGCGCGGCGGCTGGTCGCGCGATGCGCGCCTGATGCCGGGTGTGGAGCGGATCGTGCGTCGTGCGGCATGCCCGGGCATGGCGCCGGGGTGGGTGGTGGAGGGCGGGGGGTCGACCCCGGAGCGGGGGACGACACCAGGGTGGAACCGCCGCCGCGCCGGGTCCCGACGCGGCGGCGTGGAGCGTCAGGCCTTCTTCGACGTGCGCTTCGCGGCGCCCTTCTTGGCGGCGACGCTGCGCTTGGCGGTCTTGGCCGACTTCTTGGCCACGCCCTTGCGGGCGGCGACGCTGCGCTTGACCGTCGCCTTCTTGGCGCTGGCCTTCTTCGCGACCTTGCGTACGGCCTTCTTCACCGCGCCCTTCCTGGCCGCGACCTTGCGGGTCGCCGACTTCTTCGTGGTCGCCTTCTTCGTTGCCGCCTTCTTGCCGACCTTCTTCGCGGGCGCCTTCTTGGCCGCGGACTTCCTTGCAGTCGCCTTCTTCGCCACGGCCTTCCTGGCCGTCGCCTTCTTCGCGGTCTTCTTGGCGGCCTTCTTGGCGGTCGCCCTGCCGCCCTTCTTCGCAGCCGCCTTGCGCTTGAGCGCGGCCGACTCGGCCTTGGCGCCGGCACTGGCGGACGCCAGCGACTTCTTCGCCTTGGTCACGCGCTTGGTCACCGCCTTGCGGGCCTGGGTGGCGGACTTGCTGACCGCCTTGGTCGCCTTGGTCGCGGTCTTGCGCACGCTGGCCACCGCGTCGCTGGTGGTGTGGGCGACCACCGAACCGATATTGGACGCCGTGTCCTTGACGGCGTCCGCGGCGCGCGACAGGGTCGCTGCCACGCCATTGCCATTGCTGTTGCTCATCGGGTATTTCCTCGTCGTGAGTCGATGCTTGTGACGGGCCATGTGCCCGCGGGGCGGAATGTAGCGCGAAGTACGCAACCTGTATGCAAGCCGCCGCACTGCCTTGCCGGCCCGACGCCGCCGCGGCAGCGACGCCGGTATCCGCCACCGCGATCAGAACTTGCCGTAATACCCTTCCTTGAGCGCGTCGAAGAGGTTGGCCGCGGTGTGCATCTCGCCGTCGTACTCCACCTGCTCGTTGCCCCTGGCCTCGACCACCGTGCCGTCCTCCAGCTCGAACCGGTAGGTCGTGTTCTCCAGGTCCGACTCCTTGACCAGCACGCCCTGGAAGGCGGCCGGGTTGAAGCGGAACGTGGTGCAGCCCTTGAGCCCCTGCTCGTGGGCGTAGCGGTAGATGTCCTTGAACTCCTCGTACGGGTAGTCGGTCGGCACGTTGGCGGTCTTGGAGATCGAGCTGTCGACCCACTTCTGCGCCGCGGCCTGCACGTCGACGTGCTCCCTGGGCGAGATGTCGTCGGCGCTGATAAAGTAGTCCGGCAGCGCGGCGGCGGCATCGTCGCTGTACGGCATGGCGCGGGCGTTGACGAGGTGCCGGTAGGCCAGCAACTCGAACGAGAACACGTCCACCTTCTCCTTCGACTTCTTGCCCTCGCGGATCACGTTGCGGCTGTAGTGGTGCGCGAACGACGGCTCGATGCCGTTGGAGGCGTTGTTGGCAAGGCTCAGGCTGATGGTGCCGGTCGGCGCGATCGACGAGTGGTGGGTGAAGCGCGCGCCGACCTCGATCAGCTCCTCGACCAGTTCCGGCGCCACCTCGGCCACGCGCTGCATGTAGCGCGAGTACTTGGCGTGCAGCAGCTTGCCCTCGATCTGCTGGCCAGCCTGCCAGCCGTCGGCGGCCATCTCCGGGCGCTGGCGCAGCATCGCCGCGGTGACCTCGAAGCGCTCCTCCATGATCGGAGCCGGCCCCTTCTCGCGCGCAAGCGACAGCCCCATCTCCCAGCCGGCCACCGCCATCTCGCGGGCGACGCGCTCGGTGAACTCGCAAGACGCCTGCGAGCCGTACTTCATCTTCAGCATCGTCACCGTGCTGCCCAGGCCGAGGAAGCCCATGCCGTGGCGGCGCTTGCGCACGATCTCGTCGCGCTGCTGCTGCAGCGGCAGCCCGTTGATCTCGACGACGTTGTCGAGCATGCGCGTGAACACGCGCACGACTTCGCGGTACTCGTCCCAGTCGAACGTCGCCTGGTCGGTAAACGCGTCGCGGACGAACTTGGTCAGGTTGACCGAGCCCAGCAGGCAGGCGCCGTACGGCGGCAGCGGCTGCTCGCCGCAGGGGTTGGTGGCGCGGATGTTCTCGCACCACCAGTTGTTGTTCATCTCGTTGACGCGGTCGATGAGGATGAAGCCCGGCTCGGCGTAGTCGTACGTCGAGACCATGATCATGTCCCACAGGTGCCGCGCGCGGATCTCGCCATAGATCTTGCAGGCCACCAGGCCGTCGTCGCGGGTGATGTAGCCGGCGTGCTGCGGCCAGTCGCGCCAGACCACCTGCGACGGATCGCCCATGTCGACGTCGTCGAGCTCCTTGTCGCTGACCGGGAACAGCAGCGGCCACTCGGCGTCGTCGCGCACCGCCTCCATGAAGCCGTCGGTGATCAGCAGGCTGAGGTTGAACTGGCGCAGGCGGCCGTCCTCGCGCTTGGCGCGGATGAAATCGCGCACGTCGGGATGGCTGACGTCGAACGTGCCCATCTGCGCGCCGCGGCGGCCGCCGGCCGACGACACCGTGAAGCACATCTTGTCGTAGATATCCATGAACGACATCGGGCCCGACGTATAGGCGCCGGCGCCGGCGACGAACGCGCCGCGCGGGCGCAGGGTCGAGAACTCGTAGCCGATGCCGCAGCCCGCCTTGAGCGTCAGGCCGGCCTCGTGGACCTTGTCGAGGATCCCGTCCATCGAATCGAAGATGGTGCCCGACACGGTGCAGTTGATGGTGCTGGTCGCGGGCTTGTGGTCCAGCGCGCCGGCGTTGGAGGTGATGCGGCCGGCGGGGATGGCGCCGCGGCGCAGCGCCCACAGGAAGCGGTCGTTCCAGGTACGGCGGGCCTCGGGCGTGGCCTCGGCGTCGGACAGCGCGCGCGCGACGCGCTGGTAGGTGCCGTCGATGTCGGCGTCGACCGCGTCGCCCTGCTTGCTTGTCAGGCGGTACTTCTTCTCCCAGATGTCCTGGGAGGCGGGCTGCATCGGGATCTCGCCCGCAGCCGTGGTGGTATGGGAGGTCTTCACCGCTTCCAGGCGAACCGTGCTCATGCTGCTGACAACTCCTCGGAGATCCGTGCGCAGGGGGCATCCCCGCCGCGTCGTGTTGGTGCCGTGGTGGACCCGGCTGCCCGGATGCCGCCGACGGCCATGCGGCCTGCGCGCCTGTGCGCGCCGACCACGTCGAATGTGGTGTGCCTGTCGCCTGACCCTGCGTCCATCCAGCGCTCTCCCCGCAGCGGCCGTCGTCCACCGGAAAACCCCGGCAAGCCCTATAGCTTGGGCTTCACCTTGCTGACCAACCACCACATGTAGTGGCCGGGCGGAGAGTCACGCTACGCCCGGGCGGTATCGGTGTCAACGGGCTGGCGGTGATTCCGGGCGACACCGCGGGGTCATCCACGGTTCCATCGCCGCGGCCGAGACTTGGCACAACGCTGCCCGCCGTCCCCGACGTCGGCGGCATGCCCGCGCGGGTCGTGGCACGTACGTTGAAACCGCGCGCGGCGCCACGACTTCACGTTTCTGCCACCGTCCAACCGGGATAACAACCGATCATGCGCGTCTCCAACACCCGCACCACCCTGCTCGCCCTGACCGTCGCCGCGGCCTTCGGCGGCTTCGCCGCGACTGCGCTGCGCGACGCCGTCGACACGCGAGCGCAGGCCGCACCGCTGGCGCCGGCCGCGGCCGTGCCGATGGCGGCGGCGCTGCCGACGGCGGTCGACGGCCAGCCGGTTCCATCGCTGGCGCCGATGCTGCAGCGGGTCACGCCGGCGGTGGTCAGCGTGCACAGCAAGCAGCGCGTGCGGATCAACAATCCGTTCGCCAACGACCCCTTCTTCCGCCGCATGTTCCCCAACGTTCCCGACGAGCGCATCAACGAGTCGCTGGGCTCGGGCGTGATCGTCAATGCGCAGCTGGGCCATGTGCTCACCAACCACCATGTGATCGAGGGCGCTGACGAAGTGTCGGTGACGCTGGCCGACGGCCGCACGATCGCCGCGGAGTTCGTCGGTTCGGACGCCGACACCGACGTCGCGCTGATGCGGATCCCCGCGGACCGCCTGACCGCGGTCACTTTCGCCGACAGCACAGCGCTGCAGGTCGGCGACTTCGTGGTCGCGGTTGGCAACCCGTTCGGCGTCGGCCAGACGGTGACGTCGGGCATTGTGTCGGCCGTGGGCCGCAGCAACGTACCCGGCGTGGGCTACCAGAACTTCATCCAGACCGATGCTTCGATCAACCCCGGCAACTCCGGCGGCGCGCTGGTCAACCTGCGCGGCGAGCTGGTTGGCCTCAACACCGCCAGCTTCAACCCGCGCGGCAGCATGGCCGGCAACATCGGACTGGGCTTCGCGATCCCGGCCAACCTGGCACGTGACGTGATGCGCCAGCTCGACTCCAACGGCGAGGTCCGCCGCGGCAGCCTGGGGGTCGAAACCCAGGACCTGGACGCGCGCACGCTGCAGGGCCTCGGCCTGGCCGCCGGCGCGCGCGGCGCGCTGGTGACACGCGTGTACGCGGACTCGTCCGCGGCCGGCGCCGGCCTGGCACCGGGCGACGTCATCACCGCCGCCAACGGCCAGCGGATCGATTCACCCGAGGCGCTGCGCAATTTCCAGGGCCTGCAGCCGGCCGACGCGCGCGTGGTGCTGGACGTGCTGCGCAACGGCCGCACCGTCAAGATCACCACCGAGCTGCGCGAGCAGCCACGCACCGTCGCCGGCGCGATGATCGACCCGCGCCTGTCCGGCGCCACCCTCGCCGAACTGCCGGAGGCCCTGCGCCGCGGCGGCGTCAACGGCGTGCTGGTCGAGTCGGTGGCGCGCGACAGCCGCGCCGCGCGCAGTGACCTGCGCCAGGGCGACATCGTGCTGGGCGTGGGCAACGCCCGCGTCGGCGACCTGGCCAGCCTGCGGACTGCCATGTCGCAGCCCGCCCCCCAACTGCTGCTGCGCATGCTGCGCGGCAGGTCGCAGGGCAACCTGCTGTTGCAATGAGTCCCCACAGGAGAACTGCGCCATGAGCCCCACCCACACCGAGAACCTGAAGAGCAACCTGTCCGAAGCCGGCATGCACCTGAAGCAGGCGGCGATCGATGCCGGCGACACCGTGCGCGGCGTCGCCAGCGCGGCGGGCGACGAAGTCCGCCTCGGCAAGGCCAACCTCAAGGCCGACTTCGCCGACAGCGCGATCGCCGGCCTGGCCGCGGCCGAAGAAGCCGCCGAGGCCGGGAGCGAGCAGGTCGACGTGCTGCTCGACCGCGGCCGCGACCTGATCGACAGCGCGGCCGACCTGATCCGCGAGCGTCCGCTGGCCTCGTTCGGTGCCGCGTTCGCGGCCGGCTGGATCATCGCCAAGCTGGCGCGCAGCGGCGGTGGCGACAAGTAAGCTGGCGTCCGCCGTCCAACGGGAGTCGCCGTGATCGACCACAGTACGCCGCCGCCTGCCGGCGGCGTCGCACCGCCCGGCACCAGACCGGTGGCGCCAGTACCGCCGGCGCCACCGACACCGCCCATGCCGCCGGTGTCGCCACCCGAGCCGTCGGGACCGCCACCGGTACCGCCTCCCGAACCACCGCCGCCGCATATCGACGAAAGCGTCCGCCGCGTCACGCGCGCGGGCAAGGACACGCTGCAATCCGCGCTCGGCACCGGCCGCGCAATCCGCAAACTGCTGTCGGCCGACCTGGCACTGGCGCGGAGCGCGTTTGGCCGGGCGATGGCGTGGGTCGGCGTGGGCATCGTGTTCGGCGCGTCGGGCTGGCTGCTGGTGACGGCCGCTATCATCGCGCTGCTGCGCGCGACGCTCGGCTGGTCTTGGCTGTCGGCGCTGGCGACGTGCGCGGCGCTCAGCCTGGCGGTCGCCGCGGTCGCCGCCTGGCGCGTGGCCTGTTTCTTCGACATGACCGGCCTGCACGCAACCCGCCGGCAGCTGTCGAAGCTCGGCATCTTCGACGAGGAGCAGAAGCTCGAGGAGATCGACGAGCCGGTGTCCGCCCCACGCCGACCCGAGGAGCTGGGCCCATGAATTTCGAACAGCTGCGCAGCAGGGTCGAACGCGCCGAGCTTTTGGCCGATGGCCGCACCCGGCAGACCCATGCGTCCTGGGATGCGCTGAAGCTGCACTGGCGCCAGGGCTGGACGCCGGCGCGGATTGTGGTCGCCGGTCTCGTGACCGGCTTCGTCGCTGGCAAGACCCAGCCGGAGGCCTCGCTGCAGCGCGTCGGCAAGCTGGCCGGCCCGCAGACGATGCAGATCGTGACTTCGCTGACCGGGCTGATGTCGTCGCTGCAGGCGGCCAAGGCGGCGTTCACCGCAAAGAAGGCCGCAGCGACGGCCGACGATGCGGCCGAGACCGCAGACGAGGCCGCGGACACCGCCGATGTGGCCGCTGGCGCCGCGGTGCGCAGCCAGACCGCGACCGCAGGCGCGGCGGCGACACCGGCCACGAGCGCAGGCGCGCCGCAGGCGTCGCGCGGCGGATCTCCCGCGGCAGCGCCGATCTCGTCGCCGTCGGACCGGGCGCGACGCCCGGATCCGAGCTGGGACGCCCCCCCCGGCGCCGCGGAGGCCGCGACCGACGTCTCCGAACCGCGTCGCTGACGCGCACCGCGACAGGTGGGGTGGTCAGGCCCTCACGCCCGACGCCGTAGCCTGCCTTCCCGATCCGGTCACGGTCGTGGCGGCGTGCTGCCGCGTACCGACCGCCACCTCTGCAACACCCACCTGCCGGTTGCGACCATGAGTACACCCGCTCCTCCCCTGGTCCCGGCCAAGCCCCGCCCACGCGGCTCGACCGCCCTGATCGTGCTCGCGTCGCTCGCAGTCGGCTACACGCTGTGGGCGGCGCAGGCAGTGGTGCTGCCGGTGCTGCTGGCGATGTTCTTCGCACTGATCGGCAACCCTGTCATCCGCGGGTTGCGGCGGCTGTACGTGCCGCGATTCCTCGCCGCGCTGCTGGTGCTGGTGGGCGGGCTTGCCGCGATCGGCCTGCTGGGCACCCAACTGGTGCGCCCGGCCACGGAATGGTTCCAGCAGGCTCCGCGTCAGCTGCGCCAGCTCGGCAACGAGGTCAGTGCGCTGACCCGCCCGATGCACGAGGCCAACCGCGCCGCCGAGAACATCGCACGCGCTGCCGGTGGCGACGGCAACGCCGCGCGCGTCGAGGTGGTCCGTACCCAGGTCGACAATCCCTACAAGGTGCTGGAGACGGTGCCCAGGATCGCCGCCTCGCTGCTGGCCGTGGTGCTGCTGACGTTCTTCTTCATGGTCTTCGGCGAGCGTCTGCAGAAGAGCGCAATCGCGCTGCTGCCCACGCGCCAGCGACAGAAGCTCACGGTCGGCATCCTGCAGTCGATCGAGCGCGAGATCTCGCGCTACGTGTTCACCATCACCATGATCAACGTCGCGGTCGGGCTGGTGTTCGCCGGCATCCTGCACTGGTGGCTGGGCGTCGCGCTGCAGGAGGCGCTGCTGTGGGGCACGATTGCCGCGCTGCTCAACTACGCGCCCTATGTCGGGCCGATGATCGGCATCGTGCTGATGCTGCTGATGGGCTTCGTGACCTTCGACGAGGTCGGCCCGTCGCTGCTTCCGTCGGCGATCTACCTCGCGCTGCACACGCTGGAGGGCCAGGTGATCACGCCGATCGTGCTCGGCCGGCGCATGGCGCTGTCGCCGCTGGTGTTGATCCTGGCGCTGATGGTCTTTGGCTGGCTGTGGGGGATCATCGGCCTGCTGCTGGCGGTGCCGTTGCTGGTGTGCGTGAAGCTGGTGCTGGCCAAGATCGAAGGCATGGACGGCTGGGCGCGGCTGCTGGAGTAGCGCGCGAGCCGGCGTTGCAACGAGCCGCCCGCGGCACGCTGCGTTGCCAGGGCGGCCTGAGCCGCCACGTATGATGTTGCGGTGAGCTTCACCGTCCACGCCATCACCATCGACCTCGACGACACGCTGTGGCCGTTCGCGCCGGTCGGCGCACGGATCGAACACGTGCTGCACGACTGGATGCGCGAGCACAGCCCGTGCACCGCCGAGGCCTTCCCGGTGGCGGCGATGCGCGTGCTGCGCGAGCAGGTGGTGGCCGACCATCCGGCGCTGGCCCACGACATGGGCGCCCTGCGGCGGCTCACAATCGCGCATGCGCTGCGCGACAGCGGTGCCGACGCCGCGCTGCTGGACGCCGCGTACGAGGCCTTCTATGCCGCGCGCAACGACGTTACCTGCTATCCCGACAGCCTGGATGCACTGGCCCGCATCGCCGCGCGCCTGCCGGTGGCGGCGCTGACCAACGGCAACGCCGACCTCACGCGGATCGGCCTCGACCACCACTTCCGGTTCGCGCTGGGCGCGCACGAGCACGGCGCAGCCAAGCCCGACCCTGGCATCTTCCAGGCCGCGTGCGCGCGGCTGGAATGCGCGCCGGACGCGGTGCTGCACGTCGGCGACCATGCGGAGATGGACGTCGCCGGCGCCGCTCGCGCCGGCCTGCGCACCTGCTGGATCAACCGCGCCAATGACGCCGGCGCGCTGCGCCAATGGCGCCACGACACGGTCACGCCGGACCTGCACTTCCACACCCTTTGCGCGCTGGCCGACTGGCTCGACGCGACCCAGCCGACCCCAACACGGACGACCCTGGCATGAGCTTTCCGCACGGCTTCTCCGCCCTCGAGGGCGACCACGACGACACCCGCGCACTGCGGCCGATGTACCTGGTCAACCGCGACGGTGTCGGCGCCTGGCGCCAGCGCCAGCCCAAGGCGCTGGTGCAGTGGATGCTGTCGCATGGCTACGACGCGACTCCGGGCTCGCACCTGCCGCTGCCCAGCGGCGAGGGCAGCCTGGCCGGCGCGGTGCTGGGCATCGGCGACGCACTGGACCCGTATTCGTACGCACATGCGCCATTCGCGCTGCCGGCGGGCGAATGGCAGCTCAGCGGCAACCTGCACGCCGACGAGATGCAGGCGCTGCAGCTGGGCTGGGGCCTGGGCAGCTACCGTTTCACCCGCTACAAGGACGGGGCGCGAGTGCCGGCGCAGCTGGCGCTGTCGTCGATGGACGACGAGGTGCGCGACGTGCTGGCCGCATGCGTGCGGGTACGCGATCTGATCAACACGCCGACCGAGCACATGGGTCCGGAGCAGCTGGAAGGCGTGGCCCGCGACATCGCGCAGGCGCACGGCGCCAGCTTCGAGAGCATCGTCGGCGACGCGCTGCTGGCGCAGGGCTTCCCGGCGATCCACGCCGTCGGCCGCGCCTCCCACCGCGCCCCGCGGCTGCTGGTGATGCGCTGGCCGGGGCCTGACGGCGGCGATCCGCTGGCGCCGCACCTGGTGATCGTGGGCAAGGGGGTGTGCTTCGACACTGGTGGGCTGGACATCAAATCCGCCGATGGCATGCGCAACATGAAGAAGGACATGGGCGGCGCGGCCCACGCGCTGGCGCTGGCCGAGCTGGTCATGGCGCGCGGCATCGGTGTGCGCCTGACGCTGCTGGTACCGGCGGTCGAGAACGCGATCGGGCCGGACGCGTTCCGTCCCGGCGACGTCATCGCCACCCGCAAGGGGCTGTCGGTGGAGATCGACAACACCGATGCCGAGGGCCGGGTGGTGCTGGGCGACGCGCTGACCTACGCTGCAGAGCAGTCGCCCAACCTGCTGCTCGATTTCGCCACTCTGACCGGTGCGGCGCGGATCGCGCTGGGCCCCGACCTGCCAGCGCTGTACAGCAATGACGACGAGCTGGCGCAGGACTGGCTGGACGCCGGCGCACGCGTGCGCGACCCGCTGTGGCGGATGCCGCTGTGGCGGCCTTACCTGCGCTACCTGACCAGCCACGTCGCCGACCTCGCCAATGGCGGACCGTCGAAAATGGCCGGCAGCGTCACCGCGGCGCTGTACCTCGAGCGATTTGTGCCCGCGGGTGTGCCGTGGGCGCATCTGGACGTTTTCTCGTGGAACGAGAGCGATCGCGCCGGACGCCCCACCGGCGGCGAGGCGCAGGGCCTGCGCGCGGCGTACGCCATGCTGAAGGCGCGCTACGGCTGAGGCGCGGCGCCCGCTACAGCCAGCCCTTCTGCCGCGCCAGCCGGTAGGCCTCGATGCGGTTGCCGACGCCGAGCTTGCCGATCGCCTCCGACAGGTAGTTGCGCACCGTGCCGTGCGACAGGCACAGCGCGGCCGCGATCTCGGGCGCGGCCTGGCCCTCGCCGGCCAGCCGCAGCACCTGCCGCTCGCGGTCGTTGA
The DNA here is from genome assembly GCA_001683895.1 of Luteimonas sp. ANT-B3E. GTDB lineage: Bacteria > Pseudomonadota > Gammaproteobacteria > Xanthomonadales > Xanthomonadaceae > Luteimonas. Next base: position 79,356 of record LXQJ01000037.1, on the reverse strand, counting down.
GGGGGTCGGCCTCCGACCACGCCTCCAGCGCCAGCTGCGGGTCGATCGCGCGGCCACCGCCGTGCACGCGGCGCAGCGCGCCGGCCAGCTCCTCGGCGGGCGCGTCCTTGAGCAGGTAGCCGGCGACCCCGGCGTCCAGCGCGCGGCGCAGGAATCCCGCGCGCGCGAACGTGGTGACGATGACCACGCGCGTCGCCAGCGCGTGGCGCTGGATGCGCTGCGCCAGCTCCAGTCCGGTGAGCCCGGGCATTTCGATGTCGGTGACCAGGATGTCGGGCGCGTGGCGCTGCAGCGCGCGCCAGGCCTGCTCGCCGTCGGCGACCGCCTCCAGCATGCTGATGTCGTGCTCCATGCCCAGCAGCGCGGCCAGCGCGCCGCGCACCATCGCCTGGTCCTCGGCGAGCACGATGCGGATCACGGGGCGTCGACGGTGCGCGGCATCCGCGAACGGTAGCGCATCGTGCGCACCGCAACGGCGCCATCGTGGCGTCAGCCGTCGTCGTTGGCCGCCAGCGGCAGCCGCGCCTCGATCCGCGTGCCGCGGCCGGGGCCGGAGTCCACCCGCAGCCGGCCCCCCAGCGACTCGATGCGCTCGCGCATGCCGGCCAGGCCGTTGCCCGGCACCAGCGCGCCGCCGCGGCCGTCGTCGTGGATCGACAGCACCGCCTCGCCGGCCTCGGTCGCCAACGCGACCGCGGCGTGCCGTGCCTGCGCGTGGCGCTGGATGTTGTTGACCGCCTCGCGCACGGTCAGCGCCAACACGGTTTCCACCCGCGGCGGCAGTGCGCCGGCGCTGCCGTCGCCGTCGCGGCCGTCGAAGGCGTACTCCAGCGACACGCCCTCGCAGGCCAGCAGCAGCCGCGCCGACGCCAGCTCCGCGGCCATGCCCGCGGCGCGGATGCCGGTGACCGCGGCGCGCACCTGCGCCAGCGCGTCGCGCGCGACCGCGCTGACCTCGCCGATTTCGCGCTGCGCGGCGCCCGGGTCGCGCGCCAACAGGCGCCCGGCGAGGTCCGACTTCAGCGCCACCAGCGACAGCGTGTGTCCGAGCAGGTCGTGCAGGTCGCGGCCGATGCGCTCGCGCTCGGCCAGCGCCGCCAGCCGCCGGACCTCGTCGTGCGACAGCGCCAGCGCGCCGGCGCGGCGCGCGCTTTCGGCCTGGAAATGGTTGCCGACGAACACCGACGTCGAGATCAGCAGGGTGATGCCGGCGATGAACGGCCCCTGCCGCGGCCACAGCCACAGCACCTCCGCGATGAACACCGCGGCCATCGCCGCGAACCACGCCGCGCGCCGCCACAGCGCCATCGGCAGCGACGCCGCGAAGCCGGCGGCGTAGACCAGGTAGGTATTGGCAAACGGGTTGAGCGGCAGCAGCGCACAGCCGATCGCGAGCACGCCGAGCACCGCGACGAGCGCCCACGCGCCGCGCGCGCGGTAGGCCGCGAAGTACACCGGCAGGAACACCAAGACCGACGCCAGGGTCGCCACCAGCCGCCCTTCGCCGGTGTACCGCCATGACGATGCCCCGTCTCCGGGTCCGCCCCAGCCGCCGGCGGGGGCGGCTCCGGTGCCGAGCACGAACGGCACGAACAGGAAGCCGAGGTAGGCCAGGATCGCCAGCGGCATCCAGCCCAGCGCCTCCACGTCGGGCAACAGCCAGCGGCGCAGGCGCAGCAGCGGCGTCGCCGACGCGCCTGTCGACGCCGCATGGACGCCTGCAGCGGGCCTGTCTGGGATGCGCGATGGCGTCATCGGCCGCGGCTCAGCGCAGCTCGACACGGTCGAGCTGGAACGCGAACGCCCCAACTGGCTGCCCCGCGGTGAACGCGATGCCGCGCAGCTGGCCGAGATCGGCACCGCTGAATCCCGACAGCGGCAGCCGCACCTCGCGCCATTCCGGCCCGGCCACGAACGGCTGCAGCGCCGGCATCGCCTGCTGCGACGCACCGGAGAACAGCATCGCGCTGTAGCTGCGGCCGTCGCCGCGCACGCGGAACACCAGCTCGCTGCGCGCACTGGCGTCGACTGCCTGCATCGGCTGCGCCGCCGGGAAGAACATCGTGCCCGCCCACGGGAACGCGAAGCCGGCGCGG
>LXQJ01000037.1:4632-77094 GCA_001683895.1 Luteimonas sp. ANT-B3E | reverse complement strand
GTCGGGGGTCGCCTGCCACTCGCCGCCAAACGCGGTGCCCAGCCCGCCGTCGTCGAAGTCGGACACCAGGGTGGCGGCCGCAATTGCCGGCGCGTCCGCGGAAGTAGCGGCGGCGAGCGCGGCGCGCGCGGCGCGCGCGACCGCGTGGCCGTTCTTCCACACGCCGGCGATCGCGCGGGTGGCGGTGATGTCGGCGGTCGGGTCGCCGTCGACCAGCAGCAGGTCGGCGCGCAGGCCCGGGGCGATGCGGCCGCGGTCGGCGAGGCCGAAGCGCGCCGCCGGCGCGGCGGTTGCCGCCGCCAGCGCCTGCACCGGGGTCAGCCCGGCGCGCACCAGCAGCGCGAGCTCGCCATGCAGGCCGGCACCGTGGGTGGTGCCGGGATTACCGGCATCGGTGCCGGCCAGCAGCGTCACCCTGGCGGCGTGCAGTGCCGCCACGCTGGCCAGCGCGTTGTCCATCAACTGCGGCCGCGGCGCGCCGCCGAAGCTGCCGCGCAGCGATTCGCGCTGCGCCGGGGCCAGCCACGGCGACAGGCGCGCATCCTCGGCCAGGCGCGCGCCGCCGTCCTCGCCGGCGATCATCGCGATCACCGACAGCGTCGGCACCACGAACGCGTCACGCTGCTTCGCCAGCGCCACCAGCGCGGCGTCGGCGGGCGCATCCTGGAACACGTGCACCAGCCCGGCGGCGCCTGCGTCCAGCGCGCGGCGCGCGTCGTCCTGCGCGGACGCGTGGACCACGGCCATCCGGCCGCCCGCGTGCGCCGCGGCGATCGCTGCCGACACCTGCGCCGGCGCCAGCGTCGGCAGCCGCGCGGCGCCGCCGTAGACGTGCATGTCCTCGATGATCAGCTTGATGTAGTCCGACCCCTCCGCGATGCGCGCTGCGACGAACGCCGCGGCGTCGCCGTCGGCGGCCAGCGTCGGCACCGCCATGCCGTACTGCGTGCCGTGGCCGCCGGGCGCGGTGACCGCGGCGCCCGCGGTCCACAGGTCGGCCTCGTCGGTCGCGTCCATCGCGGTGCGCTCGGCGCGCAGCGCGGCGCTGCGGGTGACGTCGCCCATCATGTCGAGCTCGGTGGTCACGCCGAAGCGCAGCGCGTCGCGGCGGGCGTCGCCCCAGCTGTGCACGTGCGCGTCGATCAGGCCCGGCAGCAGGGTCCTGCCGCTGCCGTCGATGGCCTGCACCCCGGCCGGGATGGCGACGTCGGCGCCGACCGCGGCGATGCGGCCATGGCGCACCACCACCGTGGCGCGCGGCAGCACGTGGTCGCCGTCGAATACGCGCACATCGCGGATCGCGAAGCTGCTGCCGTCGGTCAGCGGCGCGGTGGCCGTGGCGGTTGCCGCGGGGGCCTGCCCCTGAACGCGGCCGCCATCATGCAGCAGCACCGCACCGCCGACCACCGTGGCAAGCACGGCGACGGCGGCAAGCTCGGGAAGTCGGCTCATGGCATGGCTCCGGTGTCGCGGTCGAAGGTGAGGGCACCGCATGTACGGCCGGAAACAGCAGGCAGGCAGGCCGTTGTCGCCGAGCCACGGGACGCGCGGCAGAGCGTGCCACGGCGCCACGCAGCGCGCATCGCACGACCGGGTGTCGGCCGCACGCCTATCGGAGGACGCGCGTGGCCGGTCATGCGGCCATCCGCCGGCGCGCGAGGAAGAAGAACACCGCGCCATACGTCGCCAGCACCAGCAGGTGCAGCCACAGCGCGCCGCCGGCATCACCGCCGACCGCCTTCAGCGCGACCTGCTGCAGGTGGTACGCAGGCCACACGGGCGCCAGCCGCTGTACCACGTCCGGCAACACCGACAGCGGGATCCACAGTCCCGACAGGAACGCCATCGGCAGGTACACCAGGTTGACGATGGCCACCGCGGCCTGGCCGCCGACCAGGGTACCGATCCACAGCCCGAGCGCGCAGAACGGCAGCGCACCGAGCAGGTTGACCAGTGCCAGCAGCGCAAGCTGCGCCGGCGACAGCACGACGCCGGCGAAGGCCACGCCGACCGCCATCAGCATCGCGGTGATGATCAGCCCGAACAGCATCGCCATCGCGGTCTTGGCCAGCAGGATGGCGCCGGGCGGGACCGGCAGCGCGCGCTTGAGCCGCAGCAGGCCCATGTCGCGGTCCATCGCCATCGCCACGCCGAAGCCGAACAGCGCCGGGCCCATGATGCCGAACACGCCGTAGCTGACCAGCAGCGTGGTCGCCCGCGCACCCGCATCGCCCGGGCCGGGCATCGTCAGCACCACGCCGAACAGCACGTAGAACAGCACCGGGAAGGTCAGCGCCGGAATCGCGAACTCCGGCGTGCGCAGCTGGCGCAGGAATTCGTACTTCGCCTCCAGGAGGTAGCAGCGCCGCGGTCTGAACGCAGACGAGGCGGGCAGGGTGTCCCCCGATACCGGGAGGACCCCGAAGCGGGGGGTGTCGTCGACGGTGGCATGCATCACGTGCGCTCCTGGCGGTGGAGGGATGGAGTGGCGGCATTGGCGGAAGGCACACCGGTGCGGGTGTCGGTGTCGGTGTCGGTGTCAGTGCCTGCGAAGGCGCTGGTGCGACCGGCGTCCGGATTGGCGGAGCTGGCGACGTCGCCGTCATCGGTCAGCGCGACGAAGGCGTCGGCCAGCCCCGCGCGGCGGACTTCCAGCGCCGACAGTGCGGGATCGGCCTGCAGCAGGCGGCGCACGACGTCCTCGGCGGCGTCAGCGACGATCGCCAGGGCGTCGCCTTCCGTCGCCACGCTGCGGACGCCGGGCCAGGCGCGCACGCTGTCGGCAGGCAGTGTGGTGACGCAGCGGATGCGGCGCTGGGCGACGCGCGCGCGGATCTCCGCCACGCTGCCCGACGCGACGATCCGGCCGTGGTGCAGCACCGCGACGCGGTCGGCCAGCGCCTCGGCCTCCTCCAGGTAATGCGTGGTCAGCAGCACCGCGCAGCCCTCTGCGACCAGCGCACGGATCGCGCGCCACAGGCCTTCGCGGGCGCCGATGTCGAGGCCCGTGGTCGGCTCGTCGAGGAACAGCACCTGCGGCCGGCCGCAGATGGCGAGCGCGAACTGCACCCGCCGTTGCTGCCCGCCCGACAGCTTGCCGTACGGCCGGCGCAGCAGGCTGTCGAGTCCCGCCAGCGCGACGCACTCCGCGACCGGCAGCGGGTCGGCGTAGTAGCTGCGGGTCAGCTCCAGCGCCTCGCCGACGCGCAGCGTGTCCGGCACCGCCGCCGACTGCAGCATCACGCCCGCAGCGCGCCGCGCCGCGAGCTGCCGCGGCGGCTGGCCCAGCAGCGTGGCGGTGCCGGCATCGGGCGCCACCATGCCCAGCAGCAGGCCGACCGCGGTCGACTTGCCGGCGCCGTTGGCACCCAGCAGCGCCAGCACCTCGCCGGCGCGCAGCGCCAGGTCGACGCCGTCCAGCGCGACCACGCTGCCGTAGCGCCGGTGGACGCCGTCGAGGCGGGCGAGCGGTGGCACGTCGGCATCGGGGACGGACGCCGCGCGCAGACGGGCGTCCACGCCGGCGGCAGCGCGGCCGGCGACAGGACGGAGCGTGACGTGGACGGGATCGCGCGTGGCGGTGGTCGCGGGCATCGTGGGGCTCCTCTGGCAGCTGTCGCCACGATGCAGCACGTTGATGCGCGGCGGCAGTCGCGACGGTCATGCCGTGCACATGACAGCCGTCACCCGGCGCCACGCCCGCACCCGGGCCGTGGCGGCCATCTTGGTCGCGCGCCGGAACCGGTCCACACTGCGCGCTGCCCCAGCCCACTCCGATGCGACCCCAAGACGATGACCGACAACGCCGACCTGCTGCGCGAACTGCACATCGACCGCAAGCCCGCTGGCGCGCGGCGAGCGAAGCGCCGGCTGTGGCCGTGGGTCACGGGCGCGGTGCTGCTGGTGGTCGCGGTGATGGTGGGCGTGTCGATGATGCGGCCGACGACGGTGCAGACAGCGACCGCGCGCGATGCCGCCGATCCGGCAAACGCATCGGTGCTCGACGCATCGGGCTACATCGTCGCGCGGCGCATCGCCACGGTGTCGTCGAAGATCACCGGCAAGGTGCGCGAGGTGCTGATCGAGGAGGGCCAGCGCGTCGAGGCCGACCAGGTGCTGGCCACGCTTGATCCGCTCGACGCCGACGCGCAGCGGGCGCTGTCCGATGCGCAGCTGGACGCGGCCCGCAGCCAGGTCGGCCAGGTGCAGGCGCAGCTGGCCGAGGCCGAGGCCAGCGCCGGGCGCCTGCGCGGGCTGGTCGACCAGCAGCTGGTGTCGCGCCAGCAGTACGACGAGGCGGTGGCGCGCCGTGACGCGCTGCGCGCGCAGCGCATCAGCGCGCAGCGCAACGTCGCGGTTGCCGGCGAGCAGCTGGCGGTGTCGCAGATCGGCATCGACAACACTGTGGTGCGCGCGCCGTTTGCCGGCGTTGTCACCGCCAAGGCGGCGCAGCCCGGCGAGATCGTGTCGCCGATCTCCGCCGGCGGCGGCTTCACCCGCACCGGCATCGGCACGATCGTCGACATGGATTCGCTGGAGGTGCAGGTCGATGTCAACGAGGCCTACATCGGCCGCGTGCAGCCGGGCATGCCGGTGGAATCGGTGCTCAATGCCTATCCCGACTGGCGCATCCCCGGCGAGGTGATCGCCATCATCCCGACCGCCGACCGCAGCAAGGCCACGGTCAAGGTGCGTATCTCGCTGTCGGCGAAGGATCCCCGCATCGTGCCCGACATGGGCGTGCGCGTGAGCTTCCTCGAGCGCGCCGCCCCCGGCGCCAAGCCGCCGACCGGCGCGTGGGTACCGGCAAAGGCGATCGTGGTCGAGGGCGACGCGGCCAAGGCCACACGCGGCAAGGTGTTCGTCGTCGAATTAGGGCGCGCGGTGGCGCGCGAGGTCACGCTGGCGGAAACCCGTGACGCCGACCGCCGAGTGTCCGCGGGGCTGGCGCCGGGCGCGGTGGTGGTGCTGGAGCCCGGCGTCCTCGCCGACGGCGACCGCGTCACCGTGGCCGCAGTGCCGGCGCGCTGATGCACCGCACCGGGCAGGTGGAGTCGTCGGCCGCGGTCGCGCCAGCGCCGGGCGATGCGCTGCCGCTGGTCGCGATCCGCGCGCTGACCAAGGCCTACGACACCGGCCGTGAGCGGGTCGAAGTGCTGCACGGCATCGACCTCGACATCCCGCGCGGAGACTTCGTCGCGCTGATGGGGCCGTCGGGCTCCGGCAAGACCACGCTGCTCAACCTGATCGGCGGCCTGGATTCGCCAAGCGGCGGTCTGCTCGCGGTTGCCGGCGTCGCCATCGACGACCTTGCCGGCGACGACCTCGCCGCGTGGCGCGCGGAGACGGTGGGCTTCATCTTCCAGAGCTACAACCTGATGCCGGTGCTCAGCGCGCAGAAGAACGTCGAGCTGCCGCTGCTGCTGACCGACATGTCGGCCGGCGAGCGCGCGCGGCGGGCGCTGCTGGCGCTGGGCCTGGTAGGGCTGGGCGACCGCGCGCGGCACAAGCCCAGCGAGCTGTCGGGCGGCCAGCAGCAGCGCGTCGCGATCGCACGCGCGCTGGTGTCCGATCCGCTGCTGCTGATCTGCGACGAGCCCACCGGCGACCTCGACCGGCGCACCGCCGACGAGGTGCTGACGCTGCTGCAGCAGCTCAACCGCGAGTTCGGCAAGACCATCGTCATGGTCACCCATGACCCCAAGGCAGCGGAGTACGCGCGCCACACCGTGCACCTCGACAAGGGCACGCTGGTCGACGACCCGGGCGGGCACTGAGCGATGGGCGGCGCCGCATGATCCGCAAGTACCTGCCGCTGGTGTGGGGCGCGCTGTTCCGCAAGAAGACGCGCACGGTGTTCACCCTGCTGTCGCTGACCGCGGCGTTCCTGCTGCTGGGCCTGCTGCAGGCGGTCAACGCGCTGTTCTCCGGCGGCGCGGATTTTCTCGGCGCCAACCGGCTGATCGTGCAGGCGCGCACCAGCTTCACCCAGCCGCTGCCGATGCGCATGCTGCCGCAGATCGAGGGCATCCGCGGGGTCGAGGCCATCGGCCATTCGCAGTTCTTCGGTGGCCAGTACCAGGACGAGCGCGCGGGCTTCCCGCAGTTCGCGGTCGGCCCGCAGCGGCTGCGCGACACGTATCCGGAATGGGTGATGCCCGAGGACCAGTGGCGGGCATTCGTGTCGACCCAGGACGGCGCCATCGTCGGCCGCATCCTCGCCAACCGCTACGGCTGGGAGGTCGGCGACATCGTGCCGCTCAACAGCTTCATCTGGACCAAGGCCGACGGCAGCCGGGTCTGGGAGTGGCGCGTGGTCGGCATCTTCGACGGGCGCGACGATAAGTGGGCGGAGCAGGCGCAGCTGATGTACCTCAATTACGGCCAGTTCGACGAAGCGCGCGGCGCGGGCGCGCGCGGCCTAGCGGGCGTGTTCGTGGTGCGCGTCGCCGACCCGCTGGACTCCGCGCGCGTGGCCGCGGAGATCGACGCCCGCTTCGCCAACTCCGCCGACGAGACCAAGAGCCAGAACGAGGCCGACTTCCAGCTCGGCTTCCTGCGCCAGTTCGGCGACATCGGCTTCATCATGAACGCGATCTCCGGCGCAGTGTTCTTCACCATCCTGATCCTCACCGGCTTCACCATGAGCCAGGCGGTGCGCGAGCGGATCCCGGAGCTGGCGGTGTTGAAATGCCTCGGGTTCACCGACCGCACGGTGCTGTGGCTGGTGCTGGCCGAAGCGCTGCTGCTGTGTACGCTGGGCGCCGGGCTGGGCATGGCGCTGGCGTCGGTGGTGACCGCGTGGCTGCCGCCGGAGTTCCCGCCGCTGCAGCCCAACCTGCGGGTCTGGGTGTTCGTCGCGGTCGCGGTGGTGGTGCTGTCGGCCGCGGTCGGCCTGCCGCCGGCACTGCGCGCGATGCGGCTGAAGATCGTCGACGCGCTGGCGGGCCGCTGACGTGCGCGCCCTGCGGCAGACCCGCGAGATCGTGTGGATGAACCTGCAGAGCATCCCGCAGCGCTGGGGCGCGTCGTTGGTGATCGTGGTCGGCATCGCCGGCGTGGTCGCGGTGCTGGTGGCGATGCTGTCGATGTCGGCAGGCCTGACCCGCACGCTCGGCAGCACCGGCCAGCCCGACCGCGCCATCGTGCTGCGCGGTGGCGCCAACGCCGAGCTGTCGAGCTTCCTCGAGCGCGGGCTGGTCACGCTGATCCGGCAGGACCGCGCGATCATGCGCGGCGCCGACGGCCTGCCGCTGGCGTCGGGCGAGATCATCGTCATCACCGAGGTCGCGCGCCGCGGCGAGGCCGGCGGCACCAACGTCACCCTGCGCGGCGTCGAGGGCAGCACCTACGAGCTGCGCCCGGAGCTGCGCATCGTCGAGGGCCGGCGCTTCCGGCCCGGACTGCAGGAGCTGCTGGTGGGGCACCAGGCGCAGCAGCAGTTCGCCGGGCTGGCGGTCGGCGAGACGCTGGTGTTCAAGGGCACGCCGTGGACCATCGTCGGCGTGTTCACCACCGACGGCGACGGCCACGAGTCCGAGCTGTGGGCCGACACCGAAGTGGTGCAGAACGCGTTCGACCGCAGCGGCTATTCGTCGGTGCTGGTGAAGCTCACCGACGAGTCCGCGTTCGACGGCTTCGCCGCGCGGTTGAAGGACGACCCGCAGCTCACCGTCGACGTCGAGCGCGAGCTGGACTTCTTCAGCAAGCAGTCGGAGACGCTGACGTTCCTGATCCGGCTGCTGACCAACGTGATCACCGTGATCATGGCCTTCGGCGCGCTGTTCGGTGCGCTCAACACAATGTACTCGGCGGTGTCCGCTCGCACGCGCGAGATCGGCACGCTGCGCGCGCTGGGCTTCGGGCGGGTGCCGGTGATCGCATCGGTGATGGCGGAGTCGCTGGTGCTGGCGATTGGCGGGGGCGTGCTCGGCGCGCTGTTGGCGTACGTGCTGTTCAACGGCTACAGCGTGTCGACGCTGAGCCCCGGATCGTTCACCCAGGTCGCATTCAATTTCGCTGTGACACCGGCGCTGGTGCTGCAGGGGCTGGGCTGGGCGCTGCTGATCGGGTTCCTCGGCGGGTTGGCGCCGGCACTGCGCGCGGCACGGCTGCCGGTGACGAGCGCGCTGCGCGCGGTGTAGGCGCGCACGCCGCGTAAGCTGGCGGCCGCATGGACATCGACACGACCCCGGGCGCGCTGCGGCGCGCTGGCAACGACGCGCTATCGGAGGCGCTGCAGGACCTGCAGCGTGAGGCCTTCGCGGTGTACGAGGCCGCAGCCAGCGCTGCGGAAGGTGGCGACGCGACCGCGCTGGCGCGTGCCGAGGTCGACGTAGCGCCGCTGATCGCACGCGCACAGGCGGTCAACGACGAGCGCGTGCGCCGCCTGCGCGCGCGCGCGCGGCGCTGGTGGACCGCGACGGTCGCAGTGGCCGCGGCCGGCATCGGCGCCATCGGCTGGGTGCTGATGGCGCGCGTCTGAGGCCGACTGCGGGCTGTCATCAGCCGGTCATGTCTTTGCGCTAGCAGCGGTCGCTGCGGCGCGCTAGGGTGCGCGTCCTTTTGCTGCCAGACGCGCCCGCCACGATGCCGCACATCCGATTGCTCCTGCTGGTCCTCACCTGCTGCCTCGGCGCCGCCGGGCTGGGCTGGGCCACCAGCGGCGATGCGCTGAGCGAGCGGCTGGTCGCGCCCGGCGGCGTGTCGCCGCTGATGGACGACGAGAACATCGCCGCCGCACTGGCCACCCTGCCCCACCGCAGCGGGCTGGTGACGGGCTCGGCGGGGATCCCGCTGTTCTGGCGCGCGGTGGATCCCGGCGACTACCGCATGCGCTACGCCTACCGCGGCCTGCGCCGCGGCGACGATGGCCATGCGCGGCTCGACTACGCGCTGGCGTTCGAACCGCCGACGGCGCCGGTCGCCACGCTGCGCGGCACCGTGGTGCTGCTGCACGGCTGGATGATGGACGGCGACTCGCTGCTGCCGTGGTCACTGCGGCTGGCACAGGCCGGCTATCGCACGATCACCATCGACCTGCGCAACCACGGCCGCTCCGGCGACGGCCCGACCGGCTACGGTACCCGCGAGGCGATCGACGTCGCCGATGTGGTCAACGCGCTGCGCGCGCGCGGCGAGATCGCCGGGCCGCTGCACCTGTTCGGCGTGTCCTATGGTGCCGCCACCGCGGTGTTCACGGCGCAGGCGCTTGGCGACCAGGTCGCCGGCGTGGTCGCGCTCGAGTCGTTCGACAATGCCGGCGGGGCGATCCGCGACATGGTGCCGCACGTGCTCGCGCTCCAGCCCGAAGGCTTCACCGCGCAGGCGGCCGCACGGCTGGGGCGGTGGCGCTATGCCGGCCAGGATCTCGACATGGTGATCCGCAGCGCCAACGGCCGCCTGGCACTGGACCTGGACCACATCGACGTCGGCGACGTCGCGCGCATCGTGAGCACGCAGGCCTGCGTGCTGCTGGCGCACGGCAGCGACGACGCCCATATCCCGGTCGCGCACGGCCGCGCACTGGCCGCGGCGGCGCCACAGGCGCGATACCTCGAACTCGCGGGCGAGGACCACCTCAGCCTGCCGATGCGGCTCGACCGGCTCGGCGGGACGGTCGAGCACTGGCTGGCGATGGCCGGCGAAGGCCAAGGCTGCGCCGGCGGCATCGATCCGCGATCGATCGCGTTGCACTGAGCGTCCTCAGGGCGTCCGGCGACCTCCACGCGCTGCAGGCGGCGGAACGCGTCGCCCGCATCGGCCGTTCGCACGTGCGCGGCTTCGTTATCGCTGCCGGTGGGATCAGTCCTCCACAGTGGCGTCGGCGTCCAGCCATCCGCGGGCGATCGCCGCGCGCATGTCGTCGCGCGTGTCGATGTCGCAGCGCAGGTCTGGAGCATCGAGCATCCACAGCGACGCCGGCGGCAGCGCGCGCAGGCGCTGGCCGAGGCCGCGGTCGGGGTGACTGCCGTTGTCGCGGGCGGCGGCGCCGCCAGGCCCGGCCTGGGCCATCGGCGCACGCCCGGTCGTCATTGGCCGGCTGCCGCCCCGCAGCCAGTCCGCGGGCACCACCGCCGGTATTCCGACGCGAGCGGCGAGGCGCGCTTCGGCATGGCGAGTCGCCGCGCAGCCAGACGACACAGCAGCCGAGCCGGCAAGCAGCGCATGCAGGTGCGCCGACGCGAGTGCCGGCTGGTCGCAGCCGACCAGGAGTACCGACGGCGACGCATCAGCACCCAGCACGTCGCCCGCTGCGCGCAGTGATCCCGCCAGCCCCGTGGCCCAGCCGGCGTGATGCACACGCTGCCAAACGAGGCCATCGAGCGCCGCCGCCACCGCGTCTCCGGCGCCGCCAGTGACCACCAGCAGGCGGCGCGGCGCGGTCGCCAGCGCCAGCCGCGCGGCGCGGCGCACCAGCGGCTCGCCCTCACGCATGAGCAGCTGCTTCGGCCGGCCCAGGCGGCGGCTGCCGCCCGCGGCCAGCAGTACCGCATCATGCAGGGTCATCCCTGACACCGCGCGCACCCGATGGCATGCCGGCATGACGCAACGCCGCGCAGGCGCAACGTGATGCGCGCTGCGCGCTGCACGCCAGTCGCAGTGTGGATCACCCTTTGATCTCGCCGTGCCGCCACGCCTGCAGCTGCGCCGCGATCGACAGCGCGATCGCCTCCCCGCCCTGCCCGCCCAGCGGCAGCCCGACCGGCGACCGCAGGCGACCGTCCAACGCCGTGCGCACACCGGCAGGGAGCACGCGAAAAAGGTCCTCGCGCCGGCGCACCGGGCCCAGCAGCCCGACGAACGCGACTGACGTCGGCGCCAGTGCCGCCAGCGCCTCGCGGTCACGCTCGAAGGCGTGGTGCATCACCAGCGCCGCAAGCACCGGTGGCGCCGCGGTCACCGCGGCCGCCGGGGGAAGCCCCAGGTGGACGTCGGCCAGCGCCGCGCACGGCTGCCAGCGTGCGCGGTCCTCGGCCAGCACCGTGCGCCAGCCGGTTGCGCGTAGCAGCGGCAGCAGCACCGGTGCCTCGGGGCCGGCACCAAGCAGCAGGATGCGCGGCGGCGGCGGCCACGTCACGTGCCACACCCCGGCGCCACGGGACGACCCGTCGATGACAGCATCCGTCCCGCTGCCGGGGGCGCCGATGCGCCCCCCCCCTGCGACCGCGCTGCGCGCCGGCCCGCCGCCGCGGCCGTGGCCGACGCGTACTCCCTGATCTCGCGGGTCACCAGCGGCGCGTGCGCCGGCCTCCACGGCCGTCGGCAGCGTCCAGCGCCAGGATCGCTGCGGCGTTGCCATCACCACGGTGCCGTCGACCTCGACCGAGATCGCCAGCGCGCCGTCGCCCTCCAGCCATGCCGTCAGCGCTTCGTCGACACCGTCCAGCGCGCGCAGGGGCAGCAGTGCGAGGTGCAGCCGCCCGCGACAGCCCAGCGCCGCGCCAGACAGAAGGTCGTCATCGTCCCGGGTGTCGATGTCCATCCAGCCGATGCCACCGCGTTCCGCGCACTGTGCGGCGCGACGGGCGATCCCGGGTTCGACACAGCCGCCGCTCAGCCATCCGACCTGCAGACCGCCGGCAAACAGCGCGCAGGCACCGGCGCGGACGTAGGTGGAGCCGGCGGCGTCGACCACGACCGCAAGGGTGGCATCGCGGTGGTGCGCAGCCGTCAGCGCGGCGGCGACGACATCGCGATGGGCGTGGGTCTGCAAGAGCGGCTCGGCGCGGTCGGAGGCGACCCACTGTGCCAGAGCAACGGTGGACGCCGCGGCGATGCATGACCGCCCCCGACCTGGCCACACGCCCATGCGCGGCTCGCGCCGGGCACGGTGCCGGAAGGTCACGCCTGCTGCGCGACCACGCGCCGCCGCGCGCGCAGCACGCCGTCGACCGCAAACACCGCCAGCCCAACCCAGATGAAGCCGAACCCGATCGCGCGGTCGGCGCCGAACGGCTCGCCAAACACCAGCACGCCGCACAGCAGCTGCAGGGTCGGCGCCAGGTACTGCATGACGCCAACCACCGACAGCGAGACCCGCCGCACCGCGTACGCGAAGCCGATCAGCGGCAGCGCGGTCAGCGCCCCGCCCAGCACCAGCAGCGCGTCGGTCATTCCGCCCCAGCGCAGCGATGCGAAGCCGCCGTCGCCACTCGCCTCGATCCACAGCAGCGCCACCAGGGCCGGCAGGAAGATGTAGAGGTTTTCGACCCCGAGGCCGGTCACCGCGTCGACCGCCGCGAGCTTGCGGATCAGCCCGTACAGCGCGAACGAGGCCGCCAGCGACAGCGCGATCCACGGAAAGCTGCCGTAGTTGAAGGTCAGCCAAAGCACGCCGGCCGCGGCCAGCGCCACCGCCACCCACTGCGCCGGCAGCAGCCTCTCGCGCAGGAACACCACGCCGATGACGACGTTGAGCAGCGGGTTGATGAAGTACCCGAGGCTGCTCTCGACCACGTGCCCGGCGTTGACCGCCCACACGTACAGGCTCCAGTTGAATGCGATCAGCACCCCCGACACCGCCAGCATCCCCGCCAGCCTCGGCTGCCGCAGCACAGCGCCCAGCCAGCCGCGGCCCCTGGTCAGCGTGAGGTACGCCGCGACCAGCACCGCGCACCACACCGCGCGGTGGAGCACGATCTGGAACGACGGCACCGCCTTCAGCAGGTGCCAGTAGAGCGGCATCAACCCCCAGATGACGAAGGCCGCCATCGCGATCCACAGCCCGCGGCCCTCCGCCGACAGGCTCATGGCCGCTCCGCCGGCCCCGGCGCCGGCGCCGTCGCCGTCGCCGTCACCGGGCGTGCGTCGACCATCGCCGGCACCCGCGCTCGCGCAAGCGTGATCGCGACCACGCCAAGCAGGATCACCGCCATCGCGCCGATGTCGTGACCCGTGAAGCGCTCGCCCACCAGCCACGCGCCAAGCGCCACCGCGATCAGCGGATTGACGTAGGCATTGCTGCCGGCGAGCGTGGTGCGCACGTTCTGCAGCAGCCAGACATAGGCCGAGAACGCGACCACCGAGCCGAATGCGGTGAGGTAACCGACGGCCGCCAGGCCCCTGGTCGTGGGCCAGCCGTCAAAGCGCTCGCCCAGCGCCAGCCCTGCGCCCAGCATCAGCGCGCCACCGCACAGCATCTGCGCGGCGGCCGCCATGAACGGCGACGGCAGGTCGTGGCCGCGGCTCCACACCGAGCCGAACGACCAGGCGATCGGTGCCACCAGCAGCGCGACCAGGCCGACCGGGGTCGCGGTCAGCGAGCTGCCGGCGTTGAGCCACAGCACGCCGACGAAACCGATGCCGAGCCCGAACCACTCCAGCCGCCGCGGCACCACGCCGCGGAACATGCCGAACAGGCCCATCCACAGCGGCGCCGACGCCACCGCCACCGCGGCCAGCCCCGACGACACCGACTGCTGGGCGATGCACACCATGCCGTTGCCAAGGCCGAGCAGCAGCAGGCCCATGAAGGCGAGGTCGCGCCACTGCCGGGGCGTCGGCGCCACCACGCGGCGCAGCCGCAGCATCGCGTACAGCAGACTGCCCGCGGCCAGAAAGCGCAGCCCGCCCATCAGCAGCGGCGGGAAGCCGCCTTCGAGCGCCAGGCGGATGCCGAGATAGGTCGAGCCCCAGATGACGTAGACGATCGACAGCGCCACCGCGATCGCCGCGGTGGTCGCCGGCAGCGGCAACGCGGTGCGGGCCTCGGTGGCGGCGTCGGCGGTCAGGTCGGAACGCGATGCGGTACCCATCGGGAGGCCAGTCGGTGCAGCGGTGTGCGGGGCCGGCGCGCGCGCTCCGGGCAGCGCGCATGTTACGCGCGCCGGGACCGTCGGAAATGTGCCGCCGCATCGCCTTGGGTCAAGACGTCGGGACTGGTCGTCGTGATCGCAAGCCGTGGTGGGGGCACCGGCTGGCGGTCGGCGCCTCCCGGGCGCCGAAACAGTGCGGCCCGGTCGTCACCGACCGGGCCGCACGATGACTCACGTGGCCTGCGCGCGGGTCAGCGCGCCCACTGCCCGGGCGAGGTCGACCCGGGAAGCACCTGTGCCGCCATCTGGCGGTCGCCGTTGAGCAGGCGCACCGCGTCGGCCAGGATCGCGGCAGACTCGCGCAGCAGCGGGTCCGGACGCGCCTCTGCGGCCTTCTCGCGCGCGGCGTCCAGGGCGACGTTGCGCTCGCTGGCCTGCAGGCCGTCGTCACTGGACTGTTCCGCCAGCGGATCCAGCGCAAGACCGAGCCGGCTGCGCTCTTCCTGCCGCTGCTGGCGCTTCGTGGCCTGCCGATCGCGATCGGCCCGGCGCTCGGCCTCGTTGAGCGACACGTACTTCTTCTCCTGCTCGGCGCGGAACTCGGCCACGTCCTGCGACCACCACTGGAACTCGCGATCGCTGGCCACACGCCCGTCATGCAGCGCGTCGAGCTGCGGCAGCAGCGTGGCGAAGTTGCCGTACTGCGTGTGCGGGACGGCCGCGATCCGGGTCCACGGCAGCGCGTTGTCATAGGTGCTCTCGCCGAACGCGGTCGCATCGACAGTCACCGGGAAACGGATGTCGGGCACCACGCCGCGGTTCTGCGTGCTGCTGCCGCCGGGCAGGAAGAACTGCGCGATCGTCAGCTTGACCTGGCCGAAGCGCTTGCCCTCGTTGGCAGGCCAGCGGTCGAGGTCGACCAGGTTCTGCACCGTGCCCTTGCCGAACGTGGTCTCGCCGATGACGAGACCGCGGCCGTAGTCCTGGATCGCCCCGGCGACGATCTCCGACGCCGATGCGGAGCCACGGTTGATCAACACTGCCAGCGGGCCCTCCCACGACACACCGGGCGTGCGGTCGCTTTCGACTGCCACGCGGCCGCCCGACTCGCGTACCTGCACCACCGGGCCGGTATCGATGAACAGCCCGGTGAGCTCCACCGCCTCGTTGAGCGAGCCGCCGCCGTTGTTTCGCAGGTCAAGCACCACACCGTCGAGCTTCTCGGCGCGGAACGACGTCAGCAGGCGCGATACGTCGCGGGTTGCCGACGCGTAGTCGCCGTTGCGCGTCCGCCGCGCCTCGAAATCCTGGTAGAACGCCGGCAACTTGATGATGCCAATGCGCTTGATCGCCCCGTCGCCCACCGCAGGCAGCTCCATGATCTCGGACTTCGCAGCCTGCTCCTCCAACCGCACGCGCGCGCGCGTCAGCGTGATGCGCACCGGCTTGCTGTCGAGCACAGCCTCGCCGGGCACCACGTCCAGCCGCACCTGGCTGCCGGCCTTGCCCTTGATCTTCTCGACCACATCGTCGATCCGCCAGCCGACCACGTCCTCCATCTCGCCGGAGCCGCCCTGCCCGACCGCGACGATGCGGTCGCCGGACTTGAAGCGGTTGCTCATCGCCGCCGGACCGCCGGCGATGACCTCGCGGATCACCACCACGTCGTCCTGCTTGGTCAGCTGCGCGCCGATGCCCTCCAGCGACAGCGACATGCTCTGATTGAACAGCCCGGCGGTGCGCGGATTGAAGTAATCGGTGTGCGGGTCGATGGCGCTGGTGTAGGCATTGAGGAAGCTCTGGAACGCGTCCTCGCCGTTGAGCTGGCCGATGCTGGTGGCAATGTTGGCGTAGCGGCGGTCGAGCGTCTTGCGGATCTCGTCCGGGGTCTTGCCGGCCAGCTGCAGGCGCAGCCAGTCGTTGCGCACCGACTGCCGCCACAGGTTGTCGAGTTCGCCGGCGTCGGCGGCCCACGGCGCGTCCTCGCGGTCGTACTCCCAGCGGTCGTTGCCGTCGAAGGCGAAGATGTCCTGCTTGAGCAATCCGCGCGCGAAGCCCACGCGCTGGTCTACGCGCTGCTTGTACAGCGAGAACATCTCGAACGCCGGCGCCATGTCGCCGGTCCTGATCGCATCGCCGAGCCGCGTCTCGTATGGCGCGAAGCGCGCCACGTCGCCCGCGGTCAGGAACAGCTTGCCGCCATCCAGCGACTCGAGGTAGCGCTTGAAGATGTCGGCCGACATCGCGGCGTCCAGCGCGCGCGGGCGGTAGGCGTAGCGGCTGTCGGACAGCAGCCCGTAGACCAGCTTCGAGGTCGTCACGTGGTCGGTGGTGGCGACGTTCGGGATCGCGTTCGACGTCGTCGGCGCACCGTCCGCCCGGGCCATCAGGCCAAGCGGTGCAGCCAGCGCCAGCGCAATCAGGGAGACGGACAGGACCTGGGAAGCTTTCATGCGTACTCGTGCCTTGGCGAAGCGGGGAAGGGTGCGCAGCCGCTGCCGACGGCAGCGTCCGGTCGACCCATGATGGCTCGCGTTGCGGGGCGCCGACAGTGCTCGAAGTCGCCTCGCCGCGACGCGAACCACTGTAACCGTGGGCCATGGCCCGCAGGTGAATGGCGTCGGCGCAACGGTGCATCCCTTGCGGCGCGTGCAACGACGCGGGGTCTCCAGCCCGCAGGACGCGGGAACCCGGATCAGGCGGTCAACCGCGCCTGCCGCGCGCTGGCGTCGGCGGCCTGCTGGTCGGCGTGGTACGACGAGCGCACCAGCGGGCCGGAGGCGACGTGGGTGAAGCCGAGTTCGAGCCCATATGCCTCGAGCTCCTTGAACTCCGCGGGCGTCCAGTAGCGCAGCACCGGGTGGTGGTGCGCGCTGGGCTGCAGGTACTGGCCGATGGTGACCATCTGTACGCCGTGTGCGCGCAGGTCGCGCAGCGTGCCCTGCACCTGGTCCATGTCCTCGCCCAGCCCGAGCATGATCCCGGACTTGGTCGGCACCCCCGGGTGCTGCTGGCCGAACTTCTGCAGCAGGGTCAGCGACCACTGGTAGTCGGCGCCCGGGCGCACGTTGCGGTACAGGTCGGGCACGGTCTCGACGTTGTGGTTGAACACGTCCGGCGGGCTGGTCGCGAGGATCTCCAGCGCGCGCTCCATGCGACCCTTGCCGCGGAAGTCCGGGGTCAGGATCTCGATCCGGGTGCGCGGCGACGACGCGCGCACCGCGGCGATGCAGTCGACGAAATGCTGGGCACCGCCGTCGCGCAGGTCGTCGCGGTCGACCGAGGTGACCACGACGTAGTTCAGGCCCATGTCGGCGATGGTGCGCGCCAGGTTGGCCGGCTCGGATGCATCGGGCGGCTTGGGCCGGCCATGGGCAACGTCGCAGAAGCTGCAGCGGCGGGTGCAGACCTCGCCCAGGATCATGAAGGTCGCCGTGCCGTGGCCGAAGCACTCGTGGATGTTCGGGCAGCTGGCCTCCTCGCACACCGTGACCAGCCGGTTCTCACGCAGCTTGGCCTTGAGCGCGGCGACCGCGCCGTTGGACGGGATGCGCACGCGGATCCACGACGGCTTGCGCAGCACCGGTGCGTCGGCGAACTGCACCGGCGAGCGCGCGATCTTGTCCGCAGCGACCTGGCGCACACCCGGCTCCAGCGACGCGGCGGCCGGACGCAAAACGCCCGCAGCGTCCACGGGCGCTGCGGCGGCATCCTGCAGCGCCACGACCTGCAGCGGGATCGGTCGACGGACGGTGTCAGGCGGCATCGGGCTTGCCTCAGGCGGCGTGGGAGGTGGAAGCGTCGGCGGGCGGCGCCAGGCGCGGTGGCGGCACCGGCAGCAGCGTCAAAGCGAACTGCGCGGCCAGCGCTTCCAGCAGCACCGGCTTCACCGCGGCGAGGCCGGGCGGGCCGCCGAAGTCTAGCATCGACGCCACCCGCAGCCCCGCGTAGCCGCACGGATCGATGCGTCCGAACGGCGCCAGATCCATGTCGACATTCAGCGCCACCCCGTGGAACGCGCAGCCGCGACGCACGCGGATGCCGAGCGCGGCGACCTTGGCGTCGTCCACGTAGACACCCGGCGCGCCGGCGCGGCGCGCGGCGGCGATGTTCCAGTGAGCCAGGGTCTCGATCACGGCCTGCTCGATGCGGTGCACGTAGTCGCGCACGCCGATACGCAGGCGCCGCAGGTCGAGCAGCGGATATGCCACCAGCTGGCCGGGGCCGTGATACGTCACCTGGCCACCGCGGTCGACGTGCAGCAGCGGGACGTCGCCGACGTCGAGCACGTGTGCGCGCCGGCCCGCCTGTCCCAGCGTGAACACCGGGTCGTGCTCCACCAGCCACAGCGCGTCGGGAGTGACGTCGTCGCGGGTATCGGTCAGACGCTGCATCGCGCGCCACACCGGTTCGTATGGCTGGCGGCCAAGGTCGGACCATCGCAGCGGGCCTGACGCGGTCGATGTCTCCGCTAGAGCGTCCACTTCACCTCGGGATGCTCGCGCAGCGCCGCGTGGGCGGTGTCGTACTCCTCGCGCGAGCCTGCGCGGAAGCGCAGCCTGATCGACACGTATTTACCGCCGCGGGATTCGCGCGTCGCCACCGATTCGCTGACCATGGTCAGCCCGGCGGCGCGCAGCAGCAGCGGAATCTCGTTTTCCAGCCCGGCGCCGGCGGGTCCCATCGCAGTGATGTCGAACTCGCCAGGGAACTGGAAGCCGTGCTCGGGATTGTCGGATCTGATGTCCATAGCGGGAGTATCGGGCCCGCGGGAGGGATCGCAAGCCCGGCCCGCTAATGTGGTGTCGGTCACACCCGCAGAAGGACACGGCACGTGCGCCTGGAAAAGAGGTCCGACTGAACGACGAGAAAGTTGAAACCGCAGATGAACGTACATACAGTCGCGGCAGGGACGGGTCCTCCGCTCCCTTCAACGATTGCATGTCCGCAGGGACGCACACAGGGAGATCAGGAAGATGAAGTCATGGCTGAGCACGGCTGCCGTCGCATTGATGATGGCGGCGATCGCAACCACCACCACCGCGGCAGCGCAGGAGATGTCATTCCGCAGTGGCGTCGTCACCGGCATCGCGCCCGTCCAGGTCGCAGCCAGTCAGACGATCAGCAGCAACTCGGCACCCAGCCAGACGGGTGGCGCATTGGGACGTGCGATGGGGCGTTTTGCCGGCCGCGCCGCCGCGCGCATCGGCGGTGAGTATTCCTATGACGCCGCTTCGATCGCGAGCGGCGCGACGCAGGACACCCTGGCCTCCGCCAACACCCGCGCTCCGGCAGCTGGTGGAGCGACCACCACCGCCTACATGGTCATGATCAGGTTCGACGACGGGCAGGAATCCGCCATCCAGATCGCCGACGCGTCCAACCTGAAATCCGGTGGCCGGGTCAGGGTCTTCGGCTCGGGCAGTGCCGCGCAGATCGTGCCGCAGTAGACAGCGTCACGACAAGGGCAGACGGGCGACGTCGCCGGATAGACGACGGCGCCCGACACACCACATGGTAAGGGCCGGCAAATGCCGGCCCTTACCGTTTCTGCTCCGGCCAGGATCGCGGAGCACCACAGCCGCGGCCCCGCTAGACCGAATCCCACCACAGCAGGAATTCGTGCCACAGGCGCTTGAAAAAGCCAGCCTGCTCGACCGCGTCCAGCGCGACCAGCGGCGCCTGGGCGACCACCTTGCCGTCGAGGCTGACGCGGACCGTGCCCAGCGCCTGGCCCTGGGCGATCGGCGCCACCAGCACCTTCGGGATGTCCATCGTCGGCTTGAGCTGTGCGTACCTGCCGCGCGCCATGCTGACCAGCAACGGGCTGGCGACGCCCAGCCGGACCACGTCGCCGGTGCCCTTCCAGACCTTCTGCTCGGCGATCGGCTTGCCGGCGTCGTACAGGTTATGCGTCTCGTAGAAGCGGAAGCCCCAGTTGAGGAGCGCCAGTGAATCGGTGGCGCGCTGCGCCTCGCTGGTGGATCCCATCACCACCGACAGCAGCCGCTGGTCGCCGCGCTTGGCCGACGCCATCAGGCAATAGCCGGCGCCAGAGTGGTGACCGGTCTTGATGCCATCCACGCTGTCGTCCCGCCACAGCAGCAGGTTGCGATTGCGCTGGGTGATCGGCCCGACGGTGAACTCGCGGATCTTGTTGTAGGCGTACTCCTCGGGGAAGTCGCGCACCATCGCGCGCCCCAGCAGCGCCAGGTCGCGCGCGGTCGAATAGTGGTTCGGGTCCGACAGGCCGTGCGAATTGACGAAGTTGGAGTTCTTCAGGCCGATGCGCCCCGCGTAGGCGTTCATCAGCGACGCGAACGCGCCCTCGCTGCCGGCAACGTGCTCGGCGAGCGCGATCGCGGCGTCGTTGCCCGACTGCACCACCATGCCCTTTTCCATCGCGAGCAGCGGCGCGGTCTGGTTGACCTCGAAGCCGCTGTAGCTGCCGTCGGTGCCGGCGCCGCCGGAGCGCCACGCGTTCTCGCTCATCATCACCGCGTCGTCCGGCTTGACCTTGCCGGCATGCATTTCGGCCGCGATCACATAGCTGGTCATGACCTTGGTGATGCTGGCGGGCTCCACACGCTCGTCGACGTTCTCGCCGGCCAGCACCTGCCCGGTGGCGTAGTCCATCAGCAGCCACGCGGTGCCGACGATCTCCGGGGCATCGGGCACGGGCAGCGCGTCGCTGAGCGCGGCGGGCGCTGCGGCAGGGGCCGGCGTGGGCTGTGGGGAAGGCGCAGGCGTCTGCGCCAGCGCCAGGCCGAGCGCGGCGGTCGAACAGGCGGCCAGCAGCGCGAGGCGGGCGAAAGCAGCGGGTTTCATCGGGGAAACGACTCCGGGGACACGGCCATCCGTTGGCCTGGAAAAGAAGGGATGGCGCGCGCGGTCAGTCGCGCACGACATGCGGGGCGCCGAAGCCAAGCCCGGCGATGCGCGCGGTGAGATCGGCGACGCCGGCGGCGGCCACCGGGCCGATGCGCAGGCGCCAGATCGGCTTGCCGGACGCGGCGCCGTCGAGCAGGCGGGCGCCGTCGATACCTGCGCGCTCGAGCATCCCGAGCGCGCGCTCGGCGTTGTCGCGGCCCCCGAAGGCGGCGACCTGCAGCATCACGCCGCCCGGCGCGACCGCAGGCAGCGTGGCCGGCGTCGCCGCGGGCGCCGCATCGGCTTCCCGCGCTGCGACCAAGGTTTCGGGTGCGGGCATCGGCGACGCGGACGGCGCGGCCGCGCCGTAGGTATCCGGGATCCCGGCCTTGCCGGTGGCCACTCGCGCACGGCGCGCCTTCATCCAGGCGTCGAACTCGTCGGCCGACATCGCGCGGCCATCCTGGACCATGTCGAAGCGCCATTCGCCGGCCGGCGCCGGTGTGACCGGCGTCCCGGACACGGTCGACGGCACGAACGGGCGCGGCGAGTCCGAGGGCGCCGCGACGGCACCCGGCGCGCGCTCGGCGGCGGCCACGGTCGCGATCGGCAGCGCCTCGACCAGGGTGTCGATCGCGCTCGGCGGCATGCGCTGAGGCCTGCCGGTGGCAATCCGCACGCCAGGCGGGAGCACGTTCGCGGTGCTCGGCCGCGGCGCGGCGGCGGACACCGTCGGCGGCGCAGCCGCGGCCGCCAGCAGCGTGCCGCCGCGGTCGGCGCCATCCGGCGTGAGGCCACGCACCTCCACGCGTGCGGTCCCTCGCGGATGCACGCCGATCTTGACCGCCGCGGCATAGCTCAGGTCGACGACGCGGCCGGCATGGAACGGCCCGCGGTCGTTGACGCGCACCACCACCGACCTGCCATTTTCGAGGTTGGTAACGCGTGCGAAGCTCGGCAGCGGCAGCGATTTGTGCGCGGCGGTGAAGGCGTACATGTCGTACACCTCCTGGTTGGAGGTGCGGCGGCCGTGGAACTTGTTGCCGTAGTACGACGCCAGCCCCTCTTCGACGTGCCCCAAGGCGCTGTCGCGGACGGTGTACGACGCGCCCAGCACCTGATACGGCGAACGGTTGCCGTAGCGGGAGCGCGGCTCGTCGACCACGTCTGGCTCAGGAATCGCGTCGACGTCCGGGATGTAGGTGGGCGTACTGTCGCTGACGCCGGGCTTGTAGAGCCCTCCGGCAACGTAGTCGCCGCGCGTTCTCGGGTCTTCCTGCGCCGGGGCATAGGGCGACACCTTGCGCGCGCCCGGGGTTGGCGCGCGCGTGGCCGCGCCGGCGGCGCCCGGGGGGGGCGACGGCGGGTCGGCCTTCTTGGGCGCGCCCGAACACCCGGCCAGCAGCAACGCGCCAGCGAGCGCCAGCGCGCGCCTCATCGCGCGGTGCCGCCGCCGATCGCCTGCGCCAGCTGGTGTACGGCCAGCGCATACATCGGGGACCGGTTGTAGCGGGTGATCACGTAGAAGTTGCGGTAGCCCAGCCAGTACTCGGGCCCGGCAGTGCCCTCCAGCGACAGCAGCGTGGCGCCGTCGGCGACCGGCTCGCCGGCCTGCGGCCGGTAGCCGCGCGCGGCCAGCGCCGGCAGCGGATGCACCGGGTCCAGCGTGTCCGGCCGGAAGTCGGCGGCGTCCGGATCGCGCGTGGCGCGCGCCACCACTGCCCCCCCGCGCTGCCACCCGTGGACAACGAAGTAATTGGCGATCGACGCGAACACGTCGGGCGTATGCGTCAGCAGGTCGCGGCGGCCATCGCCATCGCCGTCCTTCGCCCACAGCCGGTAGCTCGACGGCATGAACTGCCCCATGCCCATCGCGCCGGCGTAGCTGCCCTTCAACGCCAGCAGATCGAGCTGCGGCTCGGCCTTGACCAGCCCGAACAGCTGCGCCAGCTCGCCAGCGAAGAACGGCGCGCGCTTGGGGTAGCCGAACGCCAACGTGTACAGGGCATCGACCACGCGGTAGTTGCCGGTGATGCGGCCGTAGCTGGTTTCCACGCCGATGATCGCGACGATGTACTGCGCCGGGACGCCGGTGTCGGCCTCCACCTGCGCAAGCGCCGCGCGGTGCTGCGCCAGGAACGCGCGGCCGCCGTTGATGCGGGCGTCGTTGACGAAGATCGGGCGGTAGCTGCTCCACGGGCGCACGGCTTCGGCGGGGCGCGTCATCGCGTCGATGATCGCCTGCTTGTGCTCGGCCTGCGCCAGCGTGCGCCGCACCAGCGCCGGGTCGACGCCGTACGTTGCCACCGTGTAATCGACGAAGGCCTCGATGCGCTGCGCGTGCGGGATCGCCGGATCGGTCACCGACGACGGCGCCACCGGGCGCTCCGGCGGCTGCGGCACCGGTGGCAGCAGCCCGGGCGCGGCGGCGGGTGCCGCAGCGGCGACAACGGGCGCGCCTGCGCCGGCACCGTCGCCCGTGGGCGGCGTGGCCTGCGTGGCGCAGCCCGCGGCGAGCAGCGCAATGGCGCCGAGGCACGCGGAGCGCAGCGCGAGGCTGCCGGCGCGACGCGAAAAACGGCGGGAAACGCCGCGGGAATCGGGGGTCTTCGTCATCGGCGGCGAGGTTAGCACGCGGCTCCGGCACGGCGAACCGCGCGTGTTCAGACGCGGTGCACGCGCGCGCTCAGCGGCCGCGGATCGGGCGGTGCGCGTGGACCGCCATCACCACGCCCAGCCCGGCGAGCAGCGACACCGCCGCGGTGCCGCCAAAGCTCAGCAGCGGCATCGGCACGCCGACGACGGGCAGCAGGCCCGAAATCATGCCGCCGTTGACCGCGACGTAGACGAACATCGCCAGCCCCAGGCTCCCGGCCAGCAGCCGCGAGTAGCCGTCGCGGGCCTCCGCGGCGATCCACAGGCAGCGACCGACCACGACCAGGTACAGCGACAGCGCGAACGCCACGCCCAGCCAGCCGAACTCCTCCGACAGCACCGCGAAGACGAAGTCGGTGGTGTGCTCGGGCACGTAGTTGAGGTGCGACTGAGAACCCTGCCCCCAACCCTGACCGCTGAAGCCGCCCGAGCCGATCGCGATCTTCGACTGGATGATGTTCCAGCCGGTGCCCAGCGGGTCCGACTCGGGGTCGAGGAAGGTCAGGATGCGGTCCCTCTGGTACGGCCGCAGCAGCCACAACCACGCCACCGGTGCGATCGCCGCGACCGCCCCCGCGCCGGCCGCGAACCACCACCACGACAGCCCGGCGAGGAACAGCGCGAACGCACCGCTGGCGCCAACCAGCATTGCGGTGCCGAAATCCGGCTGCAGCAGAATCAGCCCGGTCGGCAGCCCGATGATCGCGGCCGTCACCAGCACCCGTCCGAACCGCGGCGGCAGCGGGCCGGTGTTGAGGTACCACGCCGCCATCATCGGCAGGCTCAGCTTCAGCAGCTCCGCCGGCTGGAAGAAGAACACGCCCAGGTCGATCCAGTGCTGGCCGCTGCGCCCGGTGCCGACGAACAGCACCGCGACCAGCGGCAACAGCGTCAGCACGTAAACCACCGGCGTCACGCTGCGCAGGCGCACGGGCGACACCCGCGACAGCAGCCACATCACGCCCAGCCCGACCAGGTAGCGCGCGCCCTGTGACGTCACCATCGCGCTGCTCTGGTTGCTGGCGCTGTACAGCACCGCCAGGCCCAGGCCCATCAGCCCCAGCAGCGCGGCCAGCAGGATCCAGTCGACGGTGCGCGTGAAGCGCGCGGCCATCTCCAACAGCCAGCGCAGGATCGCGTTCACCTCAGGCCGCCGCGGTCGACGGTGTTGCCGGGCGTGCGGGTGCCGGTGCCGGTGCGCTCGGCGGCCACACCAACGGCATCGGACGCATCCCCGTTTACGCTGGCGCCTTCTGTCGCGCGGGCGGCGCTGGGGTCCGCGGACGTCGCCACGGCGTTGCGCGACGACGCCACCGACACCACCGCCGCGAACAGCCCAGGCGCCTCTTCCGCCTCCGGCACCCGCGGCGCGCCCGGCACCGGGATCGGCTCCGGCATCGTGCCAAGCAGCCAGGCGTCGAAGATGCGACGCGCGATCGGCGCCGCGGTGGTGCCTCCGTAGCCGCCGTGCTCGACCACCACGGCGACCGCGATCGTCGGTCGGTCCGCGGGCGCGTAGCCGACGAACAGCGCCTGGTGGCGCAGGTGGTATGGCAGCGAGCGCGGATCCGTGCTGCCGCTGCCGCGGCGGCTGATCTTCTGCGCGGTGCCGGTCTTGCCGGCCATGCGGTAATCGACGCCACGGGCCATCGCGGTCGCCGTGCCGCGGCCATGGATGGTCGCCTCCATGCCCTCCTGCACCGCGCGCAGGTGCGTGAGGTTGTCGCTGATGCGGGTCGAGGCCGTGCCGGCCACTGTCGTCCACGGCTGGTCGTAGCCGATGCGGCGCTGCGCCACCAGCCGCAGCAGGTGCAGGTCGCCACCGTTGGCGATCGCCGCAGTGCCGCGCGCCAGCTGCAGCGCACTCGCTACCCAATAGCCCTGGCCGATGCCGGCGATCACGGTCTCGCCGACGTACCACGGCTCGCGGCTGTTGGCGGCCTTCCACTCCGGCGAGGGCACGATGCCGCTAGTCTCGCCCAGCAGGTCGATGCCGGTGGGCTGGCCAAACCCGTATCGCGCCATGTACTGGTCGAAGCGCGCGATGCCCATGTCGTAGGCGAGCTTGTAGTAGTAGTAGTTGATCGAACGTGAGATCGAATCGCGCAGGTCGACCCAGCCGCCGCCGCGGCTGGCGTCGCGGTAGCCGCGGCGCTGGCCGGGGATGAAGAACTCGCCGGTCGAGAAGATCCGGCTCTCCGGCGTGCGCAGCCCGCTGTCGACGCCGGCCAGCGCGACGAAGGGCTTGATCGTCGACCCCGGTGGCCCGCCGCCGAGCACGTTGCGATTGAACAGCGGCCGCGCCGGGTCGTCCATCAGCCGCCGGTAGTCGGCGGTCGAGATGCCGTTGACGAACAGGTTGGGGTCGTAGGACGGCAGGCTGACCATGCCCAGCACCTCGCCGGTCGCGGGGTCGACCGCCACCGCCGAGCCGTGCATCTCGCCAAAGGCCATCGCCATCGCGCGCTGCAGGTCGAGGTCGACCGACAGCCGCAGGTCCGCGCCGGACACCGCCGGCACCATGCCGACGCGGCCGAGCGCGCGGCCCTCGACATTGGTCTCCACCTGCTCGTAGCCGACGCGACCGCGCAGGGTCTCGTCGTAATAGCGCTCGATACCGGTGCGGCCGCTGTGCGGAAACAGCCCCTGCTGCGGCCCGGAACGGGCGATGTCGCCCTCGTCGGTGCGCCCGACGTAGCCGATCACGTGTGCGAGCAGGTCGCCGTGCGGATAGCGCCGGTTGAGGTACGGCACCAGTTCCACGCCCGGGTAGCGCCAGCGGTCGACCGCGAAGCGCGCCGCCTCCTCGTCGCTGATGCGCAGCTTGAGCGTGGTGGCGCGGAAGCTCCGCGTGGCCTTGCGCGTGCTCTCGAAGGTCGCGATGTCCTCCGGCGTCAGCGCGATGATGCGCGACAGCGCGGCGACCAGTTGCTTCGGGTCGCCCGCTTCCTCCGGGGTCACGTCCAGCCGGTAGGCGGGCACGTTGTCGGCCAGGATCCGGCCCCGGCGGTCGTAGATCAGCCCGCGGCCCGGCACCACGGGCCGCGGCTTGATGCGGTTGGCCTCCGAGCGCTTGGCGTAGTCGGCGTGGTCGACCACCTGCAGCTTGAAATACCAGCCCGCCAGCCCCGACAGCGACGCGACCACGATGCCGAACCCCAGCAGCGCACGCACGCGGAACGCGCGCGCCTCGCCGGCAGCGTTGCGCAGGGTGCGCGCCGGGTCGTGGGCCATCATCGCGGCCGGCCGGTGCCGCCGCGGCGCCCGGCCATGCGCAGCGCGTCCAGCAGCAGGAACAGCGGTGCCCAGAGCAGCATTCCCGGCAGCGGCGACCACCAGAACGCCAGCGGCAGCTGCGGCTCGCCGATCGCCAGCTGGATCGCCGCGGCGACCACGCGATCGTTGAGCAGCAGCCCGCCGATCGCCAGCACCTGCTGCGCCATCGGGAAGAACCGCAGCTGCGACCGGAAGCGCTGCAGGATGAAGGTCATCACCACCAGCCGCAGCGCCTGCTCGCCCAGCAGCCCGCCGAACGCGAGGTCGGCCAGCAGCCCGACGCCGAACGCGGCGCCCAGCCCGACGCGGTCGTTGTCCTCGATCACCCAGTACGCGACCACCAGCGCCAGCCAGTAAGGCCGGTACGGCTGCAGCGGTGCCGGCAGCGGCAGCAGCCCCAGCAGCAGGGCTACCACGATGCTGGCCGGCAGCAGCCAGGCGCGGCGACCGCGGATCATCGCTGACGCTCCGGTGCCAGTGCCGGCTCCGGTGGTGGCGCTGCCCCAGGCGGCGGCGGCGGCGCTTCCACCCGGTCACGCAGCAGCAGCACGTCGCGGCCGCGGTCAAGCTGCGCTGCCGGCTGCACACGCCCGACCAGGAAGGCACGGTTGTCGTCCGGCGCGAGCGCCTCGATGGTGCCCACCGGGAACCCGGGCGGGAAGCGCCCGCCGAGCCCGGAGGTGATCAGCGCATCGCCCTCGCGCACGTCGCTCGACAGCGGCACGTTGGGCAGGTCGAGGTGGTCGCTGCGGCCGGTGCCGTAGGCCACCAGGCGCACGCCGGTGCGCGCCACCGACACCGGAATGGCGTGGTCGGGGTCGGTCAGCAGCAGCACCACGGATGTGGTTGGCGTGACCTCGATGATCTGCCCGACCAGGCCGCCGGCGTCGATCACGCTCTGGCCGACGTGCACGCCGTTGCGGCGGCCGGCATTGAGCATCAGCCGCTGCCGCGTGGGGTCGAGGTCAATGTCGAGCACCGGCGCCAGCTGTACGTCCAGGCCGCCGCGTTCGGCCGCGCCCAGCAGCCCGCGAAGGCGGGCGTTCTCCGTCGCCTCCACCTGCAGCCGCGCCTGGCGCGCGCCGCTGACCAGAAGCGCGTTGCGCAGGCGGCGGTTGTCCTCGGCCAACCGCGCGCGGGTGCCGGCGTCATCGCGCACGCTCTCGCCCATTCGCGACGGCAGCCCGGCCAGCCACCACACCGGCTGGATTGCCACTGCCGCCTGCGCGCGCGCCTGCCGCAGCCAGTCGCCGCGGTGGTCGAGGATGATCAGCGCGGTCGCCAGCGCCAGGTACGCCAGCAGCCGCAGCGTGCCGGCAACATCGTCGGAACGGGGGGCGGGGGGACCGGCGTAGGAAGGCACGTCTCAGGGCCGCGGCAGGGGCATCGGGATGCGGGGATGTGGGGTTTCCACGACCGGGGCCGTGGCGTGGGACGCGACGCGGCGGCTGCGGGTGATCGCGGCCGGTGCGCGCCGCCGGGACCGCTCATTCGGACGCGAAGAACTCGTTACCGTGCAGGTCCAGCAGCTCCAGCGCGCGACCGCCGCCGCGCGCGACGCAGGTCAGCGGGTCTTCAGCGACCTGCACGTGCAGCCCGGTTTCCTCCGACAGCAGCCGGTCGAGGTCGCGCAGCAGCGCGCCGCCGCCGGTCAGCACGATGCCGCGCTCGGCGACGTCGGCGCACAGCTCGGGCGGCGTCTGCTCCAGCGCCTGGCGCACCGCGTCGACGATGCCCGACAGCGGCTCGCGCAGCGCCTCCAGCACTTCCTTGGAGGTGATCTTGATCATCTTCGGCACGCCCTCGGCGAGGTGGCGGCCTGAGATCTCCATCTCGACCACGTGCTCCTGCGGATACGCGCAGCCGATCTCGAGCTTGATGCGCTCGGCGGTGGCATCGCCGATGAGCATGCCGTGGTTACGGCGCACGTAGTTGATGATCGACTCGTCGAAACGGTCGCCGCCGATGCGCGCGGACTGCGAATAGACAATGCCGTTGAGCGCGATCACCGCGACCTCGGTGGTACCACCGCCGATGTCGACCACCATCGAACCGCGCGCCTCGGCCACCGGCATGCCGGCGCCGATCGCCGCGGCCATCGGCTCCTCGATCAGCGACACCTCGCGCGCACCGGCCTCCATCGCCGAATCCCGGATCGCGCGCTTCTCGACCTGGGTCGACCCGCAGGGCACGCAGATCAGCACCCGCGGGCTTGGCCGCAGGAAGCGCGACTTGTGCACCTTGCGGATGAAGTGCTTGAGCATCTCTTCGGTGTAGGTGAAGTCGGCGATGACGCCGTCCTTCATCGGGCGATGCGTGGTGATGTTGCCGGGGGTGCGGCCGAGCATCTGCTTGGCCTCGGTGCCGACGGCGGCGACCGACTTGTGGCCGCCGGCCCGGTCCTGGCGCACGGCCACGACCGAGGGTTCGTTGAGGACGATGCCCTGGCCGCGGACAAAGATCAGCGTGTTGGCTGTCCCGAGGTCGATGGACAGATCGTTGGAAAACATGCCGCGGAACTTCTTGAACATCGAGGGGGGAAATCCGTCAAGGGGGTGTGAAACAGGGCCCGCCAGCCTAGCAACCACCCCCACCCGCAGCAAGGAGCGCAGGCGGTGTCGCCGCCCTGGCTCTGGCTGCCCCGGTGGCGAGCCGCTACCCTGTCGGCCCGCCCGCCTGCCGCTTGTCCGCGGTCGGTCCACGCGCGCCTGCGACGGCGCCCCCGACCCCGCCCGGACCACGTCCGCGCCCTGCTGGAGCACTTGCCCCGATGTCTGCCCTGATCTGCGGTTCGCTGGCCTACGACACCATCATGGTGTTCCCCGACCAGTTCAAGAACCACATCCTCCCGGACAAGGTGCACATCCTCAACGTGTCCTTCCTGGTGCCACGGATGCGCCGCGAGTTCGGCGGCTGCGCCGGAAACATCGCCTACAACCTCAAGCTGCTGGGCGGCGACCCGATCCCGATGGCGACCGTGGGACAGGACTTCGGCCCGTACCGCGAATACTTCGCCGAGCTCGGGATCCCGCTGGAGCGGATCAAGGAGATCCCGGAGCTGTTCACCCCGCAGGCGTTCATCACCACCGATCTGGACAACAACCAGATCACCGCCTTCCACCCCGGCGCGATGATGCGCAGCCACGAGAACCACGTGCGCGACGTGCCCGGCGTCAGCATCGGCATCGTCAGCCCCGACGGCCGCGACGGCATGATCCAGAACGCCCTCGAGTTCGCGGAGTCCGGCATCCCGTTCATCTTCGATCCGGGGCAGGCGATGCCGCTGTTCAACGGCGAGGAGCTGCGCGCGTTCATCGAGCAGGCCGACTACGTCACCGTCAACGACTACGAGTCCAACCTGCTGACCGAGCGCACCGGATGGGACGAAGCCACCATCGCGGGCAAGGTGCGTGCCTACATCACCACCCGCGGCCCGAAGGGCGCGGTGATCCACGCCGGCGACCGCAGCTACGACATCCCGCCGGCGCATGAGCGCCGCGTCACCGATCCCACCGGCTGCGGCGACGCGTTCCGCGCCGGGCTGATCTTCGGCATCCAGCACGAATGCGACTGGCTGACCATCGGCCGCATCGGCAACCTGATGGGCGCGCTGAAGGTGGAACACCCCGGCACCCAGAACCAGCGCTTCACCTACGACCAGTTCAACGAGCAGTTCAAGCAGCAGTTCGGCTACGCGCTGTAGCCGCGCGCGGGCCCAGGCTGCAGCACCCGGTACGCGATCAGCACGACCACCAGGTACAGCACCGCCTCGGTCGCGCGCTGCAGCGCGCCGCGGATGTCGCCGAGCTCCGGCACCACCATCGCAACGAATCCGGCCATCCACACCGCCGACGCCACGGCCAGGCTGGCGCGCAGCGCCGGCGACAGCCGCGGGGCGAAGGCCAGCAGCAGCAGGCCGAGTCCCGCGGCGGGATAGGTCAACGCGCCGAGCAGGTTGTGCAGGTCCTGGCTGACCGACCCGGTGGCCGGGCAGCCAGCGTCGCAGGGCGCCAGCGCGGCGCCGACGTAGGCCAGCGGCTGGCTCATCAGCAGCCACCAACCAACGCGGCTGGCGCCTCGCAAAGGCGCCAGCGGTGCCGCCACCACCAGGAACCAGGCCAGCAGCAGGCCCAGCGGCACGAAGCCGATCCAGCCGATCGCGGTTGCCCACGGCGTGCCGGTGGCGTTGAGCTCGCTGATGTACTGCGACACGTGCGAGTAGCCGGGTTTCAGCGCGCCACCGACCGTGAGCATCGCCACGTCCCAGGCCACCACCGCCAGCGCGAGCCGGCGCGCGAGCCGCAGGCGGTCGCTGTCGTCCATCCCGCCTCTCCCCTGTCCCACGACCCGTGACCGGCGCCCTAGTTCCACGATTGCAGGCGGCCCCGTTCCAGCCCACCGACCTCGAACACGGCGGTCCGCCTGCCGCCTGCCGTGACCGGAAACTCGATCCGCATCAGCCGCGCACCCCGCGTCATCCGCCACAGCGCGCGCTGGTCGTCGATGAACATCGCGATCGCCTCGTCGGTCTTCGGGCGGTTGGCCGCCATCGACGTAGCGGACTTGTCGTCGATCTTGACCTGCACGCGGCAGCGGCCGTAGCAGTCGAAATCACCGGCCTCGAGCACGAGGTAGCTGCTGCGGCCCCACGTGGGGTGGTCGCGGAAGATCAGCCGCACCGGGCGCGCGCCGCCGCCGTCGGTGTCGACGCGGTCGCGCGAGTAGATCGCCGCCGACAGCTGCTGGCCGCCAGTGACCGACTCGACGTTGTACGCCCACAGCGCCGCCAGCCGCATCGCCTCCCGCGACACCTCGGTGCGCACCTTGGCCTCGGCGTGCTGGGCGCGGATGCGTACCGCGGCCGGCGTGCCGGGGTACTGCGCCAGCAGCACGTCGCCCTGGGCCTTGGCCAGCGCCCAGTTCTCCTTGGCGATGGCGTCGTCGAATGCGGTCGCGGCCTGGTCTGCGGCGACGTTGTCGGCGGCGCGTTTGGCAGCGGCCTGCTCGCGCGCCTGCTCGGCGCGGTCCTGGCAGCCGGTGGCGACCAGCGCCATCGCCGCGCAGGTGGCCAGCGCCAGCAGCAGCCGGCGACGGGACGCGGTGTCGGTGGTGCTCATGCGGGCCTCCCCTCTTCGACCAGCGACCTTACCGCATCGGCCACCGCGCCCGGGCACTCCATCAGCGACATGTGGCCGCAGCCGGGCAGCCGCACGCGGCGCGCGTGCGGCATCCGCGCGGCATACAGGTCGAGCGCGCTCGGATCGATCACGCGATCCTCCGCGCCCCACAGCAGCAGCGCCGGCTGGGGGATGCGGCTGGCCTCTTCGCCCGGCAGGAAGCGCCCGTCGCCGCGGCCGATGCTGTCGAGCACCGACTGCTCGAAGTCGCCCTCGCGGCGGCGGTGCGCGATCACCGCATGCGTCGCCGGCCACGGGATCGGTGGCCGCGACGCCCGGTCGTGGAACAGGATGCCGAGGTAGCTTTCGAGCGACGCGGTGTCGCGGACGCCGAAAGGGTTGGCGCCGTCCAGCACCGCCTGGCCAAACGCGTTGTCGGCGAACTCGACGCCCGACGCGTTGAGCAACGCGACGCGCGCGACGAGCTGCGGGTACCGTGCAGCGACCACCGCCGCGATGCCGCCACCCATCGAGTGGCCGACAAGGACCACCTGTACGCCCGAGACATGGCGCAGGAACGCGGCCACCCGCGCCGCCTCGCCCTCGTAGCCGTAGTCGGCGTCGGCGTCGCGCGCGCTGTCGCCCCAGCCGGGGAGATCCGGGGCGACCAGGCGGTAGTCGCGCCCCAGCGCGGTCGCCAGCCGGAACCAGTTCTCCTTGCCGCCGGTGTAGCCGTGCAGCAGCACGAGCGTCGGCGAAGCGGCGCGCGCGGCCGCGCGTTCCACGTATACCCAGCGCTCGCCGTCGACAGTGGCGACGTGGCGCCGCCAGCCGCCGGCGCGGCGCTGGCGTGCGTATTCGGCGCGCACCAGCAGGTAGGGGTCGCGCCACAGCGCGGCCGCCAACGCCGCCGGGACCGCCAGCAGCAGCGCGGCAAGCCACCCCCATGCCTGCGCCGAAGACACCGGACGCGCCCCTCAGTTGCCGGTCGGCGCCTGCCGCGGCGCCGGGCGGGTGGCATCGCCGTCGGAGGCGGGCATCGCGCGCACGTCGTCGTCGGCCGGATCGGCCGCCTCCGGCGGCGGCGCGACGGTCGCGGGCGCGGCGCCCGGCACCGGCTTCGCGGCGGCCAGCAGCTGCTCGACCGACGCGGTCGTAATGGGGTGGTAGCCAGGGCGCGCACGCGCGAACACATCGCGCGCCATCGCCAATCCCGGCTCGGTGCGCGCCAGCGCCTCGTAGGTCGGCATGATCAGCTTGCGGCGGCCGATGCGCTGCAGGAACTGCTCGATCGCCGGGTTGGCCTGCACATAGCCGCTGCGCACCGCCAGCGGATACCAGCGCTGCGCCAGCTCGCCGTTGGGCGTGCGCGTGAATGCGTACGCGGTGTCGAGCTGCGACAGCTGCACGATGGTCAGCGTCTGCGGCAGGCCCTCGAGGAAGTGCACCCACTCCTGCGTCGTCCACGCGTCGGTGATCACCGGCGGCGGCAGCTGCGCGCTGCCCAGCCACGCCAGCCGCGCCGAATCGACCACGCCGAAGCGCGGCGACAGCGTGCGCGGGGCATCGGCCGGGATCCCCGGCTCGTACAGCCAGGCCTGGAACTCGGCGTCGCTGAGCTTGCCGGGATACTTGCCGAGCAGATTCTCGCGCGCGTAGTCGGCGAAGGTGGCGGTGGAGATGCTCTGGAATGCGAAATGGTCGAAGTAGCCGCGCAGGAAGGCGTCGAACTCGCTGCGCCCGAAGCGCAGCTCGAGGAACTGCAGGAACCACGCGCCCTTGTCGTAGCTCACCGCGCTCAGCGCGTCGTCAGGGTCCTTGAGCACCCCGGGCTTCACCGCCAGCACCTGCATGTCCGGCGGCATCGTCTTCATCTCCTCGCGCAGGCCGTTGCGCGAGATCACGAACTCCATGTCGGCGCGCTCCTTGCCATACAGCGCCTCGACGATGCGGTTCTCGACGTAGCTGGTGAAACCCTCGTTCAACCAGCCGTCCCTGGCGCTCGAGTTGGTGACCAGGTTTCCGGACCAGCTGTGCGCGAGCTCGTGCGCGATCAGCGACACCAGCGACTGGTCGCCGACGATCACGGTCGGGGTGATGAACGACAGCCGCGGGTTCTCCATGCCGCCGAACGGGAACGACGGCGGCAGCACCAGCAGGTCGTAGCGCTCCCAGCGGTAGGGGCCATAGAGCTGCTCGGTGGCGGCGATCATCTTCTCGGTGTCGGCGAACTCGGCCACTGCGCCGTCGACCGCGGACGGCTCGGCCCACACCCCGGCGCGCGCGGAGATCGGCCGGAACACCAGGTCGCCGGCGGCGATCGCCATCAGGTACGACGGGATCTTCTGCGGCATCGAGAAGCGGTAGTCGCCGTCGCGCGCGGCGGCCGGGTCGTTGTCGGCGCTCATCAGCACCATCACGTCCTGCGGTGCGGTGACGCGCGCGGTGTAGCTGTAGCGCACGCGTGGGGTGTCCTGCAGCGGCACCCACGAGCGCGCGTGGATCGCCTGCGACTGGCTGAACATGAAGGGCGTCTGCCCGCCCGCGGTCATCGCCGGCTGCAGCCACTGCAGGCCCGACGCCTCCGGCGACGTGCGGTAGGTGACGCGGATGCGGGCCGGGCGCGCCGGCGCCTCGATGGTCATGCGGCTGCCCAGCAGCGCGTCGCGCGCCGCCAGCACATGCTGCAGCGGCTGCCAGGCGCCGCCGTCGGCCTGGCCTTCGACCCGCTCGATGACGAGGTCCCGGGTGTCGAGCACCAGTGCGTCGGCGGCGGCGTCCTTCCAGTCCAGCGTGTAGGTGGCGGTGCCGGCGAGGGTGCGGCTGTCGAAGTCCAGCGCCAGGGCCAGGGCGAGGTCGTCGATGACCACCTTCTCGGGCTCGGCGTAGGAATGCTCGTCGCGCTCGGCGGCATCGTCCACCGCTGGTCGCGCGTTGCTGGCGCCGGTGGCGGTCGGCGCCGGCGCCTCGTCGCGCGAGCAGCCGCCGGCCAGCGCCAGCAACGCCAGGCACAGGGAGGCCTTGATCAGGGTCGTGCGCATCGGCAGGGTCCGTCGGGGGTCGGGACCGCGATTCTAGCGTGCGCTGCTCCGCGGCCTTGGCGCACGCCCCGCTGCCGCACGGCGGCCGGCGCGTCGTCGGGCCGCCGACCCTGTCAGACGCGGTAGCCGGTGTGCACCGCGACGATGCCGCCGCTGAGGCTGCGATGGCTGCAGCGCGCGAAGCCCGCCGCCTCCATCATCGCCTGCAGCTCCGCCTGCGGCGGATGCTTGCGGATCGACTCCGCGAGGTAGCGGTAGCTGTCGCTGTCGCCGGCGAACAACCTGCCCAGCCTCGGCAGCACCTGGAACGAATGGAAGTCGTACAGCGGGCGGAACCAGTCGGCCTTGACCCGCGAGAACTCCAGCACCCGCGCCTGCCCGCCAACGCGCAGCACGCGCAGCATCTCCGCCAGCGCCGCCGGCTTGTCGGTGACGTTGCGCAGGCCGAAGGCGATGGTGACCAGGTCGAAGCTGGCGTCGGGGAACGGCAGCGTCTGCGCGTTGCACTGCACGTAGCGGAAGCCCCGCACCTGCCCGCGGTCGACCATCCGGTCGCGCCCGACGCGCAGCATCGGCCCGTTGATGTCGCCCAGCACCAGTTCGCCGGCGTCGCCAACGCGGTCGCGCAGCAGCGCGGCGATGTCGCCGGTGCCGCCGGCCAGGTCGAGCACGCGGTCACCCGGCTTGACCTGCGCGGTGGCCACGAAATACCGCTTCCACGCCCGGTGGATGCCGAGGCTCATCAGGTCGTTCATCAGGTCGTAGCGCGCGGCCACCGACGAGAACACCTCGCCCACCAGCTTTTGCTTGTCGCCCACCGGCACGTCGCGGAAGCCGAAATGGGTGGTGTCGGCGGCGCCGGCAGTCCGGGCGGCGCCGGTGCCCTGCGCGTCGTCGGCGCGCGGCGGATTGGCGGACGGATTGGCTGACGGATTGGCTGACGGGTCGGCTGACGGGTCGGCTGACGGGTCGGCTGATGGGTCGGCGGACGGGTCGGGGGTCGTGTTCATGGCCGCCAGTATCGCACCGCGCCCGCGGTCGGCCGTCGGCCGTCGACACGGCTAGCGCGGACGCAGGTCGCGCGACGCGGGCACACTGCGTCATCGGCCGGTCCCCGGCTCCCTGCTTCCGGAGACCCGCATGATCGCCACCCCCGACTACCGCGCCCTGCTCGACACCGCGCTCGCCGAGGCGCGCACCGGGCTGGCCGAGGGCGGCATTCCGATCGGCGCGGCGCTGTATCACGACGACGGCCGCCTGCTCGGCTGCGGCCACAACCGCCGCGTGCAGGAGGACGACCCCTCGGTGCACGGCGAGACCGACGCCTTCCGCAAGGCCGGCCGCCAGACCCGCTACCGCGACACCATCATGGTCACCACGCTAGCGCCGTGCTGGTACTGCAGCGGGCTGGTGCGGCAGTTCAACATCGGCACGGTGGTGGTCGGCGAGTCGGTCAATTTCGCCGGCGGCCTCGACTGGCTGCGCGACGCCGGCGTGCGCGTCGTCGACCTGCAGGACGAACGCTGCATCGCGATGCTCGGCGACTGGATCGCGGCCAACCCGGTGCTGTGGAACGAGGATATCGGCGAGGATTGAAACGGGACGCGCGGACGGCCCGTGCGTTCGCCGCAGAGTCGAAGCGGGTGATTCTTCCCGACCGGGCGGGATATTGACGGCCCGATCAACCCGATACATCGCGGCGAGGCGGCAGTTGCAGAAGCGGCGGCAGTCGTGGTTGCCGTCGCTCCCACACACGCGTGAAGTCGCACCACATTTTGGCAGGACGGGAGTCGGCCTCAGCGCGCCGGCAGCGTCGCGCCCGCGGTCCACGCGGAGACGCCGGACTCGAACGCGCCGCGATCCGGATTCGCGCCCTTGTAGCCGTCGGTATAGGGCGAGAGCACGCGGCCGCTGTCGATCGCCAGCGAGCCGCCGCCCAGGCGGTAGTCGCCGTTGGCCGCATCGACGAATTTCGCATCGCTGCCCTGGAACAGGTTGTGCGAAACCGAGGTGCCGGTGGCGGTCTGGCCGCGCGCGAAGATGTTGTTGCGTACCCAGTAGTTGTCGGCGGACGGCACTCGCACCCAGGCATCGACGGTGTTGTTGTAGATCCGCTCCGGACCCTTGCCGGCCTTGGTGGCGATCTTCAGCGCGCTGGGCTTGTTGACGTTGAATGCGTAGAGCAGGTTGTGGTGCACGGTAGCGCTGTAGCTGCCGCTGTCGGTGTAGATGCCGGCGACCTCCCAGTGGTAGCTGTAGCCATAGGGGTCGTAGACGCGGTTATGGTGGATGCGGGTGCCGGTCTGGTCGATGTTGCAGCAGATATAGATGCCGCCAAGATCGGAGCTGAGCGCACCGAAGCGGGTGATGCGGTTGTAGGCAATCTCGTTGTCGGCAAAGCGGAACCCATTGGTGCGCCAGTCGACATCGATGGCGCTACGGCCGGCGCCGCTCAGCGTGTTGCGGACGATCTTGTGGCCACTGCCGTTGGCGCGGATCAGCGCGGCATAGCTCGAGGCATAGTTGGCGTCGCGGACGACGTTGTTGTAGATCTCGTGGCCGCTGCCCTCCAGTAGCACGCCGTTGCCGGAGCTGTACGCGATCTCGCTGTTGCGCAGGACGTGGCCGCTGCCGCGCAGCTGGATGCCGGTGTCGTGGGCGTGCGAGGACAAGAGGCGGGCGTTGTCGGTCCCTGGCATGCGCTCGCTTTCTGGCAGCGGGGGCAGGGTGACGTGGTGCGAGACGTACTTGGCGCGCAGGCCGTCGAGCACGATTGCGTGGCTGGCATCGCTGGTGGTCACGGTAGCCGCGAGCAACTCGATGTCACGCAGCTCGATGTGGCTACGGTCGCGCAGGTCGAAAGCGAGGCTGCGCATCTTGACCTCGACGTCGCTGGGCTTGCCGCCTTGCGGAGCCCACAGATAGAGCTTCCTGGCGACGTGGTCGTAGTGCCATTCGCCGGGGGCATCCAGCAGGCCGAGCTTGCCGGTCACGAAGAACCAGTAGGCGGTGCGCCAGTACGGCGCGCTCATGGTCGCGGTCAGGCGCCCGGCGCCGCCGTCGGTGACGGTGCCGGTGCGCGAGGTGTACCACTCGTTGGCCCACAGCGTGGCGCCCGCCCAACCCTCGGGCAGCGCCGGAATGCCGCTGTTGACCGCTTCCACCTTGTACTGGTCGCCGTCGATCAGTTTGACGTAGCCGCCGGCCAGGCCCGGCTTGAGCAGGTTGCTGCCTGGGTTGTTCGGCCAGCGCGCCTGCGGCTGCATCGCGCCGGCGACGAAGACCTGGTTGGCGAAGAACTCCGTGTCGGCGAAGTCCTTGATCCGCAGCGTCTTGCTCGCGACGTAGATGTTGCCCTTGTACAGCGACCAGTTGCCCACCGTATCGGCGCCGGAGACGGTGACGGTTTCGCCACCGTAGGCCTGGAAGCGGATCGGCGCTCCGGAGGTGCCGGAATTGACCGGGCGTACGCCTTCGCGGTAAGTACCGCCGCGAATGCTGCAGGTATCGCCCGCAAACGCGACGCTGGCGCATTTCTGGATGCTGCGGAACGGACGGTCCAAGCTGCCGGCATTGCCGTCGCTGCCTGTGGTGGCGACGTAGTAGGTGCGCGCGGCGGCTGGCTGCACTTCAGTCGCGGTCGAGGCCAGCGCGCTTGGTGCGTCGGCGATGGTCGTGATCCGGGTATCGTGCAGCGGCACCGGCCGCGACGTCAGCCGCGATGCGCTCCATCGCAGCGCTGGCGCCGAATCGCGCTGCCGGCCGTAAGTCTCCAGGCGCATGCGGTAGCTGCGGCCGGCCTCGAGCTCGTATGCGCCGCGATAGTGCCCATGCTGCGGGTCCGGCGTGCCGTCGATGGCGACGCCGTCGTCGATCCACAGCCACAGCCCCTCGTCGCCGGCGTGCAGCGGGGCGGAGAAGACGTAGCGGCCGTCGTGCGGCGCGGTCAGATTCCATTCGATACGCAGGCCCTGCGGATGGGATGCGATGGTATGGCGATCGCGCGTCGTATCGCCGGTGCCGGTCGTGGCCGACGCCAGCTGCGGCGTCGTGCAGGCTAGTGCGCATAAAGCGAGCAGCAGTCCGCGGCAGCGAACGAGCTGCGCATTGCGTGTCAACATGGCGAATCCTCGGAAGAAGTAGAAGAAGCGCCGGATCTCCCCGCCCACAGCTTTATCATTCCCTCAAGGCGCCTGCACACATCGCCGCGCAACGTCGGCGCGAATTGCAACACCGGTCACGCAACAAAGCGGTCTCCGCGTACATGCCCTCCTCGGCCGCGGCCATAACCGCCGGGTGGAGGAGGACGACCCCTCGGTTCACGGCGAGACCGACGCCTTCCGCAATGCCGGCTGCCAGACCCGCTACCGCGACACGATCATGGTGATCACGCTGGCGCCGTGCTGGTACTGCAGGACGACCGCTGCATCGCGCTGCTCGGCGACTGGCCAGTACGCGACTCGCGTCGAGCGCGAATGCGGCATCGTCCCGGCCGTGCGCCGCATCGTCTGCATCGCACTCCGCGGCATGCAGGACGGTGGCCTGCGCTGCACGCGCCCGGACGGCAAGCGCGATCGTGGTCGCCACGCTGTC
The DNA here is from genome assembly GCA_001683895.1 of Luteimonas sp. ANT-B3E. GTDB lineage: Bacteria > Pseudomonadota > Gammaproteobacteria > Xanthomonadales > Xanthomonadaceae > Luteimonas. Next base: position 37,785 of record LXQJ01000037.1, on the reverse strand, counting down.
GCCAGGCGCCGCGGGTGTCGAGGCAGCCCTGATGCTCGTCGACGGACAGCAGCGCCGCGCTTAGCCTCGCAAGCGATATGTCGAGCGCACGCTCGCCGTCCCCGTTCGCCAGCCGGTTGCCATTGCGCAGCAGATGGATGGCACCGGCGACCGCGGCCGGGTCGCGCCACCAGCGACGCCACCGGCCTGCCGTCAAGGCGCAGGCCGGTGGGGATCGATGGCGCCTTCGGGCCGCACCAGCGCCAGCGCCTGCGCACCGCGTGCGCCGGCATCCCGCGACAGCCGCAGCAACAGCCGGAAGCCGCCATCGTCGATGCCGACGACCTCGCAGCGCGGGCCGTTGTCACAGGCGACCACGAAGGGGCCGAAGTCGCGCGACACCGGCAGGACCGAGCCATGGTCACCGGGACCCGCGGCATCCGTCTGCAGGCCGTGCCCCACGGCGTCGGTTGCAACGACGTTGGCTGCCGCTCAGTGCGGCGCCTGCTTCGGGGTGGCAACAGACATGCCGGACACATTGCTGCCGGCGGGGGCGCAGACCACCACCGTCGCCATGGCGAACGCCATGGCGAACGCCAGACGCGGCACCCCGGTCCCATGCAATAGCGATCACGCCGAGTGGATCCCGCGATGCGTCCAGGGGTCGGCCTTCGCGCGGAAGCTGCGCAGCGCGAGTTGGTCAGAGGATATAGCGGCTGAGGTCCTGGTCCTGCACCAGCTCGCCGAGGTGCGCATCGACGTAGGCGCGGTCGATGACCACGGGCGCGCTGCGGTCGGGCGCCTCGAAGCTCAGCGTGTCGAGCAGCCGCTCGAGCACCGTGTGCAAACGGCGCGCACCGATGTTCTCCTGGCGCTCGTTGACCTGCGCGGCGATCTCCGCCAGCCGCTCGACGGCGTCGTCGGCGAACGTCAGCGCCACACCCTCGGTCTGCAGCAGCGCGACGTACTGGCGCGTCAGCGACGCCTTCGGTTCAGTCAGGATGCGGACGAAGTCGCCCTTGTCCAGCGCCGACAGCTCGACGCGGATCGGGAAGCGGCCCTGCATCTCCGGGATCAGGTCGGACGGCTTGGCGAGGTGGAACGCGCCCGAGGCGATGAAGAGGATGTGGTCGGTCTTCACCGATCCGTACTTGGTGCTGACCGTTGAGCCTTCCACCAGCGGCAGCAGGTCGCGCTGCACGCCCTCGCGACTGACGTCGCCGCCGGACATGCCGGCGTCACTGCGCCGCGCGACCTTGTCGATCTCGTCGATGAACACGATGCCGTGCTGCTCGCAGGCCTCGATCGCGGCCTCGCGCACCTCGTCCTCGTTGACCAGCTTGCCGGCCTCGTCCTCCACCAGCTGCGGCCGCGCGACGCGGATCGCGAGCGTGCGCTTCTGGGTCTTGCCGCCGCCGATGCTGGAGAACATCTGCCGCAGCTGCTGGCCCATCTCCTCCATGCCGGGCGGGGTCATGATGTCGACACCGGCGGCGCTGCTGCCGAGCTCCAGCTCGACCTCGCGGTCGTCGAGCTCGCCGGCGCGCAGCTGCCGGCGCAGCTTGGCGCGGGTCTCGCTCTCGCGCGGCTCGGCACCGATGTCGACGGTGGTCGTCGCTGCCGCGCCGAAGCCGAAGCCCGGCTGCGGCGCCGATTCGCGGCGCGGCAGCAGCGCGTCGAGGATCCGGTCCTCGGCACGCTCATCGGCCTGGGTGCGCACGCGCGCCTTGGCCTGCCCGCGGTAGAGCTTGACCGCAGTGTCGGCGAGGTCGCGGATGATCTGCTCGACATCCTTGCCGACGTAGCCCACCTCGGTGAAGCGCGTGGCCTCGACCTTGACGAACGGCGCGTTGGCCAGCGTCGCCAGCCGGCGCGCGATCTCGGTCTTGCCGACGCCGGTCGGGCCGATCATCAGGATGTTCTTCGGCATCACCTCGTTGCGCAGCTCGTTGGGCAGCTGCGCGCGGCGCCAGCGGTTGCGCAGCGCAATCGCGACCGCCCGCTTCGCCGCCTGCTGGCCGACGATGTGGCGGTCGAGCTCCTGCACGATCTCGCGCGGGGTCATGGTGCTGCTGGAGGTGTCCGGCTTCATCGCCATGTCAGAGCTCCTCGACCACGACGTTACGGTTGGTGTAGATGCAGATGTCGCCGGCGATCAGCAGCGCCTCGGTGGCGATGGCGCGGGCATCGAGCTCGGTGTGCGCCATCAGCGCGCGTGCCGCGGACAGCGCGTACGCGCCGCCGGAGCCAATCGCGATCAGCCCGTCCCCGGGCTCGATGACGTCGCCGGTGCCGCCGATGATCAGCGAGGTGTCCTTGTCGGCCACCGCCAGCAGCGCCTCGAGCTTGCCGAGGCGACGCTCGGTGCGCCAGTCCTTGGCCAGCTCCACGGCCGCGCGCGTCAGCTGGCCGTGCTTCTCCAGCTTGGCCTCGAACAGCTCGAACAGCGTGAACGCATCCGCCGCGGCGCCGGCGAAACCGGCCAGCACCTGGCCGTCCCGGCCGAGCCGGCGCACCTTGCGCGCGTTGCCCTTCATCACGGTGTGGCCCAGCGTCACCTGGCCGTCGCCGGCGACGGCGACGCGGCCATTGCGGCGCACCGACAGGATGGTGGTGGCGTGGAAGATATTGGGGTTCTGGCTGGGGTCCATGCGGGCTCCGGGGCTGAACCCGTTGAGTGGGGCCGTGCGCCGCGCATGCAAGGGTCGCGACAGCGTAGTAGCCCACGGCCAGATGGGCATGCGGCCACGCGGCGAGCGCCGGGGTGCAGACGACGATGGTGCGTCAGGAGCGCCGCTTTGCGCGCGGGTGCGCGGCGTCGTAGATCTTTGCCAGGTGCTGGAAGTCGAGGTGGGTGTAGATCTGCGTGGTCGCGATGTCGGCGTGGCCCAGCAGCTCCTGCACGCCGCGCAGGTCGCCGGACGACTCCAGCACATGGCTGGCGAACGAATGCCGCAGCAGGTGCGGGTGCACGCGCTTGAACAACCCCTGCCGCTGCGCCAGCAGCCGCAGCCGCAGCTGCACCGCGCGCGGCGTGATCGGCCCGCCGCCGCGGCCGGGGAACACCGGCGTGTCGTCGGCACCGAGCGACGCAGCGCGCCAAGCATCCAGCGCACCGCGCGCGTGCGAGCCGACCGGCACGCGACGCTGCTTGCCACCCTTGCCGAGCACCGTTACCAGCCCGTCGCCGAGGTCGCGCCAGCGCAGTGCGCAGAGCTCCGCGAGGCGCAGTCCGGATGAGTAGAACAGTTCGAGCAGCGCGCGGTCGCGCAGGCCCAGCGGCGCACCGGTGTCGACCTCGACCAGCTGCATCGCCTCGTCGACGTCGAGCACCTGCGGCAGCCGCCGGGGTGCCTTGGGTGCGCGGATGCCGGTGGCCGGATTGGCGGCCATGCGCCCGTGGCGCAGCTGCCACTGGAAGAAGCTGCGGCATGCCGACAGGCGCCGCTGCAGGCTCTTGGGCGACAGCCCGCGGCGGTGCTCGGCGGCGACGAAGGCGCGCAGCGCGTCGGCATCGGTGCCGGCGCTGTCGTCGACCCCCTGGGCATCCAGCCACGCGCGCAGCGCGGCCAGGTCGCGGCGATAGGCATCGAGTGTGTGCGGCGACGCGCGGCGCTCGACCTGCAGGTGCGACAGGAAGCCGTCGATCGCGGCGTCCGCGCGCACCGGCAGCGGCTTAGCCACGAGCCGACCACCGGCGCGATGCCACGCCCGGCTCAGGCATCGAAACGCGCCAGCGCCACCGCCAGCGCCTCGCCCATCATGCGAAGGAACAGCGTCCCCATGCCCGGATAGAACCGGTTGGGGTCGACGCTGCCGACCGCGACCAGGCCGATGCCCGGCACCGGGAGCAGCGCGCTCGACTGCACTTCTTCCACGCGCATGCCGTACAACAGCGCCTGCTTGTCGGGATGCAGCCGGCCGCACAGCGGCTCGCCGTCGCGCAGAAAGTCGCCGAACGCGCGCAGCGCGCCGTCGTCGCGCGCGACCACCTGCAGCCAGTCCTCGTCCGCCAACCCGTCGACGGGCGCGAACAGCACCACGCGCACCAGGTCGCCGTCGAAGTCCGCGGCGAGCGCCGCCGCCATCGCACGCACGGTCGACGCGGCGTTGTCCTGCCGCATGAGCGCCAACGTCAGCTGGTGGGTGCGCACGGCGAGGCGCTCGTTGTCCTGCGCCACCGCGTAGAGATCGTGCAGCCGCCGCGACAGCTCGCGGTTCTTGTCGCGCAGCACGTCGAGCTGGTAGCTGGCAAGCGACGCGGCCGGGCCGTCTTCGCGCGGCACCACCAGGCTAAGCGCCAGGTCGGGGAACTGCTGCAGGAACTTCGGGTGCCGCCGCAGCCAGGCCGCGACCTCGTGGGCGCCAAGTTTTTCCGACGTGTCGCTCATGTCAACCAGAGTCCTTCGTAGACGAACGTGGCCGGTCCGGACATGCGGACGCTACCGTCGGCGGGATCATAGTGGATGCGCAGCGTGCCGCCGGGCAGGTGCACCTCGACGTCGCCGTCCACGCGTCCCTGGCGCGCCAGCACCGCGACCGCGGCGCAGGCGCCGCTGCCGCAGGCCCGCGTCTCGCCGACGCCGCGCTCGTAAACGCGCAGCGCGATGGCGTCGCGCGCACGCACCTCCGCGAATCCGACGTTGACCGACTCCGGGAACGCCGCGTGGCGCTGCAGCGCGCGCCCGACAGCGGCGACCGGCGCCGACGACACCCCGTCGACCTCGACCACCGCATGCGGATTGCCCATCGACACCGCGCCGAAGCGCACGCGCGTGCCTCCGGCATCGTCGAGCGCAAGGTCGTAGGCGTCGCACGCCGCGTCGACGCCGGCCATCGGCAGCGATGCCGGCGCGAACTCCGCGCGCCCCATCGCGATTTCGAAGCGGCCGTCGTGAAGCCGGCGTACGCCGTGGCGGCGGCCCGGGCTGTCGAGCAGGAAGTCCGCTGCGGGTGCTGTGCCGTCGCGCACCAGCCACGCGGCGACGCAGCGCGCACCGTTGCCGCACTGCTGCGACGACGAGCCGTCGGCGTTATGGATGGCGTATGACGCGATCGCTCCGGCATCGCGCGGGGCATGAATCGCCAGCACCTGGTCGCAGCCGACGCCGGTGTGGCGGTCGGCGAGCGCACGGCACAGGCCGGGCGCGTCGTCGCGCATCCGCCGCACCGCAACGCCATCGCCCCGCAGGTCCAGCACGACGAAGTCGTTGCCGGCGCCGTGCATCTTGCTGAAAGGCAGCCGGGCCGCGGCGGTGTCCGCTGCGGCCATGGCTCAATCGTCGCCGGTGGGCGGCACCGGCGCGGGCACGGGATCCGTGGTCTGCTGCACCGGCGTCGTGACGGTCTCGGTGGGCCGGGTGAACGGCGGCAGCGGCGACTGGGTCTGGTCGGCGGGAAGCGGATCGGCGCCCGCGCCCGCCGCCTGCACGGCGGGGACCTGCATCAGCGCCGCATCCTCGTCGATGATCTGCGGTGCCTGCACCAGCGGCCCCTTGTTGCCGCACGCGGTGAGCGCCGACGTCGACAGGACCGCGATCAGGAATCCCGTGCGGGACAGCATGGACATCGGCGTCGCTCCGGGAGTGCGGGTGAGGCCTCGAGTCTAGCATCGGGTCCATGCACGACCCGGCGCCGGAGGCTGCGGCAACGCGCGTGCAGCGCCGTGTCGAGGTCAGCGCGTGGCGACGCCCAGCCGGTCGAGGACGAACGCATACATCTCCGCGAGCTCGCGGTAGCGCCGGAAGCGGCCGGACTTGCCGCCGTGCCCGGCATCCATATTGGTCCGGAACAGCACCGGCGCCTCGGAGGTGTTGACGTCGCGCAGCCGCGCGACGTACTTGGCCGGCTCCCAGTACTGCACCTGCGAATCCCACAGTCCGGTGCCGACGAACATCGCCGGGTACGCCTGCGCGCGCAGGTTGTCGTACGGCGAGTACGACAGCATGTAGTCGTAGTACGCCTTCTCCTCCGGGTTGCCCCACTCGTCGTACTCGTTGGTGGTCAGCGGGATGCTCGGGTCGAGCATCGTGGTGACCACGTCGACGAACGGCACCTGCGACAGAATCGCACGGTAGCGCTCCGGCGCCATGTTGGAGATCGCCCCCATCAGCAGGCCGCCGGCGCTGCCGCCGTACGCGGCGACGCGGTCCTTCGCCGCGTAGCCTTCCGCCACCAGGTGGTCGGTCACGTCGATGAAGTCGGTGAACGTGGTGACCTTGTTGTAGAGCTTGCCGTCGTCGTACCACTGCCGGCCCATCTCCTGGCCGCCGCGGATGTGGGCGATGGCGTAGACGACGCCGCGGTCTAGCAGGCTCACCGTGGTCAGGCTGAAGGCCGGGTCCATCGACGCGCCATAGCTGCCGTAGCCGTACTGCAGCAGCGGCGCGGTGCCGTCGCGCTGGAAGCCCTTGCGGTACACCAGCGACACCGGGATGCGGGTGCCGTCGCGCGCCGGCGCCCACACCCGCTCGGTGGCATACAGCGACGGGTCGTAGCCGATCACCGGCTGCTGTTTCAGCGTGCGGCGCTCACCGGTGGCGACATTGAGCTCGTAGGTGGTCGCCGGCGTGGTCATCGAAGTGTAGCCGTAGCGCAGCCACAGGGTGTCGGGCTCCGGATTGCTGTCGAGGCCCATCGCGTACACCGCCTCGTCGGCGGCGACCGGCGTGCCGGCGCCGTCGGCGTCGTCGGCCGGCACCACGCGCAGCCGCTCCAGCGCGTCGGAGCGCTCGGCGATCGCGGTGAAGCTGTCGAACAGCTCGAAGCCCTCGATGAAGACGTCGTCGCGGTGCGCGATCCACTCACGCCACTGCGCGCGCGAGGTCGCATCGCTGGGCGCGGTGGCGATGCGGAAGTTGGGCGCGCCGTCGGCGTTGGTGCGGATCACCCAGCGCCCACCGTGGTGGTCGGCGTCGTACTCGACGTCGCGCTCGCGCGGCGCCAGCACCGTGAAGGTCGCGGGATCCGCCGCGGGCGCGCAGCGCATCTCGCTGGACACCGTGCTCTCGACCGAGATGCAGATGTAGCGGTCGTCGCGGGTGCGGCCGATGCCCATGTAGAAGCTGTCGTCGTCTTCCTCGTACACGGCGACGTCGTCGGCCACGGACGTGCCGACCACGTGCTTCTTCACGCGCACGGTCAGCAGCGTCTCGGGGTCGTTCTCGACGTAGAACAGCGTGCGATTGTCGTCAGCCCAGACGACGTTGGCCGACACGCCGGGGATCGCGTCATCGAGCACCCGGCCGGTCGACAGGTCGCGGAAGCGGATCGTGTACTGGCGCCGGCCGACGGCGTCGTCGGCGTAGGCAAGCCAGCGGTTGTCGGGGCTGACCTCGTAGTCGCCGACGCTGTAGTAGTCCTTGCCGTCAGCCAGGAGATTGACGTCGAGCAGCACCTCCTCGCCTTCCGGCGACGTGGCCTGGGTTGCGGCCAGCACCGCCGGCGCGTCGAGTCCCGCGGCATCACGGCGACGCGCATGGATCGGGTAGTCCTTCCCGGTCTCGTAGCGGCTGTAGTACCAGTAGCCGCGCTCGCGCGCTGGCACGCTGCTGTCGTCCTGCTTGATGCGCGCGACGATCTCCTCGTACAGCCCGTCCTGCAGCGGCTTCAGCGGCGCCATCACCGCGTCGACGTAGGCGTTTTCCGCCTCAAGGTACGCCAGCATGTCGGGCGCCTCGCGCCTGTCGTCGCGCAGCCAGTAGTAGGGGTCGCTGCGCACCGCGCCGTGCGGGGCGCGCACTTCGTGCGGGCGCTGCTCCGCGTCGGGTGGCGTGGGCAGGTCGGCGGCGTGGAGGCTGGTGGTCATCAGGAGGAGGGCTGCGAGCGGGAGGGGATTCATCGACGGCATCCGGGATGCGTGGCGCGGCTGCGGGGGTGTGCGGTGGTGCGCGCTCCGCGCGCGCGGCTACAGCGCCGCGCGGGCACGCATGCGTGGACGTCAGTCCGCGGAAGCGTCGGCAGCGGTCGCGGATGCAGGGGCGGCGTCCCCGCGAAGCTGCTGCCATAGGAAGGTGTAGGCCAGCGCGTTCATGTGCGCCGACTGGCGGTTGTTGGCGGCGCCGCCGTGGCCGCCCTCGATGTTCTCGTAGTAGCGCACGTCGTGCCCCATCTCCGACATCTTCGCCATCATCTTGCGCGCGTGGCCGGGGTGCACGCGGTCGTCGCGGGTCGACGTCATGAACAGCGTCGGCGGATACGTGCCATCGGCCTCGACCAGGTGGTACGGAGAGAACGTACGGATGTACGCCCACTCCTCGGGCTTGTCGGGGTTGCCGTACTCGGCCATCCACGACGCGCCCGCGAGCAGCTTGTGGTAGCGCTGCATGTCCAGCAGCGGTACCTGCACGATCACCGCACCGAACAGCGCCGGGTATTGCGCCAGCATGTTGCCGGTGAGCAGGCCGCCGTTGCTGCCGCCCTGGATGCCGAGGTGCGCCGGCGAGGTGACCTTGCGCGCGACCAGGTCCTGCGCGACCGCGGCGAAATCCTCGTAGGCGCGGCCGCGGTTGGCCTTGAGCGCGGCCTGGTGCCAGCGCGGGCCGTACTCGCCGCCACCGCGGATGTTGGCGACCGCATACGCACCCCCCTGCTCGAGCCAGCCCTTGCCGACGCCGCCGGAGTAGCCCGGCGTCAGCGAGATCTCGAAGCCGCCGTAGCCGTACAGCAGCGTCGGGTTGCTGCCATCGCTGGCCATGTCCTTGGGCCGCACGAGGAAGTACGGCACCCGGGTGCCGTCCTTCGAAGTCGCGAAGTGCTGCTCGATCGCGTGCTTCGACGCGTCGAAGAAGGTCGGCATCGTCTTCAGCACCTCCGGCGGGCGGCCGGAGCCAACCTCGGCGATCGCGAGCGTGCTTGGCGTCAGGTAGTCAGTCGCCACCAGCCACACCGCGTCGCTGTCGTCGCCGTCGACCGCTGACACCGACAGCGTGCCGATGGTCGGCGCGCCGGCGAAGTCGCCGGTGCTCCAGCCGTCGGCACCCGGCGTGAGCACGGTGAGCCGGCTCTTGACGTCGTCGAGGACATTCAGCACGACGTGGTTGCGCGTCCAGGTGGCGCCGACCAGCGAGGTCGTGTCGGTCGGCTCGAACAGCACCTGCAGCTCGCGGCCACCGGCCATGAACTCGTCGAACTTCGCCACCAGCAGCGAGCCGGCAGCATATTCGCGGCCAGCCACGGTCCACGGCTCGCGCAGCTCCAGCGTCAGCCAGTCGCGCACCACGCCCTTGTTGACCGAGTTGGGCACGTCGACCTTGGCCAGCCGTCCGTCGGTGCCACGCAGGTACAGCTCGTCGTTGTAGAACGCGAGCGTGCGGCTGACGAAGTCGCGCTCGAAGCCCCGGCTGTCGTCGTGCATGGCGGCGATGTACATATCGTCGGGGACGCCCTCGTACACCACCTTCGCCGAGGCCATCGGCGTGCCGCGCGTCCACTCCTTGACGATGCGCGGATAGCCGGACCCGGTCATCGTGCCATCGCCGAAGTCGGTGTAGGCGTAGACGCGGTCGCGGTCGATCCAGGTCAGCGCGCCCTTGGCCTCGTCGCGGAAGAAACCGCCCTCGACCCAGTCTTTCGTCGACAGGTCAAACTCGCGGGTCACGTCGGCATCGGCGCCGCCGCGCGACAGCGCGAGCAGGCATCGCTCATAGGGATCGGCCGCGGTCGCGGGGCGCAGGCAGCTGGCGCCGTGCCAGACCCAGTTCTCACCCTCGGCGGCGTTCAGCGCGTCCAGGTCGAGCAGCGTCTCCCAGAGCGGCTGCGGCTTGCGGTACTCCTCGAGCGTGGTGCGCCGCCACAGGCCGCGCTCGTTGTCCTTGTCGCGCCAGAAGTTGTAGTAGTAGTCGCCGATCTTCTCCACACCCGGGATCCTGGCGTCGGAATCGAGGATCGCGAGGATCTGGGCCTCCAGACGCCGGAACGCGTCGGTCGACGCCAGCTCCGCCTCGGCCTTCGCGTTCTGCGCGCGCACCCAGTCCAGCGCCTTCGGGTCCTCGACCGCCTCGAGCCACTGGTACGGGTCCGGCATCGTCGTCTCCTGCGTCTGCGCGTGGGTGTCCAGGGCGATGCCGGCGGCGAGTCCGGCAAGCAGGAAGGCGTGCGACAGCTTCGGCATGGACGATATCCGGTGTTTTTGACGTGGGCGGCCACGCTAGCACAGGGTTCGCATCGCTCCGCGGGCCGGAAGTCAGGCCGCGGCGCGGTGTCCCGACCGCCGTGCGCCGGCTGCGGCGCGGGTCCGCGGCAGCGACGCGTCGATGCGCTGGCGCCGCGGTGCGCGCGCCATGCGCGCCTCCTCCGCATCGCCGAAACGCGACGCCGCCCACAGCGCCAGCCACGCCGTCGAAGGAATGGCGAGCAGCCACAACGGCAGCCAGCCGAAGGTCTCGCTGAACGAACGCGCCTGCGGTAGCGACACCAGCGCCACCACTGCAACGAACAGTGCCGCCTGCAGCGCGTGCGGCAGCAGCGCGCCGGCGTGCCGCGATGGCGCGCACTGCGGGAACCTTGCGCCTTGCGCTGGCGTGCGCACACCGCGGAAGGAACGCGCAGATGGGTCGCGGAAGCCAGGCGGCTTGAGGGACGGATGCATGGCGGCGGCTCCGGTGAAAGGGCTGGCCTTCTCCCGTCGCCATCTCACGGAATGCGACCACCGCACGCAGGCGTTCCACGCCAGGTCCCGACGCCGACCCACGCCTGCGTTGACGCGCCCTTCGCCCGCACTGCACCACGCTGGCGCCGCACCCATAGGGGAATCCGCATGCCCGTCCGCTCCAACCGCCACTGGCCGCGACACCTCGTCGCGCTCCTCGTGGTCTCCGCCGCCGCCACCCTCCTCTCCTCCTGCGCGACCAAGCCCATGCCCGCATCCGTTTCCGACACCCCGGTCGACCTGCCCCGCTTCATGGGAACCTGGCACGTCATCGCCCACGTGCCGTACTTCGGCGAGCGCGGGCACGTCGCCAGCACCGACACCTACACGCTGCAGCCCGATGGCGACATCGGCGTGCGCTACGACTACCGGGAGGGCTTCGACGAGCCGGCGAAGTCGCTGGAGTCACGCGCCACGGTCAACGATGGCACCGGCAACCGTCGCTGGACGACGTGGTTCTTCCGCGTCATACCGACCAAGTTCCAGATCCTCGAAACCGCTCCGGACTACTCGTGGGCGCTGATCAACTATCCCGGCCGCGAGCTGGCGTGGGTGTTCGCGCGTGAGCCGGTCATGGACGACGCGCAGTACCGCGACCTGGAGCGACGCATGGCCGGCCACGGCGTCGATACCGACAACCTGCGGCGCGTACCGCAGGTGCGCGACCAGCTGGGCCGGCTGGGATTCGCGGACCCGAAGAAACCCTGAGTCGCACCGTCCGCTGCGCTTAGCAGCCGGCTTCGTCCAGCGCCCGATCGGCGGCGTCGCGGCCGACCACGATCAGGTCGCGCGCGCGCCAGAACTCATAGAACTGGCAGACGTCGCGCGGTATGCGGATCACGATGTCGGGCGGGTCCAACGCCAGCTGCACGCGCGCGATCTGCGCCTGCATGGTGTCGATCGCGCGCGACATCGTCTCGGCAAAGCCCATCTCGTCGGGATCGTTGCCGAGCCGCCGGTCCAGCCAGCGCGCCAGCCGACGCCGGCCCGCGGGCAGCTCGCTGGCGATCGACGGGCCCGACGCGTCGCCGTGCGGGCGCGGCGGGCGGCGCGGCCAGCCGTGCATGTCGACCGCGATCAGGCAGTGCGCCTGCGACAGCCGGGTGGCGGTGATCGGCAGCGGCGCCAACAGGCCGCCATCGACGAGGTCGCGTCCGTGCACCGGGTGCGGCGTGAACAGCCCCGGGATCGCGAACGATGCACGCAGCGCGTCCCACAGCGGGCCGTCGCGCAGCCACACCTCGCGCTGCCGCTCCATGTCGACCGCCACCGCGGTGAACGCGATCGGCAGCGTTTCGATCAGCGGGTCGCCGACCACCTCGCGCATCGCGTCCACCAGCCGGCTTCCGCCGATGACGCCGGGGCGTGCCAGCACCGGATCCAGCAGGCGCAGGAAGTCACCGCGCGACATCCCCTGCAGCACCTCTGCGAATTCGTGCAACCGGCCCGCGGCGTGGATGCCGCCGACCAGCGCGCCGCTGGACGCGCCGGAAATGGTGACGATCTCCATGCCGCGGGCCTCGATCGCCTGGATCGCGCCGATCTGCGCCAGGCCGCGGGCACCGCCGGCACCGAGCGCCAGCGCCACTTGGCGGCGCGCGGTGGGCGCGCGCCCTGCCTGCAGGTCCACCGCTCAGCGCTCGTAGTTGGAAAGCGCCAGCGACAGCAGCGTCCGCGCCTGCTCGCGCAGCGACTGCGGCTCGAGGATCTCGGCGTCGCTGCCGTAGTGCAGCACGTCCATCAGCAGTTCGCGGGCGGCACTGTAGGGCACCTTGAGCTCAAAGCGGCCATCGGGCAGGTAGCGGCCCTCCTGCTGCGAATGCCAGTGTTCGTCGGCGACCCAGCGCGCGGCCTTGGCGCTGAACACGATCGTCGCCACGCCCTTGGGCGGACCGGAGAAGATGCCGTAGCTGCCGGCCAGGTGGCGGTCGAGCTCCGGGTCGTCGATGTCGCGCGTGACCTCGTCGAGCATGCGGGCGGCGTTGATGCGGTCGACGGAGAAACTGCGCAGCGCCTCGCGCTCGTGGTCCCACGCGTCGAGGTACCAGTTGTCGCGGTAATGGGTGACGCGCTGCGGCGACACCATCCGCCGGGTCTTCTCGTCGGTGGAGCGCGCGCGGTATTCGAACGTCAGCACCTGCCGCTCGAGCACCGCCGAGCACACGATGCGGAACGCGTGCTCGTCCATGCGCCGGGTGCGGTGCGGGATCACGCGCACGCGCTCGACCGGCCAGCGCTTGCCCGCGGCGTGCTCCGTCAACAGCTTCTCGATCCGCGACTGCAGCGGCGCCAGCGCCGACGACAGCACGCCGCCGCCGCTGCGCGACAGCAGCTGCTGTGCGGCCAGCAGCGCATGCAGCTCGCCCGAGTTCAGCCACAGTCCGGGCAGCTCGAAGCGCCCGCCGTCCTCGGGCTGGTAGCGGAACCCGGCCTCGCCGTCGCCGGTCACCGGCGCCATCAGCGCGTCGCGCAGGAACGCCAGGTCGCGGTACACGGTGGCCCGCGAACAGTCCAGCTCCTGGCGCAGCCGGGCGACCGTCACCGGGTAGCGCGCGGTCTTGAGGATGCGGTGAAGCGAAAGGATGCGTTCGTAGCGGTCCATGCAGGGCCTGTGCGGAAGATGTCGGCGGTGGCACCGGCGGCCAGCATCGCATCGCCGCGACGCAGGCCGCCAGTCTGCCGCGCGGCCGCCACGACATCCGTGAACGCGAGGGCGCCGTCGCGGCCCCTTCCGTGGAAGCAGGCGCGGCTGCCCGCCGCGGGGCGCTGATGCCACGACGACGGCGCTGCGCTAGGGTGCACGCGGGCGCGAAGGTCGCGCCGCACCGACCCTGGGACTCCGCTTGACCGCCATCGCCATACCTGCCCGTTGCCCCCGCGCGACGCGCCGACATCGCGCCCGGCGCCCCGCGGCGCCCGGGCGCCGCAGGATGGTGCCGTTGACCCCGACGGAAGCCGGCTGACGTGGGCATGGACCTGTGGCTGACACTGGCCGTCCTCGCCGGGGCGCTGTACCTGTTCGTCACCGAGAAGCTCCCGGTCGACGTGGTGGCGCTGCTGGTGCTGTGCAGCCTGCTGGTGCTTGGACTGGTGTCGCCGCGCGAGGCGCTGTCGGGCTTCAGCAACCAGGCGACGCTGACGGTGGCGGCGATGTTCGTGCTCAGCGCCGGGCTGCAGCGCAGCGGGGCGCTGCGCACGCTGGGCGAGCTGCTGGCGCGGATCAAGCTGCCGTGGCTGTTCGCGCTGGTGATGATGACCCTGGTCGGCGGCATCTCCGCATTCGTCAACAACACCGCCGCGGTGGCCGTGTTCCTGCCGCTGGTGATCGCGGCCGCCACGGCGCGCCGCTGGGCGCCGTCGAAGTTCCTGATCCCGCTGTCGTTCGCGGCCCAGTTCGGCGGCGTCTGCACGTTGATGGGCACCTCGACCAACCTGCTGGTCGACTCGCTGGCGCGGCAGTCGGGCGGGGTGGGTTTCACCATCTTCGAGTTCGCGCCGCTGGGGATCATCTTCGTCGCCGTCGGCGTGACCTATCTGATGCTTGCCCGGCATATCCTGCTGCCCGACCTCGGAACGCCGGCGATCGACAGCGAGGGCCACATGGGGCGCTTCGTGGTGGAGCTGGTGGTCGGCGCGAAGTCGTCGGTCGTCGGCAAGCGCGTCGATGCGGTTGAGGCGCTGCAGGGCGAGGTGGAGGTGATGGAGGTGCTTCGCGACCGGCGCGCGCTACCGGCGCCCGCGAGCGCCACGCTGGAGCCGCAGGATCGCCTGCTGCTGCGCGGCGAGTGGCTGGCGGTGGAGGCTGCGCGCAAGCGCGCCGGCCTGTCGTACGACCGGGTCGCCTCGGACCTCGACGGCGACACCGCGACCGAGCGCCTGCACGCCGAGGTCATGGTCGCGCCCGGGTCGCATCTGGTCGGCCAGACCCTGGCGGCGATGCGCTTCGGCCATACCTATCGCGCACGCGTGCATGGCCTGCACCGGCAGCGGCTGGCGATCCGCCGGCCTCTGGACCAGGTGCCGCTGGCGGTCGGCGACGTGCTGCTGATCGACGCACCCGACGCCGCGATCGACGAGCTGCGCAGCGACCGCGGCATGATCGTGCTGGGCAAGCGCCTGCAGATGCGCGTGGACGCACGCCGCGCGACGGTGTCGATCGCCGTGCTGCTGGCGGTGATCGGCATGGCCGCGATCGGCTGGATGCCGATCGTCGCCGCGGCGATCCTCGGCGGCGTGGCGCTGGTCGTGACAAATTGCCTCGAACCCGACGAGGCCTACGCCGCAATCGACTGGCGCGTCATCGTGCTGCTGGCGGGCGTGCTGCCGCTGGGCATCGCGCTGCAGAACTCCGGCGGCGCGGCGTGGGTCGCCCGGCAGGCGATCCAGGTGATCGGGCCGTTCGGCCCGGTGGCGACGCTGGCGGCCATCTACCTGCTGACCGCGGTGATGACCGAGGTGATGAGCAACAACGCCGCCGCGGTGCTGGTGGTGCCGATCGCGATTGCGACCGCGGAGGCGATGGGCGTGGACACCAAGCCGTTCCTCGTCGCAGTGGCGTTCGCGGCGTCGACGTCGTTCGCGACCCCCGTGGGGTACCAGACCAACACCATGGTCTACACCGCCGGCGGCTACCGCTTCAACGACTTCCTGCGCATCGGCGTGCCGCTCAATCTGCTGTTCTGGATCATGGCCGTGGTGCTGATCCCGCGCTATTTCCCGTTCTGACCGCGTGCCGGCAACGCGACCGCGCGCCGGCGCATCGGTCATCCGGCGCCTTCCGGCGGCAGCGATGGCGTGGCACAGTCGCGCGGCCCTCCCGCCACCAGGACCGTCATGCACCCCGCCCTCCCGGTGATCGCCCTGAACACGCTTTCAGCGACCGGCCTCGGCCTGCTGACCTGGATCGGCGTATCGATCGCGCTGCTGTCGCTGCGCGGGCAACTGCTGCCCGCGCTGGAGGGCGTGCACCTTGCCAGCCTGGCGCTGGGCTTGCTGCTGTCGTCGATCGGGATACTCTCGTCGATGGCACATGCGCTGCGGGCCCAGCGCAGCTGGCGCGAGCTCACCCGCTGGCGCACGTCGTGGCTGGCGCGCGAGGGCGTGCTGGCGATGCTGACGGTATGGCCGGCTCTGATGATCGGCGGCCTGCTGCTGTGGACCCCGGCGGGACCGACACGCGCCGCGCTGCTGGCGTGCCTGGGCCTGGTGCTGGCGCTGCTGGCGCTGGCCACCTTGGCCGCGGCGATGATGGTGCACGTCGCGCAGCGCCAGGTGCGGGAGTGGCGCCACCCCCTGGTGGTGCCAGTGACGCTGCTGTCGGCGCTGGTCACCGGGCTGGGCCTGCAGTTCGTGCTGATGACCGCGCTGCTGGGCGGGAAGGGCCCGGCGATGATGGCGCTGACGCTGGCGGTGCTGGGACTGCTGCTGGCGCTGCTGCAGTGGGTCATCTGGTACGAGAACGGGCGCGGGAGAGACGAGGCCACCTTGGGCGACGTGGCGAGCATGGGTACCCAGCCGCGGTCGTCCGTCGCAGCCGGCCTCGGCGCTGTGAACGCCGAGGCACCCGGCGCGTCCGGCGCCTACTACCTCAGCCGCGCGCCAGCCTTCGCGCTGGCGCGGCGGCACGCAGCTGCACTCCGGATCCTGGCGACGCTGGCGGCGGTCGTCCTGCCGACGCTGGCCGCCGCGCTGCTGCTGGGTGCCCGCAGCAACCCGCTGGTGGCGCTGGCGCTGGCCACCACGGGGCTGTGGCTGGCGGCGTTCATCGCGCGCTGGCTGTTCTTTGCCGAGGGCCGCCGGGCGGTCGCGCCGCCCGGCTGAGCGCGGGCCAGAGGCATGAACCGACCCGTCATCAAGGCGCGGTCCAGGCGCGCTTGGGCATTGCGATGCGCCCCGCGTCACGGCAGCGGCGGCAGGAACTCCCCGGCGCCACCTTCCAGCAGCCGTCGCGCGACCTCGCGCCCCAGCGCGTCCGGGTCCACGCCCTCGGCACTAGCGCGCACCTGGCGCCCGTCGCCGGCACAGCCAACGGCCCCCTCGAGCACGAAGCCGCCGTCGTCGGCCAGGGCCCGCGCCAGCGCCGCTACCGGCACGTGGCAGCTGCCGTGCAGTGCGCGGTTCATTGCGCGCTCGGCCTCCACGCAGTCGCGCGTGGCGCGGTGGTCCAGCGCGGCGCAGTGCGCGATCACCGACGCGGCGTCGGCACGGCACTCGATCGCGATCGCGCCCTGCGCCGGGGCCGGCAACCACGCTGGCGCGTCCAGCCGCTCGGCGATGCGTGCGCCCAGCCCCAGCCGCTGCAGCCCGGCGCACGCCAGAACGATGGCGTCGTACTCGCCGGCGTCGAGCTTCGCCAGGCGCGTGTTGACGTTGCCGCGCAGGTCGCTGATGACGAGATCGGGGCGCAGCGCGCGCAGCTGCGCCTGCCGGCGCAGCGACGAGGTGCCGACCCGCGCGCCCGCCGGCAGCTGCACCAGCGTGGCGTGCGCGACGCTGACGAACGCATCGGCATGGTCGGCGCGGGCAAGGATCGCCGCCAGCACGAACGGCCCGTCGAGTTCCATCGGCACGTCCTTCAGCGAATGCACCGCACAGTCGGCGTCGCCGCGCAGCATCGCCAGCTCCAGCTCCTTCAGGAACAGCCCCTTGCCGCCGATCGCCGCCAGCGAGCGGTCCAGGACCTCGTCGCCGCGCGTGCTCATCGGCACCAGCGACACCGACAGGCCGGGGTGGGCGGCGCGCAGCGCATCGGCGACGTGTTGACTCTGCCACAGGGCGAGCGGGCTCTTGCGGGTGGCGATGCGCAGCGTGTCCATCGCGGCATTATCGCGGCAGCGGGCGTCGCGCGTGCGCCGCGGCCGAGCACGACGCCGCTACAGGTGGCGCACGGTGTCCTTGAGCCCGGCCACGCAGCGGCGGCTGACCTCCAGCGGGCGGTCGCCGTGGCGCAGCACCGCGTGCACGTGGCCGTCGGCGCCGCGGCGCAGCTCCAGGATCTCGTGGCGCGACACCAGGCAGTTGCGGTGGATGCGCAGGAAGCGGTCGCCGAACTCCTCCTCCAGCGAGCGCAGCGACTCCTCGATCAGGTCCTCGCCGCGCGCGTGGTGCACCACCACGTACTTCTCGTCGGCCTGCAGGTAGTGCACGTCGTCGAGCGGGATCAGGCGCAGACTGCCGCGCAGACGCGCGCACAGGTGGGTGCGGCGCTGACCGGGGGCATCGGCCGTATCCGGCGCGGCGTCACGCGTGCGGCCAAGGGTGTACGTACGGGCGCGCTCCAGCGCCGCCTGCAGCCGCTCCAGCCGTACCGGCTTGACCAGGTAGTCGACGGCGTCGGCGTCGAACGCCGACAGCGCGTGCGCGTCGTACGCAGTGCAGAACACGATCGCCGGCCGCGGCTCGAACGCGGCCAGGTGGCGCGCGGCCTCCAGCCCGTCGATGCCGGGCATCGCGATGTCCAGCAGCACCACGTCGGGCGCGTGCTCCGCGCAGGCATGGAGCGCCTCGCGTCCGTCGCCGGCCTCGGCCGCCAGCTCGATGCCGCCGATCTCCGCCAGCAGCAGCCGCAGGCGCTCGCGGGCGAGCGGTTCGTCGTCGGCGATGACCACCTTCACGATGTCCGTCTCCCCGGCGTCAGCGGCAGGCTGAGTTCGCAGTCATAGTAGCCGGCGGCATAGCCCGAGGTCATGCGCGCACGCGGGCCGAAGGCGTAACCCAGCCGGTGGCCGATGCTGCGCTGCGCGTGGCCCGCTCCGTGCACGCCGGGTGCCTCGGGCGGCAGCGATGGATTGCGCACGCGCAGCAGCAGCACCTCGGCGTTGGCCAGCAGCTCGATGTGCACGGTGCCGCCGTCGGGCAGCCGCGACACGCCGTGCAGCACCGCGTTCTCCAGCAGCGGCTGCAGCAGCAGGCGCGGCATCGGCAGCGTCCACGGCAGCGGCTCCGGCCGATGCCACTCCACGCGCAGGCGGTCGCCCAGGCGCAGCTGCTCGATCGACAGGTAGTGCTCGGCCAGGCGCACCTCCTCGGCCAGCGTCGAGCTGCCGTCGCCGGCGCCGAGCGCGGCGCGGAACAGGTCCGACAGGTCCAGCACCGCGCGCTCGGCGAGCGCGGGGTCGCGGCGTACCAGGGTCGCGATCATGTTCATGCTGTTGAACAGGAAGTGCGGCCGGATCCGCGCCTGCAGCGCGTCGACCTCCGCGCGCGCATGCGCGCCGACCTGCGCCTGCCAGCGGTCGATGATGTAGAAGTAGCGCAGCGCCAGCGTGGTGATCATGGCCACCATCGCCGCCGAGCCCCCGACGAAGCGGAATGCACCCGGCCAGGTGCCGGCCTCGCTGACACTGGCAAACAGCGTGTGCACCACCGCCGCCGCGGCCGCCGCGCCGAGGGTGGCGCCCGCCACCGCGACCAGCGCGCCGGTTCGCGCCGGCAGCCGCGACAGAGGCCGCCGCGACACGCACAGCAGCACCGACACCGACAGCGCCAGCCACAGCGCGTAGCCGCTGGTCGACGCGAAGCGCGGCAGGTCCCAGGCGCTACGCGCATCGGGCACCAGCGCCACCACCACCACCACCAACTGCGCGATCCCGAGCATCGCGCCCAGCCGCGGCAGCCGGCACAGGTCCGGCAGCCAGGGCTCGGCGACGCGCGGATCGCTCATCGCAGGCGTGGCGTCAGCCGGTGGGCGTGGCCGGCGTGGGTCACGCGACCCCCAGCTGCGCGCCCATCCATCCGCGCAGTGCGGCCACCTCCTCCGGGCACACCGAGTGCGGCATCTGGTAAGCGTGGAAGTCGACCGTGAAGCCGAAGCTGCGCAGCGTCGCCGCGCTCTGCTGGCCGGCGGCAAACGGCACCACCGGATCCTGCATGCCGTGCGCCATGAACACCGGCTGCGCCGACGCGCCCTGCACCAGGTGCGTCGACGCGGTGCGCGCGGCGGGCAGGTAGGTCGACAGCGCGACCACGCCGGCCAGCGGCGTCGCGCTGCGCAGCGCCACCGCCAGCGCCACCGCACCGCCCTGCGAGAACCCGGCCAGGAACACGCGCGACCGAGGCACGCCGCGCGCGACCTCGGCCGCGACCAGCGCCTCAACCTGCACGATCGACTGCTCCACGCCGGCTTCGTCGGCGCGGTTGGCGAGGTCGAAGTCGACGATGTCGTACCAGGCGCGCATGCGCGTGCCGGCGTTGATGGTGATCGCGCGCACCGGCGCGTGCGGGAACACGAATCGGATCGGCGGCCAGCCCGGGGGCACCAGCTGCGGCACCAGCGGCGCGAAGTCGTGGCCGTCTGCGCCGAGGCCGTGCAGCCAGACCACGCTCCATTGGGGTGCGGGTCCGGTAGCGTGTTCGATGGTCTCGAGCATGGGTTGGTCCAGAGTTGTTGCCGCACTATTGTGCCCGAGCGCGCACAGACGCAGTGGGCGCCGCGCGATGGCGCCGTCGCTTGATCGCGGTCTGCAAAGGGCACACCCTTGGCACATGTCGACCGCCAAGCGCAGGGGCTCCCTGCAGATGCAGGACATCGCGCGCATCGCGGGGGTGTCGTCGTCGACCGTCTCGCGCGCGTTGGCCGACAGTCCGCTGGTGTCGGTGCAGACGCGGGCGCGCATCCAGCGGCTGGCGGCCGATGCCGGCTACGCGGTCAACCCGGTCGCGCGCAGCCTGCGCTCACGGCAAACCGGGGTGATCGCGGTGGCGATTCCGCTCGTGCATGAGCTCGATCCGCACCTGTCCGACCCTTTCATGATGACCATGCTGGCGCTGCTTGCCGACGCCCTGAGCGAGCGTGGCTACAACATGCTGCTGTCGAAGGTCGCCACCCACGAGGACGGCTGGGTACAGCGGCTGCAGCAGCCGGGCCGCGCGGACGGCGTCATCCTTGTGGGGCAGAGCTTCGAACATCCGTCCATCAACGACGCCGCGCGCGCGGGGATGTCGCTGGTCGCCTGGGGCACGCAGCTCCGCGCGCAGAAGTACCCGAGCGTCGGGACCGACAACCGTCTGGGCGGCCTGCTTTCCGCCAACCACCTGCTCGACCACGGCCGTCGCCGCCTCGCCTTCATTGGCGATGAGCGGCTTCCGGAGATCAGGCACCGGTTCGACGGATACCGCGCCGCGCTGCGCGCGCGCGGCCTCCGTCCGCTGGCGGACCTGCACGTGCGAAGTGCGTTTGCCGCCGAGGACGCGTTTCGCGCGGCACGCCGACTGGTGGAGGGTAGCTGCCCGTTCGACGGCGTGGTCGCAGCGTCGGACGTCATCGCGATGAACGCCATGCGTGCGATCACCGAAGCGGGGCTGCGCGTGCCCCAGGACGTCTCGGTTGTCGGGTTCGACGACATCCTGCTTGCCGCCTACGCGCAGCCGGCATTGACGACGGTACGCCAGGACCTGCCGCGCGGGGCAGTCGCGCTGGCGGACACGGTGATCGCCGCGGTCCGCGGCGACAAACCGGCTTCGACGGTGCTGGCGCCGACGCTGGTGGTTCGGGCCTCTGCGTGACAGGAATCGCCGCGAGACGTTGGGCGCGTCGCGGCGGGACGGCCGGATGCCTCAGCGGAAGGTCCAGACGATCGATGCCGTCAGCAGCAGCAGCGCCGCCGCCTGCAGGCGATAGTTCTGCCACCAGGGCAGCGTCGCCAGAGCGCTGCTTTCGTCACGGAAGAACGCGGGCGTCCAGAGGAGTTCGTCGACGCCGCTCTTGGCCTGCGAAGGAAGCATGAGGCTGCCTGCGACCAGCGCCACCGTGCACAGTGCAAACAGGATGGGCGCCGCAAGCAGGAAGTGCAGGCCCAGCGGAACCGGCGCCAGCACGTTCCACCAGAACAGCACGCCACCGCCCACTAGCCCGGTGACAATTGCCGCCAGCGCACCGCGGGCATTGGCGCCTTTCCAGAACATGCCAACCAGGAACAGCGCGCACACGGGGGGCACCGCATAGGCCAGCACCGCCTGCAGGTACTGCCACAGCGAGGCAAAACGCTCGATTTGCGGCGCCCACGCGACGGCGAGCACCATGAACACAAGCGTCGTGATGCGACCGCTGCGCACCAGTGCCGCGCTGTCTGTCCCGGGCCGCAGGACCCGCACGAAATCCATGGTCACCAGGGTTGCGGCGGAATTGAAGGTACTGGCAATCGAGGACATGATCGCGGCGAAAAACCCGGCAACGACCAGCCCCACCAGCCCAGCCGGCAGCAGGTCGAACACCAGCGTCGGATACACCATGTCGGGGCGCGATAGCCCGGGATACAGCACGATGGCAGCCGTGCCCGGCAGTACCATCACATACAGCACCGGCAGCTTGAGCAGTCCGGCAAACAGCGCGCCCCAGCGACCGTGGTGCGCGTTCCTTGCCGACAGCACGCGCTGCACCATGAACTGATTGGTGCACCAGAAATAGAACCCCAGCAGCGGGACGCCGAGCACGAGCCCCAGCCACGGTACGCCGGGGTCGTCGAGCGGCCGGATCAACGACAGCCGGCCCGGGTCCACCGCAGCCATCACCGCATCCCAGCCGCCTGCCTTGTCGAATGCGAACCATGTGACGAACACCGATGCTCCCAGCAGGATCACCGCCTGCACCGTCTCGGTATAGATCACCGCCTTGAGCCCGCCAGCCACGGTGTAGACCCCGGCTGACAGCGCCAGAACGCCGACGATCTGCCACAGCGGCCACTGAGGCAGGATCAGCTTCAGCATGATCGCGCCGCCGTACAGCGTGCCTGCCGTGTCGACCACGATATTCAGGAATATGGTCAGCGCGGAGAAGTACACCCGCGCGCGACGATCGTAGCGACGCTCAAGGAATTCCGGCAGCGTGTACACCTGCGAGCGCAGCAGGAACGGCAGGAAGAACACGCAGAAGAACGCCAGCACCACAGTCGCCATCCACTCGTAGTTGTAGACCGAGATGCCAATGGCATACGCCGCGCCGGACAGGCCGATGAGCGTGGTCGATGAGATGTTGGACGCCAGCAGCGAGAGGCCGATCACCGGCCAGCTGCTCGCCCGTGATGCCAGGAAGTAGTCCTCGGCGGAGGCGCGACGCCGCGACACCACCAGCCCGAGGGCAATGATCCCGAGCGCATATGCAGCAATCAGTGCGAGGTCGACGGTACCCAGACTGGCGACGGGATCCTGCATGCGCGCGCTTCCTCGGGAAGGGCTGGACCGTCTCGAGACGGCGCCTGGGCGAGCATTGTGCTGCTCGTGCAATCGATTGTGCATGCTGCTGCGCAGCAATCCCAGGTGCTGGATTTGTCTGTCTTTCGGCGCCCGGTGGTCGCGCTGCAGTGCAGCGTGCAATCGTTTGCATTCGCTCGTATCACGTGCAGCACCGCGGTCCCGCCAGGACCTGTCGACCCCCGGGAGGGATCATGCACAGCCACGCGCCACGTCCAGCCATGTCTCCGCCGCGCCGTCTCCTGCTCGCCATGGCAGTCAGCGCCTGCCTCACTCCGGGCATTGCCGTCGCCCAGCAGATCGAAAACGCCGACGATCGGCAGTCCACGCCCGCCAGTGGCGCCACCGCGCAGACCGCGGTGGACCTAGATGCGATCGTCGTTACGGCCGCCGCAGGCAACCGCTCGCGACTGCGCGCCGGCGTGTCCACAAGCACCCTTGGCGTCGAGCAGCTCGCCCAGTCCGCCCCGCGTTCGACCGCGGAGATCTTCCGCAACATCCCCGGCGTGCGCTCCGAGGCCACCGGTGGCGACGGCAACGCCAACATCGCGGTGCGCGGGCTGCCGGTCGCCGCCGGCGGCGCCAAGTTCCTGCAGCTGCAGGAGGACGGGCTGCCGGTGCTGGAGTTCGGCGACATCGCGTTTGGCAATGCCGACATCTTCCTGCGCAGCGACTGGTCGATCGACCGCATCGAAGCGGTGCGCGGCGGATCGGCGTCGACCTTCGCCAGCAACTCTCCGGGCGGCGTGATCAACTTCATCAGCAGCACCGGCGAGATTGCCGGCGGCGCGATCGGGCTGACGACCGGGCTGGACTACGACAGCAGCCGCGTCGACTTCCGCTACGGCACGCCGTTCGGCGATGGCTGGCGCTTCCATGTCGCCGGCTTCTACCGGGAAGGCGACGGCGTACGCGACGCGGGCTACACCGCGGAAAAGGGCGGACAGATCAAGGCCAACCTGACCCGGGAGTTTGATGGCGGCTTTGCGCGTCTTTCCCTCAAGCGCCTCGACGACCGCGCCATCGGTTACCTGCCAGTACCCACGCGCGCATCCGGCAGCAACAGCAACCCCAGTCTCGGCTCGCTCGCAGGCTTCGATCCTGCCAGAGACACCCTGCAAAGCCGCCACTTCGTCAGCGATATGGGCTTGGACGGCAAGAACCAGCCGCGCCGAACCGACATTCGCGACGGCATGCGCCCAGTGTCGAACGTGTTCGGCGCCGAGCTCGAATACCGCTTCGGCGACGACTGGCGGCTCAACGAGCGCTTCCGCTATGCAGACACCGACGGCCGATTCGTGTCGCCGTTCCCGGCCAGCGTCGACACCGGATCCGCGGTCGCCGAAGCCATCGGTGGGAGCGGCAGCACGTTGCGCTACGCCAACGGGCCAAGCGCGGGCCAGGCATTCACCGGTACTGCCGTGCAGACCAACCTGTTCAACGTCGAGATCAACGATTTCGGCAACTGGGCCAACGACCTCCGGCTGACGAAGTCGTTTGCGCTCGGCGGCGACGGTGCCTTCGAGGTCAGTGCGGGCTACTACGCCGCGCGACAGAACATCGACATGGACTGGCTGTGGAACGGCTACGTGCAGGAGCTGCGCGGTGGTGGACGGTCGGCGCTGCTCGACGTGATCGATGGCGACGGCGCCAATCTGTCGCAGAACGGCCTGTACGCTTACGGCGTACCGAGCTTCGGCAACTGCTGCACGCGCAGCTACAACGCCAAGTACGAGATCGGCGCACCGTATCTGTCGGTGGCGCTTTCGCTGGGACGCTGGGACCTCGACGCCAGCGTGCGCCGCGACGACGGCGACGCCACCGGTAACTACGCGGCCAGCGTGCAGGTAGCCAACGTCGATGTCGATGGCAACGGAGTGATCACCCCCAACGAGCGCAGCGTGTCGCAGATCGACAACGTCGCGATCTCTCCGATCGACTACGGCTGGGGCTACACCTCGTATTCCGCGGGGGCCAACTACCTTTTTACCGGCGACCTGGCGGGCTTTGCGCGCATCAGCCGGGGCGGCCGCGCGAATGCTGATCGCCTCCTTTTCGGCGTAGTGCAGCCCGATGGTTCGGTGCGAGCCGAGGACGCGGTGGATCTAGTCGATCAGGTGGAAGCCGGCCTGAAATGGCGTCAAGACGCTTTCAGCGTGTTCGCCACCGCCTTCTACGCCGAAACCGAGGAGCAGAACTTCGAGGCCACCAACCAGCGCTTCCTCGACCGCGTGTACAAGGCCCGCGGCATTGAGCTTGAAGCGGCGTGGCGCCAGGGCGGCTTTGCGCTCAACGGCGGCCTGACGTGGACTGACGCCGAGATCAGCAAGGACGCGATCAGCCCCGCCAATGTCGGCAACACACCGCGCCGACAGGCCGACTGGATCTACCAGCTGACCCCGGCATATCGCACGCTGGACTGGTCTGTCGGCGTCAACGTCATCGGCACCACCGACTCCTACGCGCAGGACAACAATCAGCTCGTGATGCCGGGCTTCACCCAGGTCAACCTGTTCGGCGACTATCGCTTCGCACGTGACTGGGTGGTGTCACTCAACGTCAACAACCTGTTCAACGAATTTGGCATCACCGAGTCCGAGGAAGGCGCGATCATCGAGGGCGTCGACAATATCATCCGCGCGCGCGGCATCGCGGGGCGCACGGCGTCGCTCAGCCTGCGCTACGAGTTCTGACCCGCATGTCCGCATCCGGCGGCGGTCCGCCGACCGCGTCAGGCAGCGCTGGCGTCGCGGTGGCCGATACGGACCGTGACGTCTTCATCGACGCGCTGCCTGCCTCGATGCGCATCGAGGCAAGCGCGCGCTGGGCGACGCATGGTGCGCGGCTGGCATCAATCTGGCGCCGCCTGTACGCCGGCCGCAGCGACACAGGGCAGCTGGTGGCGCTGCTGCAGGGTGTCGCCGCCGCCGCCGCGGCGCGACCGGAGGATCTGCGCGCGCTCGATCGGGCGAGGTCGGCTGCCCCCGGCTGGTTCCAGACGCAGGGCATGATCGGGTACAGCACCTATGTCGACCGCTTCGCCGATGACCTGCGCGGGGTCGCGGCGCGCGTGCCATATCTGCAGTCCCTCGGGGTGCGTTATCTGCACCTGCTGCCATTCCAGGCGGCGCGCCAAGGCGACAACGACGGTGGCTTCGCGGTGCGCGACTACGACGCGGTGGAGCCCACGCTGGGGTCAGCCGCGGACCTTGATGCACTCACTGCGCGCCTGCGCGCGGCCGACATCAGCCTGTGCGCGGACCTGGTGCTCAATCACACCGCCGACGACCACGCCTGGGCACTCGCGGCGCGGTCGGGAGACGCTTGTTACCGGGCCTTCTATCACGTGTTCCCCGACCGCGAGCTGCCCGATCGCCACGCGCGCACGCTGCGCGAGGTGTTCCCCCTGACCGCGCCGGGCAACTTTACCCACGTCGACGGTCTGGGCTGGGTCTGGACCACGTTCTACCCCTATCAGTGGGACCTCGACTGGTCGAACCCGGACGTGTTCTGCGCGATGGCGCTGACGCTCCTGCGCATGGCCAACCGCGGCATCGAAATCCTCCGGCTGGATTCGGCTGCCTACCTGTGGAAGCGCGAGGGCACTGACAGCCGCAACCAGCCGGAGACCCACGCCATCCTGCAGATGCTGCGGGCACTGGTAGCGCTGGCGGCGCCTGCCGTGTTGCTGAAGGCCGAAGCCATCGTTCCGTCGCGCGAGCTGCCACCGTACTTCGGCGACGGAGCCGCGGCTGGTCGAGAATGCCATCTTGCCTACCACAGCACGTTGATGGCAGCGACCTGGGCGGCGTTGGCCGAACAGCGGGGCGACATCCTCACGCACGTCGTGGGACAGACGCCGGCACTTCCGCAACACTGCGCGTGGGTGAATTACGTCCGCTGCCACGACGACATCGGTTGGCAGGTACTCGCCACGGAAGCCGCCGGCTATGACCCGCCCGC
The DNA here is from genome assembly GCA_001683895.1 of Luteimonas sp. ANT-B3E. Taxonomy (GTDB): domain Bacteria; phylum Pseudomonadota; class Gammaproteobacteria; order Xanthomonadales; family Xanthomonadaceae; genus Luteimonas. The sequence continues at coordinate 11,009 of LXQJ01000037.1, read as the reverse complement.
GCCGTTCTCGCTGGCCCGGATTGCACGCTTCTACGCCGGGGAAGAGCCGGGGAGCTACGCGCGTGGCCGCAACTTCCAGCACCTTAGCGCAGGTGTTGCATACGGCAGCAACGGGATGGCGGCAGCGCTTGCGGGTATCGACGCCGCGCTTGCGAACGCCGATGCGCCGGCGTTGCGTCTGGCGGAGCGCCGACTGCTGCTGCTGTACGGCATCGCGATGGCAGCGGCGGGGATGCCGCTGATCTACATGGGCGACGAGCTTGCCCTGGGTAACGACGTGGCCTTCGCCGATGATCCCGGGCACACTGCCGAAGGCCGCTGGCTGCAGCGCCCGAGGATGGACTGGATGCTCGCGGCCTCAGCCGAGTCCGAGACCGGGGGAGCCGCAGACGCGACGGTCGCTTCACGCGTGCTCGCGGGGCTGCGGCGCCTGATTACCGTGCGCCGCGCCACCCCGGCGCTTGCCGCCGATGTCCCGATGCGCGCGATCAAGGCCGACTCACGCGCACTGTTCAGCCTGGCCCGCGGCGACGACTTCGTCGCGCTGTTCAACCTTGGCGCCACGCCGGTTGCTGTGCCGGCACTACCGGGCTGCGCCGGGCGCAGCGCGCATGACCTGCTCGCCGACACGACTGCGACGTGGCCAACGACGCTGGCGCCCTACGACATGCGCTGGTGGTCGGTCCGATGACGCCCATGGCAGCGTGGCGCAACCTGCGACGACCCGTCGGGATACGGGCATGACTCGGGGGCTTTACGCCGCGATCGAGGCCGGTGGCACCAAGTGGGTCTGCGCGCTCGGCAGCAGCGCCGACGGAGTCGTCACCTCCACGCGACTGCCTACCGTCGACCCGCAGTCGACGCTGGCCGCCGCGCACAGATGGCTTGAGCAAGCCGCGCACACGTTCGGTCCGCCGCGCGCGCTTGGCATCGCCAGCTTCGGGCCAGTCGAGCTCGACCCTGCAGCCCCGCACTACGGCTGCCTGCTCGACACGCCGAAGCGCGGATGGAGCGGGACCGATCTGCTGGCGCCATTCCGCGCTTGGCCGGGCGTACCGATCGCGCTGGATACCGACGTCAACGCGGCCGCGCTCTCCGAGCAGGCACTGGGGGCCGGACGCGGACTCGACAGTCTGGCCTACCTGACCATCGGGACCGGCATCGGCCTGGGCGTGGTCGTCCACGGTCGCATGCTCCACGGCCTGCTGCATCCCGAGGCCGGGCACCTGACGCCGCGGCGCGCTGCCGGTGACACCGGCTTCGCCGGCATCTGCCCGTTCCATGGCGACTGTTTCGAAGGTCTCGCCAGTGGGCCTGCGCTGGTCGCGCGCCTGGGTCACGAGCTTGGCGACGCGCCAGACGACCATCCGGTGTGGACCATCGAGGCCGACTATCTGGGGCAGCTGTGCGCGCAGGTTGCGCTTGCGCTGTCGCCGCGGCGCATCGTGCTCGGCGGCGGCGTGATGCAGCACGCGAAGCTGTTGCCCGCGCTGCGCGCGCGCGCCCTGCACTGGCTGGGTGGCTACCTGCCGCCGCTGCGGACAGCAGCAGCGATGGACGACTACCTGGTGCCCCCCGCGCTCGGCCAGCGCAGCGGCATCCTCGGTGCTCTGCTGCTGGCGGAGCGCGCGTAGCGGCGCACCGGCGGCGGCGCGGGCGGACAGGTCAGCCAGCTTCTCGCAGCGCCTCCACCAGCGCCGCGCGCACGTCGGGGCGGTCGGCGAACGGATCCGAGGGGTTGCGCCCGGCCAGCAGGTCGTCGGCGCGGGTGCGCACCGCGGCCATCGCCTGCGGATGCGACAGCACGTAGAAGCGGTCGTCGGCGATCGCGGCGAACGTGAGCCGCGCGATCTCCTCCGCGGTCACCTTGCCCGATGTCACCGCCTTGTCCATCATCGCCTGCGCCGCGCGCTGCGAGCGCGTCGGCGGCGCGTCGTTGGCCAGCGCGCCGGGGCGGTTGCGGTGCGAGCGGTGGATGCCGGTGGGCACGAAGTACGGGCACAGCACCGAGCACCGCACCTGCGTGGTGACCAGCGACAGGTCCTGATACAGCGTCTCCGACAGCGCCACCACCGCGTGCTTGGACACGTTGTAGACGCCCGACGACGGCGGCGCGAGCAGGCCGGCCATCGACGCGGTGTTGACCACGTGCGCGCGGAAACCCGGCGTGGCCTCGGCCGCGGCCAGCATCCGGGGCACGAAGGCGCGGATGCCGTGGATCACGCCCCAGAGGTTGACGCCCAGCGTCCACTCCCAGTCGCGCACGCTGTTCTCCCACACCAGCCCGGCGCTGCCCACGCCGGCGTTGTTGAACAGCAGGTGCACGTCGCCGAACGCGGCCGCCGCGGCGTCGGCGAGTGCGTCCACCTGCGCGCCGTCGGCGACGTCGACCACGCGCGCCAGCACCTGCGCGCCGGCGGCGGCGAGCTCAGCGCGGGTCGCCTCCAGCGCATCGGGCTGGATGTCGGCCAGCACCAGCCGCATGCCGGCGGCGGCGCCGGCGCGCGCGAACTCGCGGCCGAAGCCGGAGCCGGCGCCGGTGATGACCGCAGTGCGGCCGGTGAGGTCGTGGGTCATGGCATGGGGGTCCTGTCGATGGTCATCGCGTCGTGGCGTGGGCATGCTGCGTGTCTTGTGCTGCGTGCTGCTTGCTGGGGGAGCTGGCGCCGTTGCGTGTCCTTGCGGCCACGCGCTCAGACCGCGGTATATCCGCCGTCGATCGCCAGCACCTGCCCGGTGATGTGCTTGCCGGCGGCCGATGCCAGCAGCACCACCGCGCCCTTGAGGTCGTCGTCGTCGCCGAGCACGCGCCGCGGCGCGTTGCCCATCAGCGCCTCCTCGCCGAATGCGGCCATCAGCCCGGCCGACATCTTCGACGGGAAGAACCCGGGCGCCAGCGCGTTGACGTTGATGCCGCGCCCACCCCACTCGCCGGCGAGCGCGCGGGTGAAGTTGACCACCGCGCCCTTGGCGGCGTTGTAGGCGATGGTCGTCATCGCGCCCGGCGGGTTGCCGCGCAGTCCGGCGATGGACGCGATGTTGATGATGCGGCCGCTGCCGCGCGGCAGCATCGAGCGCCTGCCGACCTGCTGGCTGAGCAGGAACATCCCGCGCACGTTGAGCGCGAACACCTTGTCCCAGGCCTCCAGCGGATAGTCCTCCACCGGCGCGCCCCAGCTGGCGCCGGCATTGTTGACCAGGATGTCGACGTGGCCCATGCGCTCGATCGCGATGTCGACCAGGCCGGTGACCGCATCGGGCTGCGACGCGTCGGCCGCCACCCAGTCGGCGTCGATGCCCTGCGCCTGCAGCTGCGCCACCGCGGACTGCAGCTCGTTGGCCTTGCGCGCGGTCAGCAGCACGCGGCAGCCGTAGTCGCCGAGCGCCTGCGCGATCTGCAGGCCCAGCCCGCGCGAGCCGCCGGTGACGATCGCGGTTTTGCCGCCGAGTTCGAAGAGGTCCCGTGTGCTGGTCATGGTCGTGGCCCTGTGGGGTCGGTCAGAAGCCGCCGTCGCGCATGTCATACGGCGTGCGCTCCAGGCTGGCGAGGAGGTCGAGCTGGGGATCGATGCGCGGCAGCTCCCAGGCGAAGAAGTATCGCGCCGCGGCGCGCTTGCCGTCGTGGAAGTCGCCCGGCGTGGCGCCGGCGACGCGCGCCTGCTGCAGCCATATCCACGCCACCGCGACGTGGCCGAAGGCCTCCAGGTAGACGCTGGCGTTGGCCAGCGCAAGCCTCGGGTCTGCAGCCTGGCGCAGCGCGGCCGTCACCTCGGCCAGGCGCTGCAGGCGTGCGTCGAGCGCATCGGCGTGGGCGGCCAGCGCGGTATCGACGGCGGCGTCACCGGTCGCCGCCGTGCGCGCGCCGGCGATGTCCTGCGCCACGCGCGCGGTCCACGCCGCGAACGCCGCGCCGTCGTCCATCGCCACCTTGCGCCCCAGCAGGTCGATCGCCTGGATGCCGTGGGTGCCTTCGTGGATCGCGTTGAGGCGGTTGTCGCGCCACAGCTGCTCGACGCGGTAGTCGCGCGCGTAGCCGTAGCCGCCGTGGACCTGGATCGCAAGGTCGTTGGCGGCCAGGCACCACTGCGCCGGCCAGCTCTTGGCCACCGGGGTGAGGAGGTCGAGCAGGCGCGTGGTGTCCGCGCGCGCCGCGTCATCGCTGGCGATGCGCGCCTCGTCGACCAGCCGCGCGCAGTACAGCACCAGTCCCAGCCCGCCTTCGACATAGGCCTTCTGCGCCAGCAGCATGCGGCGCACGTCGGCATGCGCGACCAGCGGCACCTGCGGCGTCGCGGCATCGCCATCGACGCGGCCCTGGGTGCGCCCGCGCGCGTAGTCCAGCGCGTGCAGGTAACCGGTGTAGCCAAGCGCGACCGCGCCGAGGCCGACGCCGATGCGCGCCTCGTTCATCATGTGGAACATCGCCGCGAGCCCGCGTCCCGGCGCACCCACCAGCCAGCCGACCGCGCCGGCGCGGCCGTCGACCGGGTGCGCACCCTCGCCGAAGTGCAGCACGCAGTTGACGGTGCCGCGGTAGCCCAGCTTGTGGTTGAGGCCGGCCAGCGCGATGTCGTTGCGCACGCCCGGCGCGCCGTCGGCATCGGGCAGGCACTTCGGCACCACGAACAGGGACACGCCGCGCGCGCCGTCCAGCAGCCGGCCGTCGTCGCCGGGGATCTTGGCCAGCACCAGGTGCACGATGTTGCCGGCGAGGTCGTGCTCGCCGCCGGAGATCCACATCTTGCGGCCGGTGAGCCGGTAGCGCGCGCCGAGCGCGGACGGCACGCCGGCATCGGCGTCATCGGGCTCTGCACGCGTCGTGATGTCGCCCAGCGACGACCCCGCCTGGGTCTCGGACAGGCACATCGTGCCCAGCCAGCGGCCCTCCAGCTGCGGCCGTGCGAATGCCTCCACCTGCGCCGGCGTGCCGTGCGCCAGCAGCAGCCGCGCGTTGGCCATCGCCAGCAGCGCGTACGACACCGTGGCCACGTTGGCCGCGGCCAGGTACGCCAGCGCCGCCTTCTCGACCACCGCCGGCAGCTGCATGCCGCCCAGCGCCTCGTCCTCGGTCGCGGCTGCCATGCCGCTGTCGGCGAACGCGCGCAGCGCCGGCGCCACCGCATCCGGCAGCCGCACGCAGCCGTCGACGATGTGCGGCTCCTCGATGTCGGACCGGCGCGCGTGCGGCGCGAAGTGCGCCTCCGCCAGCCGCTCGCAGCTGTCGAGCACGGCGTCGAAAGTGGCGCGGTCGTGCGCGGCGAAGCGCGGCGAAGCGCGGCGCGGCGGTGAGTGCGCCGACGTCGAGCCAGTCATGCAGCTGGAAGTCGAGGTCGCGGCGCGACAGCAGCAGGCCACTGGACATCAGGCGCCCGCCCGCTGCGCGAAACGCCAGCCCAGCTCGGCCAGCGGCGCCGCCTGGCGGCCGACCTCCACCGCCTGCGCGCTGCTGGCGATACCGGCGCGCGCGCGCGCCGCGACGCCCTGCAGGATCGCCGCCAGCCTGAACAGGTTGTAGGCGAGGTAGTAGTCCATGTCGCCTGCGACGGTACGCCCGCTGCGGCGCTCGTAGGCGGCGATGTAGGCGGCCTCGTCGGGGATGCCGAGCGCGGCGAGGTCGAGGCCGGCCAGCCCGCGCAACGGCCCCGGCGGCAGGTGCCAGCTCATCAGGTGGTACGCGAAGTCGGCCAGCGGATGGCCCAACGTCGACAGCTCCCAGTCGATCACCGCGGCCACGCGCGGCGCATCGGGTGCGTAGATCAGGTTGTCGATGCGGTAGTCGCCGTGCACCAGCGCCACCGGCGGCGCATCGTCGGCGGGCACGTGCGCCGGCAGCCAGGCGATCAGCCGGTCCATCGCCGGGATCGGCTCGCCGGCGCTGGCGGCGTACTGCTTGCTCCAGCGCGCGACCTGGCGCGCGACGTAGTGCTCGCCGCGGCCGTAGTCGGCCAGCCCGGCGGCGGCGACATCGACGCCGTGCAGCGATGCGATCACCGCGTTCATTGCGTCGTACAGCGCGGCGCGGTCCGCCGGTGCGCTGTCGGGCAGCGCCTGCTGCCAGAAGATGCGGCCCTCGACATGGTCCATGACATAGAACGCACGGCCGAGCACCGACTCGTCCTCGCACAGGCAGTGCACGCGCGCCACCGGCACCGCGCCGCCGGCGAGCGCGGCCTGCACGCGGTATTCGCGCTCCACCGCGTGCGCCGACGGCAGCAGCTTCGCGGCGGGGCCGGGCTTGCAGCGCAGCACGTAGCGCGCCTCCGGCGTGGCGAGCAGGAACGTGGGATTGGACTGGCCGCCCGGGAAGCGTGTGACCGACAGCGGGCCGGCATAGCCGGGGAGGTGCGCCTGCAGGTAGCGCTCCAGCGCGTCCTGCG
>LXQJ01000037.1:0-4538 GCA_001683895.1 Luteimonas sp. ANT-B3E | reverse complement strand
GCCCGCCCGCCACCAGCGCCATCGCCTCCGTCCGCGGCGGCGGGCGTCGCCGCCACGCCGCTCATGGCGCCACCGCGAACACGCGGCCGGCGCGCAGCGCGGCGACCACGTCGCAGGTGTCGATGCGCGCCGCCAGCACCACTTCGTCGTCGAGCCCCACCGCCTGCAGCGCGCGCCCGGTGCGCGCGGCGCGGAAGGTCGCGAGCAGGTCGGGCGACGCCGCCGCGGCAGCCGCCAGCAGCGCCGCGTCGCTGGGCGCATGCGACGCCGCCGCCTGCAGCCGGGCCACCAGCAGGCCAGCGCAGCAGGCGTCCTCCAGGTTCACGCGGCCGGCGGAACCGGCGCAGACCACCAGCACGTCGGCATCGTGGTGCGCGTGCAGCAGGTGCGCCGCGGTGGCCGCGACGTTGGCCGGCGCCAGCGCATACACGGCTGTCGCGGCGCCGCTGGCGCCCACTCCGCCCACTGCGCCCAGACCGCCCAGGGTGGCCAGCGCGACCGTGCCGTTGGTCGTCGCCAGCACCACGTCGGCGCCGCGCGGCATCGCCGCCACCAGCGCCGCCGGCGTCGCCGGCGCGAGGCCGTCGATGGCCATGCCGGCCCACTCGCCGGCGACCACCGGGGCGTGCAGCCGCGTCGCGATCGCGCGCGCGTGCTCGGCGTCGCGCGCCGGCCACACGGCGGCCGCGCCGTGGGCCAAGGCATGCACGATGGTCGACGTCCCGACCAGCGCATCGACCACCACCACCACCTGGTTGCCCAGCCGCGCGAGATCGACGTCCTGGCGGGTCAGCAGCACGTGCAGCCGCGGCAGTGGAACCGCCAGCGCGGCATCGCGAACCGCTGCCGCGGATCCCTGCACGGGCGCAGCCGTCACCGCCGGCGCCAGCACGCCGCGGCGATGACCACCCGCAAGGGCAGCCGCCGCGGGGGCGGTTGACGGCGCGTGTTCTGTCATGCGGAATAGGGTTCCGTGGAATCGCGGGCACTGTAAGCGGGCGCGCCGCGGGCTCGCAAGCCGACCCGCCCCCTCCCCCACGGTGCCCCCTCCGCCCCGACGAGCGCCGCATGGACCTGTTCCCACACAGTGACAAGGCCACCGCGCTGCTGCAGCGGCTGCAGGCGTTCTTCGACGGCGAGATCCTGCCGGCGGAGGCCGCGATCCAGGCCGAGGCCGAAGCGCGACGCGCCGCCGGCAATGCCTGGCAGCCCAGCGACGTCATCGCCGGGCTGTCGGCGAAGGCCCGCGCGCAAGGGCTGTGGAACCTGTTCCTGCCGCGCACCGGCGACGCGCCGGATGGCCTGTCGAACCTCGACTACGCGCCGCTGTGCGAGCTGATGGGCCGGGTGCCGTGGTCGGCGGAGGTCTTCAACTGCGCCGCGCCCGACAGCGGCAACATGGAGATCCTCGCGCGCTACGGCACGCCGGCGCAGCAGGCGCGCTGGCTGGATCCGCTGCTTGAGGGCACGCTGCGCTCGGCGTTCCTGATGACCGAACCCGATGTCGCCTCGTCGGACGCCACCAACGTGGCCTGCCGGATCGCGCGCGACGGCGACGACTGGGTCATCAGCGGCCGCAAGTGGTTCTCCTCGGGCGCCGGCGACCCGCGCTGCGGGCTGCACATCGTCATGGGCAAGACCGACCCCGACGCCGCCACGCACCTGCAGCAGTCGATGCTGCTGGTGCCGGCCGATGCGCCCGGCGTGCGCGTGCTGCGGCCGCTGACGGTGTTCGGCTACGACGATGCCCCGCACGGACACATGGACATCGCGCTCGACGCCGTGCGCGTGCCGGCCGACAGCGTGCTGCTGGGGCCGGGCCGCGGCTTCGAGATCGCGCAGGGCCGGCTCGGCCCGGGCCGCATGCACCACTGCATGCGCAGCATCGGCCTCGCCGAGCGCGCGCTGGAGCTGATGTGTACGCGGCTGCGCGAGCGGCGCGCGTTCGGCCGCGCGATCGCGGACTTCTCGGTGTGGCACGAGCGCATCGCGCAGTCGCGCTGCATGATCGACCAGGCGCGGCTGCTGACGCTGCAGGCCGCGCACGCGATGGACACCGTGGGCAACAAGGCCGCGCGCCAGCAGATCGCGATGATCAAGGTGGTGGCGCCGGCGATGGCCGAGCGGGTGCTGGACTGGGCGATCCAGGCCCATGGCGGGGCCGGGGTCACCGCGGACTTCCCGCTGGCGCAGGCGTGGTCGATCGCGCGCGTGCTGCGGCTGGCCGACGGCCCCGACGAGGTCCACTGCGCGTCGATCGCGCGCATGGAGCTGGCGCGGCACGATCCGGCGCGGCATGACCGCGACCGGCGCGACGTCCCGCCGCGCACCGCGGATGGCGGCGGGCGCCGCTGAGCCATGGGCAGCACCACGCGCCGCGCCGATGCCTTCGCCGGGGTCGATCGCGAACACCCGCAGTTCGTCAACGCGGTGGGGCGCGCGTTCGCGATCCTGCGCTGCTTCGACACCGGCACCCGGTACCTGGGCAACCAGGAGATCGCCGCGCGCACGGGCCTGCCCAAGGCGACGGTGTCTCGGCTGACGTTCACGCTGTCGGCGCTGGGCTACCTGCACTACGCCGCGGAGCGCGAGAAATACGCGCTGGGAAGCGGCGTCCTGGCGCTGGGGCGGGCGTTCCTCGGCAGCCATGACGTGGTCGCGGTGGCGCGGCCGCTGATGCTGGCGCTGGCCGACGCCACCCGGGCAGCGGTGATGCTGGGAGCCGCCGACGGCCTGCGCATGGTGCTGCTGGAGGTCTGCCAAGGCGATGAGGTCTTCCAGCTGCGTCTGGCGCCGGGCGACCACGTGCCGCACGGCTCGACCGCGCTGGGCAGGGCTGAGCTGGCGGCGCGCCCGCAGGCCGCGTTCGACGCTGCGCTGGCGACGCTGCGCGCCGAGTGCCCGAAGGCGCAATGGCCGGCGATCCGCGACGGCCTGCTGCGCGCGCGAGACGACGTCGCGGCTACCGGCTTCTGCGCGTCGCTGGGCGACTGGAACCCTGACGTGTTCGCGGTCGGCGTGCCGCTGGTGTCGGCCGACGGCAGCCGCGTGCTGGCACTGAACTGCAGCGGCCGGGTGTCGGTGATGACCCGCGCGCGGTTGGCCGACGACATCGGGCCGCGACTGGTCGCGCTGCGCGACCGGCTGCTCGCGCTGACCGGCGGCCAGTTCTGACGAAGGGACCTACCTGAACCCGACGGGAGCCGGCACTTGGCGCCGGTCGCCGCCGCCGCCTATCCTGTGGTCGATGTGCTCCATGTCCACCCTTCTGCGCCTGCTGCTGGTCGCCGCCCTCGCCGTCAACGGCTGGGCGCTGCCGGCGCATGCGATGGCGGACGCGGATGCAGCGTTGATCGCCTCTGCGACCGGTGCCTCGCCGGCTGACGGCCCGGCGCTCGTCCAGGCGACAACCTCGGCCGTTGTTGCGATTTCGCCATCGGCCGCTCCCGTATCCAACCTCGGCTGCCATGACGCCACTGCTGCGGCGGCTGTCGATGCGCCTCCGGCGGCCCCGGTCGCGACGCAAGGAGACGACGACTGCTGCGCCGGCGACAGCTGCAATGAATGCCGCTGCTCGATGGTCGGCGGCATCGCGGTGTCGCCATCTCCGCGCATCGCTGCGCTGCGGCCGGTTGCCGCCCCGCTTGACGCCCTCGTGGCCGCGCCGCGTGCGCGCACGTCCGGACAGGTCCTCCGACCCCCCATCCCCTGACCTTCGCCATTCCACCGGCCGGTGCCGATGCGCCCGCCGGCGGTCGATGCGTGGCCCCTGCGGCCGCGCCCCCGCGCGATGGAGTCGACAATGTCCCTGCAACACACCCCTTGGCGTCCAGCCTGGGCGCCGCTGGCACGCGCCGTTGCGCTGGCCGCGGCGCTGCCGCTGCTGGCGTCCTGCGCCACCCTGACCCCCGCCCGCGCGTTGGACGACGTCCAGGCACTCGCCGCCGCGCCGATCGGCGCCCCCGCGCGCGATGACGACCCGGCCACCGATGCCGCGACCGCCGCCGGCCGCGCCGCGATGCTCGATGCGCCGCTGACCCGCGACGCGGCCGTGGCGATGGCCATGGCGCGCAACCCGCGGCTGCAGGTCGCCTACGCGCGGCTCGGCATCGGCGCCGCCGAGGCCTTCGAGGCATCCCGGCTGTCCAACCCGCGGATCTCCGCGTCGCGCCTGTCGGGCGGTGGCGGCACCCAGCGCACCCTGTCGCTGGGGCTGTCGCTGGCCGATCTACTGCTGCTGCCGCAGTCGCGCCGGCTGGCGACGCGCGACTACGAAGCGCTGCGCATCGAGATCGCCGCGCGCGCGGTCACCGCCGCGCGCGACACCGAGTCCGCCTGGTACCGGCACGTCGCCGCCAGCCAGCACGCCGAGCTGCGGGCCGCGGTGGCTGAGGCCGCGGAGGCCTCCGCCGCGCTGGCGCAGCGCTACGCCACGGCCGGCACCATCAGCCGGCTGCAGCTGCTGCGCGAGCGCGCGGCGTCGGCGGAGGCGCGCGTCGCCGCGCTCGACGCGCGGGCCGCGGCGATCACCGTGCGCC
>LXQJ01000036.1:4445-6576 GCA_001683895.1 Luteimonas sp. ANT-B3E | reverse complement strand
CATGGGCGTGATCGCCACGCTGACGTGCTGGATTTTTCAGCCGCCCGACGAGCTGTTCAGACCTTCCCTAGCCTGCGTCCGCCACAACATCGTCTTCCGGCTTCCGCCGGCATTGCAGGAGACCTTCGGGTCTCCTTTTTTTTGCCGGCTATTGCGCCAGCCGCACCCAGGCCGGCGCGTGGTCGCTGGGACGCTCCCAGCTCCGCGGCTCACGGTCGATGTCGGCCGCGACCGCCTCCGCGCGCAGCGCGTCGGACACCAGCGTCAGGTCGATGCGCAACCCCAGGTTGCGGCGAAAGCCCGCCTGCCGGTAGTCCCACCAGCTAAAGCGGCCGCCCTCGGCATGGTGCAGGCGGAAGGCGTCGTGCAGGCCCAGCGCCTGCAGCGCCGCCAGCGCGGCGCGTTCGGCGTCCGAGGTCAGGATGTGGGCGCCGTTCCACGTCGCCGGATCGTGCACGTCGCGGTCGTCGGGCGCGATGTTGAAGTCGCCCATCACCACCAGCCGCGGATGCGCGGCGTGTTCCGCTGCCAGCCAGTCGCGCACGGCGGCCAGCCATCGCAGCTTGTAGGCGTATTTCTCAGTGTCGACGTCCTGGCCGTTGACCACGTACAGGTTGACCACGCGGACGCCGTCGACGGTGGCCGCGATGACGCGCTGCTGTACATCGTCGAAACCCGGGATGCCGACCTGCACATCGTCGATCGCGCGCCCCCGCGCCAGCAGCGCCACGCCGTTGTAGGTCTTCTGGCCCGCGAACACGCTGCGGTAGCCCAGTGCGGCCAGCGCGGCATCGGGGAAGCGCGCGTCCTCGAGCTTGGTTTCCTGCAGTCCGACGACGTCTGGTGCGGCGTCGGCGAGCCAGCGCTCGAGGTGCGGCAGGCGCACGTTGAGCGAATTCACGTTCCAGCTGGCAATCTTCATGCGCGGGTCCCGGGTGCATGCCTGCCGGTACGGCGGCGTGGCTGCACCGCAATCGCTGCGGTGCAGGGCGCAAGGATACGGGCGCCGGCTACCATCGCGGCATGGACTGGATCGACCTGCGCAGCGACACCGTCACCCGCCCCACGCCCGCGATGCGCGCGGCGATGGCGCACGCCGAGGTCGGCGACGACGTCTATGGCGAGGACCCGACCGTCAACGCGCTGCAGCGGCGGCTGGCCGCCGACCTCGGCTTCGAGGCCGGGCTGTTCGTGCCCAGCGGTACGCAGTCCAACCTGCTGGCGCTGATGGCCCACTGCGCGCGCGGCGACGAATACATCGTCGGCATGGATGCTCACACGTACAAATACGAGGGCGGCGGCGCAGCGGTGCTGGGCTCGATCCAGCCGCAGCCGATCCCGCAGGACGAGGACGGCACGCTGCCGCTGGCGTGGGTGGAGCGCGTGGTCAAGCCGCGCGATCCGCACTTTGCGCGCACCCGGCTGCTGTCGCTGGAGAACACCTGGCATGGGCGCGTGCTGCCTCGGGACTACGTGGCGCAGGCGCGCGCACTTTGTGACCGGCATGGCCTGGCGCTGCACCTGGACGGTGCGCGCCTGTACAACGCCGCGGTGTCATCGGGCGTGCCGGTCGGCGACATCGCCGCGCCGTTCGACAGCGTGTCGGTGTGCCTGTCGAAGGGACTGGGCGCACCGATCGGTTCGGTGCTGCTTGGCACGCACGCGTTCGTCGAGGAGGCGCGGCGCTGGCGCAAGGTCACCGGCGGCGGCATGCGCCAGGCCGGGATCCTCGCCGCGGGCGCGCTGCACGCGCTCGACCATCACGTGGCGCGGCTGGCCGACGACCACGCACGCGCCACCCGGCTGGCGGCTTCGCTAGGGTCGCTGTCGACGGTCGAGGTGGTCGCCACGCACACCAACATGGTTTTCATCGCAGTGGACGCCGCCCGGCTGCGGCTGCTGGAGCGCTGCATGGCGGCGGCGCGCGTGCGCGTGTCGGTGGGGGACGCGGCGCGGATCCGGCTGGTGCTGCACCTCGACGTCGACGACGCAGGACTGGCGCGGGCGGTCGCGGCATTCAGTGCGTTCGAGAGCGCAGGCTGACCGCGAGGACCGGCAGCGCGCGCATGGGTCGAGTCGCCGCCACGGCGCGCGTGGCGCGCGGCCCCCCGCCGCGGTCCGCGCGATGGCC
>LXQJ01000036.1:0-4294 GCA_001683895.1 Luteimonas sp. ANT-B3E | reverse complement strand
GACCAGCGCGCCTGCCTCAGGACCGGCATTGCGTGTGTCATTGCGTCGAAGCCCGCGCGTGCATGGTAGGCGCCCATGCCGCTGGCGCCGATGCCGCCGAACGGCAGGTCGCGCGCGGTGAAGTGCATCAGCGTGTCGTTGACGGTCACGCCGCCGGCGAGCACCTGCGACAGGATCGCGTCGATGGTCCCCCGATCGTGGCTGAAGGGGTACAGCGCCAGCGGACGATCGCGCGCGAGCACACGCGCGATCGCCTCGTCGATGGTGTGGAACGACAGGATCGGCAGGATCGGGCCGAAGATCTCGTCTCGCATCACCGCGGCGTCGTCGCCGGGCTCCAGCACCAGCGTCGGTACGATCAGATGCTCGGCCTCGGCACGCGCCGGGTCGACGTCGAGCAGCGGAATCACTTCCAGACCGCGCGTGCGCGCATCGTCCAGGTAGCCGCGCAGGCGCGCCCACTGCCCGGCGTTGACGATCCGCGTAAGGTCCGGCGCCGCGCCGTCAAGCGCGCCGTAGCGCGCCGTCGCCTCCGCGCGCAGTGCGGTGACCAGCGCATCGCGGTGCGCGTGGTCCACCAGCACATAGTCCGGCGCGATGCAGGTCTGGCCGCCGTTGAACCACTTGCCGGTCGACAGCCGCGCCGCCGCCTGGTCGACCGGGAAATCCGCAGCGACGATCGCTGGGGACTTGCCACCGAGCTCCAGCGTCAGCGGGGTGAGGTTGGGTGCGGCCGCGGCCATCACCTTGCGGCCGACCGCGGTCGACCCGGTGAACACCAGGTGGTCGAACGGCAGCGCCGAGAATGCCGCGCCGACGTCGGCGTCGCCGAGCGCCACCGCGACGCGGTCGGCCGGGAATACCGACGCCAGCAGGGCCTGCAGCCAGGCGCTGGTGCGCGGCGTGTACTCGGACGGCTTCAGGTAGACGTGGTTGCCGGCGGCGATCGCGGTGGCGAGGGGGATCAGCGCCAGGTTGACCGGATAGTTCCACGGCGACATCACGCCGACCACGCCGACCGGCACCGGCAGCAGCTGCGCGCGCGCCGGCCACAGCTTCCAGCCGACGCCCACGCGGCGCGGCCGCATCCAGCGCCCGAGGTGCGTGCGCAGGTGGTCGATCTCCGACAGCACCGTCATGGCGTCGGCCACGAGCGTCTCGTGCGCGGAGCGGTGGCCGAAGTCGGCGGAGATCGCGGCGACCATATTCTCGCGGCCGGCATGCACGGCGTCGCGGAGGCACGCGAGGTCGGCGCGACGCTGCGCGGCGTCGGGACGTCGCCGTCGCCACGCCCCGCGCAACGCGTCGAGGGTGGGCTGGAGATCGGGGTTCGCGGTGTGGGTGTCCATGGCGGGCAGTGTAGGCATGGCGGCCGGACGCGGCGTGGTGGGGTCGCAGCGGCCGCTAGAATCACGCCATGACCGACTACCACACCAATCTCACCCGTCCGTACAACGGCCGCCTGCCGACGCTGGGCGCCCGCGCCTACGTCGACCCGGCCGCAACCGTGATCGGCGATGTCGTGCTCGGCGACGACACCTCCGTCTGGCCGCAGACCGTGATTCGCGGCGACGTCAACGTGGTGCGCATCGGTGCGCGCTGCAACCTCCAGGACGGCACCGTCGTGCATGTCAGCCACGACGGACCGCACGCGAAGCTCGGCGGGTTCTCCACCGTGGTCGGCGACGACGTCACCATCGGGCACAAGGCGATCATCCACGCCTGCCGGATCGGCGACGCGGTGCTGGTGGGCATGGGCGCCATCGTGCTTGACGGGGCAGTGATCGAACGCCACGGCTTTGTCGGCGCTGGCGCGCTGGTGGCGCCAGGCAAGACCGTTGGTGCCGGTGAGCTGTGGCTGGGCCATCCGGCGCGCAAGGCGCGGATGCTGACGGCTGCGGAGATCGAGGCGCTGTACTACAGCGCACAGCATTACGTGCGGTTGAAGGACGATTACCTGCGCGGTGGCGTCGAGTAGTGCGCGGATGGGCACGCAGCCGTTCGGGTCACGGCTGCGTCGCCGCCTCCAGCGCCGACAGCCGCGTCATCGCGTCCGCGCGGCCCGCACCGCACATCGACGGCATCGCGCGCAGAGAGCCGCACACGGCGGGTCGCGCAGGGTTGTCGAAGATCCGGCAGCGGTTGCGTCCGTCCAGCTGCACGCATCGCACGCCCGCGGGCTTGCCGCCGGGCATCCCGGGAATCGGCGAGCTGATCGAGGGCGCGATGCAGCAGGCGCCGCAGCCGTCGCGGCAGTCCATCAGTCCGCGGTTGCCAGGGTCGGTGCGTGCGCGCGCAGCTGCGCGTACACCGGATCGGTCTGCGGGCGCTCGCCGAGCCACAGCGTGAAGCTCTCCGCGGCCTGCTCCACCAGCATGCCAAGGCCGTCGATCGCGTGCAGGGCGTTGCCCGCGCGCGCCCACGCCAGGAACGGAATCGCCGCCTCGCCGTAGTTGAGGTCGACAGCGGTCGCGCGCGAGGCCAGCAGCGACATCGGCAGCGGCGGCAGCATCCCGCCGCGGGTGGCGGACGTGGCGTGGACGACCAGCGAGAACTCGCCAAGTGCGTGTGCATCGGCGAGGTAGCGCGAATGCACGCGGCCCGGCTCGCCGATCGCGTCGACCAGCGCATCGGCGCGCTCGCTGCTGCGGTTGACGATGTACAGCTCGCCGACGCCGGCATCGAGCAGCGCCGGGACCACGCCTGCGGCGGCGCCACCGGCACCGATCACCAGCGTGCGCCGCCCGCGCAGGTCCAGCGCGTGGCGCTCGGTGAGGTCGCGGACCAGGCCGGTGCCGTCGGTGTTGTCGCCGTGCCAGCCGCCATCGCGCAGCACCAGGGTGTTGACCACGCCCATGCGCCGGGCACGCGGGTCCAGCGTCGCGCACAGCGCAGCCGCGGCATGCTTCAGCGGCAGGGTGACGTTGGCGCCGGTGCCGCCGGCCCCGGCGAATGCCGCCAGCGCCGACGCGAACCCATCGATGTCGGCGTCGATCGCCTCGTACGACAGCGCCACGGCGGTCTGGGCCGCGAACGCGGCGTGGATCGTCGGCGACAGCGAGTGCGCGACAGGATGCCCGAACAGGGCGAGGCGGTGCGCGGTCGGGGTCATCGTGGAGTCCGGAAGGCGCTGTCGCGCGACCACGCCATGCTACGCGAGGCCGCCACCATTGCGGACGATCCGCGACGGCGCCGCGGCCGCGTTCCGGAAGTTCGCTAGCGTTCCTCGCGCAGCCAGCGCGCGGCGTCCAGCGCGTAGTAGGTCAAGACCGCATCGGCACCGGCTCGCTTCATCGAGAGCAGCGTCTCCATGGCGCAGCGACGCTCGTCGAGCCAGCCGTTCGCGGCCGCCGCCTTGAGCATCGCGTACTCGCCACTCACCTGGAACACCAGCGTCGGTGCCCCGAAGGCGTCCTTCACCTGGCGGACGATGTCGAGATAGGGCAGGCCGGGCTTGACCATGACCATGTCGGCGCCTTCGTCGAGGTCGAGCGCGACCTCGCGCAGCGCCTCGGCGGCATTGGCCGGGTCCATCTGGTAGCTGTGCTTGCCCGCCGTGCCGAGTGCCGCCGCCGAACCGACCGCGTCACGGAACGGGCCGTAGAAGCTACTGGCGTACTTGGCCGCGTAGGCCAGGATGCGCATGTTGACATGACCCGCGTCCTCCAGCGCCACGCGGATGGCGCCGATGCGGCCGTCCATCATGTCGCTGGGCGCGACCACGTCGGCGCCGGCGTGCGCGTGCGACAGCGCCTGGCGCACGAGGGCGTCGACTGTCGCGTCGTTGGCGACATCGCCGTCGTCGCCGAGCAGTCCGTCCTGGCCGTGGCTGGTGTAGGGGTCAAGCGCGACGTCGGTGATGACGCCAAGCTCGGGGAAGCGCGACTTCAGCGCGCGCACCGCGCGCTGGCACAGGCCGTCGTCGTCCCATGCCGCGGCCGCGTCGGCGGACTTGGCTTCCGGTTCGGTCACCGGGAACAGCGCCAGCGCCGGGATCCGCAGCTCGGACGCGACGTCGGCGACGTGCAGCAGCGCGTCGATCGACAGCCGCTCGACCCCGGTCATCGACGCGATCGGCGCGCGCCCCGAGCCGCCGTGGACGAAGACCGGGTACACAAAGTCCGCGGCGGTGAGCACGGTCTCGCGCATCAACCGGCGCGAGAAATCGTCGCGGCGCATCCGCCGTGGTCGTGTATCGGGGTAGGCCATGGCGGGATTCTACGCCGCAAAAAAAAGGTTCTTCTCCCAAGTGAGGGAGTGGCGCACGGCCGACCCGGTTAATTTGTGGTTGTCG
>LXQJ01000035.1:33023-71609 GCA_001683895.1 Luteimonas sp. ANT-B3E | reverse complement strand
GCAGCGGCTTGCCCGACTTGGCGACGGCTTCCAGCACCGGCAGAAGGTCGCGGACGTTGGAGATCTTCTTGTCGTGCAGCAGGATGAACGGGTCGTCGAGCTCGGCCGACATCGACTGCTGGTTGTTGATGAAGTACGGCGACAGGTAGCCGCGGTCGAACTGCATGCCCTCGACGACGTCGAGCTCGTTGTCCAGGCCCGAGCCTTCCTCGACCGTGATCACGCCTTCCTTGCCGACCTTCTTCATCGCGTCGGCGATGATCGTGCCGATCGACTCGTCGCTGTTGGCGGAGATGGTGCCGACCTGGGCGATGGCCTTGTCGTCGGCGGTGGGCTTGGACATGGCCTTGAGCTCGGCGACCGCGGCGATGACCGCCTTGTCGATGCCGCGCTTGAGGTCCATCGGGTTCATGCCGGCGGCGACCGCCTTGGAGCCCTCGCGGATCAGCGCCTGGGCCAGCACGGTAGCGGTGGTGGTGCCGTCACCGGCGTTGTCGGAGGTCTTGGAAGCGACTTCCTTGACCATCTGCGCGCCCATGTTCTCGAACTTGTCGGCGAGCTCGATCTCCTTGGCGACGGACACGCCGTCCTTGGTGATCGTCGGGGCGCCGTAGCTCTTCTCGAGCACGACGTTGCGGCCCTTCGGGCCGAGGGTCGCCTTGACGGCGTTGGCGAGGATGTTGACGCCGCGGACCATCTTGGCGCGCGCGTCTTCACCGAATCGGATTTCTTTGGCAGACATGGGAATGCTCCGGGAACTGGGAATGAGGGGGGAAACAGCCGGCGCGGCGATGGGCCGCGGCGGCGGGGCGCCGGTGGACGCGCGGCACGCGCCGCGACGGTCCCCGGCGGCCGGGATCAGCCGAGGATGGCGAGGATGTCGTCTTCCTTGACGATCTTGTACTCGACGCCTTCGAGCTTGTAGGCGCTGCCGGAGTACTGGCCGTAGATCACCTTGTCACCGACCTTGACCTTCGGAGCGCGCACGCTGCCGCTGTCCAGCGCCTTGCCCTCGCCCACGGCGACGACTTCGCCCTTGGTGGGCTTTTCCTTGGCGTTGTCGGGGATCAGGATGCCGCCGGCGGTCACTTCGTCGGCTTCGATCGGCTTGACGACCACGCGGTCGTAGAGCGGCTTGAGATTCATGTGGACCCTCGCAAGTAGTTGATTCGGATGGAAAAACGGGACGATCTGGGCGCGGAGTCTAGCAGTCCCGGAGGGGGAGTGCCAAACCGGCGACAGCGCCACACCGGCAGGACCGGATGCGCATGACATGGGGCGCGCCCGGATGCCTTCAAGGGCGGCCGCGCCTGGATCGCTGGCTGCCGGCGCTCCGGCGTCAGAATCGCCAGGCGACGACCGCCAGCGTCTCGCCGTCGTTGGGCGAGCGCAGGCTGGCGTTGGACACGTGGCGCAGCAGCAGCGACGTGTGTCGCCAGCGCCAGCCCAGCGTGGTCACGAACTGCGGGCCACCCGACAGCGCATCGGTGGTGCCCGACTGTGCGCCGAGACCGCCGCCCACGAAGAGACCCGTAGCACCGCGCCCGTAGCGCAGGCCGACGTGCAGCACCGTGACCCCCGATGCGCGCCTCCGCGCCCGCTGGCCGTCACGGCCGTCACGGCCGTCGAAATACATCGCGCCGAGATCGGCGCGCAGTACGCCGCCCGCGAGAGGGCGGAGTTCCGGAACCCACGCCACCGCCAGCACAGGCGTCGCTTCGTTGCCCCTGGTCCAGGAAACACCGGCGCCGGCTTCGAACTGCGCAAGCGCCGGCATGGCACCCAGCGCGCATACCGCGGCAAGAAGGGCGCGCGCGATGGCGGCCCGGACAGTCTGCGGCATGCGCGTCCTGGTGGGGGTGGCGGGAAGCGGCGGAGGATACGGGTCCCTCGCGTGAGCCAGATGTGGATGCGCGCCTGCGCGATGGCGGCGGTCATGGACCTGGGGTAGCGTGCGCGGACTTTTCCCGGGGGATCTCCATGCGCCATCCACGACTTGCCCGCTGCGCGCTGCTGCTGGCGCTGTCCGCCGCCTCCGCCGGCGCCGCCGCCGAAGTGTTCGTCAACGAGATCCACTACGACAACGCCGGCGAAGACGTCGGCGAGGCGATCGAGGTCGTGGGCAGCGCCGGCGAGGACCTCACCGGGTACCGGATCGTCCTCTACAACGGCAGCAGCACGCCTGCCGCAGCGACCACCTACGACGACGATCCCGTGCCCGCCGGCAACGTGGTGTCGTGCGGCGGAATGGTGCGCATCGCGACCGTGCAGTACCCGGCAAACGGCCTGCAGAACGGCGCCAGCGACGGCATCGCGCTGGTCGACGGCGCCGGCAACGTGGTCCAGTTCCTCAGCTACGAGGGCGTCATCACCGCCGCCAACGGCCCCGCCGCCGGCATGACCAGCGTCGACATCGGCGTCTCCGAAGCCAGCAGCGCGGCGCTTGGCACCTCGCTGCAGCTGACCGGCGCTGGCAGCGTGGCCGCGGACTTCGCGTGGGCGCCGTCGGCGACACAGACCTTCGGCACCTGCAACAACGCGCAGACCTTCGGCGAGGCCGGAAACGCCGCGCCGCGCGTGGTCTCCACCACGCCCGCCAACGGCTCCAGCGACTTCCCGGCGGCCGGCTCGCCGGTCGTGACCTTCAGCGAACCCGTGACCGCGCAGCCCGGCGCGTTCGCGGTCGCCTGCCAGGGTCCGCGCAAGCGGCCGATCGTGGTCACCCATGCCGCGCAGGGCACGAGCTTCACACTCGACCTCGACCGAACGCTGGTCGCCGGCAACCGCTGCACGCTGGCGGTGGACGCCACCCACATCGCCGACCTCGACGGCACGGCGCCGGAAGACGACACGCTGGTGTCGTTCACGGTGCAGGTCGGCCACGCGGGCGGCGGCGACTATTACGGCCGCGTCAACGCCAGCACCCCGGACCAGTTGCGCTGCTCGCTGCACCAGACGATCCGTGGCCACACCGCATACCCGTACTCCGGAAGCGGCACCAGCACGTGGACGATCCTCGAGATCGCCGACGAGGACCCCAACGACGGCACTCGCATCCTCGACGTCTATCGCAACCGCAGCTACGCCAAGGGCAGCGCGCGCGCCGGCACCGGCAGCGGCCTGACCTACAACCGCGAGCACACATGGCCCAACTCGCTCGGCTTCGGCAGCACGACCGGTGACCGTGGACTGCCCAACGCCCCTTACACCGACACCCACATGCTGTATCTGAGCGACACGGCCTACAACGCCGACCGCGGCAACATGCCGTATGCGGACTGCGCCGTCGTCGGCAGCTGCGCCGAGCGCGCGACCGAGGCCAACAACGGCATCGGGGGCGGCACCGGCGTCTATCCCGGCAACTCCAACTGGTTCCGCGGCCCCAACGGCAACCAGGGAGCGTTTCAGGCATGGAGCGCGCGCAAGGGCGACCTGGCGCGCGCGGTGATGTACATGGCGATCCGCTACGAGGGCGGCGCGCATCCGGCCAACAGCCAGTCCGAGCCGGACCTCGAGTTGACCGACGACCGCAGCCTGATCGTCACCGGCTCGGCGTCGCCGGCGTACATGGGGCTGCTGTCGACCCTGCTCGCCTGGCACCAGGCCGACCCGCCGGACCCCGCCGAGCGCGCCCGCAACGAGGTGGTGTTCAACTTCCAGGGCAACCGCAACCCGTTCATCGACCGCCCGGAATGGGCAACGGCGGCGCTGTTCAATTCGGCCCGGCCCGCGACCTGCAACCTGCTGACGCCGGCACCGCGCAACCCGAAGCTGCGGCCGCCGCCGCGCTGAAGCCCGACTCGAAAAGACCTGCGCGGAATCTTCCCGTGCAGGTCAGCGCGGCGCTACGGCACCGGCAGCAGCATGCCGATGCGCAGCGGTTGCGGTTGCGGTCGATGGTCGCCAGCGGCGGCTGACTGCCGCTGCAGCGGGCGCGGGCGCTGCACTGCCCACGGCGACAGGGGTCGCCCACGGGTCAGGCCTCGGCGTCCACGTCTCCGTGCTGCAGCGCAACCCGACGCAGCGCGGCGATCGAACCGGCGCCGGTCGCGAAACAGGCCAGCCGCAGCGCGTCGTGCAGTGCCTGCAGGTGCGCCCCGACCGCCGCGGCGCCGGCGATCGCCGCCGGCAGCAGGGCCGCCGCCTGGCCCACCACGTCGGCGCCGAGCCGGATCGCCTTGGCGACGTCCAGCCCGTCGCGGATCCCGCCCGACCCGATCAGCGGCATGCCGGGCAACGCCCGGCGCACGTCGACCAGCGCGTCGGCGGTGGGGATGCCCCAGTCCCGGAACAGTTCCGCCATGCCGGCGGCCTCGCGATCGTCGGCCAGCGCGCCCTCCACCGCGGCCCAGCTGGTGCCGCCGGCACCGGCGACATCGATGGCCTGCACGCCGGCGTCGGCCAGGCGCCGTGCCACCGCGGCGGAAATGCCGAACCCGACCTCCTTGGCGATCACCGGCACCGGCAGTGCGGCGCACACCGCCTCGATGCCGCGCGCGACCCCGGACCAGCGCGTGTCACCGCGCGCCTGCAGCGCCTCCTGCAGCGGGTTGAGGTGCAGCACCAGCGCATCGGCCTGCAGCGCGTCGACCGCACGGCGGGCGTGGTCGACGCCGAAGCCCGCGACCAGCTGCACCGCGCCGATGTTGGCAAAGATCGGGATCGTCGGCGCGCGGCGACGCAGGCTGGCGTCGAGGCCGCTGCTCGCACCGGCGGTCAGGCTGATGCGCTGCGACCCGACCGCGAGTGCGATGCCGTGCGCCTGCGCGGCTTCGGCGAGCGCGGCATTGATGGCACCGGCCCGCTCCGGCCCGCCGGTCATCGCGCTGACCATCAGCGGTGCCGACAGGCGATGTCCGAGGAACTGCGTCGACAGGTCGATCGCGTCGAGGTCGAGCTCCGGCAGCGCGCAGTGGACGAAGCGCACGCGCTCGAAGCCGGTGCGGGTGTCGCGCGCGGACACGCGCCCCGACAGCACCGCGTCGATGTGCCGGCCCTTGCGCCCGAGAATGTCGCTCACGCCGCAGCCCCTCGCTGCGCCCGCGCCTGAGCCAGCTGCACCAGCGCCATGTGCGGCACGGTCAGCGCCGCGAGCCCGATGAACAGCAGCCGCGCCAGCGCAGTGTCGACCGCGGGCGGGGGCGACGCCGCGCGCAGGACCACCCAGGCGACCAGCAGCAGCGCCAGCGTGGCCGCGGTGTAGGCCAGCGCGACCGCGGCGACCGTGCGCCGCTGACCCGCGGCCAGCGGCTGCCAGAGCTGCCGCAGGTGGCGCGGACTGTGCAGGAAGCAGAAGTACACCGCGAAGAACGCCAGCGGCGGCGCCGCCAGTGCGAGCGCGGCCAGCACCGCCAGCTCGACGCCGTCGCGGCGTCGCATGGATCCGGCATGCAGCGTGAGCACCAGGAACGCCGCCACCAGCCACCAGCCTGCCGCGGCCTGTGCAACGGCGAGGGTCCGCGCCGCGTCGCCCGACAGCAGCACGTACAGGTCGCCGACGGCGGTTGCGTCGCGCAGCGCGGGCAGCGCCAGCAGGCACAGGCCCAAGCCGAGGCGTGCGGGCGGATGGCGTCCCGCGCGCCAGTCACCACCGAAGTGCCATGACGACACCAGCAGGAAGCCCGCCAGTGATGCCACTGGCGCCAGCCACCAGGCGCCGACGACCGCCGCCACCACGAGGAGGTAGGCGGCGCTGAACGCCGCCAGGCCGCGCCGCGATGTCCACAGCCCGCTGCGGTGCGCGACCCAGGGATCCAGCGCGCCGTGCGGCACGCCGGCCACAGCCACCAAGCCCAGCACACCCACCAGCTGCACCTGCAGCGGGACCCGCGCCGCGAAGCCGGACGCGAGCAGCAGCGCCAGCAACGTCGCCGCGACAAGCATCGCGCGGGTTTCAAAAGGCCAGCGGTCACGCGGGGCGACAGGCGCGGTCGACAGGCGCGCATCGCGGCTCATGCGGGCGTCGTCGGCCGTACGGCGATGGCATCCACGCGCGACGACAGCAGCGCGCGTACGAACGGACCCGGAGGCAGGCAGCCCACCGCGCGCAGGGTGTCGCCCCAGCGCGCGTCGTCATTCATGAAGCGCACGAAGGCCGGCCCGCGCAGCGCGTCGGCCAGGGCCATGAAATGCGCCGACGCGCGACCGGGGTCGGTACGCAGTGCGCGCAGGAACGTGCGGTCCAGCAGCGCGCGCAGCCGTGGCTCGCGCGGATGGCCGCGGGCGGGTGCACCGGCCAGCACGCGTCCCGCGCAGGCATCGGCCCAGCGCTGGATCCGCGCGTAGCCGAAGCCGGAGCTGGCGCGCAGCGCACCCCCGGCGATGCCCGCGCAGTGCAGGCCTGGCTGCGGCGCCACCGTGGCGCCGGCCATGCCCATCGGCAGGCAGCCGTGCTCGCGCCGCAGCACCTCGCCGGCGCCCCATCCGCGGCGCGCCAGCAGTGCCGTGAGGTCGCGCTCCAGCGTCGCGGCGGGCAGCACGCCGGCGCTGAAGCGCGTCGCCTCGGCAAGCACGCGGTCTGCGCCCAGCGGCAGCACGTAGTCGAAGCGCAGTCCGTGGTCGTCGTGGTCCATGTGCTGCATCAAACCGGCGATGCCGGCAGGTGGCAGCCACGCCGGCGGCAGCCGCAGCTCGGCGCCCGCGAACTGCTGGTACATCAGCGCGCGCGCCGGCGACGGGGTCGAGCGCGTATCGACCACTTCGCCACAGTGCAGCGCACCGCGCGTGGTCTCCACCACGAGGCGCCGGCCCCGCCGCGCACGCCACCCGCGCTCACGCCCTGCAGCAGCGTCACCCGGCTTCTGGTCGCGGCGATCCGCGCCAGCGCGTCGGCATGGAAATCGGCGCCACGCACGTAGCGGTAGGCCAGCCCGGGGGCGCGCTGCAGCGTGGCGGCGCCCTGCGCCGTCGACAGCGACCATCCATCCCAGGCGGCACTCGCCAGCCGCGCGAGCGGGCTGTCGGCGGTGCTCCAGAAGCACCAGCTGCGGTCGTCGACGTACGCCAGCCGCGGTTCCACGACCACCACGCGCGGTCCATGGGCGCCGGCGTCCGCGAGCCGCGCCGCCAGCGACAGCCCCGCGCATCCGCCCCCCAGGATCACCAGGTCGGCGTCAGTCGGCGACATGGCGCTGCTCCCATTCGTCCGGCGACACGGCCAGCGGCGCGTGCAGGCGCCCGTCGTGCATCGGCAGCCGCGCGTCGCCACGCGCCCGCAGCGCGCGCGCTGCCACCGCCTGTGTCGCGATCGCCACGCGCCGCAGCGGGTCCACCCGGCAGCGGCTTGAGAGGAATCCCTGGCCGGACGCGCGGACCCGACCGCCGATGCCGCGGTACACCCGCGCCGCCACCTGGATCGCGAAGCCGGGACGCGCCGGCAGGTAGGCCAGGCCCGCCTCGCCGCTGGCGTAGTAGGCGTCGGCCAGCGCCAGCAGGCGTTCGACCGCGCTCTGCAGGTGCGCCGCCAGCGCCGGGGACGCGGTCGCGATGTCGGACGCAGCGGCGTCGTCGACCCACGTGCCCGGCAGGTAGCGCCGGCCCAGGCGCGCGTCCTCGGCGACGTCGCGCGCGATGTTGGTGAGCTGCATGGCGATGCCCAGGTCGACCGCGAACGGCAGCGCCGCCCGGTCGCGCGCCCCGAGCAGCGGGCACATCAACAGCCCGACCGTGCCGGCCACGGCGTAGGCGTAGCGCACCAGCGCGGCCTCGTCGGCGATCGCGACCGGGCCGAGATCGCCTGCCACGCCGTCGACGAGGTCGAGCGCCGGCCGCAGCGGCATGCCGGCCTCGGCGCGCAGCGCGAGGAAGTCGGCGGCCACGGGATGGGTGGCGGCGCCCGCGACCAGCTGCCGACGCAGGCCGGCCAGCGCCTCGCGCGGGTCGGCGCCAGCGGCGGGCGCGTCGGCCAGGTCGTCGACGTGGCGGCAGAACGCATACAGCCGCGCCGCGCGCGCGGCCTGGCCGGCATCGAGCAGTTGGCTGGCGAAGTGGAAGGAACGGCCGTGCGCGCGCAGCACCACGGCCGCATCCGGGTGTCCCGCGGCCAAGGCGACCGCGTGCATCAGCCCGCCATCACGACGGCCGGCACGATCGCCGGCGCGACGTCGGGCGCCGCCGGCAGCAGTCGCTCGAGCACCTTGGCCGAGCTCAGCACGCCTGGCAGACCGGCGCCGGGATGCGTCCCCGCGCCGACCAGGTACAGCCCGCGCGGACCTTCACCGCGGTTGTGGAAGCGGAACCACGCCGACTGTGCGAACGTCGGCTGCACCGAGAACCCGGCCCCCGCTGGACTCAGGTAGCGGCTGCGGAAATCCTCCGGCGTCATGAAGAAGTCGGCGCGGATCGCGTCGGAGATGCCCGGCAGGATGGTGGCGTCGAGTGCCGCCAGCACGCGGTCACGCAGTCGCGGGCCCTCGACCTCCCAGTCGATGCCGGCGTCGAGGTTCGGCACCGGCACCAGCGCATAGAAGCTGTCGCAGCCGTCCGGGGCGAACGACGCGTCGGTCGCCGTCGGCCGGTGCAGGTAGATCGAGAAATCCTCGGCCAGCACCTGGCGGTGGAAGATGTCGTCGAGGAGCTCGCGGTAGCGCGCGCCCAGCCAGATGGTGTGATGGGCAACTTTGTCGTAGCGGCGCGCGGCGCCGAAGAACAGCACGAACAGGCCCATCGACCGCTTGTGGTGGCGCGCCTTGAGCCGCGCGGACACGCGCACATCGTCGGCACGCAGCAGCCGGGTGTAGAGGTACGCGGGATTGGCATCGGAGATCACCACGTCCGCCGCCAGTCGCTCGCGGGACGGATTGTCCAGCACCACGCCCGACACCGCGCCGTGGGCGACGTCGATCCCGGTGACCGTGGTATCGAGCCGCACGTTGATCCCGACCTCGGCCATCAGCCGGCCCAGTGCGTCGACCAGTGCGCCGGTGCCCCCCATCGCGAAATGCACGCCGTGCGCGCGCTCGAGGAAATGGATCAACGCGTAGATCGACGTGGTGTCGAACGGGTTGCCGCCGACCAGCAGTGGCTGGATCGAGAACGCCTGGCGCAGCTTCGCGCTTTGCAGGTGGGTCGACACCAGCTCCCACACCGTGCGGTACGCCCCCAGCCGCAGCAGGTCCGGGACCTGCCGCAGCATGCTGCCGAAGCGGTCGAACGGCACGTCGGCAAGCTGCGTGAAGCCCACCGCGTAGATGGCCTGCGACGCCGCCAGCAGCCGACGGTAGCCGTCGACGTCCGGCGGATGGATCCGCGCGATCTCCCCCAGCGTGTCTTCGACGCTGCCGCCGTAATCGAAGTGGTCGCCATCCGGGAAATGGAACCGGTACCACGGCGCCAGCGGCACCAGCTCGACGTAATCGCGCATCGCCCGGCCATGCAGCGCGAACAGCTCCTCCAGCAGGAACGGCGCGGTGATCACCGTCGGCCCGGCGTCGTGGCGATAGCCGTCACGCTCGAAGACCTGCGCGCGCCCGCCCAGGCGTGGACAGCGATCGACCAGGGTCACCTCGTGGCCCTTGGCGCGCGCGCGCAGCGCGGCCGCGATGCCGCCGAAACCGCCGCCAATGACCACCGCGTGGCTCACGCCGACAGCGCGTCCCGCATTGCGGGCCGGTGGAGCGCGACCGCCAGCGCGGCGGCGCGCGCGGCGAGCAGCGTACCGATGCCCGAGGGCAGCCCTTCGGCCAGCAACACGGCGGCTGCGAGGTGCGCAAGCGCCAGGTCGCGGACGCCGTCCGCCGGCGCCTCGTGGCCGTCGCGGCCCAGCAGCGCGACCGCGTTGAGGCTGCCTGTCGCCGCATCGATGTCGGCGTCGTCGATGTCGTCGGCCATCTGGTAGCCGATCGCGAAGCGGCGCGCGGCGGCGCGCGCGTGCGGCACCTGCGCGCCGAGTCCGGCCGCGACCAGCGCCAGCTCCAGCGGCAGGCCGAGCAGCGCGCCGGACTTGCCGGCGGCGATGGCCTCGTAGGCGGGCAGGTCGACGGCGGCCACGTCGCCTGGCGAGGTGGCCGCGCACTGGCCAGCAACCGCGGCCGCGACCGCGGCGTGCGCATGGCGCACCAGCAGCGGGGCGCGGCTGCCGGCACCGGCGAGCGCGGCATAGGCCGCCGACAGCATCAGGTCGCCGGTGCAGATGGCAACGCCGGCGCCGTGCCGCGACCACACGCTGGGCCTGCCGCGGCGCCAGGCGTCGCGATCCTGCACGTCGTCGTGGACCAGCGAGGCGTTGTGCAGCAGCTCGCAGGCGACCGCGAGCGCCACGCCGACATCGGGCGGACAGCGCAGTGCCAGCGCCGCGTCGAGCGTCAGGCGGGCACGGACGCGCGCGCCGCCAGCGGCCATGTGCTCGTGCGCCGCGCGCGCCGCGACGCCCTCCTCGGGCGACGTCAGCTGGCGGATACCGGCCTCGACACGCGTCATCAACGATTCTGTCTGGCGCATGCCCTCGGCCTTGGAATGGGTGCGAAGCACCCCGCCCGGAATCCCGGACAGGGCCTTGCAGTGTCGGGACGGCGGCCTGTCGCCGCCGCCGGGGCGATGCCCGACGGCGACTGGGCCGTTGACGGCATGGTCAGACGTGCGCCCTGCCTTCCTCGGCATCGGACTTGCGCACCGCGATCATGTAGATCAGCACGCCGAACAGCGCCTTCGCCACCAGGTCGGCGATGGTGTAGCCCACCTCGATCACGGTCACCGACGTACCGCCTTCGAGCGACAGCACGAACGGCGCGAAGTACACCACCGGGTAGAAGCTCCACGACAGCAGCACCACCCAGCGCGCCAGGTTGACCAGGCCGCGTGCGCTCTCGGGCTGGCTGGCGATCGACCTCGACAGGCCCGCGAACAGGCTGTAGACGATGTACAGGAACGGGATCATCGACAGCGCGCCCCAGAGAAAGCGGGTGGAATCGATGCCGCCCGACACTTCGCCCGGGTAGCCAAGCACGATCATCAGCGCCGCGGCGCCGCCGAGCCTGAGGCTGGTCCGCGTCGTCTCGCTGGACGACAGCCGCATCACCAGGATCAGCTCGACCATCAGCAGCGGCACGGTGAGCAGCCAGTCGACGTAGCGGTAGGCCTGGTTGAACAGCGCGCCCGAGAGCCGCACGTCATCGCCGGTGACCACGAAGGCACCCGTCCAGCTGCCGAAGATGCGGAAGTAGTGGTAACAGGCGATCGCCGTCACCAGGCCGGAGACGACCAGCGCGGGTTGGTAGTGTTTGTTGACCCGGCCCATCGCAAGCCAGAAGAACAGCGTCGCGGCCCCCATGGTCGCGATGGTGAAAGAGAACGCGTTGTAGATCAGGTAGTACTGACCGGCAGCCAACTGCTCCATCGATGAACCCCCCAGCCCCTGGCGTCATGCGCTGAGATGTCAGCAGGCCAATGACCAGGGTTCAACGCACGCTGAACCGGCGCCAACCAGGCACGCGGCATGCTTCGTCTCACGCATGCACCACCCAAGCAGCGGCCTTGCCGGCGTCCCGCAACCAGCGGGAAAACGCACATTCCGCACGCATCGTTGCGCAGGATTCCACCATGCGAATGCGCGCAATCGACGCGCCCCGGGCGCACTGTTCCGTGCAGGTGGAGCGCAGCATTGCAACCGCGCCGGCCGAACCGCCGCACGCAACGCCGGCGACCGCTGGGCTACCCTGTCCGGCCCCCCGCGAGACGCCCCCGACACGTGCTGCCGAGACGATCCACCGCCCATGCCGCCACCACAACGCCCGCTGCATGGCGGCGTCGGTGTGCGGGCTTGCTGCTGGCGCTGTGCGCGATGCCGCTGTACGCGGCCATCGATCCCGCCGACCTGCTGCCGGTCGACGAGGCGTTTGCGCTGCAGGCCAGCGCGCCGACGCGGGACGGGGTCGCGGTCAGCTGGACCATCGCCGACGGCTACTACCTGTATCGCCACAGGATCGCCGTCGCGCCGCTGGACGCCAGCGCGTCCGGGACGCTGCGCCTGCCCGCGGGCGCGCCGCACACCGATGAATTCTTCGGCGACGTCGAGACCTACCGCGGGCGGGTCACCGGCACGCTCGATGGGGTCGCGGCGCGTGGCGACAGCGTACGACTGCAGGTGAAGTACCAGGGCTGCGCAGATGCCGGCATCTGCTACCCACCGCAGACGCGCGAGGTCACGGTACGCCTGCCCGCCGCCGCCGCCGCCGGCGACGGTGACGCCGGATTCGCCGCGCTCGGGCGCTCGCTGCTGCGCCGCGCCGGCATCGGCGGCGATGCGGCGGCGGGGGCCACGGGCGGCGTCGCGGTGCCTGCAGGCGCGCGGGCCGTGGGCACCGGCCCCGGCGCCGCCGGCGCGCTGCCGCTGCCACCGGAGCAGGCATTCGGCTTCGAGGCGATCGCCGACGGCGGCGACGCGCTGCTGCTGCGCTTCACCCCGGCGCCGGGCTACTACCTCTACCGCGACCGCACCACGATCGTGCTGGACGCCGCGGGTGTCGTCGCCGGCACGCCGCGCTGGCCGGCAGGCACCGCGCACCGCGACGCGTACTTCGGCGACGGCGTCGTGTACTTCCGCCAGATCGACGTGCCGCTGCCGCTGCGCCGCCGCGTTGCCGCGCCGGTCGATGGCACGCTCCGGGTCACGTTCCAGGGCTGTCAGAACGACGGCATCTGTTACCCGCCGATGACCCGCAGCGTGCGGGTGTCGCTACCGAAGGGCACGGTCACCGTGGCCGCCGACGCGGTCACGGATGCGTCTGGCGGCGCGTCCCGATCGGCCGCGCTGGCCGGGGCAGCCACGCCGCGCGCCGGGGCGGGCGACGTGTCGACCACCGGCATTACATCCGGGGCCGCGTTGGCAACGACCGCCGCCGCCGGGGGCCCGGCAGCTTCCGCAGCGACGCCTGGCACCGCGGGTGCCGTCGCTGGCATTGGCGCGACGATCGCGCCCGACGCCATCGCGTCAGCCGGAGCGCGCGGCGGCGATCCGGACACGGGCGCGGCGGAGGGCGCCGACGGTCGCCTCGCCGCCGCGCTGTCCGGCCCCGACCGCTGGCTCGCCCTGCTCGGGTTCTTCGGCGCCGGACTGCTGCTGGCATTCACGCCGTGCGTGCTGCCGATGATCCCGATCCTGTCGGGGCTGATCGCCGGCGCCGGCACCCGTATCGGCACACGTCGCGCGCTGCTGCTGTCGTTCATCTACGTGCTCGCCAACGCAATGGTGTTCACCGCCGCCGGCGTGGTCGCCGCGCTGCTCGGCGCCAACCTGCAGATCGCGTTCCAGGACCCGTGGATCATCTCGGCGTTTGCGGCGCTGTTCGTGGCGCTGGCGCTGTCGTCTTTCGGCGCGTTCACGCTGCAGCTGCCGCTGGCGCTGCGCGCGCGGCTGGGCGCGCTGAGCGAACGCCAGCGTGGCGGTTCGCTGGCGGGGGTCGCCACGATGGGCGCGCTGTCGGCGCTGATCGTCGGGCCTTGCGTGGCGCCGCCGCTGGCGGGCGCGGTGCTCTACATCGGGCAGCAGCAGGATCCGGTGTTCGGCGGCGCGGCGCTGTTCCTGCTGGCGATGGGCATGGGCGCGCCGCTGCTGGCGTTCGGCGTCGCCGCCGGACGCGGCATGCCAACCAGCGGGCCGTGGATGCTGGCGGCGCAGCGGGTGTTCGGATTCGTGTTCCTGGGGCTGGCGCTGTGGATGCTGTCGCGCATCGTGCCGGGGCCGGTGGTGCTGGCGCTGACCGCGCTGCTGCTGGTCGGCGCCGCGGCCTGGGCGTGGACCGTGCAGGGTGGCCTGCGCCACCAGGGCGCCCGCTGGACGGCGCGCGCCGCGGCGCTGGTGCTGGTGGTGATCGGCATCGCGCAGCTGGTCGGTGCGCTCGCCGGCGGACGCGATCCACTGCAGCCGCTGGCGGCGCTGCGGGCGGGCGCCGGATCCGCCGACGCGGCGCTGGCGTTCCGCAGCATCAAGTCGCTGGCCGACCTGGAGCGCGAGGTGGCCGCGGCCGATGCCGCCGGCCGCCCGCTGCTGTTCGACTTCTATGCCGACTGGTGCGTGGCCTGCAAACAGATGGAGCGCGACACCCTCCCGCGCCGGGAGGTGCACGCGGCGCTCTCGGGCTTCGTGCTGCTGAAGGCCGACGTCACCGCCAACGACGCGGTAGACCGGGCGCTGATGGCCGCGCTGGGCATCGTCGGACCGCCGGCGACGCTGTACTACGTCGACGGCCGCGAGCGACGCGACCTGCGCCTGTACGGCTTCGAGGCCGCGGCGCCGTTCTCGGCGCGTGCGGCGCGCGCATCGGGCCCGCCCTGATGCGCGGGTCGATGAAGATCGTGCTGGTGGCGCTCGCGGCGGGGATCGTCGGCGTTGCCGCCGGGCTGGCCGTCAACGGGCCGGGGCCGCTGCTGCGCACCGAGCTCGGCCAGCGCGCGGTCCAGGGCGCCTACGCCTTGGTCGCCCCGCCGGCGCCCCACGGCCTGGCGGTCGCCGGGCGTGGCGACCGGGTGCCCGACGTCGTGCTGCCCGGGCTCGACGGCGTGCCGCTGCGGCTGCCCGGCGATACCCTGGGGCGGCCGGTGCTGGTGAACTTCTGGGCCAGCTGGTGCGCACCCTGCATCGAGGAGATGCCGGAGCTCGACCGGTACGCGCAGTCACAGGGGGACACCGGCGTCCACGTGGTCGGCATCGCCCTCGACGACGCCGACGCGGTGCGGGCGTTCCTGCAGCGGGTGCCGGTCGACTTCCGCATCGCGCTGGACACACCGGGCCCGCGCGACAGCAGCGTGCAGTTCGGCAACCCGCGCGGCGTGCTGCCGTATACGGTGCTGCTCGATGCCGAGGGCCGCGTGCGCAAGCAGCGCGTCGGGCCGTTCTCGCACGGCGAGATCGACGGCTGGGCAGCGCCCTGAGCGCCGCGCGCCGGGCGAGTTCTGGAGCACGAACTCAAACAGGCGCTTAAATCGCGCCTATTCGGCAGAACTTCGGCGATCTGGACACCATCCACGGCTTCGCGCAGACTCGCGTCCTCCCGTACATGGCGTCCCGCGCCCCCGATGGCACAGCTGCTGGTCCTGCACGGCCCCAACCTCAACCTGCTCGGCACCCGCGAGCCGGCGGTGTACGGCCGCACCACGCTGGCCGAGATCGACGCCGCGCTCACAGCGCAGGCGGCCGCCAACGGACACGCCATCGAGAGCCTCCAGTCCAACGCCGAGCACGCGCTGATCGACCGCGTGCAGGCCGCCGCCGGTGACGGCACCGCGTTCCTGCTGCTCAACCCGGCCGGGCTGACCCACACATCGGTCGCGCTGCGCGACGCGCTGGCCGCGGTGGCGCTGCCATTCATCGAAGTCCACCTCTCCAATCCGCACACGCGCGAACCGTTCCGCCAGCGCAGCTATTTCAGCGACCTGGCCGTGGGCGTGGTCTGCGGCTTCGGTGCCGACGGCTACCGCTACGCGCTCGACGCCGCGATCCGGCGCCTCGGAGCCACGGCATGAGCGCCGCCGACGTTGCGCGCAACGCCACCGCCGTGTGCCCCACCACACCGTCCCTCCCGACGCAACCGCCCGGCGCCTGACGCCACGCCGCATCGCCCGCCCGACACCACGCACCCGCCAACGAGGCTCCGCATGGACCTGCGCAAGATCAAGAAACTCATCGACCTGCTCGAGGAGTCCAACCTGGCCGAGATCGAGATCAAGGAGGGCGAGGAATCCGTGCGCCTGGCGCGCACGCCGCGCGGCGGCCATGCGCCACCCCCGATGTATGCCGAACCGCCGCGGGCCCCTGCGATGCCGATGGCGTCGCCGGTCGACGCCGCCACCGGCGGCGCGATGCGCGCGCCTGCCGAGAGCGGCGTCCCGGCGCTGCCCGATGGCCACGTGGTGCGCTCGCCGATGGTCGGCACGTTCTACCTGTCACCGTCGCCGGACAAGCCGGCGTTCGTCACCGTCGGCCAGGCGGTCAAGGCCGGCGAGACGCTGGGGATCATCGAGGCGATGAAGATGTTCAACCCGATCGAGGCGGATGTCTCCGGCACCGTGGTCGCGGTGCTCGCCGAGAGCGGCCAGCCGGTCGAGTTCGACCAGCCGCTGTTCGTGGTCGGCTGAGGCGCTTCACATGCCCCTGGACAAGGTCGTCATCGCCAACCGCGGCGAGATCGCGCTGCGCATCCTGCGCGCCTGCCATGCGCTTGGCATCCGTACGGTCGCGGTGCACTCCACCGTCGACCGCAACCTCAAGCACGTGGCGATGGCCGACGAGTCGGTGTGCATCGGCCCGGCGCCGTCGCAGAAGAGCTACCTCGACATGGCCAGCATCATCGCCGCGGCCGAGGTCACCGACGCGCAGGCGATCCACCCCGGCTACGGGTTCCTGAGCGAGAACGCCGACTTCGCCGAGCGCGTCGAGCAGTCCGGCTTCATCTTCATCGGCCCCAGGGCCGAGACCATCCGGCTGATGGGCGACAAGGTGGAGGCGATTCGCGCGATGAAGGAGGCAGGCGTGCCCTGCGTGCCCGGCTCCGGCGGTCCGCTGGGCGACGACGCCGCCACCAACGTCAAGATCGCGCGCGGGATCGGCTACCCGGTGATCGTCAAGGCCGCGGGCGGCGGCGGCGGACGCGGCATGCGTGTTGTGCACACCGAGGCCGCGCTGCCGACCGCGATCGCCACCACCAAGCAGGAGGCCCTTGCCGCGTTCAGCAACGACATGGTCTACATGGAGAAGTTCCTGGAGAACCCACGCCACGTGGAGATCCAGGTGCTCGCCGATGGCCAGGGCCACGCCATCCACCTGGGCGAACGCGACTGTTCGATGCAGCGCCGGCACCAGAAGGTGGTCGAGGAAGCGCCCGCGCCCGGCATCACGCCGGAGCAGCGCGCGGAGATCGGGCGCGTCTGCACCGAGGCCTGCCTGCGCATCGGCTACCGCGGCGCCGGCACCTTCGAATTCCTGTACGAGGACGGGCGCTTCTACTTCATCGAGATGAACACCCGGATCCAGGTGGAGCACCCGGTGACCGAGATGGTGACCGGCATCGACCTGGTGCGCGAGCAGCTGATGATCGCGTCCGGCAAGCCGCTGTCGATCCGGCAGCAGGACGTGGTGCTGGCCGGGCACGCGATCGAGTGCCGCATCAACGCCGAGGACCCCGAGACCTTCATGCCGTCCCCCGGCCTGATCGCGCACTTCCACGCCCCCGGCGGCCCGGGTGTGCGCGTGGATTCGCACATCTACGAGGGCTACCGCGTGCCCGCCAACTACGACTCGATGATCGGCAAGCTGATCGTGCACGGTGCCGACCGCGCACAGGCGATCGCGCGCATGCGCACCGCGTTGTCGGAGATGGTGGTCGACGGCATCCGCACCAACATCCCGCTGCAGCAGCGGATCCTGGCCGACGCCGGCTTCCAGCAGGGCGGCCAAAACATCCATTACCTCGAGAAGCGCCTGGCCGAGCGCCGCGACACCACCCTGTCCATCGGCTGACGGCGCGTCCAGGCCCCCGCCGCCGGCATCGCTTATCCTCGGGCAGGCCAGCGGATGCCCTGCCCGCCGAGGAGATCCACGTGATGCGCCATGTCGTCCACGTCCTGTCCGTCGCGCTGTCCGGCGCGCTGTGCGCAACGGCACCCACCCATGCCGCCGAGGGTCGCGACCGCGAGACCTCCAAGTCAGCCTCCGCGGCCGCGGAGGCCAGTACAGCCGCGCGTCCCTGGGCGCTGGCCGGCGGCGACGTCTCTTTGCGCTGGAACGCCGACCTGGCACGCGACCTCGGCATCGCCATCGAGGCCACCGGCGCACGCGGTCAGCGCGCCGCCGACGGTTCTGACCGCTTCGCGCTGAAGCCGGCGCGCGCGCTGCAGGTCGACGTGCGCGGCGGCTACCTGCGCGGGTTCGCGTCGGGCGCGGTGCAGGCCGACGGCGGCCACGTGCTGCGGGTCGGCGACGGCAGCATCGACCTGCGCGGGTTCCAGCTGCGCCCTCGGCGTGGTGCCGGCGCCGCGCCGCGCCAGCTCGACCTCGTCGACGCTTCGGGCAACGCCTGGTTCTTCGTCGACCGGGTCATGCACGAGCTGTTCGCCGCCGACGCCGCGCTCGCGGTCAGCACCGCCGACATCCGCATCTCCGACGCACTGGCGCGCCGCATCGGCCGCCCGTTCGTGGCCGGCTGGACGCTGGGCGAGCTGCAGCTGGAGCTGTCGGTGGTAGCGCGCGGCGGCGGCGGCGCGGCGCCGCTGTCCAACCAGATCACCTGGCACGGCGATCCGGCGCCTGACGGCGGCATCTACGAAAACGACCTGTTCATGCGCAACACGTCGACGCAGTACCTGCGCTGCCAGGGCTGCACCGGCGAGGCCGGCAGCGGGCGGCTGGTGATCACGCCGTCGGCGACGCTGCGCAACAACGTCAACGAGGGCACCATCGCCGCCACCGTCCCCGGCGACCCGCTCGGCACCAGCCGCGCGCGCTGGACCGCCAGCATCCCCTGGCACCAGAAGTTCAGCGGCAACTTCGCGCCCTACGGCAACGACCAGCACCCGTACCTGGTGTGGAACATGTACCGGGTCAACGCCGACGGCAGCCTGGAGCAGATCGGGCGCTCCGGGGTCAAGCAGGCCTACCTGACGACGAACGAAGGCTGCCTGGACCCAGGTGACCACAACGCACACGTGCTCGGCCGCGGCTGTGCCGACACGTATTCGGTGAGCAACAACGACTACAGCCAGGGCATGTCGCCGCGCTCGGAGATCCTGCCCGCGACCGGCCAATGGGGTCGTTGCGGGTCCACCTTCGACCTCGACTGCGACGGGGTCATGAACCAGGGCCCCAACGACAGCTACACGCATCGCATGGTGGTGGGCGAAAGCCAGATCGCCGCCAGCCGCCATCCCGGCGCGCGCTGGCTGTTCGAGTCCTGGTACGTCGCACGCGAGGACATCGACATCTACAACTCGATGTCCACACTCGCCACCACCCAGCGCTACGGCGGCGGGGTCTGGGAC
This sequence comes from Luteimonas sp. ANT-B3E, assembly GCA_001683895.1. Classification (GTDB taxonomy): domain Bacteria; phylum Pseudomonadota; class Gammaproteobacteria; order Xanthomonadales; family Xanthomonadaceae; genus Luteimonas. Next base: position 52,643 of record LXQJ01000035.1, on the reverse strand, counting down.
GTGGCGTCCAGCGACGAGCGCCTCGGCGCCGCGATCGACCGCTGGTTCACGCTCGATGCCCCCGCGCCGCGCAACCCGAAGGTCGCGCTCGACCGCATGATCCAGGAGCTGGTGGTGGACGGCGCGCGGGCCAAGCTTGCGGTCAAGGTGATGGAGATGCCTGGCGGGCTGTGGCAATACCACTACGCGCTGATGAACTTCGAGTTCGCATTCGCGCAGACCTCCGGCGCGGAGCCCAACCTGCGCGTGGTCAGCACCCGGGGGTTCGACGGCTTTTCGCTGTCGACCGGCACCCAGGCGCAGGGCACCGTGTTCCGCAATGGCGACCTCGACGCGGCCAACGACTGGACGGTGGCCACCGATGCCGCCGGCATCCACTGGCGCGACGCGACCGCGGTGAATTCGCTCGAGTGGGGCGGCCTGGTCGGCTTCACCGTGGTCTCGCCGCGGCCACCGGTGCGCGGGTCGGCGACGCTGCGCGCCGACAACGCGCCGACGCCGGCGAGCTTCCGCGTCGCGACCCTGGTCCCGGCCCGCTGACCTGCCGCCGATGCCTTTCCTTGAACTGACCGTGCCGTGCAGCGACGCCACGCAGCCGCGCTACGAGGCCGCGCTGGAGGCGGTCGGCGCACTTGCCGTGACCCTGCTCGATGCCGACGCGGACTCCGACGCCGAGCACGCCATCCTCGAGCCGGGCGTCGGCGAGACGCCGCTGTGGCAGGCGCTGACGCTGACCGCGCTGTTCGATGGCGACGCCGATGGCCTGGCGCTGCTGGCGGCGCTGGACGGCGCCGGATCCGGCCTGGACTGGTCGCGGACGTCGCTGCGCCGGGTCGATGACCAGGACTGGGAGCGCGCGTGGATGGACACCTATGCGCCGCTGCGCTTCGGCGAGCACCTGTGGATCGTGCCGTGGGACCACCCGCTGCCCGACGGCGTCGACGACGCGGTCGACGCCGTGGTCAGGCTGGATCCCGGCCTGGCCTTCGGCTCGGGGACGCATCCGACGACCGCGCTGTGCCTGCGCTGGCTGGACGCACTGGCGGGCAGCGGTGATCTCGCCGGGCGCCGTGTGCTCGACTTCGGCTCCGGCAGCGGCATCCTGGCGCTGGCTGCACTCAAGCTCGGCGCCGCCGACGCCACCGCGGTCGACAACGATCCGCAGGCGCTGCTCGCGACGCGCGACAACGCCGACCGCAACGGCGTCGGCGCGACGCTGTCGGTGCACCTGCCCGACGACGCACCGTCGGCGACGTATCCGGTGGTCATCGCCAACATCCTCGCGTCGGCGCTCGATGCGCTTGCCGACACGCTGGCGGCACGGGTCGCGCCGGGCGGGCAGATCGCGCTGTCGGGCATCCTCGTCGGCCAGCAGGATCCGCTGCTGGTGCGCTACGCAAAGTGGTTCACCGCGCTCGAGGTCGCGATCGACGGCGACTGGGTGCGCATCGACGGCGTGCGCCTCGCGGCGGACGACGCCGCGCATGGTTGAGGCCCGCCACCTGCCGCAGCGCGCGTGATGCAATAGCCGCATGTTCATCAACTGCCCGCATTGCCGCGCGCTGGTCGCGACCGACCCGGCGACCGATCTGCCGCCGCCCCGCTGCCCGCGCTGCGCGGCGCAGCTGCGCGACGATTCGCTTTCCCCCGATCGTGAGACGTCGGTGCGTGCACGAGACGGCGTCGACCGCGAGCGGTCATCGCTGGCGCAGGCCCGCATTCCGCCAACACCCACCGGGGCGGAGGATGGGACCGGTGGGCCGGCAGCGGGGCGCGACACGATGGCGCATGACGTGATCGGGCAGGGCAATGTCGCGGGCACCGGCGATGTCGCGCCCACGCCAGGCCCGCAGACGCCGGAACTCCCGACGCTCCCCTCGCCTGCGGCAGGGAACACGCCTGAAACCGCTATGGTCGCTTCCACGCCGCGCCCGTCGGGCGGCGGGTTCACCTTGGCGCGGCTGCTGCGGCGAAGCGAACCGGCAACCGTGGCCGCCGCCGCGGCGGCGCCAGACGCGGCGTCATCCACCCCGCGGCACGCACCCGCGGCGGACGTGCGAGGGATCGCCGAAACGCGCGTCTACGTCGTCGTGCCAATGGCGGACCGACCGCGCGCCAACGCGCCTGTCCCGGACCCCGCTGCAACCGTCACAGCCATCAGAGCCGCCATGCCGCGCGGTCCCGCACACGCCAACGCCGTCGCGGAAACAGGCACGGACACCGGCACGGACTCGGAAATCGCTACGGACACGGAGACGGCCACGGAGACGGACGCGGAGACGGACACGCACGACGCGAGCGTCCGCGTCGCCGCAGACGCAGACGAAGGGTCCGCTACTGTCGCATCAGCGCGATCGCCGGTGACCGCGGCTGCTCTGGCACGGGAGATCCCTTCGTTCCCATCTGCGGCGTCGACCGTGATGCGCCACTCGCCGAGCTTCGTGCGCAGTCGCGCAGCCGCACCGCCGGCGTCGCGGCGGCAGCAGTGGGGCCTGGCCGCGGCGATCGCGGGCCTGTCGGTGCTGCTGGCGCTGCAGTGGGTGGTCGCCGACCGCGAGCAGCTGGCCGCCGATGCACGCTGGCGGCCGCTGGTGCAGCGCGTCTGCGGCGTGCTTGGGTGCTTGGTGCCGGCGTGGCGCGAGCCGGACGCGCTGGTGCTGCTCGACCGCGACGTACGTCCGGACCCGGAGATCCGCGATGCGCTGCGCGTCTCCGCGAGCTTCCGCAACGACGCGCCGTGGCCACAGGCATGGCCCCGGCTGCAGCTCACGCTCTCGGACGTGGACGGCATCGTGGTGGCCGAGCGCACGTTCGCCGCCGACGACTACCTCGGCGCCGCGCCGTCGCAGCCGCTGCTGGCGCCGGGTCAGATCGCCACGGTGCGCATGCTGGTCGCCGAACCCACGCCGCGCAGCGTCGCCTTCGCGTTCGCGTTCCGCTGACGGTGGTCGCCGTGGTTTGGCGCTGCCGGCGCGCGCGCGCTAGACTCGCTGCCCCCGCGACAGCCGCGCTCCGTCGCTGAGCGCGGCGCAGACACCCGGGGGGACCACCGCTTGGACGCCGTCGACCGCACAGATGCCCCCGCCGGCGACGCCGTGCGCAGCGGCGCGCGCGCGCCGCTGCGCGACCACGTCGCGGTGTCGGTGCGCCGCTACCTTGGCGACCTCAACGGCTGCGACGCCGACAACCTGTACGAGATCGCGCTGCGCGAGCTCGAGATCCCGTTGTTCGTCGAGGTGCTGAACCACTGCGATGGCAACCAGAGCCGCGCCGCGGCGATGCTGGGCATCCATCGCGCCACACTGCGCCGCAAGCTGCGCGACTACGCGATCACCTGATCGCCGCCCATGCGGGTGGCGCTGCGTGCTTCGTATAATCGCCCACCGCGCCGCAGGACCCGACCGATGCCTCCCGACCGCCTTCCCGTACGACGGGCGTTGCTGTCCGTGTCCGACAAGGCCGGCCTGCTGCCGCTGGCGCACGCGCTGTCCGCGCTCGGCGTCGAACTGCTGTCCACCGGCGGCACCGCGCGCGCGCTGCGCGACGCCGGTCTCGCGGTGCGCGACGTGGCCGACGTCACCGGCTTCCCGGAGATCATGGACGGCCGGGTGAAGACACTGCACCCGCTGATCCACGGCGGCCTGCTCGGCCGCCGCGGGACCGACGACGTGGTGATGGCCGCGCATGGCATCGCCGCGATCGACCTGCTGGTGCTCAACCTGTATCCGTTCGAGTGCGTGGCCTGCCGGGCCGACGCGACCTTCGATGACATCGTCGAGAACATCGACATCGGCGGCCCGGCGATGCTGCGTGCGGCCGCCAAGAATTTCGCACATGTCGCGGTGGCGACCGATCCGGCGCAGTACGACGCGCTGGTCGCCGAGCTTCAGGCGCACGACGGCACGCTGTCGGCGAAGACGCGCTTCTCGCTGTCCGTCTCCGCGTTCAACCGCGTGGCGCAGTACGACGCGCGCATCAGCGACGTGCTGTCGTCGATCGACGAACCGTCCGATGCCGGCGCCGCCGGGCGTGCCCGGTTCCCGGCGCAGAGCAACGGCAGCTTCGTCAAGGTCATGGACCTGCGCTACGGCGAGAACCCGCACCAGCAGGCCGCCTTCTACCGGGACCTGTGGCCGGCGCCGGGCACGCTCGCGACGTTCGAGCAGCTGCAGGGCAAGGCGCTGTCGTACAACAACATCGCCGACGCCGACGCCGCCTGGGAGTGCGTGCGCCAGTTCGACGCGCCGGCCTGCGTCATCGTCAAGCACGCCAACCCCTGCGGGGTCGCGGTCGCGGTGAACTGCGCCGAGGCCTATGGACTCGCCTACGCGACCGACCCCACCTCGGCGTTCGGCGGCATCCTCGCGTTCAACGCCACGCTCGACGCCGCGACCACCAGGGCGATCCTCGACCGCCAGTTCGTCGAGGTGCTGATCGCGCCCGGCTACGACGAAGGCGCCCTGGCCTGCTGCGCGAAGAAGGCCAACGTGCGCGTGCTGCGGATCGCACACGGTGACGGCCGCAACAGCATCGACGTCAAGCGCGTCGGATCCGGCCTGCTGATGCAGACCGCCGACGATCGCGACGTGACCCGCGACGGACTGCAGGTCGTGTCGAAGCATGCACCGACCGAGGCGCAGATCGACGACCTGCTGTTTGCCTGGAAGGTCGCCAAATACGTGAAGTCGAACGCCATCGTCTACGCCCGCGACCTGCACACCATCGGCGTCGGCGCCGGGCAGATGAGCCGCGTGTACTCCGCGCGCATCGCCGGCCTCAAGGCCACGGATGCGGGGCTGGACGTCGCCGGGTCGGTGATGGCGTCGGACGCGTTCTTCCCGTTCCGCGACGGCATCGACGCCGCTGCGGAGGCTGGCATCAGTGCGGTGATCCAGCCCGGCGGCTCGATGCGCGACGCCGAGGTGGTAGCCGCCGCCGACGCGCATGGCATTGCGATGGTGTTCACCGGCGTCCGGCACTTCAGGCACTGACCATGGACATGATGACGATCGGCCTGCTGCTGGCGGGCTTTGTGCTGCTGGTCGGCGGCGCCGAGCTGCTGGTCCGGGGCGCCGCGCGCCTGGCGGCGGCGATGGGCCTGTCGCCGCTGGTCATCGGCCTGACGGTGGTGGCCATCGGTACCAGCGCGCCGGAGCTCGCGACCAGCATCGGCGCGGCGCTGTCCGGTTCACCCGACATCGCACTGGGCAACGTGGTCGGCAGCAACATCGCCAACGTGCTGCTGATCCTGGGCATGACCGCGCTGGTCGCGCCGCTGGTGGTGTCGCGCCAGCTGGTGCGGCTGGACGTGCCAATCATGCTCGGCGCGGCGCTGCTGGTGTTCGGCCTGTCGCTCGACGGCGGGCTGGGGCGCGGCGACGGCATCGGGCTGCTGGCGTTGGCGCTGGCCTACATCGGGCTGCTGCTGTGGCTGGCGAAGCGCCATCCCGAGGGGGTGCCGGCGCCCGAAGCCAACGCCGTCGCGCCGGTGTGGTGGCGCGACGCGCTGTACGTCGCCGCGGGCTTGGCCCTGCTGGTGCTGGGCGCCAACTGGCTGGTCGGCGCCGCAGTCGCGATCGCGCAGGTGCTGGGCATCAGCGAAATGGTCATCGGGCTGACCGTGGTCGCCGTGGGCACGTCGCTGCCGGAGCTGGCGACGTCGATCCTCGCCACGCTGCGGGGGCAGCGCGACATGGCGGTCGGCAACATTGTCGGCAGCTGCATTTTCAACCTGCTGCTGGTGCTGGGCGCGACCGCCGCGCTGGCACCGGCGGGCATCCCGGTGGCGCCCGCGGTGCTGCGCTTCGACTTCCCGGTGATGACGGCGGTGGCGCTCGCATGCCTGCCGATCTTCTTCACCGGATTCCAGGTGCGGCGCTGGGAAGGTGGTCTGTTCGTCGCGTACTACGTCGCCTACACCGGCTACCTGCTGCTGCGCAGCGCCGAGCACGACGCACTGCCGGCGTACAGCGCAGCGATGATGAGTTTCGTGGTGCCGCTGACCGCGATCACCCTCGTGCTGCTGGCGGTGCGCGCGTGGCATTACCACCGCCTCAGCCGCGGGTGACCTCCGGCCGCGGCGACACAGCCGCGGGCGTCCAGATGCCGGCATCGATCGCGCCCGCGAGCTCCGGATAGTCGGCGGCATCGAGCCACGGCGCGATCCCGGCGTGCAGCTGGCGGTCGTAGTCCCGGGTCAGCTTCGCCACCACACTCGACAGCAGCATGACCGCGACCAGGTTGGTCAGCGCCATCAGCCCCATCGCGGCATCCGCGACGTCCCACACCAGCGCCACCTGCGCCACCGCGCCCCAGCCCACCATCGCCACGCAGCCGGCGCGCAGCAGCCACATGCCGGTGCGGCCACCGCGCAGGAACGCGACCGACGACTCCGCATACGCGTAGTTGCCCAGGATCGAGGTCAACGCGAAGAAGAACAGCGCGACCGCGATGAACACCGGGCCGGCGGCACCGAGGTGGGTCGCCATCGCCGCCTGCGTCAGCGCGATGCCGTCGATGGCGCCCCCCACGGGCACGCCCGACAGCAGGATCATCAGTGCAGTCGCGGTGCACACCACCAGCGTGTCGACGAACACGCCGAACGCCTGCACCAGCCCCTGGCTGGCGGGATGGTGCGGCACCGGCGTGGCCGCGGCGGCGATGTTGGGTGCGCTGCCCATGCCGGCCTCGTTGGAGAACAGGCCGCGCTTGACGCCGTTGAGCAGCGCCGCGGCCAGCCCGCCGAGCACGCCGCCCGCCGCTTGCTCCAGCCCGAATGCGCTGCGCACGATCAAGGCCAGGGTGGGCAGCACCAGATCCAGGTTCATCGCGATGACCGCCAGCGCGACCAGCAGATAGGCGCCCGCCATCAGCGGTATCACGTTCACCGCGACCCGGGCCACCGAGCGCAGCCCGCCGAAGATGATCGCGCCGCTGAGCAGCATCAGCCCGACGGCGGACACGCGAGGATCGATCGCGAACGCGGTCGCCATCGCACCGGAGATCGAGTTCGCCTGCACCGCGCTGAACACCAGCCCGAACGCCACCACCAGCAGCACCGAGAACAGCACGCCCAGCCACGGCGCGCGCAGCCCGCGCGCCATGTACAACGCCGGTCCGCCGCGGTACTGGCCCTCGCGGTCGCGGATCTTGTACAGCTGCGCGAGGCTGCTCTCGGCATACGCCGTGGCCATGCCGACTGCCGCCACCATCCACATCCAGAAGATCGCCCCCGCGCCACCGGCGCCGAGCGCGATCGCCACCCCCACCAGGTTGCCGGTGCCGATGCGCGAGGCGAGGCTGGTGCACAGCGCCTGCAGCGGCGAGATGCCGGACGGGTCGGTGTTGCCGCCACGCACCAGCACCCGCAGCATCTGCGGGAACCGGCGTACCTGCACCCCGCGCAGCCGCACGGTGAAGTACAGGCCGACCAGCGGCAGCAGCGCCACCAGCAGGTAGTTCCACATGATGCCGTTGAGGCTGCCGACCGCACTGGCCAGCAGCCGCGTCGATCGCGGCCAGGGCGGTCATGCGGCGGCGGTGTCTTGGTCCATCGCCGCACCCTAGCAAAGCGGACCGCACGCGCCTGTCGCCCCCTGCGCCTGCACCTGCACCTGCTGGCGTCCGACGCGGACACTGCGCCGCGACGCCGTAGAATCGCGCCGTCATTCCCGTGGACGCATGCCGTGAAACTGCTCGTCATCGGCGCCGGTGGGCGCGAACACGCGCTGGCCTGGAAACTGGCGCAGTCGCCGCGCGTGTCCGAGGTGCTGGTCGCGCCGGGCAATGGCGGCACCGCGCGCGAGCCGCGCTGCCGCAACGTCGACGTGGCCGCCAGCGACATCGACGGGCTGCTTGCGCTGGTGCGGCGCGAGTCCGTCGACTTCACCGTGGTCGGCCCGGAGGCGCCGCTGGTCGCCGGCATCGTCGACCGCTTCCGCGACGCCGGGCTGCGCGTGTTCGGTCCCACCGCCGCCGCCGCGCGGCTCGAGGGCAGCAAGGCCTTCGCCAAGGATTTCCTCGCCCGCCATGGCATCCCGACCGCATGGTACGCGGTGCACACCGACGTCGAGGCCGCGCTCGCCTGCGTGCGCGACCGCGGTGCGCCGATCGTGGTCAAGGCCGACGGGCTGGCCGCCGGCAAGGGCGTGGTGGTCGCGACCACGCTGGCCGAGGCAGAGGCCGCGGTAGTGGACATGCTGTCGGGCAACGCCTTCGGCGATGCCGGCGCGCGGGTGGTGGTCGAGGAGTTCCTGCACGGTGAGGAGGCGAGCTTCATCTCGATCGTCGACGGCGCGGTGGCGCTGCCGATGGCGACCTCGCAGGACCACAAGCGCGTCGGCGACGGCGACACCGGCCCCAACACCGGCGGCATGGGTGCGTACTCGCCGGCACCGGTGGTCACCGACGCAGTGCACGCGCGCGTGATGCGCGAGGTGGTGGTGCCGACCGTGGCCGGCATGGCGCAGGACGGCGTGCCGTTCACCGGCTTCCTGTATGCCGGGCTGATGATCGACGCCGACGGCGCGCCGAAGGTGATCGAGTTCAACGTGCGCTTCGGCGACCCGGAGACCCAGCCGGTGATGTTGCGGCTGCGCTCGGATCTGCTCGACCTGCTGGAAGCCGCGGTCGACGGCGCGCTGACTGGCGTCGCCGCGGACTGGGATCCGCGCCCGTCGCTCGGCGTGGTGATGGCCGCCAAACACTATCCCGGCACGCCGCGGCTCGGCGACCCCGTCAACGGCTGGGACGTGCCCGACGTCGACGGCACCAGGGTGTTCCATGCCGGCACGCGGCTCGGCGACGACGGCGTGGTGGTCACCAGCGGCGGCCGCGTGCTGTGCGTATGCGCGCTGGGCGACAGCGTCGCCGATGCCCAGGCGCGCGCCTACGCCGAGGTCGCCGGCCTGTCGTGGCCCGGCGAGTTCCATCGTCATGACATCGGCTGGCGCGCGGTGGCGCGCGAGCGGGGCGACGTCGCCTGATCGGACCCGCCGGCAGCGATGGCCGGACGACGATCTCCTAAGCCGCCGGTCCGGCGAGCGCCTGAATCAGGTCGCGCGCCAGCCTGCGCCGCTCTGCGGGCAGCGCCAGGTAGGCATCGAATGTCGCTCGGTCGACTGCGTTCAATGCGTCTGGCCAGGCTGCGCGACGCTCGCTGATCTTGCCGCTCGCCTTGTCACCGTAGCGAAGGGTTTGCGGCAACATCCCGTAGAGCGCCGCAACGACCTGCAGCTTGTCCTGCTCGGGGATCGATTTGCCTGTCAGCCAGCGTGAGGCGGTCTGGAAGCTCACCGACCGCCCGCTGTAGGTCGAGTTGAACTGCCGGAACAGCACCGACGGTCGCGGCTCCTCTCCTGCCGCGCGCATTGCGGCGGCCAGCCGCTTCGAGAACTCTTCGCGCTCATCGCTCATGTGGCGGAAATTACGGAGCGGGACTCATGGCAATTCACCTATTGCTTGAATCGTGGTTCACTCTTCGCTTTCATTTGAAGGCGCACCACGCATGGCCAAGTCGCTGCTGGAGGCGCTGCCGAACATCGTCAAGGAAGGCCGCGCGCAGGCCGAGCGCATCCTCGAAAGCCTCGAAGGCCGTCACCGCGTCAGCCTGCAGACGCGGGAATGGGTGCTGCCGTCCAAGGACACGTCCGCGGCCGACTGGATCGCGCAGGCCGATCGCCGTGCGCGGCTCGACGGCGAAGGCAGCGACTGGACCAACCGCCTGATCTACGGCGACAACCTGCTGGCGATGGCCGCGCTGCTGGCCGGCAACGAACACACGCCGAGCCTGCGCGGACAGGTGGACCTGATCTACATCGACCCACCCTTCGACTCCAAGGCCGACTACCGCACCAAGGTCACGCTGCCGGGCGTCGAGCTGGAGCAGCGGCCGACGGTGATCGAGCAGTTTGCGTACTCGGACACGTGGTCGGAGGGCACGGCGTCGTATCTGGCGATGATCACGCCGCGGTTGATCCTCATGCGCGAGCTACTGCGCGATACGGGGTCGATCTATGTGCATCTCGGCATACAAGTCAATCACTACGTCAAGGTGCTGATGGACGAAATCTTCGGCAAGGACAATTTTGTCCAGGAAGTGATCTGGTCGTATGGCTCCCCATCTGGAGGCAGAGCTGCGGGACCGAAGATGGTCAAGATCCATGAGTACATTCTTCACTACGCGCAAAACTACCACTCGCGTTTCACCAAGAAGATCTATCTGCCATACGACAAAAAGTACATCGACGACTGGTTCAAATACAACGATGACGTCGGGCGGCCGTACCGCATCAGGCTTCGCGGCAAGGACGATGACGGAGAAACGATTGTCGACCGTCAGTATCTCGACGAAAGCAAGGGAATGCCTGCGTCGACAGTGTGGACCGACATAAAACAAATCTATGCCGATCCTCGCGCTTACAAAGCGAATCAATCACAGCACTCTGAGATCACCGGCTACGACACCCAGAAACCCGAGCGCCTACTGGACCGAATCGTTGAACATTCGTGTCCTGACGGTGGCCTTGTCGCCGACTTCAACGGCGGCTCCGGCACCACTGCCGCTGTCGCGGAAAGACTCGGCCGCCGCTGGATCACATCCGATCTCGGCAAACCCGCCTGCATGATCATGCGCAAGCGCCTGATCGACCAGGGCGCCAAGCCATTCCTGTATCAGGCCATCGGCGATTACCAGGTGGAGGCCGCGAAGACCGTTCTCGGCCGCAACTTCCGCGTCGGCGACCTGTCCGGCATCGTGCTGTCGCTGTATGGCGCGCTGCCGCTGCAGCCGGAGGACAACCCGCTGCGCAACCTCGGCGCAGTGGTGTATGGCGGCAAGAAGACGCTAGTGCTGGTCGACTCGCCCAACAAGCTCACCGGCGACGCAACGCTTCGCAAGGCGATCGCGCAGCGCGACCATCTGCTGGGCGGCTGGGACCGCGTCGTCGTGCTGGGCTGGAACTTCGACCCGTCGATCGGCCAGAGCCTCGCCGCGCTCGACGACAAGCGGCTCGAAGTGCTGGTGATTCCGCCGGACCTGCTCGACCGCCTGCGCAAGAAGGGCGGCATCGAGAAGCTGCGGGGGCAGGTGCGCTTTTCGAGCCTGCAGTACCTGACGGTCAAGCCGGTAGGTCGCGAACGGCTGCCCTCACCCCAGCCCTCTCCCGCGGACGGGCGAAGGGGCGACGAAGTACTGGTCGTGTCGCTCGACAACTACGTGCTGCTGTCGCCCGAGGCGATCAACCTCGACGAGGACAACCGCATCAAGCTGCTCAAGGTGATGAATGCCGAACCGCTGGCGCTGATCGAGTACTGGGCGGTGGACCCGGACTACGACGGCGTGGTGTTCCGCTCGGTGTGGCAGGACTACCGCGGCAACACCGCCAACGACGACGACGCGCTCCGCGTGGTGACCGAAGCCCGCTTCACCGTGCCGCGCACCGAGGGCGACCGCCGCGTCTGCGTGCGCGCGGTCGACGTGTTCGGTTTCGAGGCCGAGGTGGTGCAGGTGGTCGCGGAGCCGCGCGCATGAGCACGCCCGCCGCCGCGCAGGCCTTGCCCCTTGCGGCTGCGCTGACCCGCCGCACCGGGCAGCTGTGCATCGGCCTCGAACAAGGTGTCGCCGATCTCTACGACCTGGTCACACCGACCACGGCCGAACTGCTGCGCTGGTGGTTCATGGACGAGGCGTGCCAGGGACGCACGTTCAACTTCCACCCCGGCCAGCGGCAGGCGATCCTCAACGTGATCGTCGCCCACGAAGTGCTCGCGAGCCCCGATCTGGCTGATCTCTACAAGCAGGTCTGCGCCGACGCGCTGCTGGAGGGCAACCGACTCGCGGAGATCGCGCAGGACAAACACGCGCATCCGAAGTACTGCCTGAAGATGGCCACCGGCACCGGCAAGACCTGGGTGCTGCAGGCGCTGCTGGTGTGGCAACTGCTCAACAAGACCGCGGCACTTGACGACGGCCGCGACGATCCGCGCTTCACGCGGCGCTTCCTGATCGCGGTGCCCGGGCTGATCGTGTACGAGCGGATGCTGGATGCCTTCATGGGCAAGCAGCGCGAGGACGGCAGCCGCGATTTCGCCAGCGCCGACATCGCGGCCTATGGCGACCTGTTCCTGCCGCCGTCGCGGCGCGAGCGTGTGCATCAGTTCGTGCGTGGCAACGTCTGCACCAAGCAGGAGATCGGGCTCAAGGCGACCGGCAACGGCATGATCGCAATCACCAACTGGCACCTGCTCAGCGGTGCGGAGGAAGAGCTCGAAGCCGAGGACGACGCCGACGCGATCGACGCGCCAGGCGCGGCCGCGGAGCCGGACGTGGTTGCGCGACAGGTGCTGCCGCTGATCCCCGGGCGCGCGACCGGCAACAGCCTCGACGTGCTGGACCGGCGCTGGGCGCGTGGCAACGTGCTGGCGTTTTTGTCGGAGCTGCCGGAGCTGATGGTCTTCAACGACGAGGCCCATCACATCCATGAGCTGAAGAAGGACGGCGAGGCGACCGAGGTCGAATGGCAGAAAAGCCTGACGCGCATCAGCGAGGGCAAGGGCCGCCGCTTCGTGCAGATGGATTTTTCCGCAACGCCCTACAACGAGGGCGGCGGCAGGACGAAGCAGAAGCTGTACTTCCCGCACATCGTGGTCGACTTCGACCTCAAGGCTGCGATGCGGCTGGGGCTGGTGAAGTCGCTGGTGCTCGACCGCCGCAAGGAGATCGGCGTGCTGCCGCTGGAGTTCAAGGCCGAGCGCGATGACGGCGGCAACATCGTGCTGTCGGAAGGCCAGCGCGTGATGCTGCGCGCCGGCCTGCAGAAGCTGCGCAAGCTGGAGGCCGACTTCGCGCGCGTGGACCCACTCCGATACCCGAAAATGCTGGTGGTGTGCGAGGACACGAAGGTGTCGCCGCTGGTCGCGCAGTTCATGCGCGATGAGGGCCTGCACGACGACGACGTGCTGACCGTCGACTCCGGCAAGAAGGCGGAACTCGGCGAGAAGGAATGGGCACCACTGCGCCAGCGGCTGTTCAACGTCGACCAGCATGCGCAGCCGCGGGTAATCGTGTCGGTGCTGATGCTGCGCGAAGGTTTCGACGTCAACACCATCTGCGTGATCGTGCCGCTGCGCGCCAGCGGTGCGCAGATCCTGCTGGAGCAGACTATCGGCCGCGGCCTGCGGCTGATGTGGCGCAGCCCGGAGTTTGCCGACATCAAGCGCGAGAACCGCGAGCGCATCAACCGCGGCGAGGAACCGGGCAGCCTGATCGACATCCTGTCGATCGTGGAGCACCCGGCGTTCCAGAACTTCTACGACGAGCTGATGGCCGAAGGACTCGTCGGCACGACCGGCGACGGCAATGACGAGGACGGCAGCAGCACCGGCGACCTGATCGCCGCCGAACTCCGCGACGGCTACGAGGCCCACGATTTCGCGCTGCCCTTCATCCTGCGAGAAGCCGATGACACGCTGGAACACATGCCGATCGACGTCGCGGCGCTACCGCCGTTCGGCGCGATGAGCCGCAGTGCGCTCGCCGACCTGCTCGGCAAGGGCAATACCTTCACCTCGCAGGACCTGCAGAGCAGCACGCTGTTTGGCGACTATCGCGTCGACGGCGCGGTGATGAACATCAGCGGCTACAACGAGCTGCTGTCGCGGCTCACGCGCCGCATCGGCCAGGCGCTGAGCCAGCCGCTGTCCACGGGCAAACGCATCGCCGAGCATATGGCGACGCCGTATCTGCAGGTCAACACAGTCGTGCTGGCAACTGCACTGGACGATTACATCCGCGAGGTGCTGTTCAAGGAGTCGTTCGAGCCGTTCAACTACGAAGGCTGGCGGCTGTTGCTGCTGCAGCCGGTGCTCGACCACGTCGTCAAGGTGTTCGCGTTGGCGCTGGTGCGTACGGAAGACCACGTGACCACCGGCGCCACCGAGGTGCGCCATCGCCGGCTCTCCGAAGTTGATCGCCTGATGGTGCGTGAGAGCACGTCCATCGAAGTAAGCAAGTGCATCTACACGCGATTGCCGTATCCGTCGCGCAACGGCGGCCTCGAACGCGCGTTCATTGAGTGGGCGCAGGCCGATGCAGGCGTCGAATCCTTCTGCAAGCTCAGCGAGAACCGGCACGACTTCGTGCGCCTGCGCTACGTGAAGGATGACGGCCTGCCTGCGTTCTACTTTCCTGACTTTCTGGTGCGCACCGCCGAGGCGATCTACATGGCCGAGACCAAGGGCCAGCAGCAGACAACGCACCCCAACGTGCAGCGCAAACTCAGGGCTGCAGCGACCTGGTGCGAGCGCATCAACAGCCTGCCGCCCTACGATCGGGGCGGGCGGACATGGCACTACGCACTGGTGGGCGAGGACCTGTTCCACGACTGGCGCGGCAAAGGTGCGCGACTGGGCGAACTGCTCGCGTTTTCGCGGATCAGGCCTGCAGCAAGCAGGCTGGCGCAGGGCGCTCTGCCGCTGGAAGGCTGACTCGTATCACGCGCGGCGTTGGCGCGATGGCGCTTGGTTGCTCGAGCGTGACACCGGCAGGACCGAGTACATGGACCGTCGAGCGTCAGTCGCCGCAGGCGTGCCGGTCCAGCACGATCGCGCGCGGCAGGGACATCGTGCGCTCGCGCCACGATCTCCTCTGCTAGGCTCGCGCCGACACCACGGGGGCGGCATGGCGCACAACCAGTTCGACCTGCTCCGGCAGCGCCGCTTCCTGCCGTTCTTCGGCGTGCAGTCGCTGGGCGCGTTCAACGACAACGTCTACCGGCAGGCGATCATCGGCCTGCTGTTCTTCCTCGGCATCAGCGCCGAGGAGCGCATGCTGTACACAAACCTAGCGCCGGCGCTTTTCATCCTGCCGTACTTCCTGTTCTCCGCCGTGGCGGGGCAGGTTGCCGAGAAGCTCGAGAAATCGCGCCTGATCCGGATCACCACCGCGATGGAGATCGGCATCATGTCGCTCGCGGCGGTCGGCTTCCTGACCCAGCAGATGTCGATACTGCTGGTGGCGCTGTTCGCGACCGGCGTGCAGTCGACGCTGTTCGGGCCGGTGAAGTATTCGATCCTGCCGTCGGTGTTGAAACCCGAGGAGCTGACCGGCGGCAACGGCCTGGTCGAGATGGGCACGTCGCTGTCGATCCTCGTCGGCATGATCGTCGGCGGGCTGGTGTTCCAGGTCGCGGGCAGCCAGGGGCCGGTCGTCGCGGCGACGCTGGTGGTGGCGCTGGCGATCACCGGCAACCTCGTCAGCCGCGCGATTCCGCGGGTGGAAGCGAGTGCACCGGAGCTGCGCATCCGCTGGAATCCGTTCCCCGAGTCGCTCGCGATCTGGCGGCTGACGCGCAGGCAGCCGGCGGTGCGCAATGCGATCCTCGGCGTGTCGTGGTTCTGGTTCGTCGGCACCGTGCTGACCGCGCAGCTGCCGACCTATGCCGAGCTGCACCTCGGCGCGCCGGAGCGCACCACGTCGCTGTACATCTTCGCGCTGGCGCTGTTCTCGGTCGGTGTCGGCGTCGGTTCGCTGCTGTGCGAGAAGCTGTCGTCGCGCACGGTCGAGATCGGACTGGTGCCGCTGGGCGCGTTCGGCATCAGCGCGTTCCTGCTCGACCTGTACTTCGCGCGCAGCGGCGCGCCGCCGGCCACCGGTCTGTCGATCGCGGCATTTCTCGCCGCCGACGGCGGCTGGCGGATCGCGTTCGACCTCGTCGCGATCGGGTTTTTCGCAGGCCTGTTCATCGTGCCGCTGTTCGCGCTGATCCAGAGCCGCACGCCGAAGGAGGAGCTCTCGCGCGTGATCGCCGGCATGAACATCCAGAACGCCGCGTTCATCGTCGCCGCGGCCGGGCTGGGCATCGCCGCGCAGCGGCTGGCCGGGTGGAGCATCCCGCAGGTGTTCCTGGCGCTGGCGATCGCCAACGTCGGGGTGTCGGTGTGGATCTTCACGCTGGTGCCGGAATTCCTGATGCGGTTCCTGAGCTGGCTGCTGGTGCGCGCGCTGTACCGGCTGCGCCTGCACGGCGTCGAGGCGCACGTGCCCGACGAAGGCCCGGCGCTGCTGGTGTGCAACCACGTCAGCTACATGGACGCGCTGATCCTGGCCGCGACCATCCCACGCCCGGTGCGGTTCGTGATGTACCACCGCATCTTCCACGTGCCCGGCATGCGCTGGATCTTCCGCAACGCGCGCGCGATCCCGATCGCCGGCGCGCGCGAGGACCCGGAGATGCTGCGACGGGCACTGGACGCGATCGACGTCGCGCTGGCGGAGGGCGAACTCGTCGGGCTGTTCCCCGAAGGCCGGCTGACGGCGGACGGTGGGATCGCGCCGTTCAAGCCCGGACTGGAGCGGATCCTCGAACGGCGTCCGGTACCCGTGGTGCCGATGGCGCTGCGCGGCATGTGGCACAGCATGTGGAGCCGCAACCCCGACGGTGCCGCCGGCGGTCTGCTGCGGCGGATGCGGGTGCCGCGCCGGTTCCGCGCGCACATCGAGGTGGCCGCGGGTGCGCCGGTCGACGGCGGCAGCGCTACCGCGGCGCTGCTGGAGACCCAAGTGCGTGCGCTGCGCGCGGATGCGGCCTGAGCGCGCAGTCACCCTTCGAGGCCCAACGCGCCGCGCGACGATGCACAGCAGCGCCCGCCGTCAGTTGACCCAACCAGCGACCACGAAGAACGCCAGCGCCACGAGCCAGACCAGCAGGATCCGCCAGACCAGGCTCATCGCGTCGCGCAGTTCCGGCAGCGGACCCAGCGCCAGCACCACCGCACTCGACGGCGGGACGCCGTCGTCGAGCAAGTCCTCGGCTTCGTCGGCGAGCTCGCTGCGCACGCTTGCGCGCGCCGCGGCGGCCAGGAACCCGGCATCCGCCGCGAACCCGGCGCCGCCGGCCTCGCGCCACGCGGTCGCCACTTCGTCGAAGTTGCCGACCAGCGCCAGCGACAGCGTCATGAGCTGTGCCGGAGCCCAGTCGAGCACGGCCAGCAGCCAGCGCGCGCCGGCCGCGGTGGCGGGCGGCAGCCGCAGCGACGGCGGGCCTTCCGCGGCGACCGCCAGCAGGCGATAGCCGACCGCGCCGGACGGCCCCAGCAGCAGGAACCAGAACAGCACGCCGAACCAGCGCCGCAGCGCGCTGCGGAACACCACGCCGACCAGGCTGCGGGCATCGCCGGAGTCGTGCACACCGGCGCTTGCAGGCCACAGTGCCTCGGCAGCTTCGCGGCGCGAGGTGGTGTCCGGCGCTTCGACGACGGCGTCGACGTCCTGGTCCAGATCGCGCGGCCCCCACGCGTAGAACAGCGCGACCACGCCGAACAGCAGCGCCGGCAGCCCGTACAGCCGTCCGTCCAGGGCCACCTGCAGCAGCGCCACCGCCAGCAGCGGCGGCAACAGCGCCAGCGCGATGCCCCAGCGCCCGCGCCAGACGCCCTCGTCCGGGAAGCGGAGATCGAACGACTCCAGCCAGCGCGCGAACCACGCGTGGTCGCGCAGCGCCTCCGCCAGCCACGGCGCGGCGTGGCCGGCGCCAAGCGCGATGACAACCGCCAGCAGGGTGGTGAACATGCGCGGAGTCTAGCCTCCGCCATCGCGCGCCATCGGGTGCGGCAGGCTGGCGGCGAGCGGTTGGTCAGGCAGGGGCGTCGTGCCAGCGGGCCACCAGCCAGCGCGAGATCGACAGCCGCGGCGACAGCAGAAGGCTGTCCTCGCCGCCCTCGCCGCGGAGCGCGGCGCCGATCTCCGCGCGCGTGAACCAGCGCGCGTCTTCCAGCTCGTCGTTGCACACCGGCACGTCCGCCGCGGCGTCGGCCTCGAAGCCGAGCATCAGCGACGACGGGAACGGCCACGGCTGCGAGGCGACATAGCGGCAGGCGCGCACGCGCACCGCGCTCTCCTCGAACACCTCGCGCACCACGGTCTGCTCCAGCGTCTCGCCGGGCTCGACGAAGCCGGCGAGCACCGAAAAACGCCGGGGCGGCCACGTCGGCGCGCGGCCCAGCAGCAGCCGCTCGCCGTCGCTGACCGCGACGATCACCGCGGGGTCGGTGCGCGGGTAGTGCTCGGTAGCGCAGCCCGGGCAGCGGCCGAGCCAGCCACCGCGGGAAAATGCCAGCAGCCCCCCACAGCCCCCGCAGTGTCGATGCCGTGCGCGCCAGTGCAGCACCGCGCGCGCCTGCGCGAACGCCGTCGCCTCGCGCGCCGGCCAGGTCGCGGCGGCGGTACGCAGGTCGATGCGATCCGCTGCGCAGGCAGTCGCATCATCGGGCGTCGCCAGGCGCGCGAACCAGCCCTGCCCGGCGGCGAGGCCAAGGAATACCGCCTCGCCGCGTGGACGGTCGGCATGGAGGGGCGACAGCCAGCCACTGTCGGCGGCCGGCAGCGCGCGGCCCTCATCGTCGAGGACCAGCACCGCGGCGGCCGGCCAGAGCGCGTCGAGCGCAGTGGTGTCGTCGCGGAGATGCTCGGCGCGGTCAAGGCCCCCGTCGACGAAGGCAAATGGGAATGGATCGGCCGGGTGGGTCACCGCCGCGGACCCGCCGGCAGGCCTGGATCCGATCGACGCCGCCCGGGGCGCGCCGCGGATCCGGCGGCTCACGTCGTGAAGCTGCTGCCGCAGCCGCAGGTCGACTTCGCATTCGGGTTGCGGATGCTGAACTGCGCGCCGTGCAGGCTTTCGGTGTAGTCGACGGTGGCGCCCATCAGGTACTGCAGGCTCAGCGGATCGACCAGCAGGGTGACGCCATCGGTGGCGATGGCGAGGTCGTCCTCGCCCTGCTCCCGATCGAACTCGAAGCCGTACTGGAACCCCGAGCAGCCGCCGCCCTGGATATAGACGCGCAGCTTGAGGTCAGGGTTGCCTTCCCCGGCGATCAGCTCGGCGACCTTGGCCGCGGCCGCGGCGGTGAAGTCAAGCGGACGCTGCAGCTGCTGGTAGCCGGGGACATCCGCCGGGTCGGTGCTTGGGATCTGGGATATCGACATCCCCACAGGATGGGGCGACGCAGCGGTGGCTTCAAGCGCCAGGCACGGCCGGTGTCGCCATGTCGGCCCATGGGAACGACTGCTCCACCGCACTTCCGCCGGCCGGCACCAGCCGCACGTGCACCCGCAGGGGGTGGAATCCGGGCGGTAGCACGATATCGCCCTCGACCTGCTGGAAGTACTTGAACGAGTAGTCGGTGGCCGGCGCGTCTTCCTGCTGCCGCAGGTCGGTCCACGCCAGCCGCTCCAGCCCGCTGGCGCCTGTGCCCTCGACCGCCAGCGTCAGCCGGCCGCTGCTGACCGCGCCGCGGTTGATGTTCTGGGTCAGGGTGGCGATGAAGTGCCAGGCGTCCGCCCCCTGCGGGCGCAACTGCAGCTCGTGCACGCTCAGGCCGCGGCGTTGGCCGGTAGCGCCGACGAAGCGCTCATAGAACCCGACGTCGGCGCGCAGGCCCGCGATCTCCTCGTCGCGCTCGGCCAGCGTGCCCTGCAGGTCGCGATTGGCGTCGCGGCTGATCTGGTCGGAGCGGCGCAGCGTGGCGATCTCCTGGCGCAGCTCCTCGACCGCGGCCGGAGCGTCGCCATTGCTGGCGACACGCGGGCCCGCCAGCGTGACCCATAGCCCCCATGCGCCGAAT
>LXQJ01000035.1:1175-32943 GCA_001683895.1 Luteimonas sp. ANT-B3E | reverse complement strand
GCCAGCAGCAGCGCCAGCGCCGCGTAGAACAGCCGCGTGTGCTCGCCGGGCGGCGGCGGGCGCCCTGCGGGCGCCGCGGCCCCGGCAGGTACGGGCGCAGCGGCAGCCGGAACGTCCGGCTGCGCTGCCTCGGGGGTGGGTGGGTGGTCGGTCATCGCGGAGGTATAGCGACCCCTCTGCGGCGACGTCAACCCATGCCCGCTTCTATACTCGGGCGCGTGCGGCGGGCCCCCCGCGGCGGAGGCGCAGCGCATGACCGAAGCCCACATCTTCGCGGTCGGCATCCTGCTGGCGTGGCTGGCCGGCATCCGCGTCTACCTGACCGTCTTCGGCGTCGGCATCGCCGGCGCCATGGGCTGGCTGGAACTGCCGCAGGCCCTCGACATCACCACGTCGCCATGGGTGCTGGGCGTGTCCGGCGTACTGGCCGCCGTCGAGTTCTTCGCCGACAAGATCCCTGGCGTGGACTCCGGCTGGGACCTGATGCAGACGCTGGCGCGGGTGCCGGCCGGGGCGTTCCTTGCCGCGGCGACGCTGTCCTCCGACGGCGAGCTCGGCGGCGGGATGCTCGCCACCGGCGCCGGAGTCGCGCTGACCAGCCATCTGCTGAAGGCGGGCGCACGGGCGCTGGTCAACACCTCGCCGGAACCGCTGAGCAACTGGACGGCATCGATCACAGAGGACGTGGCGGTCGTCGGTGCGCTCGCGCTCGCCTTCGCCCACCCGTGGCTGGCTCTGGTGCTGGTGGTCGCCGCCAGCCTGTCGGTCGCCGCGGTGGTGTGGTGGATCTGGCGGCGGCTGTTCCTGCGCGCACCGCTGCCTCCGCGCACCGCCGGCTGACGCCCGGGGGCCGTCGCGGCAGCGGCCGTTCGTTGTAGTCTGTGGTGGGGGAGCGCACCTAGACTCGCGGCTCCACAGGGAGATCCGCGTCCGTGCCAGCGCCGCCGAACAACGCTGTCCGTTCCGCGTCGACGCGCGCGCCAGGGCCCGCCTCGCGCGACTCGGCGACCACGCGCGCGGAATATCCGCCGCCACAGTACTGGCGTGCCTGGGCCGCGGACGCCGAGCCGCCAGCGCTACCCGCGCCGGCCGATCTCCCGGTCGCCGAGCCGCCGCTGCCACCGGTGGTGCCGCCGCCGGCCGCCGACGGCAGCGCCGAGGCGCCGTACCGCGTGCTGATCGTCGAGGACGACATCAGCCAGGCGCTGTTCGCCGAGAGCATCCTCGCCGGCTCCGGGATGGCCACCACGGTGGTCTCGGTGGCCAGCGAGATGATGGCGGCGATGACCGCCGCGCCGCCCGACCTGGTGCTGATGGACCTGCACATGCCCGGCATGTCCGGCACCGAGCTGACCAACCAGATCCGCCAGCACAGCGCCTTCGCGCATACGCCGATCGTGTTCCTGACCGGCGATACCGACCCCGAGCGGCAGCTCGAGGCGCTCGAAGTCGGCGGCGACGATTTCCTCGCCAAGCCGGTACGGCCGCGCCACCTGATCGCCGCTGTGCAGAGCCGCGTCATGCGCGCGCGCGCGCTGCAGCAGCAGCGCAGTGGCACCGACCGGCATCGGGTCACCGGCCTGTTCACACGCCACGCGATGCTGCGTCTACTCACCGATGCGGTGCCTGGCGCCACGGCGGGCGCGATCCACTTCCTCGAGATCGAAGGCATCGGCGCGCTGCGCGACCGCTTCGGTTACGGTGGCCTGGAAACGGTCCTCGCGGACGCCGGGCGCGCGATCGCCACCATCGCCGGCGATGCGCCGGTATCGCGCCTCAGCGACAACTTCTTCGTGGTCTATTCCCGTGACGTCTCCGACGACCAGCTTGTCGAGCGGGCACGCAGCCTGCGCGACGGCCTCGGCCGGCAGTCCTTCAGCGTGCATGACGAGACCATACGGCTGCGCACGCTGGTGGGGTATGCGGGGCTGTCGCTGGGCTTCGTGGACGCCAGCTCGGCGCTGGCGGCCGCGGAACAGGCGCTGCGCGACGCGCGCGCGTCTGCAATCGGCATCGCCGCCTACCAGCGACCGGTCGAGGTGGACGCCGACGGCGACGCAATGCAGGCGATCCACGACGCCTTCGCCGGCGACCGCTTCGAGCTGGCGTTCCAGCCGGTGGTGGCTGTGGCCGGCGGCGACGAGGCGCAGTACCAGACGCTGCTGCGCATGCGCGACGGCGAGGGTGAGCTGCATACCGCGGCGGAGATCCTGCCCGCGGCGGAAGCGTCCGGCATGCTGCACGAGATCGACCTCCGGGTGCTGAAGCTCGCGGTGGCAGTGCTGGCCGAGCGCCGCGCCAGTCGCCCCGTGCGGCTGTTCGTGTCGCAGTCGCCGCGCACGCTGGCACGCGAGCGCTACGCGGCCACGGTGGTCGAACTGCTGGGCGAGCACGACATCGATGGCGCGTCACTGGTCGTGGACGTGCGCCAGGACGACGCGTTGATCCACGCGCTGGCGCTCAAGGAGTTCTGCGCGGCGATGGTGCCCGCCGGCATCCAGCTGTGCCTCAGCCAGTACCAGGCCGGCGTCGAGTCCGATGCGCTGCTGGCGCAGCTGCCGCTTGGCTTCGTGCGCCTTGCCGCGCGCTATTCCAGCCGGCTGGACGAACCCGCGGTCCGCGACGAGATGCGCGCGGCGATCGAGCGCGCCCATCGCCTGGGCCTGCAGGTCATCGGCCAGCAGGTCGAGGATCCGCAGGCGGCGGCGACGCTGTGGATGAGTGGCGTCGACTTCATCCAGGGCAACCTGGTGCAGCGCGCCGCCGGCGGGCTCGACTTCGACTTCCAGCATTCGGTGCTCTGACATGTCGACCTCCGCTTACCCCACCGCGATGATGCTGCGCTGGCTCGCCCTGGGCGGCGCCGCGGGCGCGGCGCTGATGCTGGTGGTCGACCGGCTGGGGATGGCTGGCCCGTGGCAGGCGATCGCGCTGGTGCTGGCGCTGCTGGCGGCGTTCGGCGCTGCCGGCGTGGTGGTCTCGATGCGCCAGCGCGAGCGCGCCATGGACGACGCCGACGAGCGCGCCCGGCGCGGCGAGGCCGAGGTCGGCGAGCTGCAGCGCGAGCTCGACCGCCACACCCAGCTTGAGGCCCAGCTGCGACACGCCAAGCAGGCCGCCGAGTCCGCGGTGATGGCCAAGGGCGAGTTCCTGGCGACGATGAGCCACGAGATCCGCACACCGCTCAATGGCATCGTGCCGATGCTCGACCTGCTGATGCACGCGCAGCTGGCGCCCGACCATGGCGAGCTGGTGCGCACGGCGTACACCTCGTCGCAGCAGATGCTGCGGATCGTCGACGACATCCTCGACTACTCCAAACTCGAGGCGGACAAGCTCGAGCTGGAGAGCACCACCTTCAACCTGCGCGAGCTGCTGGAGGGCGTGATCCAGCTGATGGAGCGCCCTGCGCAAAGCAAGGGCCTGCGCCTGCACCTCGACCTGGACCCGGCGGTGCGCCTGCTGGTGCGCGGCGACCCGGTGCGCCTGCGGCAGGTGATCGGCAACCTGATCAGCAACGCGGTCAAGTTCACCGAGCGCGGCTCAGTGACGGTGATGGTGCGGCGCATCGGCGAAACCGCCGGCCAGCACCAGCTGCGATTCGAGGTCCGCGACACTGGCATCGGCATCGCCCAGGCCGCTCACGGCCGGCTGTTCCAGGCGTTCAGCCAGGCCGATGCGTCGACTACACGGCTCTACGGCGGCACCGGCCTGGGGCTGGCGATCTCCAAGCGCATCGTCGACCTGATGGGCGGGCGCATCGGCGTGGAGTCCGAGCCCGGGCACGGGGCCACGTTCTGGTTCGAGGTGCCGCTGCTGAAGGCACACGGCGACATCCAGTCCAACGAGAACACGGCCACCGGCGGCCGCCTGCTGCTGCTGAGCGCCGATCCGCGGCTGCGCCTGCGGCTGTCGATGCTGCTTCCCAACTGGGGCCTGCGCGTCAGCGCGGTCGAGACCACGCAGGAAGCGCTGGACCGGCTGCGCACCGCTGCCAACCAGGGCGCGCCGTGGGCGTATTCCGTGGTACTGGCGGACCTCGCCGGCATGCGCAGCACCGCGGTCGCGCTGCATCGCAACCTCGGCCGGCCCGGCGTCTACGGGCAGCTGCGGCTGGTTTGTCTGTATGGAGACGACCCTGTGCCCGACGAATTGCAGCGCAGCGTCACCCTGCTGAGCCGGCAGGTGCCCGACGCCGACCTGCGCGCGGCGCTGGCCGGCGCGCAGGCGCCGCACCCCGACGCCGCGCAGCAGGCCGCGGCAATGGCGCCGGGACCGGAGCCGATCACGTCGGGCAGCGTGCGCGCGGCGCGCGTGCTGCTGGTCGAGGACAACCCGGTGAACCTGATGGTCGGGCAGCGCCTGCTCGGCGTGCTGGGGATCACCTGCGACACCGCCAGCAACGGCGAAGCCGCGCTGATGCGGATGTCGGCATCGCGCTACGACATCGTGCTGATGGACTGCCAGATGCCGGTGATGGACGGCTATACCGCCACCCAGCGCTGGCGCGAGGGCGAGGAGACCGCCGCCGACGGCCGTCGCCTGCCCATCATCGCGATGACCGCCAACGCGATGGCCGGCGACCGGCAGAAGTGCCTCGATGCCGGCATGGATGACTACCTGCCCAAGCCGGTGACGCGCAGCGAGCTCGAGCGCTGCCTCAGCCGCTGGTGGACGCCGCCTCAGGAACGCCACGCCGACGCGATGATGCAGGCCGCACACCTGGAGGCAGGTGGTGGCGACGAGCCTGTCGCCGCAGCGCGTCAGCCTGCCGGCGACGACCACAGGATCGCGACGGCAGTCCGCGCCACGCCAGTGCCTGAGGCAGCGGCCGCGCTGCCGACGGCCGAGGCCGAGACCGAGGCCGTGGATGCGCCGCTTCCGGCGCTACGCCACGCCCCGACGTGGAACGTGGCGGCGGCGCCGGTCCGTGCGGCAATCGACCCCGCGACCGGGGCACATGCGACGCCTGCCGCGGGTACATCCGGGGCGGTCCGGCGGGCCGACCGCGCGCAGGTCAGGGCAGCGCCACCGCCTGCACCGGCCACACAGCGCGCCCCGCAGCCGGCGGTGATCGATCCCGAGGTGCTCGATGAGCTGCGCAGCGTGCTTGGCAACGAGGTCGACCGGCTGATCGACGTTTTCCTGGAAGACACGCCGCGGATCGTGGCGGCGTTGGAAAATGCCGCGATTGGCCCGGACTACGACGCGCTGCGCGAGGCGGCACATTCGCTCAAGTCGTCGAGCGCGAACCTCGGCGCGATGTCGCTGTCAGCCGCCGCCAGGCGCGTGGAGCTGGGCGCGCGCGAACGCTCGCTGGACCGCCCGGCGGTCGCGGTGGCGCTGATCGCCAACGAGTTCTCGCGTGTCCACCAGGCGCTGCGCGCCGTCTCACCGCGCGCCTGAGGCGCGAAAGCCCGGGTTTCACCCCTTGATGTCGCCGATTCTCGTCTGCAGGTAGTTCTGTTCGCCGATGCGCGAGATCAGGTCGAGCTGGGTTTCGATCCAGTCGACGTGCTCTTCCTCGGAGTCGAGGATGTCGTTGAACAGCCGCTTGCTGGTGTAATCGTCGACCGACTCGCAATAGGTGATCGCGGTGCGCAGCAGCGGCAGCGCCTCGAGCTCGAGCGCCAGGTCGCACTCCAGGATCTCGCGCGGTGTCTCGCCGATCTTCAGCTTGCCCAGCGCCTGGAAGTTCGGCAGCCCCTCGAGGAACAGGATCCGGTCGGCGAGCCTGTCGGCATGCTTCATCTCATCGATCGATTCCTCGTACTCGTATTTGGCGAGTTCGTGAATGCCCCAGTTCTTCAGCATCTTGGCATGAAGGAAGTACTGGTTGATCGCGGTGAGCTCGTTGTAGAGCGCCTCGTTGAGGTACTTGATGACCTGGGGATCGCCTTTCATGGGGATATCCGGAGCGGGGATGGCCACCACTCTAGCGAGCGCCGCCGGACACTGACGAAACGCGAATCGAGTGCATTCCCGCGCGCCTCGGGCGCGGACGCCAGCCGTCAGGCGGCATGGGCGACCAGAGGCAGTTCCAGCACCATCACCGGCGGGTGCTGCATGACCTCGCCAACGAGGGCCGCGGCGGTCGGAATGCAGCTGCCGCAGGTCGCGCCGTAACCGGTGCGCATCGTCAGCTCGGTCAGGCTGCGACAGCCGGCCGCCGCGGCGTCACGAATGTCGCGCTCGGTAACACCATTGCAGATGCAGACGTACACGGGCGCGGCCAGGAGGCGGAGTCAGGCGTGCATTCCCACATGGATGCGAATGATTGTCAATCATTTTCGCATTCCCTACGCACCGGCCCGCCGCCCTGCCTGCCCCGTCGCGGCAACGGGCACCGTCACGCCCGGGATCGCCTCATTCCCCGCGACCTCCCGCGCAAACGGGGCCAGGTGGCGCAGCGCGCTGGCGTAGACACCGCGCTTGAACGTGACCACATGGTCCAGCGGGTACCAGAAGTCGACCCAGCGCCAGTGGTCGAACTCGGGCTTCTCGGTCAGGTCGAGCTGGAAATGGCGCTCGTCGCCCACCAGCTGCAGCAGGAACCACACCTGCTTCTGGCCGATGCAGACCAGCCGCTCGCTGCGGCGAACAGCGCGCGGCGGCAGGCGGTAGCGCAGCCAGCCCGGCGTCGCACCCAGCACACTGACATGCTCGGGCAACAGTCCGGTCTCCTCGCGCAGCTCACGGTACATCGCCTCGACCGGGGTCTCGTCGGTGTTCATCCCACCCTGCGGGAACTGCCAGCCGTCGCGACGCACCCGGCGCGCCCAGAACACGCGTCCCGCGGAGTGCATCAACACGATGCCGACATTGGGCCGGAAACCGTCCGGATCGATCACGATGCGGATTCCTGACGTCGATTGGCTTGCGCCACTGCGCCCGACTCTGCCACGGAGGGGGGCGGGCGACAAGCGCGCGCGATTGACGGCAACGGCGTCGACGGGGACAATTCGCGCCCCGACGGGCCCTGCCCGTCGGCCGTTCGGCTATGTAGCTCAGCTGGTTAGAGCACAGCACTCATAATGCTGGGGTCGGTGGTTCGAGTCCACCCATAGCCACCATCCAGCGTCCATCGCCGCCCGCGTCGCCAGGTCCGATGGCGCGCCGCCCGGATCCGCGATGGACATCTTCAAGATTTTCACCCTCGAGGCCGCCCATCGGCTTCCCAACGTGCCCCCCGGCCACAAATGCGCGCGGCTGCATGGACATTCGTTCCGGATCGAAATCCGCGTCGCGGGCGATATCGACCCGCACACCGGCTGGGTGATGGACTTCGCCGACGTCAAGTCGGCGTTCGCGCCGATCCACGACCGGCTGGACCACCATTACCTCAACGACGTGCCAGGGCTCGAGAACCCGACCAGCGAGCGGCTGTCGGTCTGGATCTGGGAGCAGCTGCAGCCTGCGCTGCCTGGCCTGGCGGAAGTGATCGTGCACGAGACCTGCACCGCAGGTAGCCGCTACCGGGGTCCCGCCACGCCCGGCGACCCCACCAGCTGACGGGTGCGGCGCACGCCAGGGCCCTTGGCCGTCCCCCGCCCGCTGGCATCGCACCGCCGACCGCCAGGTCGGCGACACGACCGCTGTCCTCCGTGACCGCTGAACCTGAACGAGCCGGGCGCTGAGTGCACATGGATGTTGCGTCGCAACATCGACATGGCTATGCTGCACCGCACAAACCGGCAACCCCTGCCGGACACCAGCAGGAACCCGCCATGTACCAGAGCATCAACGAGCAGTTCGCCTACGCCCAGCGCCAGTTCGCCGACAGTGCCGCCCAGGTCAACCGCCTCGCGATCGAGAACGCCGAGAAGGTCTTCGGCCTGCAGCTGTCCACGTTCGAGCAGAACACCGCCGCCGCCTTCGCGTTCTGGAGCGAGTTCGCCGAGGTCCGCGACATGGACGGCCTGAAGTCGGTGCTGCCGAAGGGCGCGCAGGTCATTCGCGAGAACGTCGAGCGCACGATCAGCGCCGGCCAGGAAGTGATGGGCCGCACCGTCAAGACCAACGAGGCCATCGCCCAGCTCGGCAAGTCGCACCTCGAGTCCGCCGCCGCCAACGTCCAGGCCGGCGCCGACGAGGTGGTCAAGGCCGCCAGCGGCAAGTCGCGCAAGTAAGCGGTACTCCCCGCCGGGCAACCGGCGTGCGCGGATCTCTCTCCCCGCGCGGGACCGACCCGGCAGCCCCAGGCTGCCGGGTTTTTTTGTGTGCGCCCGGGGTTGGGCCTGTAGCTAGGACGGATACGACCAGCGGGCGCGACTGTTACCATTGCTGCGGGATCATTGCTATACTCTCCGGTATATTATCTGGCATCGAGGTGCTTCCGCTGTCCACCGCAGTTCGCGGCGCGCCCACTGCCCCTCCGATGCGAACACCTGCTGTGATTGATGCTTGCTCGAAACCCGAATCTGATTCAAAATCCCGCCCCCACCACCCCGGATCCAGCAATGGGTACGCGCGAACGCCGCCAGCGGGACGTGGCCGACCGTGAGCAACGGTTCCTCGATACCGCGCAGGACCTGATCCAGCGCGACGGCCTGCTGAATCTGCAGATGGCCAGGATCGCGGAGGCCACCGACTACGCGATCGGCACGCTGTACCAGCACTTCGCAAGCAAGGAGGACCTGCTGGTCGCGCTTGCCACTCGCAACCATCTGGGCCGCCAGGCGCTGTTCGAGCGCGCCGCGCGGTGGAAGGGACCCACCAGGGAGCGCATGATCGCGATCGCGCTCGCCGACCTGATGCTCATGCGCGAGCAGCCGGAACATTTCCGGCTCGAACAGTTCGTCTGGAGCGACGTGGTATGGCGGGCGGCATCTGCCGACAGTCGCGCCCGCGCGCTGGCCGCGGGCGAGCCCTGCTGCGCACTGGTCGACGGCATCGTCGAGGAGGCGCTCGCCTGCGGCGACCTGCCCCCCGGATTCGCGCTCCCGCCCATTGCGCTCGGCATCGGGCCGTGGAGCCTGTGCCTGGGCATGCATGCGCTGGTGCAGGTGGAGGGGCTGATCGACGAGACCCGCTTCGGCGAGCCATACCGCCTGCTCCTGAAGCACCTGCAGTACCTGCTCAACGGCTATGGCTGGCAGCCCCTGGCCGACGCGGGCGATGACATCGCCCTGGCTGCGCTGGTCGACCGCGTCTGCCGCGCGGTGTTCGGCGGCGACTGCCCGCTCACCCCCTCCGACCTTTTCAAGACTCCTGGACCTTCCCATGGCTAGACACGACACCGCCCGTCGCCCGTCCACGGGCAAGCGCATGCTCCTGATGCTGCTGCTGACCGCGCTGGTCATCGGCGGCGTATTTGCGGCCAAGGCGTTCATGGACCGCGGCATGAACGACTTCTTCGACAACATGCCGGAGCCCGCCGCCAGCATCAGCTCGTTCACCGCGCGCGCCGAACGCTGGAGCGACAGCGAAGAAGCCATCGGCACGCTGGTTGCCGTCAACGGCACCGACGTCACCACCGAAGCTGGTGGCGTGGTCAGCACGATCCTGTTCGAGGCCGGCCAGCCGGTTCGTTCCGGCACGGTGCTGGTGCGCCTGAACTCCGCCACCGAAATGGCAACACTGAATGCGCTGGAAGCCGCCGCGAAGCTTGCCGTCGTCCAGCGCGACCGTTGGCGAGAGCTCGGTCGCGAGCAGCTGGTGTCGCAGGCCGAGGTGGAACAGCGCGCCACCGACGCGGCCAGCACGCTGGCCACCGTCGAGGCGCAGCGTGCGCTGATCGCACAGAAGACCATCCGTGCGCCGTTCGACGGCATCCTGGGGCTGCGCCGGGTCAACCTGGGGCAGTACGTCGCGCCCGGGGAGCCGATCGTGAGCCTGCAGTCGATGGATCCGATCTACCTCGACTTCAGCCTCCCGGAGCAACGCATGGGCCAGGTGCTTGAGGGCATGCCGGTCCGCGCCACGGTCGACGCACTGCCGGGACAGACCTTTGCCGGGCGCGTCACCGCGCTCGAACCGCAGGTCGACACCAGCACACGCAACTTCCGCGTACAGGCCACGCTGCCCAATCCCGACAGCAACCTGCGCCCGGGCACGTTCGCCAAGGTCGGGTTCGACCTCGGCGGCGAACGCAGCGTGGTCGTCATCCCACAGACCGCGATCAGCTTCAATCCGTACGGCAATGCCGTGTACGTCATCCAGGAGGCACCGGTCAGCCCCGCTGGTGCGCCGCCTGCCGCTGCAGCTGCAGGCCGAGGACCGGACGACACACCCGCCGGCCCTACCCTCGTGGTCAAGCAGCGTTTCATCCGCACCGGTGCGACCCGCGGCGACCTGGTCGCGGTCACCGACGGCCTGAAGCCCGGCGAGCGGGTCGCGACCAGCGGCCTGCTCAAGCTGCGCAACGATGCGGTCGTCACCATCAACGACACCGTGCAGCCCACCGCAAGCGCCACGCCAACGCCCGAGAACCGCTGACCGACCCGCGCCGCCGCCCGCCTGGCGCGCGCCCCGGACCCCACACCCCATCCCGCCGCGTCGCACGCGCCCGGGGGAGTCCCACCGATGAAATTCACCGACATCTTCGTCAACAAGCCGGTGCTCGCGGTCGTCGTGAGCCTCTTCATCCTGCTGTTCGGGCTGCGCGCGTTCTCCGAGCTCAACGTCCGCCAGTACCCGGAA
The DNA here is from genome assembly GCA_001683895.1 of Luteimonas sp. ANT-B3E. Taxonomy (GTDB): domain Bacteria; phylum Pseudomonadota; class Gammaproteobacteria; order Xanthomonadales; family Xanthomonadaceae; genus Luteimonas. Next base: position 22,302 of record LXQJ01000035.1, on the reverse strand, counting down.
CTGCGCAATGCCGTGGTCAACATCTCGACCACCTACTTCGGCGCCGACGCCGAACTGATGCAGGGCTTCGTCACCACGCCGCTGGAGCGCGAGGTGGCCAGCGCCGAGGGCATCGACTACCTCACCTCCACCAGCGCCGCGGGCATCAGCACCATCCAGGCCTACATCCGGCTGGACCAGGACCCAAACGAGGCCTTGACGCAGATCGCGGCCAAGGTCAACAAGCTGCGCGGCGAGCTGCCCATGGAGTCCGAGGACCCGGTGATCGACCTGCAGCAGGGTGAACAGATCGCGGCCATGTACGTGTCGTTCGCCAGCGAACTGCTCGACAACAACCAGATCACCGACTACCTGACGCGCGTGGTCGAACCCAAGCTCGCGACCATCCCCGGCGTGCAGCGCGCGGAAATCCTCGGCGCCGGCGCGTTCGCGATGCGGGTGTGGATGAAGCCCGACCGCATGACCGCGCTCGATGTCACCGCGAGCGAGGTCTACGCGGCGCTGCAGTCCAACAACGTCCTGTCAGCGCTGGGATCGACCAAAGGCGCGATGGTCGCGATCGACCTCACCGCCGAGACCGACCTGCGCACGCCCGAGGAGTTCCGACGGCTGGTGGTGCGCGAGGAGGGAGGCGCCATCGTGCGCCTCGGCGACGTGGCCGACGTGGTGCTGGGATCGGAGTCGTACGGCACGTCCGTGCGCATCAACGGCGACGCGGCGACCTTCATGGGGATCTACGTGTCGCCGGACGCGAACTCGCTCGACGTCATCACCGCGGTGCGCGGGATCTGGGACACCGAGATCATCCCGCAGCTGCCGGAAGGCATCACCGGCACGATCCCCTACGACAGCACCGAGGCGATCCGCGACGCGATCAGCGAGGTCATCACCACCATCGTCGAGGCGGTGGTGATCGTGATCGTGGTGATCTTCCTGTTCCTCGGTTCGCTGCGCAGCGTGCTGATCCCCGCAGTCACGGTACCGCTGTCGCTCGTGGGCGCGCTGTTCCTCATGCTGCTCATGGGCTTCACCATCAACCTGCTGACGCTGCTGGCGATGGTGCTGGCGATCGGCATCGTGGTCGACGATGCCATCATCGTGCTGGAGAACATCCACCGCCACATCGAGGAGGGGATGTCGCCGTTCGATGCCGCCATCACCGGCGCGCGCGAACTGGCGTGGCCGGTGGTGGCGATGACCACGACCCTGGTCGCGGTGTACCTGCCGATCGGTTTCCAGGGCGGGCTGACCGGCGTGCTGTTCACGGAGTTCGCATTCACCCTCGCCGGCGCGGTGCTGCTGTCGGGCATCATCGCGCTGACGCTGACCCCGATGATGTGCGCGACGATCCTCAAGCCGCACGCCGCAGGCGGCAAGGGTCGGCTGGAGCAGTGGCTGGACGCACGCTTCTCGTGGCTGCAGGACGGTTACCAGCGCAGGCTGCACGGCGCGCTCGAGACCAAGGGCGTGATCGCCGTGTTCGGTGCGATCGTGTTCGCCGCGTGCATCGGGCTTTACCTCGTCTCGCCGAAAGAGCCGGCGCCGGCGGAGGACAACGGCTTCATCTTCGGCATCGCCAGCGCCGATCCCTACTCCACGCTCGATTACGTCGAGGGCTATACCGAGGAGATCACCCGCATCGTCGCCGACGTGCCGGAGGTGGCCGACCACTTCCTGTTCAACGGCGGCTTCGGCGGTGGCGGCGGGGCCAGCAACACAGCGATCGCCGGCTTCGTGATGAAGCCCTGGAGCCAGCGCGAGCGCTCGACCAAGCAGGTGCTGGAACAGTCGCTGCAGCCGGAGATCGCCAAGGTCAGCGGCCTCAACGTATTCGCGCTGATCCCGCCGGCGTTGCCCAGCGCCGGCGGCGACGGCGGCGGCGAGTTCATCATCGGCGGCATCGGCTCGCTGCAGCAGCTGCAGGAGGTGTCCGACGCGGTCATGGAGCGCGCGCGCGCCAGCCAGCGCTTCATCTTCCTGGACAGCGACCTCAAGATCGACAAGCCGCGCATCGACGTGCGCATCGACCGCGACAAGGCCGCGTCGCTGGGCATCGACATGCGCACGCTGTCGGCGGACATGTCGGCGCTGCTGTCGGGCGGCTTCGTCAACCGCTTCGCGATGGAGAACCGGTCCTACCGCGTCATCCCGCAGGTGCAGCGCGCCGACCGGCTCAACGCCGACCAGCTCGACCATTACTACACCCGCACCCGCGGCGGCGACCTGATCCCGCTGTCGACGCTGGTGACGCTGGGCGAGAGCACGCAGCCGCAGACCCTGAAGCGCTTCCAGCAGCTCAACGCGGTCGGCATCACGTTCGCGCCGCGTCCTGGCGTGTCCAAGGGCGAGGCGCTGTCGATCCTGGAGGGCGCCGCGCGCGAGGTGCTGCCGCAGGGCTACAGCGTCGACTACGCCGGCGAATCGCGGCAGTTCAAGCAGGAAGGCTCCGCGATGCTGGTCACGCTGCTGTTCGCGCTGGTGATCATCTTCCTGGTGCTGTCGGCCCAGTTCGAGAGCTTCCGCGACGCGCTGATCATGCTGATCACGGTGCCGATGGCGATCTGCGGCGCGCTGCTGGTGCTCAACGTGCTGGCGATGGCCAGCGGCATCCTGGGCTTCCAGGGCATCGAGATGTTCCCGGGGATGAGCATCAACATCTACACCCAGGTCGGGCTCGTGACCCTGGTCGGCGTGATCTCCAAGCACGGCATCCTGATCGTCGAGTTCGCCAACAGGCTGCAGGTCGAACAGGGGCTGTCCAAGCGCGAGGCGATCGAACAGGCCACCGGCGTCCGGCTGCGGCCGATCCTGATGACCACCGCGGCGCTGGTGTTCGCGATGATCCCGCTGCTGATCGCCAATGGCCCGGGCGCCGCCTCGCGTTTCTCGATGGGCATGGTGATCGCGTCGGGCATGACCATCGGCACCGCGTTCACCCTGTTCGTGCTGCCGGCGTTCTACCTGTACCTGGCGCAGGACCATGGCGCGGGGGAAGCCGTGGTGGACGACGCACGTGGCGACGATCCATGGCCGCTGCCACCGCAGCCGCACCCGCAGCGCGCCTGAGGACCGTGATCGCGCCGCAAGGGCCGCACTCCGCAAGCGCCCCGCCGCCTTGAGACCGGGGCGTCAGCGCCGGGAGACGGGCGCAAGCGCCAAGCGGCGCCTCGGGGCACGGCGAGGCCGACGTCGCGCGCCGCCAGCTGGGGCGCGGCGCCGCGGCCGCGGTTGCTAGACTCCGGTGATGATCGCGACCCAGCACCTCACGGGCGACAAGCCCGCCCAGTACACACAGCTCGCGGAGCAGGCGCGCGCCCTGCTCGCGGGCGAGCGTGACCGCGTCGCCAACGCCGCCAACCTTACCGCGCTGGTCTACCACGCGCTGCCCGAGCTCAATTGGGTGGGGTTCTATTTCTTCGACGGCCGGGAGCTCGTGGTGGGCCCGTTCCAGGGCCAGCCGGCGTGCGTGCGCATCCCGCTCGACCGCGGCGTCTGCGGCGCGGCGGCGCGCAGCGGCCAGACCCAGCGCGTCGACGACGTGCACGACGTGCCCGACCACATTGCCTGCGACGCGGCGTCGCGCTCGGAGCTTGTGGTCCCGCTGTTCCGCAGCGGCGCCGCCGGTGATGCCACGCTGACCGGCCCCGCATTGACCGGCCCCGCTTTTATAGGCGTGTTCGACATCGACAGTCCGGTTCCCGCCCGCTTCGACGTTATGGATCAGCAGGGACTTGAGGAGATCGCGCGCGTGTTCGTGGAATCGCTGGCATGACCATGGTCACAGGCGCGGTGCGCAAGCAGGCGGACACGGCGTGAGCACGCCGCCGCTCAAGATGCGCAACATCGGCCCCAAATCCTCCGCGTGGCTGCGACAGGTGGGCATCAAGACGCCGGAAGCGCTGGCTGAGGCGGGCACGCTGGAGGCCTTCATGCGCGTCAAGCGCGCGGGCTTCAAGCCCAGCCTCAACCTGCTCTACTCGCTGGAAGGCGCGCTGCGGAACTGCCACTGGCAGGAGGTGCCCGATGCCCGCCGGGTCGAACTCGTGGGTGAAGCCGAAGCCGCGATCGCCGGGCTGCCGCCGCCGCGCAACCGGCCCGCGGCGTCGCCGGTGACGACGACGATCATGGTCCAGGACGACCCGTCAGCGATCGCCGAAGGCGAGCCCGACGATGCCTCGACCCGCGTCCTCATCGGCACCCCGGACCACGCCTGATCCGCGGCCGGCGGTGGCGGGCACCTTGGTTGGCATACAATCGCCCCGCTTCGAGGTGACCCGGCGGCATGCGCCAACGGGTTGAAACGGGAAGCCGGTGACACCGGGTCGACGTGCAACGCACGGCGGCCGGCCAACCCGGCACTGCCCCCGCAACGGTATGCGAGTCGAACCGGCGCATCCGCCACTGTCCAGGCGCGTCCCCACGGGGCGCGCGCGGCTCCCAGGGAGCCGTACGGGAAGGCGCGTCGGCCGGCGTGGTGCCTCACGCACCCCGCCACTCGCGAGTCCGGAGACCGGCCTTGGAGTCCACTGGTTGTGATGCGGAGGGCATCGCGGCGGCGATGCCGGCGTGCGCACTTCCCTGCGCACGTCCGCCTTGCGGCCGCGTCATCCCTCCCCATCGCGACTCCTGCCCCTGACACCGCGTGCGTGGGTGCGCGCGATGGAGAAGCCGCCTTGAAGAACCACCGTTTTCCCCTGCATGTCCTGTCGCTGGCCGTTGCCTGCGCCATCGTCCCCGTCGCTGCGTCCGCGCAGTCCCCGGCCACCGACCTCGACGAGGTCCTGGTCACCGCCACCCGCACCAGCATCGCGCTCGCCGACAGCCTGCTGCCGGCGCAGGTGATCACCCGCGAGGAGATCGAGCGCACCCAGGCGCGCACGCTGCCCGACCTGCTGCGCGGCCGCGCCGGCATCGATATCGGCAACCAGGGCGGGCCCGGCAAGCTCAGCACCGTGTTCCTGCGCGGCAGCGAATCCGACCACGTGCTGGTGCTCGTCGACGGTGTTCGCGTCGGTTCGGCGACATCGGGACAGGTCGCCTTCCAGGACCTGCCGGTGGACCAGATCGACCGCATCGAGATCGTGCGCGGCCCGCGCTCCAGCCTCTACGGATCGGAGGCCATCGGCGGTGTCATCCAGATCTTCACCCGCCGCGACCGCGGCGCAATCACGCCGCGGTTCCGCGTCGGCATTGGCAGCAACTCGCTGCGCGAGGCCAGCGCCGGCATCGGCGGTGGCGGTGCGCGCGGCTGGTTCGGTGCCGATGTCGCCTACCAGCGCACTGACGGCATCAATGCCTGCAGCGGGTCCGGCACGCTGTTTAGGGGGTGCTTCGTCGACGAGCCCGACCGCGATGGCTATCGCAACGCATCGGTGAGCCTGCGCGGCGGTGTCGACATCAGCGACTCGCTGAAGCTGGAAGCCACCGCACTGCGTGCGGAGAGCGATAACGAATTCGACGGCAGCCGGTTCGGCGGCAACGAAGCGGAAAACGTGCAGCAGGCGACCGGTGGCAAGCTGGCGTGGGCGGCAGCGCCGGCAATCGACCTGACCGTGCAGGCCGGGCGGGCCTACGACCGCTCCAGCAACTTCTTCAGCGGCGCAGCCATGCCCCGGGCGCCGGTCGGGATCTTCGACACCCGCCGCGATACCGCCGCGGTGCAGGCGGATATCGGACTGTCGACGGCGCATCTGCTGACGCTCGGCATCGACTGGCAGCAGGATGCGATCGAGAGCGATACCGCGTTCAAGGTAGACGACCGCGACAATCTGGGCGTGTTCGTCCAGTACCAGGGCCGTTTTGGCGCGCAGCAGCTGCAGGCCAGCGTGCGCCACGACGACAACCAGCAGTTCAGCGAACGCACCACCGGCGGTCTTGGCTGGGGGCTGGCCCTGGATGACGGCTATCGGCTCACCGCCAACGCCGCGACCGGCTTCAAGGCGCCGAGCTTCAACGATCTGTACTTCCCGTTCTTCGGCAACCCGGACCTCGCGCCGGAGCGCTCGCGCAGCGTCACTTTCGGCGTCGCGCGCGACGCCAACGCGCACCGCTGGACGTTCGACGTCTACGACACCCGCGTCGATGACCTGATCACCTTCGATGCCGCGATCTCCCTTCCGAACAATGTCGATGAGGCGCGCATCCGCGGCGCCGAACTCACCTTCCACACCCGCATCGCCGACTGGGACCTGTCCACACAGCTCAGCCATACCGATCCGCGCAACCGCACCGATGGCGGCAACCGCGGCAACCAGCTGGCACGGCGCGCGCGCAACACTGGACGCGTCGACCTCGACCGCGCATTCGGTGCATACCGGTTCGGGGTGACCGTCGTCGGCGCCGGGGCGCGCTTCGACGACGCGGCCAACACCGTGCGCCTCGGTGGCTTTGCCACCACAGATCTGCGGCTTGAGTACGCCGCAGCCACGGACTGGACGCTGCAGGCGCGGGTGACCAATGCCTTCGACCGCACGTATCAGACCGTGGACTGGTACAACCAGCCTGGCCGCGAGTACGGCTTGGCGTTGCGCTATGCGCCCAGCGGCGCGCGGTAAGCGCACCGGTCCCGCGCGCGCTCCACGGCGCGCGCGGGACTGCGAAGCGACGGATTGGCTGGCACTGGATGTACACGGAGTCACAACAAGATGACCAAAGACCACGGCTTCACAGCTCCTGCCATCGACGCGATCGACCATGGCGATGCGTTTGCGCACGCAGTGCAGGCCGCGCTCGATGCCAAGACCAAGCCGCCGGGCTCGCTGGGTGAGCTGGAGCGGCTGGCCGCACGTACTGCCCGTATCCAGCGCCAGATGGCGCCAAGCATCGCGCATGCGCAGGTGATCGTGTTCGCCGCCGACCACGGCATCGCAGCCGAGGGCGTGTCCGCGTATCCCGCGGCCGTCACGGCGCAGATGGTGCAGAACTTCCTTGTCGGGGGTGCGGCGATCTGCGTGCTGGCCCGCTGCCACGACGCCGCTCTGCAGATCGTCGATGCCGGCGTGGATGCGAAGCTGGCTGCACACCACCTGCTGCTCGACCGCAAGATCGCACGCGGGACCGCCAGCTTCGCCCGCGGTCCGGCAATGACGCCGACACAGACGCGGCACGCGCTGCAGGCGGGCATCGCATTGGGTGACGCACTGCCACCACACAGCGCGCTGATCCCGGGCGAGATGGGCATCGGCAACACGGCCAGCGCCTCGGCGCTGATGCATGCACTGACCGGATTGCCGGCGGCAGACTGCGTCGGCCGAGGCACCGGTATCGACGATGCCACCCTGGCGCGCAAGCGCGAGCTGGTGGCTGCAGCCGTACGCGCGCAGGGGCGCGGCGAGACCGCGTTCTCGACCCTGCAGCGGTACGGCGGGTTCGAGATCGCCATGATGGCCGGCGCGATGCTTGGCGCCGCGGCGCGCCGGCAGCTGGTGCTGGTGGACGGCTTTATCGCGACGGCCGCGGCCGCGTGCGCCGCACAATTGGCGCCGGCGCTGCTCGACTATTGCGTCTTTGCCCATGTATCTGCCGAGGCGCCGCATCGGCGATGGCTTGAGGTGCTCAGCGTGCGGCCACTGCTCGACCTCGACCTGCGCCTGGGCGAAGGCAGCGGCGCGGTGCAGGCGCTGCCGCTGGTGCGCAGCGCCTGCGCGATCCTGTCGGAGATGGCGACGTTCGCGGATGCCGGGATCGACGACCGTGGGGCGGCAGCGCGGTCGTGATCGCGCGAGTGCGCCATGAGTGGCGGCTGCTGGGCGTTGCGCTGCAGTACTTCACTCGACTGCCGGTCCCATCCTCGCCCCGCTTTGAAGCCGACTGGCTCAACCAGTCGGTGCGGTACTTCCCGGTCGCCGGACTGGTGGTTGGTGTGCTGGCAGCGGTCGTGCTGTGGGCCGCCGCACAGCTGGTTCCGCTACCGCTGGCCGCACTGCTGGCTTTGGCGGTGTCGGTCGCGATCACCGGCGCCTTCCATGAGGACGGCCTGGCTGACACCTTCGATGCGCTCGGCGGCCACGTCAGCCGCGAGCGTGCCCTTGCCATCATGCGCGACTCACGCATCGGCACGTATGGCGCAGCGGCGCTGGCAATGGACCTGCTGCTGCGCTGGCAGATCGTCGCCGCGCTGCCGCTGTCGCTGGCCATGGCGATGCTGGTATCGGGCCATGCCGCTGCACGCGCAGGCGCGGCCGTGCTGATGACGGCACTGGACTACGTTCGCCTCGATGTCGATGCAAAGGCCAAGCCGGTGGCACAGCAGTTGCGCGGCGGACGCCTGATCGCCGTGCTGGCGTTCGGCGCAGCGCCGACGCTGGCGTTGATCGCGATGTCGCCAGCGCTGGCACTGCCGCTGTCGTGCGGCGTCGTCGCCGTGACACTGGTCAACACCGTCTGCGCGCGCTGGTTCCGCCGTCGCCTGGGTGGCTACACCGGCGATACGCTCGGTTGCGCTGAGCAGCTGGGCGAAGTGGGCTTCGGCATGGCGGTACTGGCGGCGTGGACGTGGACGCAGTAACCCACCTGTTTCTGCGCCATCCGCGCCTCCCGGACGCTACGGCGCTGTGCTACGGGCGGCTGGACCTGCGGTTGCCAGACGCTTTGCTGCAGGCGGCCGCGGACACGCTGCATCGGCACCTCCCCGACCTGCCCGTGATCAGCAGTCCCGCGCAGCGCTGCCTCGGCCTTGCGCAGAGGCTGCGCCATGGTGCGCCGTTGCGTTGCGATCCGCGTCTGCTGGAAATGGACTTCGGCACGTGGCAGGGACAGCCATGGTCGTCGATCCCGCGCGATGCGCTGGACCTCTGGAGCGCCGATGTCGCCGGCTTCCGTCCGCCGGGAGGCGAGACCTTCCACGAGGTGGTCGCGCGAGTGGCATCGCTGTTGCGCAGCCTCGACGCACCACACCTGCTGGTCACCCACGCCGGCGTGATCCGCGCCGCACTGCGGCTGGCAGGCAAGCCACTCGAGGTCGCTGTGGCGTACGAGGTGCCCTACCTGCAGGCCATTCCACTGCGCCCCGCGCTTGAACATTTCCACGCCGGATAGCGCTGCTACGCCCTGGCGATCCGCCGATCCGTCAACGCAGTGCGGCGCATAGACGTTCGTGGTCAGGCCGACAATGACGGCGGCTGCATCAGCACGATGCAGGGGATGGCCGGAAGTCCAGCCGCGCCACGGTGCCGCGCTCGGGCTGCGCGGCAGCGCGATGACGCTCTCGTACTGCGTGTTCTCCAGCAAGCAGGACGTGGTGGGCGTGCTGCAGAACCTGCTGCCGGCCGCCACCGCGGCCCACAGCCTGTGGCTGGACGTCGCGCACCGCGCGCGCGTTGGGCGCGATGCGGCGGATCCGCCGCACGCCGCGGACGCCGCGCGCTAGTCCGGCGCGCCGTCAGTCGGCGACGCGAACAACGCCTGTTGCCCGGCATCGCCCGGCTCGCGCTCGCGGAACCCGCCCAGGCCCACGCCGACCAGCCGGTAGCGCGTCGACGCCGGCAGGCCCACGCGGTCGCGCAGCGCCAGCGCGATGCGGACGAACGCCGCCAACGACGACGGCGGCGCGTCGGGCGTGTAGCTGCGCGTCAGCAGCCGGAAGCGCGCGGTCTTGAGCTTCAGCACCACGGTGCGGCCCACGCGGTCGGTCTTGCGGGTGGCCAGCCACGCCTTCTCCGCCAGCCGCACGATCGCCTCGTCGAGCTCCTGCAGCGGCAGGTCTCGCTCGAAGGTGTCCTCGGCCGAGATCGACTGCACCGGCTGGTGCGGCTCCACCGGGCGCTCGTCGATGCCGCGCGCGCGCTGGTGCAGCCGCGCACCGAAGCTGCCGAAGCGCGCCGCAAGCTCTTCGACCGTGAGCGTGCGCAGGTCGCCGACGGTGGCGATGCCGAGGTCGGCGAGCTTCTTCTCCATCACCCGGCCGACGCCGGGGATGCGGCCGACCGGCAGCGGCGTCAGGAACGCCTCCACCTGCGCCGGGCGCACCACGAACACCCCGTCGGGCTTGTTCCAGTCCGACGCGATCTTGGCCAGGAACTTGTTGGGCGCGACCCCCGCCGACGCGGTCAGCCCGGTCTCCTCGCGGATGCGCGCGCGGATCGCCTGCGCGGTCGCGGTGGCGCTGGGCGACGGGATCTTCGGCGCGGTGACGTCGAGGAAGGCCTCGTCGAGCGACAGCGGTTCGACCAGGTCGGAATGGGCGAGGAAGATCTCGCGCACCTGCCGCGACGCCGCCTTGTAGCGCGCGAAGTCCGGCGGCACGAACACCGCGTCCGGGCACAGGCGCTCGGCGCGCACCGCCGGCATGGCCGAGCGGATGCCGAACACGCGCGCCTCGTACGACGCCGCGCACACCACCGAGCGCCCGCCGCGCCACGCCACCACCACCGGCCGGCCGCGCAGCGCCGGGTCGTCACGCTGCTCGACCGACGCGTAGAAGGCGTCCATGTCGATGTGGAGGATCTTGCGCACGGCGCATTATCGCCGCCGGGAGCCGTCCGGCCCTTCCGGGACGAACCGCGTGGTGCCGGCTCAGGTCCTGCCGGCGCCCAGCAGGTCCTCGATCCGGATCGGGAGCTTGCGTACGCGCACGCCGGTGGCGTGGTGCACCGCCGCCGCGATCGCCGGTGCCACGCCGGCGATGCCGATCTCGCCGATGCCGCGCGCGCCCAGCGAGTTGAGCGCCAGGTCGGGTTCCTCGATGAAGTGCACGTCGACCTCTGGCGCATCGGCGTGCGTCACCACGAGGTAGTCGGCGAGGTTGGCGTTGATCGGTGCGCCGCTGCGGGTGTCGTACTCGGTCTCCTCCAGCAGCGCCATGCCGATCCCCATCATCACCGCGCCCTCGACCTGGTTGCGCCCGGTGCGCGGGTTGATGATGCGGCCGGCGTCGATGACGGTGACCACGCGCTCCACCCGCAGCCGCGCGATCTGCGGCTGCCACGAGACCTCGACGAAGTGCGCGGCGTAGGAATGGATCGACACCTTGTCCGCGCCTGCGTCCTGCTTGCTGGGACCGGAGCTTCCCTCGCCGGTCAGCTGCTCGACACCGGCGTCGCGCAGCACCGCGCCGAAGTCGCGGCCGGATTCCGGATCGGCGCCACGCGCATGCACGCGCCCGGCGGTGGCCTGGTGGCGCATCGCCCCGTCGCCGCGTGCATCGGCCAGCGCCACCAGCTGCTCGAACGCGTGCTGTGCCGCGACCATCACCGCCGGCACCAGCGACGCGGTGGCCATCGAACCACCCGACAGTGGCCCATCCGGCAGTCGGGTATCGCCCAGCCGCACTTCGACCCGCTCGACCGGCACGCCGACCACGTCTGCGGTCGTCTGCGCGAGCACGGTGTAGGTGCCGGTGCCGATGTCCTGGCTGCCGGTGGACACGCGCACGCGGCCGTCGGCGCCGAGCTGCAGCGCGACCTTGGCCGCGAGCCGCTGCGCCATCCACGACGCCGCCGCCATGCCCCAGCCGAGCACGACGCCGTCGCGGCGCATCGAGCCGACCGCGGGATCGCGCCGTGACCAGCCAAAGGCCTCCGCGCCGCGCGCGTAGCAGGCGCGCAGATGGCGGCTGGAGAACGGCACGCCCAGGTCTTCGTCGATCTCCGGCTCGTTGCGCAGCCGCAGCTCCACCGGGTCCATCCCCAACGCGATCGCCAGCTCGTCCATCGCCGACTCCACCGCGAACAGCCCGGGCACCGCGCCCGGGCCGCGCATCGAGGTGTTGGCGCCGACGTCGCGCCGCGCATGGCCGCTGGTGACGCGCAGGTGCGGCGTGCTGTAGAGGTAGGGCGTGGCCTCGCCGCACTCCTCCTTGGATTTCTCGATGCGCGCGCAGTGGTACAGGTAGTCCTGCTGCAGCGACGTCAGGCGCCCGTCGCGCGTCGCCGACAGGCGCAGCCGCTGCCGGGTATTGGCGCGGTGGCCGACGGTCTCGAAGCAGGTCTTGCGGTCGAGCACCAGCTTCACCGGCACCTGCAGCTGTCGCGCGGCGGCCACCGCCAGCAGCGTGTGCGTCCACGGCCACAGCTTGCCGCCGAAGCCCGAGCCCAGGTACTCGGTCACCACGCGCACCCGCGCTGGCGCCACGCCCAGCATCGCCGCGATCACCGCCCGCGCGTTGACCACGCCCTGCGAGGTCTCGTACACGGTGTAGTCGCGGCCGTCGAAGTCGGCCAGCGTGGCGTGCAGCTCGATCGCGTTGTGGGTTTCCGGCGGCGTGCGGTAGACGGCGTCGATGGTAACCTCGCCACTGGCGAACGCAGCGTCCGGGTCGCCGCGGCTGGCGTCGACGTCGGGTTCGTCGTCGGCGACGAGCTCCATGTCCACGTCCGGCGCGCGTGCGTGGTACGTCGCGCGCACCGCCCGCGCCGCGGCGGTGGCGCGCTCGAAGGTGTCGGCCACCACCAGCGCGACGTACTGGCCGTAGTACCGGATCTCGTCGTCGGCCAGCGGCGGGCGGCGCTCGTCGATGCTGGCGTCGGCGTCCTCGTCCAGCCGCTGCAGCGGGCCGATGTTGAAGCGGGTGAAGACCTCGCGCACGCCCGGCATCGCGCGCGCGGCGCGGGTGTCGAGCTCCAGCAGCGTGCCGGCGGCGATGGTGGCGCCCACAGGCACCGCGTGCAGCATGCCGGGCAGCGCGATGTCGGCGGTGTAGTGCGCCTGGCCGCTGACCTTGCGCGCGCCCTCGATGCGCGGCAGCGCGCTGCCGACGGCAGTGGCGCTCGACGACGTGGTCATGGTGCTCATGGGCGCGTCACCTCGGCCAGCGCCGCCGCCAGGCAGCGGCCGGCGAGTTCCGGCTTGAACCCGTTGTGCGACAGCGGGCGTGCGTCAGCCAGCGCGGCGTCCCCGGCGCGCGCGAACAGCGCCGGCGACGGCGCCTGCCCCGCCAGCAGCGCTTCGGCCTCGCGCATCCGCCAGGGCACCGTGCCCAGCCCGCCCATCGCCACGCGCACGTGGCCGATGCGGTCGCCGTCCATCGCCACCACCACTGCCGCGGACATCAGCGCGAACTCGTACGAGGCGCGGTCGCGCAGCTTGAGGTAGTGCGAGCGCGCGCCGGGCACCGGCGCCGGCAGCCGCACGTGCGTCACCAGGTCACCGGGGGCGAGCACGTGCTCGACGTGCGGCGTGTCGCCCGGGGGCAGGAAGAAGTCGGCGATCGCGACGCTGCGCGCGCCGTTGGTGCCGTGGATGTGCACGGTCGCTTCCAGCGCCGCCAGCGCGATGTTCATGTCCGACGGGTTGGTCGCCACGCAGTGCTCGCTGGTGCCCAGCACCGCGAGCATGCGGTTGGCGCCCTGGATCGCGGGGCAGCCGCTGCCGGGCGTGCGCTTGTTGCAGGGATGGGCGACGTCGCGGAAGTACATGCAGCGCGTGCGCTGCAGCAGGTTGCCGGCGGTGGTCGCCATGTTGCGCAGCTGGCCCGACGCGCCCGACAGCAGCGCCTGCGACAGCACCGCATGGTCGCGCAGCACGCGCGGATCGCGCGCGAGGTCGCTGTTGCGCACCAGCGCGCCGATCTTCAGGCCGCCCTCGTCGTCGTCATCGATCGCGTCCAGCCCGAGGCGGTTGATGTCGACCACGGTGGCCGGAGTCTCGACGTCGAGCTTCATCAGGTCGACAAGGGTGGTGCCACCGGCGAGGAAGCGCACGCTGGCGCCCTGCTGTGCGGTGGGCGACGCGGCCCCGGCGCGTACCGCGGCGTCGATGTCGGCTGGCTGGGTGTAGGCGAACGCATGCATGTCACTGCCCTCCCTTGGCCACGCGGCACGCGGGCCGCACCTCGCCGACCGCGGCGAGGATGCCGCTGTAGGCGCCGCAGCGGCACAGGTTGCCGCTCATCGCCTCGCGCACGGACGCTGCGTCGTCGCCGACACCCTCCGCGTCCAGCGCGGTCGCCGACATGATCTGGCCCGCGGTGCAGTAGCCGCACTGGTAGCCGTCGTGGGCGACGAACGCGGCCTGCATCGGGTGCAGGGCGTCCGGCGTGCCGAGTCCTTCGATCGAGGTGATCTTGCGTCCACCGAGGGCGATCGCCAGGCACAGGCAGGCGTTCACCCGGCGGCCGTCGACATGCACCGTGCACGCGCCGCACTGGCCGTGGTCGCAGCCCTTCTTGCTACCCGTCAGCTGCAGTTGGTCACGCAGGCAATCGAGCAGCGTGGTACGCGGGTCCAGGGACAGCGCACGACGCTCTCCATTGACCTGCAGCACGACGTCGACCGTGGCCGGTGGCATCGAGAGGGCGGGAGCATCGCGGGTGCCGGGGACGGCGGCGGAAGGAGCGGACATGGCAGGGGCCTTGGCGTGCGGCTGAGGCACGCGGCGCGCGTCGACGACCAGCGCCGTCCGCGCGCCGCGGGAGGTCGCCCGCACCTTACGCCAGCCTCTGCGACGCGCCGGCACGTCTCCTTCACCCGCGGGGGGCGAGACCGCTGCCCTGCGACGCCGGCCGCGGTCCGTGCTCCCGGTCAGCGCTCCCGGTGGCAGCGCCGCGTCGCGCTCACGGCGTCTCCCAGCAGAACACGTCCTCGACACCGATGCGGAACGCGCGCGCGAGCCGGAACGCGAGCTCCAGCGACGGCGCGTAGCGTCCGGCCTCGAGCACGATAACCGGGTTGGCAACGTATACGCAGCCAAACAGCACTGCGATCAGGGCCGGCGCACCGCCGGGCGACGCGGCGTTGCCGACCCACGCCGCGTACACCGCCGCCCCGGCGATCAGCAGCACCTCCAGCGCATGCTTCGACCACCGCGCCGACAGCTGCCGGATCGCGGCGTCGCGCTCGCCCTGTCGACGCATCCCAGCCGACCGTGAACCTTGACGGCGAGGCCAGCGGATGGGGCTATCGGCTGCAGGCTGTGAGCCATGGAAAGGTCCTCGGGTGGAGAGAACGGCCGAAGCGCGCCAACGACGGCGCTCGCGAAACGGGCTTCCGGGCAGGACCCGCCTAGTCCGGAGGGACGTTGGCCGCCGGCGGGTCCAGCCGATAACCAAGTCCGCGCACGGTGGTGATCCAGGAAGGCATGCCCGGCTCGTCCAGCTTGCTGCGCAGTCGCCGCACGTACACGTCGACCACGTTGGTCAGCGGATCGGCGTCGAGACCCCAGACGTTGGACAGGATGCGCTCGCGGCTGAACAAGCGTCCCGGGGCACTCATCAACAGCTCCAGCAGCGCGAGTTCCCTTGCAGTCAGCGGCATCGCGGCGCCGGCGCGCCGCACTTCCATCCTCGAGCGGTCGAACACCAGCTCGCCAACCGCCAGCATGGGTTCCGCTTCGACCCGCTGTGCGGGCCGACGCAGCAGCGCTTCGACCCGGGCTAGCAGTTCGTCGAAGGCGAACGGCTTGGTGAGGTAGTCGTCGGCGCCACAGCGCAGTCCGGCCACGCGCTCCTGCACGCTTCCCATCGCGGTGAGCATCAGCACCGGCAGGGACAGGCATTCAGCGCGGATCTGCTGGCACAGCGCCATCCCCGACTGGCCCGGCAGCATGACGTCGAACAGCGCAAGATCGAAGCCGCCGCGGCGCAGCAGCGGCAGCGCCGCTTCGGCGCTACCGACGGCGGTGGGGGCATAACCCTCGGCGCGAAGCCCGCGGACCAGGAAGCCTGCTACCCGAGGGTCGTCCTCAACCACCAGCAATGTCCGGTTCACTTCGATCTCCCAGGCGCGGCGGTGGGCAGGGCGATGGCGACGCGCACTCCCCCGCCGCACAGATTGCGCACCTCGATCGAGCCCTCGAGCGCCTCGATGATGCGACGTGCGATGGTCAGCCCCAGTCCCTGCCCTTGCGGGGCCAGCGTCTGCCCGACCTCGCCGCGGTAGTGGGAGTCGAAGGCATGCTCAAGGTCGACCGTCGACATGCCTGGTCCTTCATCATCGATCGTCACGATCCAGTGCTCCGCATCGCCGGCCAGCGTGACGGCCACCATTCCGCCTGCGGATGAATAGCGCAGCGCGTTGTCGAGCACGATCACCAATGCCTGCTGCAGGCGCTCACGGTCGACATCGACGAGACATTCGGCCCCGGCGGGTGACGCTTCAAGTACCAGACGCAGGGAGCGGTGCGCGGCGACCGCCTGCATCTGTTCCACCGCGGCACCGACGATCGCGTGTAGCGGTTCGCAGCGCACCGTGAGGGCGTACTCCAGTGGGCCGCCACGCGCGGCATCGAGCAGGTCCTGTACGCGTCCGCCGAGGTCACCGGTCGCTTCGATGATGCGCACCAGCGCGTCGCGTTGGGCGTCGGGATCGACTCGGCTGCGCAGCGCCACCTCGGCCTCGCCGCGGATCACCGTGACCGGCGTACGCAATTCATGGCCGAGCTCTGCAAAGAACTGGCGTCGCCGCGCTTCGATGCCGAGCAGCGTCTCGTAGGCATGGCTGAGAGACCGGGTACGTTCCGCCACAAGGTCGTCCAGCTGCCGCTGCAGCTGCTGGCTGCGGGCCTGTGCATCTGCCAGGCGTTCGGCCATCGAGTCGAGCAGCGCTCCGGTACGGGCGAACTCATCGCGGCCGGACAGGCTGCTGCGCGCCCCGAAATCACCAGCGGCCAGCGCCACGCTCAGCCGTTCGAGCTCGGCGAAGGGGCGATCGAGACGACGCACGAAGTACATCACCGAGAACAGCGCCAGGAGGCACACACCCACAGCCAGCAGGACTTCGATCTGCCGGATGCGGCCAAGCGCGTCGGCCAGGCTCGTCGATGCCGCCATGCTCGCAGACTCGTGCCGGGTAACGGCCAGGCGCAGCAGCTCGCGCATGTCCCGCCCGGCAAGCTCGTCGAACGCCAGCAGTACGGTGCGCCACTGCCGCGCCGGAAGCTGGTCGCCGTCCGGCTCTCCAACATCTTCGATGGCCCGCCCCATTGCGGCGATGTTGAGCGCGACGGTGTCGATCTCACGCCGCTCCATCTCGCGAACTGCGAGCGGCGCCCGCTCGACCAGCTCGCGGAGCGCCGCGACGCTCGCCCACATCGATGCCATCAGCGCTCGCCGGACCGCCGGTGCCTCGTCGTCGGCCAGCATGCGCTGCGCATACCAGACCTTGAGCCGCTGCTTGTTGCCGGAGATCTCCAGATACTCGGCCAGCATGCGAGTCGAGTTCACGCTGGCCGCGGCGTGATGGGCGGCGGTCGACGCCGCCCACCATGAAAACGCCGACTGTGCCAGCGCGAGCACGGCGAGGGCGGAAAATACGAGGGCGAGCCGGGTACGGATCACTGGTAGACAACGCCCTCAGACCGCAGCCGGCGGATCACGAGGCGCCATAGGGCAGCGAACTGTGGTGGACCACGATGCGCAGCTTGCCGTCATCGCCCTTCTTGAACTTCCACGTCTTGTCGACAGTGGTCAGGTTGCCATCCTTTCCGGTCAGGATCACGTTGCCCATCGTGGTGGCCACGTCTCCGCTGATGTGCATCGCGGCGTTCTGGACCCTGCAGCCGGTCCAACCCTTCAGGGCAAAGCCGGAGTCCTGCCTGAAGTCCGGGTCACCGCCGACGAAGTACGAGAGCGCACCGTCCCGGGTCGTACGGAACGTCTGCGGCGCAGCCGCCAGCGTTGGCTTGAACAGCACGGGACCAAGGTCGTAGCCGTAGGCAGCGTCGATGACTTCACCGGCCAGCCGCTTGGCGGCGGCGAGACCTTGCTTCTCTCCAGCCGCACTGATCGCGACCAGTGCGACGCACCAGGCGGTCTGGGCGGCAAGCACCTCGCGCCCGGTGACGTTGGAGTCGTAGACCGGCGTGTTGGCCGACGCGGTGAATGCCAGGGAAGCGGCGAGCAGGGCAAGCGGAACTCGGTACATGGAAAGCCTCTTGGACTGAGGGGCAGGATGCCCCCGGGATGTCCATTTCACCCTGACTCCCCTGACGCGCGCGCCTGCAGGCCATGACATCGGCCGTTACCGCGCATTACGGGAAGATGAAAAATTTTCCCGACCGGTCCCCGTGTCCACGGCGACCCGATGCCGGGCCCGGATGCAGGCGAGACATCCAACGACGGCACTCGTCGGGTGGCGGCCCCTGACGCCTCGGGCCACGGGACAGCACGGGCGCCGATCAGCGTCTGGCGATGCGCAGACGGCGCGAGATCGCCTTCCCCGGGCTCGCCGCGTGGTGCCGTGTTCACGCTATTCGACGGTGACGCTCTTCGCCAGGTTGCGCGGCTTGTCGACGTCGGTGCCGCGCGCGAGCGCGGTGTGGTAGGCCAGCATCTGCACCGGGATGGTGTGCACGATCGGGCTCAGCACGCCGACGTGGCGCGGGGTGCGGATCACGTGCACGCCCTCTGACTCGCTGAAGCGGCTGTCGGCGTCAGTGAACACGAACAGCTCGCCGCCGCGCGCGCGCACTTCCTGCATGTTGGACTTCACCTTCTCCAGCAGGCCGTCGTTGGGCGCGATGACCACCACCGGCATGTCGTCGTCCACCAGCGCCAGCGGCCCGTGCTTGAGCTCGCCGGCGGGATAGGCCTCGGCGTGGATGTACGAGATCTCCTTGAGCTTCAGCGCGCCCTCGAGCGCGATCGGGAAGTGGACGCCGCGGCCGAGGAACAGCGCGTGGTCCTTGCGCGCGAACTTCTCCGCCCACAGCGCCACCTGCGGCTCCAGGTTCAGCGCGTGCTGCACGCTGCCGGGCAGGTGGCGCAGCGCGTCCACGTAGCCGGCCTCGGTCTCCGCGTCGAGCCGGCCGTGCACCTTGGCCAGGGTGGTGGCGAGCGTGAACAGCGCGACCAGCTGGGTGGTGAACGCCTTGGTCGACGCGACGCCGATCTCGGCGCCGGCGCGGGTGTAGAACACCAGCCCGCTGGCGCGGGGGATCGCGCTCTCGGGCACGTTGCAGATCGACAGCGTGTGCCGGTGGCCCAGCGACTTGGCGTACTTCAGCGCCTCCATCGTGTCCAGGGTTTCGCCCGACTGCGAGATGGTGACGATGAGGTGGCGCGGGTTGGCGACCGCCTTGCGGTAGCGGTACTCGCTGGCGATCTCGACCGAACACGGCAGGCCGGTGATCGCCTCGATCCAGTAGCGCGCGGTGGAGCCCGCGTAGAAGCTGGTGCCGCAGGCGAGGATCTGCACGCCGTCGACTTCAGACAGCACCGCAGCGGCGTCGGCGCCAAAGAGCTCCGGCGCGAACGCGTTGGCGTCGATGATCGCCTCGATGGTGTCGGCGATCGCACGCGGCTGCTCGTGGATCTCCTTCTGCATGAAGTGCCGGTACGGCCCCAGCTCCAGCGACGCCAGCGACACGTCGGAGACGTGGATGTCGCGCTCGACCGCCGCGCCGTCGCCGTCGAAGACCTGCACGCCGTCGCGGCGCACCTCGGCGGTGTCGCCTTCCTCCAGGAAGATCACGCGCCGCGTGGCCTGGATGATCGCCGAGACGTCGGAGGCGATGAAGTTCTCGCCCTCGCCCAGTCCAACCAGCAGCGGGCAGCCCATGCGCGCGCAGACCATGCGCCCCGGCTCCTTGCGGCTGACCACGGCCAGCGCGTATGCGCCTTCCAACTCGCGCACGCTGGCCTGCACCGCGTCCAGCAGGTCGCGGCCCTCGCCCTGCGACAGGTGGTGGTGGATCAGGTGCGCGATGACCTCGGTGTCGGTCTGCGACTCGAAGCTGTAGCCCAGCGCGACCAGGCGCTCGCGCTGCTGCTCGTGGTTCTCGATGATGCCGTTGTGCACCAGCGCCACGCCGTGGCTGGCGTGCGGGTGCGCGTTGGATTCGGTGACGCCGCCGTGCGTCGCCCAGCGGGTGTGGCCGATGCCGAGGTGCGCGCTCAGCCTGTCCGCGTTCGCCGCGGCCTCCATCTCCGACACGCGCCCGGTGCGGCGCACGCGGCGGATGTCGCCGTCGTCGACCACGGCGACGCCGGCGGAATCGTAGCCCCGGTATTCCAGCCGCTTCAGGCCCTCGATCAGCAGGGGGACGACGTCACGATCCGCGATCGCACCAACGATGCCGCACATGGCAGGAGCCTTGTTTCCGGGAATCCGCCAGTTTAACGGCGAATGCCCGGACGACCGTCCGGCGGACACGGGAAGTGTCCGCGCGGACACCTTGCCCGGCCTGTATTCCGTGTTGGTTCAAGCACTTGCGGATGGCACGCCGCTTGCGTGAAGCACCCCATCACCCGACGCATCGGCACCCATGGACCAGCGCATCCGCATCGGCGACACCTCCGGCCAGGACCAGCGCGTGGCCGCACCGTCGTCGCGCGCGCCGCGCCGCTGGCTCGCCGTCGGCCTCGCCGCGCTGGCGGGCGTCGCGGTGCTGGGCTGGCTGGTGCAGGGCTGGTCGTCGGGCGGCAGCTCGGTCGACGCCTCACGCCTGCGCATCGCCGAGGTCACCCGTGGCGACCTGGTACGCGACCTGTCCGCCGACGGCCGCCTGATCGCGGCCAACAGCCCGACGCTGTACGCGATCGCCGGCGGCACGGTGGCGCTGCGCGTGGTCGCCGGCGACGCGGTGACACGCGGCCAGGTGCTGGCGGTGATCGACAGCCCCGAGCTCAAGAGCACGCTGGTGCAGGAGCAGTCGACGCTGGCCAGCCTGGAGGCGGAGGCCAACCGCACGGTGCTCGACGCGCGGTTGTCGCAGTCGGCCGCGCGCAAGGTGCTGGACCAGGCCGGCATCGACGTGACCGCCGCGCAGCGCGACCTGCAGCGCTACCGCCGCGGGTTCGACGGCGGCGCGGTGCCGCAGGTCGACGTCGCCCGCGCCGAAGACGCGCTGAAGAAGGCCGAGCTGGGCCTCGCGTCGGCGCGCGAGGACTTCGGGCTGCAGGGCCAGGGCGCCGGCATCGACGCACGCAACAAGCGGCTGCTCGCCGACCGCCAGCGCGCGGTGGCGGCCGAGGTCGCGCGCCAGGTGGCCGCGCTGACGCTGCGCGCGCCGTTCGACGGCCAGGTCGGCCAGGTGCAGGTGCCGCAGGGCACCAACGTCGCCGCCAACGCCGCGATCCTCGGCGTGGTCGACCTGTCGGTGTTCGAGCTCGAGATCAAGGTGCCGGAAAGCTTCGCTCGCGACCTCGCCATCGGCATGCCGGCGCAGGTCGACAGCGGGGGCAACGCCTATGCGGCAGCGGTGTCGGCGGTGTCGCCCGAGGTCGTCAACGGCGAGGTCAACGCGCGCCTGCGCT
>LXQJ01000035.1:0-1044 GCA_001683895.1 Luteimonas sp. ANT-B3E | reverse complement strand
TCGTGCTGGACCCCCGCCGCGACACCCTGGTGGTGGAGCGCGGCCCGTTCCTGGAGCACGACGGCGGCCGTTTCGCGTACGTGGTCGACGGCGCCAGCGCCGAGCGACGCCCCATCCGCACCGGCGCCAGCAGCCTCGGCGCGGTCGAGATCCTCGATGGCCTGCAGCCGGGCGATCGCATCGTGGTCTCAGGAAGCGAACAGTTCGACAACGCGGACCGCGTCCGCATCTCAGGAGACCCGCATGACCCCCACGCTCGAGTTCCGCTTCCCCGCCGGCTGGACCGCGGACGACCTGGCCGACGCGGTGCCGATGCGCCTGCACCGGCTGGTCGCGTTCGACGCCGCGGACGTGCCCGCCGCCGGCACCAGCGCCAACCGCGCCGCGCCGCGTCCGCGCTGCCGCGCCGGCTACCTGCCGGCCGCGGGGACGCTGCCGCTGTTCCGCGTCGCGCCCTGACGGTCGCCAGCGTCCACGCCACCCGCGCGGCGGCACCGCCGAGCGCTACCACCACTAGCGCAGCCGCGACGCTGCAGAGGACCACCCGATGTTGCACATGCAGGGCGTCACCAAGGTCTACCGCACCGAGCTCGTCGAAACCCACGCGCTGCGCGCGCTGGACCTGCACGTCAAGGAAGGCGAGTTCGTCGCCGTCACCGGCCCGTCGGGCTCCGGCAAGACCACCTTCCTCAACATCGCCGGGCTGCTGGAGAGCTTCACCGGCGGCCGCTTCGCGCTCGACGGCGAGGACGTGCAGGGCCTGTCGGACGACGCGCGCTCGCGGCAGCGCAACCGCAAGATCGGCTTCATCTTCCAGTCGTTCAACCTGATCCCCGACCTCAACCTGTTCGACAACGTCGACGTGCCGCTGCGCTACCGCGGCATGCCGGCCAACGAGCGCAAGCTGCGGATCGAGGATTCGCTGGGCATGGTCGGCCTCGGCTCGCGGATGAAGCACTTCCCGGCCGAGCTGTCGGGCGGCCAGCAGCAGCGCGCCGCGATCGCCCGTGCGCTGGCCGGCAGCCCGCGCCTGCTGCTGGCCGA
>LXQJ01000034.1 GCA_001683895.1 Luteimonas sp. ANT-B3E | reverse complement strand
CCCAGCAAAGCCGCACCGCAAGGCACAGCGGCGGGTCGCCGCCGGGGGTGGCCGCGAACGGATCCGCTCCGCGCGCCACCAGCTCCAGCGCGCACTGCTCCAGCGCACGCCCGGCTTGGTCTCCGCGCGCGCAGGCCTCCATGAACACCGCGAGCCCGCCCGCGCCCCCGGGCGACACGCCGGCGCGCAAAAGCGCCTGCAGCGCCGGCAGCGCGTCCGGGCCCTCGGCCAGCAGTGCGAAGATCGCCGAATCGGCGTCGCCGTCGCGCACGTCGGGATCGGCGCCATGCGCGAGCAGCCAGTCGACGCGGGCGGCGGTCACCGGGACCTCGGCATCGCGCAGCAGGATGCCCAGCGCCGCCGGCGTCACCAGCGGCACCAGCGCCTCGAGGCCGTCGGTGCGTCCCGCGCGCAGCTGCTCGCGGAGCAGTTCCAGCGGCGGTCGGTCGCGCGCGGGCGCTGCCCCCTCGGCGGGGGCCTCGCCGGCGACACTGGCCGGCAGGGCGTAGCCGGGGTCCAGCGCCGACACCAGCGCCCAGCGACCCGCCGCCGCGAGCTGGTCGACCGGACGCCGGCCATCGACACCGGCCACGTCAGGCGTGACGCCAAGCGCCAGCAGCCGCTGCAGCAGCGCCGCGGTCGTCGCCGTCGCCGCGCACGCCAGCGCGATCGCGCTGCGGCCATCGGCGTCGACGGCGGTGGCGTCCGACCGCGGCGCCAGCGCGTCCAGCGTCGACAGCCGCCCGCCCCGGGCGGCGTCCAGCAGCGGGGTGCGCCCGGCGGCGTCGCGCGCATCGGCATCGGCGTGCGCGTCGAGCAGGGCCGCCAGGATGTCGCCGT
This sequence comes from Luteimonas sp. ANT-B3E, assembly GCA_001683895.1. Lineage (GTDB taxonomy): Bacteria > Pseudomonadota > Gammaproteobacteria > Xanthomonadales > Xanthomonadaceae > Luteimonas. The sequence goes on along the minus strand of LXQJ01000034.1, from coordinate 5,811 downwards.
GGCCGGCGTGCGCCGCCTCGTGCAGGGCACTGCGGCCGCGGGCATCGCGGGCGTCGATCCGCGCCTTGTGCTTGAGCAGCAGCAGCACGCCGGCGGCGTCGTCCTCCTCGCCGCCGGCGGCCGCCAACATCGCCGGCATGCCGCCCGCGGGCTCCGGTTTAGCGCCGCGCTCCAGGAGGAACCGTGCCAGCCGCCAGTTGCCAGACGCGCAGGCGATGCCCAGCGGGGTCACGCCCTCGGCGTTGAGCGCATCGATCTCCGCCGCGGCGTCGCGCAGCAGCGCCGCGACGCCTGGGTCGGAGCTGCGCGCGGCGTGGTGCAGCGGGGTGTTGCCGTCGTGGTCGGTCGCGCGCGGGTCGGCGCCGTTGGCCAGCAGCGTCATCACCGCCTCGGGTCGGCCGTGCCAGCTGTCGCGGGTTGCGGCGAGCAGCGGCGTCATGCCTGCATGGCGGAGGTTGAGGTCGACGCCGCGGCCGATCAGGTCGCGCAGCAGGCGCAGGTCCGGCAGCACCGCCGCCAGCACCGGCAGCGCGCGCTGGTCGCGATCGGCGGGGTCCGGCAGCGCCAGCGGGTCTGCGCCCGCCGCCAGCAGCGCCAGGGCCTGGTCGACACGGCCGCTGCGGGCGGCGGCATGCAGCGCGGCGACGGCATCGGCTTCGGCATCGGCTTCGGCATCGGCATCGGCATCGGCATCGGCTTCGGCATCGGCTTCGGCATCGGGAGGCACGGTGGCATCGCCGCCGGGCACGTTGTGCACGGCGGGCATGTCGATGATCTCGAGCGTGGCCAGCGGTGCTGCCCGCCGCTGCAGCACCCAGTGCGCAAGTGGCGACACCATGCAGGCGAGCCCCGCGGCAACGGCGCGGCCGCCACCGGACAGCAGGCCAGGCCACGCCGCCACCAGCACCAGCGCGAGCACCGCGGCGATCGCGACTGCCGGCGCGAGTCCGCCCCAGTGGGCGTGGTCGCGCTCAGCCAGCGCGCGCCAATGGCCCTGCAGCGTTCCGCCCTCGCACGCGCAGCCTTCCCACAGCGGGCCGATCCGCCAGAGCGCCACCAGCAGCACACCGGCCACTGCGCTCAGGCCAGCCACCGCCCCCAGCGATGGCGCCCGCTGCAGCGTCGATAGCGGCCAGGCCACCAGCGCCGCGGCCCCCGCGAGGCTCACACCCCATAGCAGCAGCAATACCAGCGCGTCGCCGCGCAGTCCGGTGCGGTCAACGCCGCAGCCGCGGCGCAGGCGCAGACGCAGGCCCAGCGACCACGCCGGCTGCGCCAGCCAACCCGCGAGCGCGGCGACCAGGCCACCAGCAGCCATCGCCAGGGTGGCGAGCAGCGCCACGCCCAGCGCAGCCCAGGCCAGACGTTCGCGAGTGGCGGCCTCAGGCATCGGTGCCCCAGTCCTCGGTCAGCGGATCGACCGCCATCGACGGCGCCAGCTGCAGGTGGAATCCTCGCGCCGCGAGATTGGCGCGCACCACCGCCGGGTCCTCGATCGCCAGCCGCCGGTCGGCGGTCAGCAGTACCTCCAGCACCGGCGCCAGCGTGCCCAGTCCTTCGCGCAACGTGTCTGGCAGGCAAGCGATATCGTCGCGCACAGCGAGGTAGACGTAGGTATCGGCCCTGCGCTGGCTCTTGTAAACGTAGGCGTGCATCTGGCGGCGGCGGATCGGGAGCGCCCATGGTACGGGCAAGGCTGGCGCGGCATGACCTGTGGCCGGTCCGGGCGCGCCGGAGCGGCTGCTAGTCTGCTCGGCTACCGTCCCGCGCGAGCCAGTCCATGCCCCGTCCGTTGCTGTTTCCCCGCGCTGCCGCGCATGTGCTGGCGCTGTCGCTGGCCATTCTTGCCCCCGCGGTGGTCGCACAGCCGGCGACACCCCTGACGCTGGCGCAGGTGATGGCGGACCCGGACTGGATCGGCGCGCCGGTCGAGCAGGCCTGGTGGTCGTGGGATGGCCAGCGCGCGTACTACACGCTCAAGCGCGACGGCAGCACGATCCGCGACATCCATGCGCAGCCGGTGGCCGGTGGCGCGGGAGCGCGGCTCGACGGCGCCGCGCGCGGCGACATCGACGGCATGGACCCGGTGTTCGACGCGCAGCGCACGCGGATGGCGTTCGTGCGCAACGGCGATGTCTTCGTCCGCCACCTGGGCAGCGGCGCGCTCGACCAGCTGACCCGCACCGAGGGCGCCGAGGCTCAGCTGCAGTGGGGCCGCGACGGCGCGCTGGTGTGGCGCGCCGGGCAGGACTGGTTCCGCTGGACCGCGCGCGACGGCACCACCCAGGCCGCGATCCTCAAGGCCGAGGACGACCCTGCGAAGACACCCAAGGCCGACGACCTGCGCGACCGGCAGCTGCGCTACTTCGAGGCGCTGCGCACCGAGCGCGAGCGACGCGACGCGATGCGTGCGCAGACCGAGGCCTGGCGCCGCGCCGATCCATCGCGCGCGCCGGCACCGGTGTTCCTCGGCAAGGACGTCGAGATCTCAGGCAGCGCGCTGTCGCCCGACGGCCACTGGCTGCTGGTGGCCACCCGGGCGAAGTCCGCCGAGGAGGGCCAGGACGGCAGGATGGCGAAGTACATCACCGAATCCGGCTACGAGGAGTTCGAGGACGTGCGCACCCGCGTCGGCCGCAACGACCCGGTGCCGATGGCGTTCTGGCTGGTGTCGATGGCCGACGGCACGCCACGGCCGCTGGCGGTCGACGCATTGCCCGGCGTGTCCGAGGACCCGCTCGCGGACCTGCGCCGCAAGGCCGGGCAGAAGCCACTGGACGGCCCGCGCGCCGTTCGCCTGGAGGCCGGTGGGCCGATGGGCCTCGGCGACACCGTGCGCTGGAGCGCCGACAGCCGACAGGTCGCGCTGATGCTGCATGCGGTCGATAACAAGGACCGCTGGCTGGCGACGGTCGCCGTCGACGAGGCGCAGCTGAGGTCGCGGCACCGCCTGACCGACGCGGCCTGGATCAACTGGGGCTTCAACGACTTCGGCTGGATGCCCGACAACCGCACCACGTGGTTCCTGTCCGAGCAGTCCGGCTGGTCGCACCTGTACACCAGCGACGGCGGCGCGGCGCGGGCGCTGACGTCCGGGCGCTGGGAGGTGTCCGAGCCGGTGCCGGCGGCGGACGGCAGCGGCTTCTGGTTCCTGTGCAACCGTGCGCGGCCCGGCGATTACGAAGTCTGCCGGGTCGATGCCGGCGGCGGCGCGGTCAGCGAGGTGACGTCGCTCGACGGCGTGGAGTCGTTCGTGCCGTCGCCGGACGGCGCGCGGCTGCTGGTGCGCCACTCGGCCAGCTACGTGCCGCCGCAGCTGTCGGTGGTCGACGCCGCCGGCGGTGCCGCGCGCGCGCTCACCGACACCCGCAAGCCGGCGTTCCGCGACATCGCGTGGCTGCAGCCCGAGACCGTGCAGGTGCCCTCGAAGCACGGCGCCGGAACCGTCTGGGGCAAGTACTACGGCCCCGCCGACCCGGAGCCCGGGCGCAGGTATCCGGTGGTGCTGTTCGTGCACGGCGCCGGCTACCTGCAGAACGTCAGCGACCGCTATCCGAACTACTTCCGCGAGCAGATGTTCCACAACCTGCTGGTGCAGCAGGGCTACATCGTGCTCGACCTCGACTTCCGCGCCTCGGAAGGCTACGGCCGCGACTGGCGCACCGCGATCTACCGCCGCATGGGCCACCCGGAGCTGGAGGACTACCTCGACGGCATCAACTGGCTGGTTGACACGAAGCAAGCCGACCGCGACCGCGTCGGCATCTACGGCGGCAGCTACGGCGGCTTCATGACCTTCATGGCGCTGTTCCGCAAACCCGGCACCTTCAAGGCCGGCGCCGCGCTGCGCCCGGTCAGCGACTGGTCGCAGTACAACCACGGCTACACCGCCAACATCCTCAACACCCCGGCGCTGGACCCCGAGGCCTATGCGACGTCGTCGCCGCTGGAGTACGTCGAGGGCCTGCAGGACCACCTGCTGATCGCGCACGGCATGATCGACGACAACGTGTTCTACCGCGATTCGGTGATGCTGGCGCAGCGGCTGATCGAGCTGCGCAAGGACAAATGGGAGCTGGCGAGCTATCCGATGGAACGCCACGCCTACACCCACCCGGCCTCGTGGTACGACCAGTACCGGCGGATCCACGAGCTCTTCGAGCGCACGCTGAAGTAGGGCTCGCGTTTCTATACTGGCGGCATGATCATGCCGCCCGACGACACCCGCTTCGACGACATCCGCCGCTACCTCACCGGCCTGCAGGACCGCATCTGCGAGGGAGTGGAAGCGCTGGACGGCGGCGCGCGGTTCGAGGAAGACGCGTGGCAGCGCCCCGCGGGCGGCGGCGGCCGCACCCGCATCCTGCGCGACGGCGGGGTGTTCGAGCAGGCCGGCATTGGGTTCTCGGACGTGTCCGGGACACAGCTGCCGCCCTCGGCGACCGCGTCGCGCCCGGAGCTGGCGGGCGCGACCTGGCGCGCGGTCGGCGTGTCGCTGGTGTTCCACCCGCGCAATCCGCACATACCCACCACGCACGCCAATGTCCGCCATTTCCGCGCCCAGCGCGATGGCCAGACCGTCGCCTGGTGGTTCGGCGGCGGCTTCGACCTGACCCCCTTCTATCCGGTGGAGGACGACGTCCGCCACTGGCACCGCACCGCGCGCGACCTGTGCGCGCCGTTCGGCGACGACCGCTATGCCGCGCACAAGCGCTGGTGCGACGAGTATTTCTTGCTGCGCCATCGCGGCGAGACCCGCGGCGTCGGCGGCCTGTTTTTCGACGACCTCCACGGCAACCACGACCGCGACTTCGCGTACCTGCGCGCGGTCGGCGACGGCTTCATGGACGCCTACCGGCCGATCGTCGAGCGTCGGCGCGACACGCCCTGGGGTGATCGCGAGCGTGCGTTCCAGCTGTACCGGCGCGGGCGCTACGTCGAGTTCAACCTGGTGCTCGACCGCGGCACCCTGTTCGGGCTGCAGTCGGGCGGCCGCACCGAATCCATCCTGATGAGCCTGCCGCCGCTGGTGCGCTGGGAGTACGGCTACACACCGGAGCCGGGCAGCCCCGAGGCCCTGCTGCAGGACTACCTGGTGCCGCGCGACTGGCTGGCTGGCGTCGACTGACCCGCCGGCCCGCCACGCCCGAACGTCAACCCTGCCGTCAACCCTGCCGTCGCGGCACCACGGTGATGTTGCCACTGGTCTCCATCACCGCCAGCGCGACGTCCGCGGGCGACGTGCAGCCGACGTTGCGCATGGCCTCGTCCAGCTCGCGGCGGCCGATGTTCTGCTGTCGCATCACCGCGTCGTAGAGCTCGCCATCGCGCAGCAGCAGCACGGGGCTGCCTTCGATCAGTGCCTCCGCGCGCCGGCTTCGGGCGGTGGCCACGCCGGTCAGCCAGTTCAGCGACACCAGCGTGCCGGCCAGCAGCAGCCCGCCGAGCAGCGACGTGTCCTCGCCGATCAGCGAGTTCTGCACCGCCGTACCCAGCAGCACGATGACGATCATGTCGAACGGCGTGAACTGCCCGACCGTGCGCTTGCCCGACAGCCGCACCATCACCAGGATCACCACGTAGACGACGACCGCGCGCAGCACGAACTCGTACCAGGGCATCGCCAGCGCGAAGAGGTCGGACATCGTCGGGGCCGGGCGGAACGGGGCGCCAGTGTCGGCCCGGTGCCGTGAAGGCGTCGCCGCGCGCGGGGGCGGGGCGATCGCAGCCAACCGGGCAATAAAAAGGTTCTTCTCCCAAGTGAGGGAGTGGCGCACGGCCGACCCGGTTAATTTGTGGTTGTCGAGACTA
>LXQJ01000033.1:79459-98820 GCA_001683895.1 Luteimonas sp. ANT-B3E | reverse complement strand
TCATGAGCCGTCAACGTGGAGGGCCACAGGCCGATGCGGACGCCACCCGCGCCTGGATCAGCGTTGTGCGTGCCTACAACCTGTGCGATGCGGCGCTTTCGGCACGACTGGCGAAAGTAGGGCTGCGCACCGCCGAGCACGAACTCTTGGTCAACCTGCTGCGCACCCCAGGCATGACCCAGCAGGCGCTGGCGCGCCGCTGCTTCGTTGCCAAGAGTGGAATCAGCATGGCCCTGACACGGATGGAGGCGCAGAAGCTCCTGCGTCGGGAGCCGGACCCGCAGGACGGCCGCATCAAGCGTCTGCACCTCAGTAAGAAGGGTCAGGTACTGGCGCAGCGCGCGATGGCGGTCCAGGACGCGGTGGTCGGCACGATGGCGGCCGCACTGTCGCCGACCGAGTTGGGTGCCCTGGAGCAAATGATGCAGCGCATGTCGACTCAGCTGGAGCCAATGCCCGCGTAGCCAACCGTCTCACGGATGGCGTCTACAGTCCATCCGAACATCGGGAAGCCGTGAGAGAGGACATGGAAAGCCGGGGCCTTGATCCAGGGCGCCATGTGAAAATGCACGTTCGCCGGTTGGAGGCATTGCGGCGCGCAGGCATCGTCGAACGCGTCCATGCCGAACAAAGGAACACTAGGTGTCCATGAGCAATGGGCGACTCGCTTTCGGGTAGCTGCGCGGGAGAATTGTGGATAAGAGCAACAATGACGGTTAGCGAAATGGTATGTCATGACTTTTATTGGTGTCGGTACGCAACCGTATTGTTCTTTAAAATCAATGACTGGCGCGAACTTCCGCTCTTCGACACTAATTAAAATTCCCGACAACGGGCCATCCACTCTGGCGATCTTTGGACGACATAATATACATTATGCGAAGTTCGCTAAGTGGCTTCACGCGATGCCCTCGAGGCTTTTCACATGGTGGGGCCATGGACGAACGTCCGCCATGCTGGCGTGAAAGCCGCTGCCCCAACTCATGCGCGGCCGCGCTCTACCAGCGCCAAGTCAACAACGTGACGCCCCTACATGGTCCATGGAGCGGCTGGCGAATGGCTGGCCGCTTCCTCGTGTCACCGCACGGCGAACGGATCGCACCGCACATGCTCGATCGCTGGCTATGGCGGCATGGTCGGATGTTCCAACGATAACTGCACTATCCTCGCCGCATGGACGGACGTGGAAGAATTCGACGAGAGACCCCTTGGGGTTGGCCAGCTACTACCTGGCAAGCCATCACGTTCGTCCTCTGCGGCCTCTTGGCGGTGACAAACGCAGGTTGGTTCTATCGATCGCGAGTCGCAGCCGTTGAGCTCAATGCCCCGGCGAGACTAGTCCTTAAACCAACCGAGCCCAGTATAACTGGAGGCACAGATCCGCCGCACCACACTGACGCTGAACAGTTGCGTCAGCTCGAGGAAGCGATCGAACGGGTGAGACTAGCAAGTCCCGACGCCCCGACGAAATGCATCGGAGGCGTGCAGTTCGTTGACGTGCGCGGTGCCTGGACGAACGCTGGTAACTGTTGAAAACGCGATTTTCAGGGGGATGGCTGCGCCACCAAGCTGCGGCGAACGGCTACGCCTGGACCACGGATCGGGACATCAGCTATTGGCTCCCGCAACCGTAGGGGCGCTGCCCCTACACCCCGCGGAATGTTGCCGCCGGAGCCGGCTCTTGTGCTTCGCGACCTATCCCGGACGAATAGGCGCCAGTGCGGCCGCCTGACGGCTCTGGCGGCGCAGGTGCGAACTCCTGATCGGCTCCCCGGCGCTCGTCACGCAGCTCCTTGAACGGGTTGTAGACCGGCCCGTTGCGAGCCTGCGACCTGCATTGCTCGTGCGGAATGACGTACTGAGTGCCCTGCTCGGTCAGGCACGTGCACGGGTCCGCTGCTAGCTCGCCGAGAGCCATGCAGAACAACTGCGGATCCACAGTCGGCGACCGGTCGTCGTAGAGCTTCGCAGACCAGGGTGCCAGCGCAATGCGTGGCTGTTGCATTTCGACGTACTCGGCGACGGTTGAAGGGCGGCGGGAACTCGAGCGGGACTCTCCCGTGTGTGGGGGGGCGTCCGGCAAGCCGGACGCCTCCCCTCCCGGCGTGAGGCGTGCCGACATGTTGTCCGGCTTCAAATACTGGATGACGAAGTAGCCGCATAGCAGAGCAGCGATCACGGCGACCGGCAGCACGAACAACCGAAGCGGCAGCCTGCGCTTAATCGTGTGCAGCGTCGCTGACTTGTACTGTTCAAAAACCTGCTTGGGAAGCATCCGCGTCTGCTTCGTTGCGTTCTCGCGCTTCGCTGCAGACTTCACATCCTCATTCAACTCCTCCCAGCTGTACAAGTCGCAGTACTGCGTGCCGAACCGTCGAACCACGTGCGTGTGCCGTGCGCAGAGAGCGCGTGCGAAGGGATAGAGCTGATTCGGCTGCTGCGTCGTCCAGACGAAGTCGATGCCCCTGTGCCGATGTTCGGCGAGCGCGAGAACGTGCGGAGGCGTTGCCTGTCTGCCAGCGTCGTGCAGGTGGCCGAAATTCTTCCAGGCCTCGTCGACGAAGATCAGTGCACCGTCCGGCACGAGGTGCGCGTGCAGCTTGCCGTCCTGCTTGCAGTCGCAAGTGGGCTCACCATCCGGATCGCGTTCGTTCCACTTCCGCGGATCATCAAGTGTCGTCGCGAGGCCTGGTGCAAGGCCATCGATGCCGGAGGCGAAAATCGGACGTTCGCCCTTCTTGGCTTCCATGATCAGCTTCTCGACCATGAAGGCGGTCTTGCCGTTGCCCGGCAGCCCGGTGAACACTTCGATTGGCATTTCGTCTGCGCCCGATGAGGTTGGCTAGAGGGTGCCGCGGCGGAACAGGAACAAGCGGCCTTTCAACAGCGCGTGTTTCGTGATCACGGCGCTTACGACCATCGTAATGGCCTTATCGAACTGCATGAGCCCGACGTACTGCGAGAGTGCACCGGCTGCCGCTCCGGTCCCTCCCGTGCGGACGTTGTTCACCGCACCGGTCAGGACGTCGATGGTCGGTTCGATGATGAGATTGATGGACGCGAAATTTATGCCGAGCCACAGGAAGGCGGTCGCGATGAACAGACCAAGCCGCGTCTTCATCATGTAGCCGAGTCCGACGAGCATCGGTCCCCAGGCGTACTGCACGAACTTGCGCACCATCCATGGCGCGGCCGCCGCTACAGGGACAACGATCAGAGCAGGCAGCGGCATCTCACGGGCCTCCCATCATAATTTTGAGGCTGGTGAGTGCGGCTAGTGCAAGAACGAAAAGCGACCCAAGCTGCAGCCACTCGCATAGCTTGGAGTTGTCGAGCTGAATCGATGTGCCCATGACCATGACCGCAGGAATCACCGGGCACGTGCGGCTGAATCCAAGGCCGGATTGGTCGAGGCCACTACCACCCGTACCCTCGCCTTCTGCCGCGATAAATCCGCTGCCGGTGCCGTCTGCGTCTCCACCGAGCGCGCTGTCGTCGTAGCCACTTCCGGTGGTGCCTTCCAGCGGGCAGATCGACGCCCGTAGCGCCTTCATTGTCTCGACGCTCTTATCCTCGGGGTTGATCACGTTCTCTTCCACCGTGAAGGGCTGATCGCAATCGGCGATATCGCCTGTCACCTTCACAGCGTTCCCCGCCTCGACAGCGCACCTGGTTGCCCATGCTTGGTCCGCGATCTGGCGCAACGCTTCATCGCCGAACACCACTGGAGGGTCTTCGCACGAGCCACCACCGGAAGACTCGTTCTCTTGTCCATCCGGCTCTTGGCCAGGTACCGGGGTGCCCGGCTTCCCGGGATCGCCCGGTGGCGTCGTGCCGTTAGTCGTCGTACGCCCGGTCGTCGTCGTCGTGGTGACGTTAGTGATGTTGTTGATAACCGTCGTCGTCGTCGTCGTTATGGACGCTTGCCCGGGCGCGAACGTCTCGGGCGGTAGCGGCGGGCTACGAGGCGGCTGTGGCGTCGGTCCCGCATCTCGCTGCTGCTGCTCCGGCCCGTTCGCTTTCTCGCCAGTCTCGCCAACGCCCCAGCACATTTCAGCGCCCTTTAGGACGTAGCACTGTCGTCCGTCCTTGCCCTGACACACCTTCGTCTCAGCGTCCGTACCGAGGATGCATTCGCGATCCTTAGGCGGGGGCGGTGCGTCCGGGGCGGGCTGTCCAGGCGGCACTGCGCATGCATTGCCACTGAACCGAAATGTCGCCGTGCACATGCGATCCGAGCTCCCAACAGCACCCGTGCAGACTTGCGGGCTACCTGCTTCGGCCTTGAACTCGCAACCTCCCGCACAAGTAACTTCAAACGACCGTGTCGTCGGCCCGACACCGAGGAATCCCGGTTGTTGGTTCCGTGCAAGACACACTTCCGGGTCGTGGCACGTCTTCGTCTGTTCGTTCCAAACCGAACCCGGGGGACACCCTAGCGTTGTTCCCGAGTACGTTCCACCGATGTTTGATTCGGTACCGGCGCCCTGCGAGGATGCGGGACAAACATTAGCTGCAGTCACCTTAAAACGCGCCCTAAAACTGGTCGACGATTCAGAGATACAACCGATAAACTGCCGCTTGAACCCGGTCAATCCCTTGCCGGACTGCGTGATGCCGGCCGCTTCACATGCTTGTCTTGCTTCGTTGACATAGGCGAACGTGCCGCCCGGTGGCGGCGTCATCTCAGGCACCACCGGACACGCGTTTGCAGTCTCGGACCACATCACCGCGCAAAGACTGACAATCGCGGCCACTGCGATGTACACCACGCGACGGATAATTGCGCTGGTGATCATGCGCTTGATGTTCATTCGCTGAAGATCAGCCACAGCGCACCAAACCATGCGAGCAGAAACAACCAGCCTTCCATCGACGTGCTCCCGATCAGAATAGATGCCGCCCGGAAGGTGTTGGACCTAGCCGGGCGGCGGGCGTTACATAGCGCGGCGGACCCACTTGTACGTCTTGATCGCGACCAAAACGAGCAGAACAGCGGCACCGATCAGGCCGATCGGCGCGATGGCACCGCTGATCTCGGTGACCACGCCGGTGACGTCAACGGCGGCAGCCGCGGGGAACGCGAAGAACGACAGGGCGAACAGCAGGAACGTTGCGAGCTTCAGCACGACTCTCTCTCCTTTGTGCAGTCGATCAGGCTTGATCGATCTGTTTCATCATCCGGCGAATCACCCATGCAACCGCCCAGAGGAGTGCGCACGCAGCGCCTATGCTCTGTGCGTCGGCAAGCGACAGCGCCGGAAGGCCTGCCGTCTGCGGGATCAAGTAAACCGACGTGCAGGTATTGGTCGCGGGGTCGTAATCCGCGGCGTAGCAGCCCTGCACGTAGGCCGACATTCGCTCAGGCCGCTTTGGTGGTCGGACGCTGCTGGACCGCTTCCAACGGAAGACGGCGCGCGATCTTCAAGTCGCCGAAGTCGCCGACGCTGACTGCTTGCTCGAGGTCGAGCGTGTAAAGGCCGACCGGGTGGGGGTCGTTCGTCCCGAGGTCAAGCCGAATCGTCTGACGGAACCGGGGCGTCTCCGCCATGGCTTCCTGCGTGCGGATCACGCCGGAACGTTCGCCCTTGGTCCACTTCTTTTCATCAACGTGACTGCTGGTGATCGTGATCTGCATGGTTATGCTGCCTTTTGGTCGAGTGCTTCGGCCAGCTGCTGCCGGACGAGTGATGCAAGGTCGCCAGTTGTGTGCCTAAAACGACCGGGGCGACCGGGCCGGACGATGTTCTCCATGACGTATTCGAGGGCGTCGTCCCCGAGCGCATCCATGACCAGGTGCAGCGCGGTTCCCGCTTGTGTGCGCAAGAAGCGGACCATGGCCTTGGCGCTGGCGTTCACCATCTGGTCCTTGAGGCCGAGGCGTTCGACCTCGCCGACCACGAAGGCGATGAGCATCGGATACGCGGCGCCGAAGTACTTCCCGGGATTGCGGAGGGCGTCGTTCGGCAGGTCAATTCTTTTCGCATACAACCTCAGCTCGCAGCGCGTGTGTGCACTCTCCGGGTCGCCCAGCTGCTTGCCTTTTTCGTACACGTTCAGCTGCTTATGGCCACGCTGCCCGACATAGAACGAGCAGCCTTTATTGCTGCCCATGTCATCGACGAATTGCGCGCTTGGGGGCCTACCATTCATGGTGAATTCGCCCTGCTCATAGAGGGATTTGAAGGTCTGGAGATTGAAGGTCTGACCCGTCAGGTCATCGACCGCGATATCGATATGCGACAGGTGAGCGCCAAGTGCGTCGAGGATGTCGGCAACGCGGTTCCAGTCGGGAACGTGTTCGCAGCCCTGCCCCGAGAGACTGATCTGGATGGCTCCGTCGTCACGAACGCCGATCTTTCCGCACACCGCACCGACCACGTCCACCATCGTTGCGGACCGCTGGTAGAAGTTCATCTGTTGCTCGCGCAGGGCACCAACGGCGATCGAGGATCCCGTTCCAAACACGAACCGAAGGACCTCCGCCATCGGCATCTTGCGGAACGTCGCCTTGCATTTTTCCGAGTCGAGCACCGCGACACAGAAGTCAATGATTGGCGCCGTGACCGTGGAGGACTTTTGGCCCGTGTTACTACCCGGGCCAATCCGCTTGCTCGGCTCGGCTGGTGAAAAGGTGCCGTCAGCCACGGCGTAGGGCCCCCATTGCCTCTTCCAGCTCCATCTGCGAACGCGCAGCGGCAAGGATGCCGCGCCACTCTGCGGCGAGCTCGGGGCTCGTGGTACAGGACGGGAACAAGGGCAGCGGCGTCAGGACGGCGACGGCTGCGTCATATGCCAGGGCGGCGCCGCGATGGGTGTCAGTCGGACGGCTCACGACCAGTGATCGCCGGTCGGAATGTCGTCGGCCATGAACTCGGCCACGGTCAAGACGATTCGCCAGTACCTTTGCATCGGTGTTGCCCCCTGCCCGGCCCGATTGACGACAGTCCGGCTCGGGCGAACCGGGCCTGCCGGTCACCTCAATGAGGTGACGAATCGCATGTAACCTGCAGCACTAGACAACTGTCAAGCGATTGTTATGACAACAAATGCTGCAGCGCTTCTTGACAAAGCAAAAAAGGGCATTTCCGCCGGGAGTTTTACCGAATTGGCTACCACTCTAGGCGTGAGTCGGCAGCAGGTTTCGCGCTGGAAAACTGGCATAGACGCGGTGCCAGATGACCGACTGCGCCAGCTGGCCCGGATGGCTCACGAGGATTACGACAAGTGGGTTCTGCTCTTGGAAGCGGACCGCTCGACGGGCGACAGGAAGCGCGCTTGGGAACGCTTGGCGTCACGCCTCGGAGTCGCGGCGGCGCTGGCGTTGGCAATCATGCTGCCAGCCCTACCCGCTCGAGCGTCAATGAACGATGGTCCTTCTATACATTATGCGAAGTTATAGCTTGTGCACACCGGGGCACTGATCTCACGCAGCCGTCCCTCCCTCCAATCTCACCAAGCTCAGGAGACGTTCCGCGCATGGCGCCTTCGCTCAGGGACGTCCCATGCCCAACTGCCGTCCGAGGGCGCGGCCCGCAGCGACGCCCGCCAGCCAAAGCGCCACGGACACGACCGCCAAGCCCAGCGCCGCAGCCAAGCCTGCGGATTCCGCCACCCGGAGCACGTCGACGTTGAACAGCGAGAACGCCGTGAAGCCGCCGCAGAAACCAGCCATGGCCGTGTCCCTTGCGATGCCTGCGCGGTCAGCGCTCCAGATGCCGCCGCGCGACCAGTCCAGCATCGAGAGCGCGCCAATCGCGAACGATCCGACGGCGTTGATCGCCAGCAGGCTGCTGGTTGCGTTCCAATACCAAGCTTCACCGTCGACCGAGAGCGACCAGCGCGCCAGCGCCCCGGCACCGCTGCCGAAGGCGATCGCCAGCGTACGCCCGAGCTCCGTGCAGCCCGTCATGCGCCGCCTAACCCGAACCCCAGCAACGCGGCCGCGAGCCCGAGACCCAGCGTCGCGAGCAGGTAGCCCATGGCCTGCCTGACCTGTCCGTCATCCGAAAGCTGGGCGACCTGCAGGGCAACCGTCGATACGGTGGTGTAGCCGCCAAGGACGCCTGCCACGAGCATCGCGGTCAGCGGCCTGGCCGGCAGCGTGCCTGCGGCCACCACCACCCCGCCGAAGAACGCGCCGCTGACATTGACCATCAGCGTCCCCCAGGGCCAGCGCGTGCGGGTCACCCGCGCAACCGCCCTCGACAGCAGGTGGCGCAGCGCGCCGCCGAGCGCACCGCCGACGAACACCGCCAGCGCGATGGACCATGCAGGCGTCATCTGGACGGCGCCCGGGAACCGATACACGTGATGCCATGTGGCTGCCGACGATGCCAGGCAACGTCACGGATCACGCCCCGTCTTCCCGTCCCGCCAAGTCGCTGGCCGTCCCCCGCGCGGCACGCAGCGCGTCCAGCTTGGTCTTGAGCTTCAGTTCCAGGCCGCGCTCCACCGGCGCGTAGTACACGCGCTCGCCCATCGCCTCAGGGAAGCCGGTCTGGCCAAGCGCCACCCCACCATCGGCATCGTGGTCGTACTGGTAGCCGCTGCCATAGCCGAGCTGCTTCATCAACCTGGTCGGCGCGTTGCGCAGGTGCATCGGCACGTCCTGCGTTCCGTGCTCGACGACGTCGCGCCTCGCCTGTCCGTAGGCGCGGTAGGCGGCGTTGGACTTGGCGGTGCTCGCGAGGTACAGCACCACTTGCGCCAGTGCGAGGTCGCCTTCCGGACTGCCAAGGCGGTCGAATGCGTCCCACGCTTCGATCGCCATCGACAGCGCACGTGGATCCGCGAGCCCCACGTCCTCCACTGCCATCCGCGTCAGCCGCCGCGCCAGGTACGCCGGATCGCAGCCGCCGTCGATCATGCGCGCAAACCAGTACAGCGCCGCGTCGGGGTTGGAGCTGCGGACCGACTTGTGCAATGCCGAGATCTGGTCGTAGAACTGCTCGCCGCCCTTGTCGAAGCGGCGGGTGCGGTCGGCGAGTACCTGCTGCAAAGTGTCGTTGGTAATGCGGCCGCCCTGCCCTGCGAGCTCTGCGGCGATCTCGAGCAATGTCAGGCCACGACGCACGTCGCCGTCCGCCGCGCGCGCGATCAGCGCCAGCTGTGCATCGTCGACGACCAGCGCACGCTCGCCTAGACCACGCGCGTCGTCGCCCAGGGCCCCGCGCAGCGCGATCGCGATGTCGTCGACCGGGACCGCGTCCATGACGTGGACGCGGCAGCGCGACAGCAGCGCGGAGTTGAGCTCGAACGACGGGTTCTCGGTCGTCGCGCCGACGAACAGGATCGTGCCGCGCTCGATGTGCGGCAGGAAGGCGTCCTGCTGCGTCTTGTTGAAACGGTGCACCTCGTCGACGAAGAGCACGGTGCGCCGGCCTGCCGCGAACCGTTCCTGCGCGTCGGCAAGCACCTTGCGGACGTCCGGCAGCCCGGACAGGACCGCCGAGATCGCCCGGAAGTCGGCGTCCCCGTGGCGGGCAAGCAGCAGCGCCAGGGTCGTCTTCCCGCATCCTGGCGGACCCCACAGGATCATCGAGTGCACGTGGCCGCTTTCGATGGCGCGACGCAGTGCGGCGCCCTCCCCCACGAGCCGCTGCTGGCCTACCATCTCGTCCAGCGACTGCGGGCGCATGCGCTCGGCGAGCGGACGCAGCGCGCCGTGGTCGTCGGCAAGCAGGTCGTCCTGCGGGACATTCAGGGAAACAGGCTTGCGGGCCACGGGATCAACCGATGGAAGCAGCCGTCACGATACCAAGCCGGCGGGCGACGCCCGCATTCGGCACCGCGTCGCGGGTCAAGGGCCGGCGACGCGCTGGGACGGATCGGCCGGGACGGCCTCGATCACCGAGGCGGGGCCAAGCTCGTAGTTGACCCGCACCCACGTGCCGTCGGCGCGGTCGTACAGCGCATCGACCTGGGCCGGTGTCGTTCCCTCGCGCCCGAAGTCCGCGATGCCAATGGCGGCGATCCGCAGGAAGCGCGCACCCGCCTCGATGGTGAGGATCTGGTCAAGCTGCAGCAGCACCGGCTGGCCGCCGAACTCCTGCGCCAGCTGGCGCGCCACGCGGTCGTCGAGCTGGGACACCAGCCGGGAGTCGTTGGGTAGCACGCGACCGTCATCGCCCGGCCTGCCGAGAGTGATCTGGGGATACGCGGCATTGGCCATCTGCGTGTCGTAGAGGGTGCGGTAGCGGAAGCCGATCCACTCCTCGTCCTCGTCACCGATGCGCATCCGGCCCTCGCCCGTCACCGCCCGGTCGCGCAGGCTGGACATGGCGACGTGGGTACTGTCGAGCTTGACCGCGATCGTCCTGCCGTCGAACTGCTCGCTGAGCGCGGCGACGACCACCGATGCCACGGCGTTGTTGAGCGCC
Organism: Luteimonas sp. ANT-B3E; assembly: GCA_001683895.1. Taxonomy (GTDB): domain Bacteria; phylum Pseudomonadota; class Gammaproteobacteria; order Xanthomonadales; family Xanthomonadaceae; genus Luteimonas. The sequence goes on along the minus strand of LXQJ01000033.1, from coordinate 88,438 downwards.
TCGTCGCCTTCAGCGCGCGTCCGTGGCGAGGCAGCACGGCCCACCGCAGTGGTCTCTACGGTCGATGTCACGAGCTGCCCCTGGCTGGCAGACGCTCCTGGCAGGGCGATTCCACCGCAGAGCGCGAGCGCGGTCGAGAGGATCAGCAGTGGGGCCGGTCGTGTCTTCATGGTGCCAGTGTCTGCACGCAGATGGGTGCAACAGGTGAAAACGGCGTCGGCGCCGGATGACCGATATCCCACTGCGCGTGCGCTCAACCCTCGCCGACCACGTCGACGCCCGCGGCCGGCGCGTAGCGGAACGTCCCGCGCGCAAACGACGGATTCTTCTTCCAGCCGCTGAAGCGGATGTCGGTCCGCTGACCGAGCGCATCCAGCACCTGCATCCGCACGAGGCCGTTGGCATCGAAGCCGAGGCGCGCATTCTGGAACCCGGCCTCCGCACCCTGCTTCGGGGTCAACTCCAGCCACTCCAGGCCATCCAGGGGGGCGGCAGCGCGGACGTTGTAGTCGCGGTCGAGCCGGGTCGGATCGATCAGCGCGGCAAGCGGGCTGTTCTGCTCCTCGGCACCCTGCGCGCGCACCGTCACCTGCATCAGGTCCGGATCGTAGACCCACACCTTCTGGCCATCGGCGACGATGAGCTGCGGGTAGGGCTTTACGTACTCCCACCGGAACAGCCGCGGTGCCGAGAGCGCGACGCGCCCGTTGGAGGTCTCCTTCAGGCGGCCGTTGGGGTCGAACACCTGCTGCGTGAACTGGCCGTCCAGGCCCTTGAGCCCTTTGCTGAACGCACCGAGCGCGTCGCGAGGGCCAGCTTGCGCAACACCCACGGCCAGCATCGACGCAAGCACCAGCCACTGTCGGAAACGGATCATGTCGGACTCCCGGGATTCGAGCAGGCAGTGTGTGAACAGGCGCCTGAATAGGCGATCACCGGGTCACTGCCGCGCCGACGGCCATCTACTTGGGCGGCGGAGGCGCCAAGACGCTGCGGTCGCCGTTGTGCTCCGGAGGCGTGACGACACCGGCGGCCTCCATCGCCTCGACCAGCCGCGCCGCCCGGTTGTAGCCGATCTTCAGGCGTCGCTGCACGCCAGAGATGGACGCCCGCCGGGTCTCGGTGACGACCCGCACCGCCTCGTCGTACAGAGGGTCGCTCTCATCCCCTGCCCCGCTGCGGTCGGCACTCTCCGGCAGGCCGCTGGCGCCGACAACGACGCCGTCGCCCATCGTCTGCACCTCGTCCAGTACGCCCTCGATGTAGTCCGGGCCCTTGCTGCTCTGGCGCAGGTGGTCGACCACCCGGTGCACCTCCTCGTCGCTGACGAAGGCGCCATGCACGCGCTCGGGCAGCGCCGTGCCGGGCGGCAGGTACAGCATGTCACCGTGTCCCAGCAGTGTTTCGGCACCCGACTGGTCGAGGATCGTGCGCGAGTCGATCTTGCTCGATACCTGGAACGCGATCCGGGTCGGGATGTTGGCCTTGATCAGACCGGTGATGACGTCGACCGAGGGGCGCTGGGTCGCCAGGATGAGGTGCATGCCGGCGGCGCGGGACTTCTGCGCCAGGCGCGCGATCAGCTCCTCCACCTTCTTGCCGACGATCATCATCATGTCGGCGAACTCGTCGATGAAGATGACGATGAACGGCAGCGTCTCCAGCAGCGGCGCGATCTCCTGCGATTCTGGGTTCGGCTTGAACAGCGGGTCCGACAGCGGCTGGCCCTTCTGCTGCGCTTCCTCCACCTTCTTGTTGAACCCGGCCAGGTTGCGTACGCCCACCGCGCTCATCAGCTTGTAGCGCCGCTCCATCTCCGCCACGCACCAGCGCAGGCCATTGGCGGCCTCCTTCATGTCGGTGACCACCGGCGCAAGCAGGTGCGGGATTCCCTGGTAGACGCTGAGCTCCAGCATCTTGGGGTCGATCATCAGCATCCGCACGTCCTTCGGCCCGGCCTTGTACAGCAGGCTCAGCACCATCGCGTTGACTGCGACCGACTTGCCCGAGCCGGTTGTGCCAGCGACGAGCAGGTGTGGCATGCGACCGAGATCGGCCACCGTGGGTCGGCCCGCGATGTCCTTGCCCAGCGCCAGCGTCAGCGGGCTGCCGGATTTGTCGTACTCCTTGGAGCGCAGTAGTTCGCTGAGGTAGATCATCTCGCGGTGGGTGTTGGGCGTCTCCAGCCCGACCACCGACTTGCCGGGGATCACGTCGACCACGCGCACCGACTTCACCGACAACCCGCGCGCGATGTCCTTGTCGAGCGAGCTGATCTGGCTGACCTTGATGCCCGGCGCCGGCTCGATCTCGAAGCGGGTGATGACCGGGCCCGGGTAGGCGCCCACCACCTGCGCGTCGATGCGGAAGTCCTTGAGCTTGAATTCGATCTGGCGCGACAGGGTTTCCAGCGTCTCGTCGCTGTAGCCCTTGGGCTGCGGCTTGGGGTCGTCGAGCAGCGCCAGCGGCGGGATGCCGGAGCCGTCGCCGACGTGGAACAGCGGGATCTGCTGCTCGCGCTTGGCGCGATCGCTTTTCTCCACCTGCGCAGGCGCCGGGGGCTCGATGCGTACCGGGGCGCGCCTGGCACGGAGCTCGGTATCGACCTTGCGCACTTCGCTGCGCTCGCCACGCAGTTCGCGGGCGTGCTTCCACTCGCTGGCCTGTTGGCTGCTGCGACGGAACAGTGCCGGAAGCTGGAGCACCGCCTGCCCGATACGGTCCATCACCGACAGCCAGGACAGCCCGGTGGCCAGTGTCACCGACACCAGCAGCAGTGCCAGCAGGAACAGGTTGCCTCCGAGCGGCCCGAAGCCCCGGTACAGCGAGTTGCCGACCAGGCGCCCCAGGATTCCACCGCTGCCGGCCGAGAAGTCTGGCACCGCGCCGATGCGGAGCGACAGCAGCCCGGTGGCCGCCACCAGGAACGCGACGATGCCGATCAGCCGCAGCGCTGGTCCGAAATCCGCCTGCCCGTCGCCATCGCTGTCCATGCCGAACAGCGCGATCCATGCGATCGCAGCCAGCATCAACGGCAACAGGAAGGCCACGTAACCAAAGAGGTACAGCAGCACGTCGGCCGTCCAGGCCCCGACCCGGCCGCCGGCGTTGCCGAGCGGCGCGGTGATGCTGCCGGAATGCGACCACCCCGGATCGGTCGGCGAAAACGTGATGAGGCAGACGAACAGGTACAACAGAAGTGGCGCGATCGCGATCAGCGCCATGTCCCTCAGCAGCTTCTGCCGACGCGGATTCGGCGGCGCCGGCGCGAGCGACTCGGCCGGCTGGCGCGAACGTTTGCTGCGGGCGGAAAGCGGGCGTGCCACCGTGCGGTCAGACCTTAGGAAGATGCCGTAAGGCGATGATTCTACGCATGATCAGCGGCATTGCCAGTATGGGCGCGTCAGCTGCGAATGATGGTCATCCATGCGGGGGTGGCGACCGCTACAGCCACGGTCAGACCTGCATGCCCTTGAGCGCCGGGTGCACGATATCGCCGGACGCGATGTTGATGCCGCGCACCAGCGCCTCGTTGTCCCGCCAGTTGCCCGAGGTCAGCTTGTTGACCCACGGCAGGATCGCGGCGCAGATCGCCTGCGACGAGGTCTGCGGCACCGCGCCGGGCATGTTGGTGACGCAGAAGTGGATCACGCCCTCCTCGACGTAGGTGGGCTCCTTCCACGTTGTGGCACGGGAGGTTTCGAAGCAGCCGCCCTGGTCGATGGAGATGTCGACCAGCACGCTGCCATCCTCCATGCCGCGGATCATGTCGCGGTTGAGCACATGCGGGGCCACGGCGCCGGTCACGAGCACGGCGCCAACCACCAGGTCGGCGGATGCGACCTCGCGGGCCACTACCTCGTCGTACGGATACAGCGCGGTCACGTTGTTGCCGAGCCGCATCATCTCGTCCATGCGGTCCTGGCGCTTCTCGAACACGACCACGTTGGCGCCGCCGGACGCGGCGAGGGCCGCGGAATTGCCGCCAGCGGCCCCGGCGCCGAACACGACGACCTTGCCGCGCTCCGTCGACGGCAGTCCACCGAGCAGCTTGCCCTTCCCGCCCATGGGCTGGTGCAGCAGGTGGGTGCCCACCTGCACGCCGATCTTGCCGGCGATGATCGACATCGGCGCCAGCAGCGGCAGATCGCCGTTCTCGAGCTCGACGGTCTCGAACGCGATGCCGGTCAGGCCGATGTCGAGCAGCTGCCGCGTCAGGCCAGGCAGCGGCGCCAGATGCAGGTAGCAGAACAGCAGGTGGTCGCGACGCAGCAGCGCCAGGTCGCCCTCGATCGGCTCCTTGACCTTGACGATGAGTTCGCCCTTGTCGTACAGCGCCGCGGCGTCGGGTGCGATGTGCACGCCAAGACGCGTGTAGTCGTCGTCGCGGAACCCGGACTTGATGCCGGCGTCGCGCTCCAGCCAGACCTCGTGCCCCCGGTGGATCAGGTCGCCCGCTGCGGCCGGCACCAGCGCGACACGCCCTTCGAGGGTTTTGGTTTCCTTGGGGACGCCGATGCGCATCTTGCCTCTCCTGCACGAAAAAGCGCCGCTCGCGCGGCGCAGGACGGATGGGTCACGAATGGAACGTTCCAGCATCCCCGGCGCACCGCGCCTTGTGCTGGAGGTGCGGCGTCTCCAAGCTAGACGCTTCGAAACGCCGCGTTTTTCATCGCACCCGAGTATACATGACCAACAATTCCGAGAACCCGTCCAGGCACCTCCCGCTCGTCATCCTCGGCTCCGGGCCCGCCGGTTGGACAGCCGCCGTCTACGCCGCGCGCGCCAACCTCAAGCCGGTGGTGATCACCGGCATGCAGATGGGCGGGCAGCTGATGACGACCACCGAGGTCGACAACTGGCCGGGCGACGCGCACGGCCTGATGGGCCCCGACCTGATGACGCGGATGCAGGCGCACGCCGAGCGCTTCGACACCGAGACGATCTTCGACCATATCCACACCGCGGATCTCTCGCAGCGGCCGTTCCGGCTGGTCGGCGACAGCGGCAGGTACACGGCCGACGCGATCATCATCGCCACCGGCGCGACCGCGAAATACCTCGGGCTGCCGTCCGAAGAGGCGTTCAAGGGGCGCGGTGTCTCGGCGTGTGCGACCTGCGACGGGTTCTTCTACAAGGATCAGGACGTCGCAGTCGTCGGCGGCGGCAACACCGCGGTCGAGGAGGCGCTCTACCTGTCCAACATCGCGCGCACCGTCTATCTGGTGCACCGCCGCGATACGCTGCGCGCGGAGAAGATCATGCAGGACAAGCTGCAGGCGAAGATCGACGCCGGCAAGATCGTGCCGGTCTGGCACCACGTCGTTGACGAGGTCCTCGGCAACGATGCCGGGGTCACCGCTCTGCGCGTGCGCTCAATCGTCGACGACAGCACCCGCGAGCTACCGGTGCACGGTTTCTTCGTCGCGATCGGGCACTCGCCGAACACGCAGCTGTTCGATGGGCAACTGGCGATGAACAACGGTTACCTCGAGATCCGCTCGGGCCTGGGCGGTGGTGCGACCGAAACCTCGGTGCCGGGTGTGTTCGCCGCCGGCGACGTCGCCGACCAGGTCTACCGCCAGGCGATCACCTCCGCCGGCTTCGGCTGCATGGCGGCGCTCGATGCCGAGAAGTTCCTCGACAAGGACCACTGATGTTGGAGGCGCGCGTCCACGGCGCGCTGTCGGAGATCGATCCGGCGGACTGGGACGCGCTCCACGACGGCGTGAATCCGTTCCTGTCGCACGCGTTCCTGTCGGGAATGGAGACGTTTGGCTGCCTGCGCGGGGAATGGGGCTGGACGCCGCACCACGTCGCGATCCGCGAGGGCGGCATGCTGGTCGCCGCCGCGCCGGGCTACCTGAAGGAAAACTCGCACGGCGAGTTCGTGTTCGACCACGCCTGGGCGCATGCGTATGCGCGCCATGGCCGCGAGTACTTCCCGAAATGGCTCGGCGCCGTGCCGTACACCCCGGTGACAGGCCCGCGCCTGCTCGCCCGCGATCACGTCGCGCGCTCCGCGCTGGGCGCGGCGATCGTCGCCGACGCCGTGAAGTCGGGCCGGTCGTCGGCGCACCTCAACTTCCACGACGCGCGCGATGCGGCAGCGCTCGATGGCTCATGGATATCCCGCGCTGACGTGCAGTACCACTGGCGCAATGACGCCGGCTGGACCGACTTCGACGCTTTTCTGGCCGCGATGGACCACAAGCACCGCAAGAACATCCGCCAGGAGCGCAACCGGGTCCGCGCCGCGGGCGTGGTCTTCCGTGTGCTGCACGGAAACGAGGCCAGCGACGACGATCTTTCGGCAATGCACCGCTTCTACCTGCAGACCTTCGCCGAGTACGGCAACTCACCTGCGCTGACGCTGCCATTCCTCCGACATCTCGCCACGGCGATGCCACGGTCGCTGGTGCTGGTGCTGGCGGACCATCAGGGCGCCCCGGTCGCGGGGGCGCTGTGCCTTCGCGGAACCGATACGCTGTATGGCCGCTACTGGGGGGCACTCGGACAGCTGCCGGGGCTGCACTTCGAGACCTGTTACTACCAGGGCATCGAGTACTGCCTGCGCGAGGGGTTGCGTGCCTTCGAGCCGGGCGCGCAGGGCGTGCACAAGATCGCGCGCGGGTTCCTGCCGACGCTGGTGCACAGCCGGCACTGGATCGCCGACACCGAGTTCGCCGCGGCCCTGCGCGCATGGTGTGCCGACGAGGCGGCGGCGGTGGCACAACAGGCGCGGGCACTGGCCGAACGATCGCCGTTCCGGAGCCCGGAAGACGCGGGCGGCACGGGGTGAGCTTCCATCTGCCCCGGTTGGACGTCGACCCGGCCTCCCCCTTCCCGCCGGTGGACTCCGCACTGCGGCGCCCGGATGGCCTGCTTGCGTTCGGCGGCGACCTGTCGGTGCCCAGGCTGCTGCTGGCCTACCGCCACGGCATATTCCCGTGGTTTTCGGAGGGCCAGCCGATCATGTGGTGGTCGCCCGACCCGCGCATGGTCTTCCACACGGACCGCATCCATCTGTCGCAGCGTTTCCGACGCGGGCTGCGGTCGAGCGCCTGGACGGTCCATTCCGACACCGCCTTCCGCGACGTGGTGGATGCCTGCGCCGCGTCCCCGCGCCCCGGGCAGGACGGGACGTGGATCACTGCCGCGATGGTGGATGCGTACTGTGCGCTGCACGCGGCCGGGCACGCGCACAGCGTCGAGGTACGCGACGGGGACCGCCTTGTCGGCGGCATCTATGGCGTGGCGGTCGGCCGCGCGTTCTTCGGCGAAAGCATGTTCTCGGGCACCTCCGGCGGATCAAAGGTCGCGCTGGCGGCGCTCGCCGCCCGGCTGGTGCAGTGGGGCATGCCACTGGTCGATGCGCAGGTCACCCATCCGCATCTCGAACGCCTCGGCGCAGAGCGCGTCCCGCGTGAACGCTTCATGCGCGAGATCGGGCTACTGGTCGACGGCGGCGGTCGTATCGGCGCCTGGACGAGCGCCTTCGGCGTCCTGCCCGCCGTCGCGCTTGCGGATGTCGGTGCCGGGGCTGGCATTTCGGCTTAACCTAAATTTTGCACCACTGGGCCGCGCATGGCACAATGCGCGGCTGGTCGAGCACCTCCGCACCCGACACCCATTGCAAGCAGCACAGGACGCATGGCGAAAGACGACGTCATTGAATTCGAAGGCACGGTCTCCGAGACCCTCCCGAACACGATGTTCCGGGTGAAGCTCGAGAACGGCCACGAAATCATCGCCCATATCTCGGGGCGCATGCGCAAGCATTACATCCGCATCCTGACCGGCGACAAGGTCAAGGTCGAGATGACGCCCTACGACCTGACCAAGGGTCGGATCACCTACCGCATGAAGTAGGCGCATCAGGATCCAACAGCAGAAAGGCGGCCTCGGTCGCCTTTTGTGTATGTAGTGAAGCGCGGCGACGTCCACCCGTTACTACAACTGGCCCGCGCCTCCTTTACTCCACGGGCACCGGCAGCAGCTTTTCCTCTTCGGGCTGCACGTTGAGCACGATCTGGTCGTCGACCACGTCGACACCCACGCGGCCACCCTTGGCCAGGCGGCCGAAGAGAAGCTCGTCGGCCAGCGGACGCTTGATCCTGTCCTGGATCACCCGCGACATCGGGCGCGCGCCCATCAGTGGATCGAAGCCGTGCTGGGCCAGCCAGTCGCGCGCGGCGGGCGTCGAGGACAGGGTCACGCCCTTCTCGTGCAGCTGCGCCTCGAGCTCGATGAGGAACTTGTCAACCACGCGCAGGATGTGGTCGAACCCCAGCGCGCGGAACTGCACCACGGCGTCGAGCCGGTTGCGGAACTCCGGGGTGAAGCCCTTGCGGATCACCTCCATCGCATCGGTGCTGTGGTCCTGCTTCATGAACCCGATCGACCGGCGCGCGGCCTGCGCCGCGCCGGCGTTGGTGGTCATCACCAGGATCACGTTGCGGAAGTTCGCCTCGCGGCCGTTGGTGTCGGTCAGGATGCCGCGGTCCATGACCTGCAGCAGGATGTTGAAGATGTCCGGGTGCGCCTTCTCGACCTCGTCCAGCAGCAGCACGCAGTGGGGGGTCTTGACGATCTTCTCGGTCAGCAGGCCACCCTGGTCGAAGCCGACATAGCCCGGAGGCGCCCCGATCAGCCGCGACACCGAGTGCGACTCCATGTACTCGGACATGTCGAAGCGCACCAGCTCGATCCCCAGCTGCAGCGCGAGCTGCTTGGTGACCTCGGTCTTGCCGACGCCGGTGGGCCCCGCGAACAGGAAGTTGCCGATCGGCTTGTCCGGGTTCGCCAGGCCTGAGCGCGCGAGCTTGATCGCCGACGTCAGCGTCTCGATCGCCGGATCCTGGCCGAAGATCACCATCTTGAGGTTGCGCTCCAGGTGCTCCAGCACATCCTTGTCGGACGCGCTGACCTGCTTCGCCGGGATCCGCGCCATCTTCGCGATGATCCGCTCGACCTCCT
>LXQJ01000033.1:75383-79324 GCA_001683895.1 Luteimonas sp. ANT-B3E | reverse complement strand
GGCGCCCGCCTCGTCGATCACGTCGATCGCCTTGTCGGGCAGCAGCCGGTCACCGATGTGCTTCACCGACAGGTCCACCGCCGCCTGCAGGGCATCGTCGGCGTAGATGACGTCATGGTGCGCTTCGTAGCGCGGCTTGAGGCCACGCAGGATCTCGTAGGTCTCGCCCACTGTCGGCTCGACGATATCGATCTTCTGGAAGCGCCGCGCCAGCGCGCGGTCCTTCTCGAAGATGCCGCGGTATTCCTGGAACGTGGTCGAACCGATGCAGCGCAGCTCGCCCGATGCCAGGGCGGGCTTGATCAGATTGGATGCATCCATGGTGCCACCGCTCGCGGAGCCGGCGCCAATGATGGTGTGGATCTCGTCAATGAACAGGATCGCGCCTTCGTGCTTGCGGATCGCCGCCAGTACCGCCTTCAGGCGCTTCTCGAAGTCGCCGCGATACTTGGTGCCCGCGACCAGCGCACCCAGGTCGAGCGAGAAGATCGTCGCGTCGAGCAGCACGTCGGGCACCTCGCCCTCGACGATGCGCTTGGCCAGCCCCTCCGCGATCGCGGTCTTGCCGACGCCGGCCTCGCCGACGTACAGCGGGTTGTTCTTGCGGCGGCGGCACAGTACCTGGATCGTGCGCTCGATCTCCTCGCCGCGTCCCACCAGCGGATCGATCTTGCCCTGCCGCGCCATGTCGTTGAGGTCCACGGCGTAGTCGGCCAGCGCATCGCCCTTGGTCTCACCGTCGGCAGCGTCCGGCTTGGCGGCGGCGTCCTCCGATGCGGGTTCGTCGTCGCCCAGCTTGGCGATACCGTGGGACAGGTAGTTGACGACGTCCAGCCGGCTGACGTCCTGCTGGTTGAGGAAGTAGACGGCGTGCGAGTCCTTCTCGCCGAAGATCGCGACCAGCACATTGGCGCCGGTGACCTCCTTCTTGCCCGAGGACTGCACGTGGTACACCGCGCGCTGCAGGACGCGCTGGAACCCCAGCGTGGGCTGGGTGTCGCGGCCGTCATCCTCGCCGAGCTTCGACACCGAGTTGGTGATCGCCTCCTCGAGGTCGGCGCGCAGGCGATGGAAATCCGCGCCGCTGGCCTTGAGCACCATGTCGGCCGAAGGGTTGTCCAGCAGTGCGAGCAGCAGGTGCTCGACGGTCATGTACTCGTCGCGCGCCTCGCGGGCGCGCTTGTAGCACTGGCCGATGCTGTGTTCGAGATCTTTGCTGAACATGGGGCGGGTGCCTCCGGAGGTCACTACGACCTAGGTGGGGACGGCAGCGCGCAATTCCATGCTTCGCCGCTTCCTGATTTAGGCCCCTGCGCCGCGGCTTGGCAAGCGTCGGCGGCGCCGCCCCAGCGTTCCGTTCACGTCGACGCTCACGCCTGCTCCATCGTGCACAGCAGCGGATGCTGGCTGAGACGTGCGTATTCGTTGACCTGCGCCACTTTCGATTCCGCGACCTCGCGGCTGAACACCCCGCAGACCCCCCTGCCCCGGGTATGGACATGCAGCATGACCTGCGTCGCCTTGTCGAGGTTCATCCCGAAGAAGCGCGACAGGACGTCGACCACGAATTCCATCGGCGTGTAGTCGTCGTTGAGCAGCATCACCGCGTACAGCGGAGGACGCGCGAGCTCGGGTGGGCTGGTTTCGACGGCAACGCCGTGGTCGCGTTCGTGTTCGTGTGTCGGCATCCGTCGATTATAGATGTCGCGCCTGCCACTGGTAGACGATCGACAGCCCTGGGGCGGAAAATGGTGCCCCCACCGAGGATTTTTCCGGATGCCCCAGGTCTACGGACATCGCCGTGCTGCCAATTCACCTGCCTCGGCCGCGATCCGCCCATGCGGGCGCACACCGTGACGCTGCAGGGCGACGGCCGCTTCTGGCAGCCGGATGTCACGGTCGCGACACTCGTCAATCGGGAGGGGCGCCTGCTCGTGGTCGAGGAGTGCGTCGACGGGACCCTGGTGCTCAACCAGCCTGCCGGACACCTGGAGCCGGACGAGAGCCTCGCCGACGCCGCGCTCCGCGAGACGCAGGAGGAAACCGGGTGGACGGTGCGGCTGACCGGGTTCGTCGGTGCCTACCAGTGGCGCGCGCCGCCGCGCACGGGCGCGACGACGGGACGTCACTACCTGCGCTTCGTGTTCTGCGCCGAACCGGTGGCCCACGACGCGATGCAGGCGCTCGACCAAGGCATCGTGCGCGCCGTGTGGATGCCGCCCGGTGACCTGCGGGCGCAGCGTGCACGGCATCGCAGCCCACTGGTGTGGTGCTGCGTCGCCGACTATCTCGCGGGTCAACGCCATCCGCTGTCAGCCCTGCAACACGTGCCCGACTGAAGGTGGCGTCCGTCGACACCATCGTCGGAATTTCCGGTGGCGTTGACTCGTCGGTCGCCGCGCTGATGCTCCGCGACCAGGGCGAGCGGATCGCCGGCCTGTTCATGCAGAACTGGGCCGACGACGGCAGCGGCGACTGCCGCGCCGAGGACGATCGGCGCGACGCGGTCGCGGTCTGCGGCCGGCTCGGCATCCCGGTCCACTTCCGCGACTTCTCCCGCGAGTACTGGGACGGCGTGTTCATGCACTTCGTGGCCGAATACGCCGCGGGCCGAACCCCCAATCCCGACGTGCTGTGCAACCGCGAGATCAAGTTCCGCCATTTCCTCGACGCCGCGCGCGCGCTGGGGGCGTCGCACATCGCGACCGGCCACTACGCCCGCGTCGTCCGGCACGACGGCCACTGGCGCCTAATGCGCGCCGCCGACCGCGGCAAGGACCAGAGCTACTTCCTGCACCAGCTCGGCCAGCCGCAGCTGGCCTGCACGCGGTTCCCTCTCGGCGATCTGGACAAGCGCGAGGTGCGCGCCAGGGCAGCGGCTGCGGCGCTACCAACCGCAGCGAAGAAGGATTCCACGGGCATCTGCTTCATCGGCGAGCGCAACTTCCGCGAGTTCCTCGGCCGCTACCTGCCGGCGCGGCCGGGTGCGATGCTGACGCCGGATGGACGCAAGGTCGGCGACCATCCCGGCGTGTTCTACTTCACTCTGGGCCAGCGGGAGGGCCTGGGCATCGGCGGCAGACGCGGTTTCGACGGTACCCCATGGTTCGTGGTCGGCAAGGACGTGGTCAACAACGTGCTGTTCGTCGACCAGGGCATCGACAGTCCCTACCTCGCGTCGTCGACGCTGGCCACCGGGCCGGCGCACTGGATCGCCGGCGCGGCGCCGGCATCGACATTCGAGTGCGTGGCGCAGACGCGCTATCGCCAGCACGAGGAGCATTGCAGCGTGAAGGTCACTGATCATGGAACCCTGCAGGTACGTTTCCAGCGGCCGCAGCGCGCGGTCACGCCCGGGCAGTCCCTGGTGCTGTACGTCGGCGACGCGTGTCTCGGCGGTGCGGTGATCGCCACGACCGATGCGGCCATCGAGCGCCGCCTGCAGGGCACCGACGCGGGGAGCGCGGCGTGATGCACGAACGCGTACTCGCGCTGGCTGGCGTCGCGCAGGCGCTGCGCCAGGTGCGACGGATCGCCGACACCGGCCAGGCCGAGTCGGCGGTCCTGGAAACGGCGCTCGACAGCGTGTTCCGCATCGACGCCGAATCGCCGGACGCCGTCTACGGCGGCGCGGAGGCGGTCGCGCCGGGGCTGCGGCTGCTGCAGCAGTACTTCACCAGCCAGGGCCAGGACGACCTGCTGCCGCGCCTTGCGCTGTCGGTGCTGCAGCTGGAGCGCCGGTTCGTGCGCGATGCCGATATGGTGGTGCGCGTCCAGGACGGTATCGCCGCAGCGGCGCCGGCGGCGGAGCGGCTGGGGAGCACGCATCCGGATGTCCTCGCAAGCCTTGGCAGCCTGTATGCGGACACCGTGAGCCACCTGCGCCCGCGCGTGCTGGTGCAGGGCAATCCGCACTACCTGGCGCAGGCCGACATCGTCGC
>LXQJ01000033.1:44803-75253 GCA_001683895.1 Luteimonas sp. ANT-B3E | reverse complement strand
GGGGGGGGGGGGGGGGGGCCCCAGCCTGTGGGATCTGCTGCTCAGCCGTCGACAGATGCTGGCCGCCGTGGAAGACGCGCTGCGCTAGCTTCGTTGCCGCGCTCTCGGTGCCTCGTTTGCCCCGCCCTGCACGGCCGAATGTCCCCTCTTGCGGCATAATCCCGGGGCTCGGGCGGTGCCCATCCCCGCCTTCCCCTCGCCAGCCACGGAGCCCCTAATGGCCGACTCCTTCGCCACCCGCGCCCGACTCGATGTCAACGGCAAGACCTACACCTACTGCAGCCTGACCAAGCTCGGCGAGCGCTACGACCTGGCGAAGCTGCCCTACTCGATGAAGATCCTGCTGGAGAACCTGCTGCGGCACGAGGACGGCGGTGTCACCGTCGGTGCCTCCCACATCGAGGCGGTGGCTACCTGGAACCCGACGGCCGAGCCTGACACCGAGATCGCGTTCATGCCGGCCCGCGTGGTGCTGCAGGACTTCACAGGCGTGCCCTGCGTGGTCGACCTGGCCGCGATGCGTGACGCCGTCGCGCGGCTGGGCGGCAGGGCCGACCAGATCAATCCGCTGATTCCGTCTGAACTGGTGATCGACCATTCGGTGCAGGTCGACGTCTACGGGCGTGCGGATGCGCTGGACCTCAACGGCAAGATCGAGTTCGAGCGCAACAAGGAGCGCTACGGGTTTCTGCGCTGGGGGCAGAAGGCGTTCGAGAACTTCAAGGTGGTGCCGCCCAACACCGGCATCGTCCACCAGGTCAACCTCGAGAACCTGGCGCGCGTGGTGATGGAGCGCGAGGTCGACGGCGAGCTGCTGGCGTTCCCGGACACCGTCTTCGGCACCGACAGCCACACCACGATGATCAACGGCATCGGCGTGCTCGGCTGGGGCGTGGGCGGCATCGAAGCCGAAGCCGCGATGCTGGGCCAGCCGTCGTCGATGCTGATCCCCCAGGTTGTCGGCTTCGAGCTTCGCGGGCGCCTGCCCGAGGGCGCTACGGCCACCGACCTGGTGCTGACCGTGACCCAGATGCTGCGGTCGCACGGCGTGGTGGGCAAGTTCGTCGAGTTCTTCGGCGACGGCCTCCAGCACCTGCCGCTGGCCGACCGCGCGACCATCTCCAACATGGCGCCCGAATACGGCGCCACCTGCGGCATCTTCCCGATCGACTCGGAATCGCTGACCTACCTGCGGCTGTCGGGTCGCAGCGAGGAGCAGATCGCACTCGTCGAGGCGTATGCGAAGGCGCAGGGCCTGTGGCACGACGTCGATTCGCCGCGTGCGGACTACTCGGCGACGCTGGGCCTCGACCTGGCCGACGTGCGACCCTCGCTTGCCGGCCCGAAGCGTCCGCAGGACCGCGTGCTGCTGGAAGACGTCCACGCCAACTTCCAACAGGCGCTGCAGCCGCTGATCGCCCACCGCGAGGCGCCGGCCGGCACGCAGGAGACGCGCTTCGACCAGGAAGGCGGCGACCAGCAGCAGGCGGCCCACCTGGCGGCCAAGCCGATCGCCGCGATCCGCATCCATGACCAGGACGCGGAACTGACCGACGGTTCCGTGGTGATCGCCGCGATCACCTCCTGCACCAACACCTCCAACCCGGCGGTGATGCTCGGCGCCGGCCTGCTGGCCCGCAATGCGGTCAAGCGCGGCCTGCGCGCAAAGCCCTGGGTCAAGACCTCGATCGGACCCGGCTCGCTTGTGGTTACCGACTACCTGCGCAAGGCTGGCGTGCTGGACGATCTCGAGAAACTCGGATTCTTCGTCGTGGGCTATGGCTGCACGACCTGCATCGGAAACTCCGGTCCGCTCCCCGAGGCGGTGTCGCGCGGCATCGCCGAGCACGACCTGGTGGTCGCCTCGGTGCTGTCAGGCAACCGCAACTTCGAAGGCCGCGTGCATGCGGAGGTCAAGGCCAACTACCTCGCCTCGCCGCCGCTGGTGGTCGCCTACGCGCTCGCGGGCACCGTCAACATCGACCTCACCACCGAGCCGCTCGGCCAGGATGCGGACGGCACCGACGTCTACCTCCGCGACCTGTGGCCGTCCAACAAGGAGATCGGGGACACCATCGCCGCGACCGTCGGACCTGAGCTGTTCGCGCAGAACTACGCCGACGTATTCAAGGGTGACAGCCGCTGGGCGGCGATCGAGTCCCCGGACGGTGAGCTCTACCGCTGGGACGAGGCGTCGACGTACATCAAGAACCCGCCCTACTTCGACGGCATGACCATGGATGTCGGCAGCATCGAGGACATCCGCGGCGCACGCGTGCTCGGCCTGTTCGGCGATTCGATCACCACCGACCACATCTCGCCGGCCGGCAACATCAAGAAGGACTCGCCGGCCGGCGCATTCCTGCAGTCGCGCGGCGTGCAGCCGGCGGACTTCAACAGCTATGGCTCGCGCCGCGGCAACGACGACGTCATGGTGCGCGGCACGTTTGCCAACATCCGCATCAAGAACCTGATGTTCGGCGGCGAGGAAGGCGGCAACACGCTCTACCACGGCGCCGGCGAGCCCCGGAAGCTCCCGATCTACGACGCTGCAATGCACTACAAGGCCGACGGGGTTCCGCTGGTCGTGTTTGCCGGCAAGGAGTACGGCACCGGCTCGTCGCGCGATTGGGCGGCCAAGGGCACCAACCTGCTAGGCGTCAAGGCGGTCGTGGCCGAGAGCTTCGAGCGCATCCACCGCTCCAACCTCGTCGGCATGGGCGTGCTGCCTTGCCAGTTCCGCGGTGGTGAAAACGCGCAGTCGCTGGGCCTCGACGGGTCCGAGACCTTCGACGTCACCGGGCTAGAAGACGGCAAGGCGCGCATGGCGATGGTCACAGCGACGCGCGCGGATGGTGGCACGCGTTCGTTCGAGGTCGACGTGCTCTTGTTGACGCCCAAGGAAGTCGAGTACTTCCGCCACGGCGGCCTGCTGCACTACGTGCTGCGCCAGCTCGCCGCCAGGTCCGCCGCGGCCTAGCCGTCGTAAGCCGCCCCCCCGTCCTGGAGACGGGGGCCGGCGGGATTGCTGCCGGGATCGCGCCATGCCGCTCCGCCGGCATCTTGCCTGGGCGGCCCGGGCGGCGCGGGCGGGCGCCCTTGCGAGGTTTCAGTCTTCCCAGTCGGCACTCAGCAGCCGCCACTCCCCGGACTCGAGGCGCCATCCGGTATCGACCTTGCGTATCCGCGCCGCATCGGGGATCAGTCCACCGCTGCCACCTGAGAGCGCCGCTGTGAAGCGCGCACGCGCGTGATCGTCCTGCAGCGCGAGATCGAGCGGGCCGATCGTGGTCGCGATGTCGCGATGGCGCATGAACACCACCGCCGCATAGCGGCGCGTGGCATCGCGGTCCATCCCGTCAGGGCCGATGAAATCCTCTGATAACAGGGCCGCAATGGCAGACGCATCGCGGGTATCGATGGCGTCCTGCAGCTCGCCCAACGCCCCCCGCAGCGCGATTTCGGGCGGCTCGCGCTGGCAGCCCGCTGCAAGCGCGAGAGACAGCAGCAGCGCGGCCATGGCGAGCCGTTGATGCCAACGGTTGGCTGTCGATACCGCACACGAGGCGTTGCCCATGCCTGATCCTCCGGACGAGGCGTCACCGTAGCGCGATGGCGGGGACCGTACATCCCTCTGCGCCTTGCCTACCCCTAGAGCCTATGCTCCAATCGAGGCACAACGCGCGCTGCGTCAAGTCCGCGGCGACGCTCATCCACAGGGAGAAGCAGGCATGTCCATCGAGCGTCCGTGGCTGGAGCACTATCCGGCTGGCATCCCGACGCAGATCGACGTCGAGGAATTTTCCTCGATACCGGCGGTGCTCGAAGGCGCGATCAGCAAATACCGCGACCGCCCCGCGTTCTCGAACATGGGCAAGTCGATCACGTACGGCGAACTCGACAGCCTCAGCGCGCAGTTTGCGGCCTATCTTCTCGGCGAGCTGAAGCTCAAGAAGGGCGACCGGGTCGCAATCATGATGCCCAACTGCCTGCAGTACCCGATCGCGACCTTCGGCGTGCTGCGCGCGGGGCTGACGGTGGTCAACACCAACCCGATGTACACCGCGCGCGAGCTGCGACACCAGCTGGTCGACTCGGGCGCCGTCGCGATCCTGGTGATGGACAACTTCGGCAGCGTCGTGCAGGCGGTGCTCAAGGACACCGCCATCAAGCAGGTGATCACCACGGGGCTGGGCGACATGCTCGGCTTCCCGAAGGGCGCGGTCGTCAACTTCGTGCTCAGGCACATCAAGAAGATGGTGCCGGATTACGACATCCCGGGTGCGATCCGCTTCAACGAAACGATCCGGCTCGGCAAGACCCACGACCTGCCCACCATTACGATCACCCACGACGACATCGCGTTCCTCCAGTACACCGGCGGCACCACGGGCGTTGCCAAGGGCGCCATGCTCACCCACCGCAATCTCGTCGCCAACATGCAGCAGTCGGCGGCCTGGCTGGGGACGGTCGCGCGCGCGGGCGAGGAGACCATCGTCACCGCGCTGCCGCTGTACCACATCTTCGCACTGACGGCGAACGGCCTTGTCTTCATGAAACTCGGGGGGAAGAACATCCTCATCACCAACCCGAGGGACATGCCCGGCTTCGTCAAGGAGCTCAAGCGCGAGCCGTTCACCGCCATCACCGGCGTGAACACGCTGTTCAACGGGCTGCTCAATACACCGGGGTTCGACGAGATCGATTTCTCCCCTCTAAGGCTCACACTGGGCGGCGGAATGGCGGTACAGCGCGCGGTGGCCGAACGCTGGAAGGAGGTGACGGGCGTGACCCTCGTCGAGGCTTACGGTCTGACCGAGACCTCCCCCGCAGCCTGCATCAACCCGATGGACCTCGCGGAGTACAACGGGGCGATTGGTCAGCCAGTGCCATCCACCGATGCCTGCATCAAGGACGAGAACGGCGCCATGGTCACGATGGGCGAGGTGGGCGAACTGTGCATCAAGGGCCCACAGGTGATGAAGGGCTACTGGCAGCGACCCGAGGAGACCGCCGCGGCGCTGGACGTCGACGGCTGGCTGCACACCGGCGACATGGCGCGCATGGACGAGAAGGGCTTCTTCTACATCGTCGACCGCAAGAAGGACATGATCCTGGTGTCCGGGTTCAACGTGTACCCGAACGAGATCGAGGACGTCATCGCGATGATGCCGGGCGTCATGGAGGTGGCCGCGGTCGGGGTACCCGACGAGAAGTCGGGCGAAGCGGTCAAGGTCGTCATCGTCAAGAAGGACGAGGGCCTGACCGTGGAGCAGGTGAAGGCGCACGCGCGTGAGAATCTCACCGGTTACAAGCAGCCCAGGATCGTCGAGTTCCGCAAGGAGTTGCCGAAGACCAACGTCGGCAAGATCCTGCGCAGGGAGCTGCGCGACGAGCCCACGAAGGCTTCTGCGACTTAGGTCACAGTTCACGTGTGATACCGGCTGTGGCCCCGCGCTGCTGGTCAAAATGCCTTGCCGTCTACCGCCGTTCGGCGCATAGAGATGGCTATCGGGCAGTTTCTGATCAATTCGGGCATCGCCGGTTGCCCGGCCGGTGGGTGCCCCTGAACAGGGGGTTCTCCACATGAACAACATCGAGCTGCTGCACCGCGACACCACCGCTGCCCTTTCCACGATCCGCATCCAGCACGATGGCTCCAACGACGCCCACTGGTGCTTCATGCACAGCCAGCGGGCATTCGCCGACCCCGTCTACCGGCCATGCTTCTCGCCCCGGCTGCTGCGGGAGCTGCGCATCTTCGCGCGCGAGGCGATCGAGGGCATCTCAGAGCGCTCCTCGGGCCCCGAGGCACATCTGTCGCACATCGTGCTGGGATCCGATGCGCATGTCTTCAACCTGGGCGGCGACCTGCAGCTTTTCGCCACCCTGATCCGCACCCGCGACCGCGACGGGTTGATGCGCTATGCGACCGAATGCGTCGACAGCATCCACCTGCTGCATACCCGCCTGCATGCCAATGCGCACACCATCGCGCTGGTCGAGGGCGATGCGCTGGGTGGCGGCTTCGAGCTTGCCCTCGCCTGCCAGACCATCGTCGCCGAGAGCGGCGTGCAGATGGGGTTTCCCGAGGTGCTTTTCGGCCTGTTTCCGGGCATGGGCGCCTATTCGCTGCTCTCCCAGCGCGTCAGTCCGAAGGTTGCGGAGCAGATGATGCTCAACGGAGTCATGTACTCCAGCGACGAGCTTCACCGGATGGGCATCGTCGACGTACTGGTCCCCAAGGGTGAGGGCGTGCGCGCGGTACACGAGGTCATCCGCCAGAACCGGCGCATCGCCGCTGCGCGACTCGCGCTGCATCGCGTGCGCGATGCGGTGAACCCGGTCACCCACGAAGAGCTGATCCGGATCACCGAGATATGGGTCGACACCGCGCTGCAGCTGGGCGACAAGCAGCTGCGGGTCATGGAGCGGCTGGTGCGTGCCCAGTTGCGTCGGCCGGAAGCGGTTACGGCCAACGTCGCCGTTCGCTGACCGAGCGACGCCCGCGGACGTCCCGGGTCCCGACGTCAGGCCTTGTCGTACTCCGACTCGGCGCGCGTGAGGTCGCCACGCTCGCGCAGCGCGGCAACCGCCTGCTCCAGCTGCTGTCGCAGCTGCCGGACCAGGGGCTTCCATTCCCGCCCCAGCTGGTCGGAAGGCATACGCATGCCCTCCGACGCGCTGTCGGCCAGGCGCACCGCGCCCATGTTGCCCGCTGCGCCCTTCAGCGCATGGCAGCCGTCGCGGTAGGCGTCCCACTGCTTTCCGGCACCGGCAACATCGAGATCTGCAACGCACTTGCGCGCATCGCGCGCGCATTCGGTCAGGAACTGCTGCACGAACTCCTCTCCGAGGCCCATCTCGCGAAGCTCGTCGAGGATGTGCTGGGAGATCACGCTCTTGTCTGCAGACGCGCGCGTCGCGACGACGGACATGCCAGCCGCCGCAGCCCCTGAGCCGTCGGCGATCTCTGCCAGGTGCTCGAGCAGGCGGTCGACCATCACCGGCTTGGTGATGAACGCGTGCGCCCCGGCACGCGCGCAGGCGTCGCGCGCCTCGGCCGTGGCGTCGGCGGTCAGCACGATGAACGGCGTGCGCCGCCGGCCGGCCTCCATGAAGCGGGTCTGCTTGATGACCTCCAGGCCGCTGGCGCCAGGCATGTGCAGGTCGATGATCACGGCGTCGAAACTCTGAAGCTCGATCGCCGTCAGCACGTCGTCCCCGTCGTCAACCAGCTGCGGCCTGTGGCCCGCCTTCTCCAGCAGGCGGCGCATCACCATCAGGTTCGCCGGCTGGTCGTCGGCTACGAGGATCCGCAGCGGCCGCACGCGCGCACGGTGGCGAACGAAGGGATCGGAAAACGCGATCACGTTGGAAGGCAGCGGCGCCGCCGGTTCCGGGGTGATCGCAGACGCGAAAGGCACGTCCAGCCAGAAGTGCGAGCCGACGCCCTCGGTGCTCTGCAAGCCGATCTCGCCCCCCATCAGCTCGGTCAGTGCCTTCGCGATCGTGCTCCCCAGCCCGGTGCCGCCGAAGCGGCGGCCCATGCCGCTTTCCGCCTGTTCGAAGGCGTGGAAGATGCGGCCGACCGCCGCTTCGGGGATGCCGATCCCGGTGTCACGCACAGAGAACCGGAGACGCTGAGCGTCAGCTGGATCGGACGCCGTGACATCCAGCGAGACGCGTCCCTCCTCGGTGAACTTGATCGCGTTGGAGAGCAGGTTGACTAGCACCTGCCGCAGCTGGCCGGCGTCGCCGCGTACCCAGCGCGGCACGGCCGGAGCAACCGACACATCGAACGCCAGACCCTTCACCGTCGCGCTGGGCTGCAGCATGACGCGTACGCTCTCGACCAGTTCCCCGATCGAGAAGTCTTCGGGATGCGACGTGAACTTGCCCGCCTCGATCTTGGAGATGTCGAGCACATCGTCGACCAGCAGCTGCAGCGCGCGCGCGGACGTCTGGATGACCTGGGCACTGTCGCGCTGTTCCGCAGTCAACGGCGTGGCCGCCAGCAGCTCCGACATTCCCACGATGCCATTGAGTGGAGTCCGGAATTCGTGGCTCATGTTCGCGAGGAAACGGCTCTTCGCCTCGCTGGCGGCCTTGGCGGCATTCGTGGCCTGTACCAGCGCCCGCAGCAACGAGCTGAGGTACAGGGGCACGGCCACGAGACCGCCGAGCAGGCCCCAGCTGAGCCACGCATTCGCCTGCCAGTACGGCGTCACCAGGATGACGGTGCCGAAGGTTGCGACCGCGAATCCCACCGCGCCATACAGGTACCTGGGTCCGTAGCGCAGGCCGTTGCCGACCGTGACCCACATGATCACCACGTACAACCAGGCCAACAGGTCGCCCAGCAGCACGAGGCCGACGCCCATCAGGCTGTAGTCCGCCAGCATGCCCAGCACCCGACGCGGGTGCGACACGCCGGGTCGCGCGACCAGCCAGCCCAGGATCGCGAAGGCGACCAGGAACTCCACGGCGAGGAACTGCTGCGACATCCGCAGCGGCGCTTCCACGCCGGGCCTCCCGTCCACCACCACCATCAGGTACGCCAGCACGACGCACAGCATCACCAGCCGAACCGTGGCCTGGCCGTGCTCGGTGTCGGGCCGCTGCGTGAACCGCTGCCGCAACCAGTCGATGCGCGCGGCGCCCATCGTCGTCAGACGGCGACCGATCGAGAGGCCGGCGCGGCATAGCGCTCGCACAGGGCCTCGAGCCGGTCGCGGTTGCACAGCAGCGCATCGACGCAGCGCGGGTCGAACAGCCGCCCGCTCTCCTCGACCAGGAAGTCGATCGACTCCTGGATGCTCCAGGCGCGCTTGTAGGGTCGCTTGGAGATCAGCGCATCGAACACATCCGCCACCGCCACCACCCGCGCCTCGACCGGGATGTCTTCTCCCGCAAGGCCCCCGGGGTAGCCGCTGCCGTCCCAGCGCTCCTGGTGGCGCAGCGCGATCATGGCGCCGAGCTGGATGAAGCGGTTCTGGCTGTCCGCGAGCAGGTCATGGCCGATCTGCGGATGGGTCCGCATCACCCGCAGCTCGTCGTCGTCCAGCGGGCCGGGCTTCATCAGCAGCGCGTCGGGGATCGCGATCTTGCCGATGTCGTGCAGCGGCGCGGCGAGTTCGATCATTCGCACCTCGTCCTCGAACATGCCCATTGCATCCGCGATCAGGCCCGCCACGCTGGCGAGCCGCTCGAGGTTGGCGCTGGTGCTGGCGTCGCGGTAGGCGATGGCGCGCGCCAGGCGGGTCAGCGTTTCGCGTTCGCGTTCTTCGACCTCGTGCATGCTCGACAGCAGCCGCTGCTCCAGCGACAGCGCGCGCTGCTTGACGGACTCGGACTGCTGCCGGAGCTGCAGCAGGTTGCGGCAGCGGGCGCGGAGTTCGCGCGGGCGTACCGGCTTGACCAGGAAGTCGATGACGCCGACATCGAGTGCCGCCTGCCGGATCGGCTCGTCGCCAACCACGGTCACCAGGACGATCGGCACGTCGCGGTGCAGCAGCGGCCGACGGAAGCGGCGCGCGAATTCGAGCCCGTCGATGACCGGCATCCGGTAGTCGAGGAGAAGCAGGTCCGGACGGTTGTCCTCGCACCAGCGCAGCGCGACCTGCGGGTCACCGAAGTCGAGCACGTCCAGCTCGGGACTGATGTCCTCGAGGATGTGCCGCAGCATCGTCCGTGCGGAGGTCTGGTCATCGACGATGACGATGTTCACGTGGTGTGCGCCCCTGTGAGGGCCTGCCCCCTGTCCGTGGACCGTTGCAGCGGCCTGACCGGGAGAAGCAAGCAAGTTCCGTACCTGAGAATCAGCCCGCGAAGCGGCGCGTCGTCAACAGACGAAGCGGAGAAAGCGGGGCCATCCGGTCACATCCTGCCACGCGGGGGTCACTCGTGTGCGGAATCCAGGATCGGGGCATGGACGGGGCGCATGTAGGGGAACAGCAGTACGTCACGGATCGAAGGCGAATCCGTGAACAGCATCACCAAACGGTCTATGCCGATGCCCAAGCCCCCCGTCGGCGGCAGCCCGACCTCGAGCGCCCGGATGTAGTCGGCATCGAAATGCATCGCCTCGTCGTCGCCGGCATCCTTGGCATCCACCTGTGCCCGGAAGCGGGCCGCCTGGTCCTCGGGGTCATTGAGCTCGGAGAACCCGTTCGCCAGCTCCTTGCCACCAATGAACAGCTCGAAGCGGTCGGTGATACCCGCCTCGGTATCCGACTCGCGTGCGAGCGGGGATACCTCGACCGGGTAATGGGTGATAAACGTTGGCTGCACGAGCGTGCCCTCGACCGTCGCCTCGAAGATCTCCAGCAGCAGCCGGCCCCAGCCCTGCCCCGGCCGCACGCGGATACCGAGGGTTTCGCAGTGGCGCGCGAGCGCGTCGCGATCGCGGCAGGCGGCGGCATCGATAGCCGGGTTGCGCTCGCGCACCGCGTCCTCCATCTTCCAGCGCCTGAACGCAGGGCCGACATCGATCGTCTCGCCGTCCCAGGGCATCGCACTCGTCCCGATGACCTCCAGGGCCACGTCGCGGATCAGCGACTCGGTCAGGTCCATCACCTCCTCGTAGCCGACGTAGGCCTCGTAGAGTTCGAGCATCGTGAACTCGGGATTGTGGCGGGTGCTCACGCCCTCGTTTCGGAAGTTGCGGTTGATCTCGTACACGCGCTCGAATCCACCGACGACCAGGCGCTTGAGGTACAGCTCGGGTGCGACACGCAGGTACAGGTCGAGATCGAGCGCATTGTGGTGCGTCGTAAACGGCTTAGCAGTAGCCCCGCCGACGATGTAATGCATCATCGGGGTCTCGACCTCAAGGAAGCGCCGCGCATCCAGCCACCGCCGCATCGCGGCGATGATCCGCGAGCGTTTGACGAAGACGTCCCGCGACTCCGGGGTCACGATCAGGTCGACATAGCGCTGGCGGTAGCGCTGCTCCACGTCGCTCAGGCCATGCCATTTGTCCGGCAGGGGCCGCAGCGACTTGGTGAGCAGCCGCAGCACGTCGGCCTTGACCGACAGCTCCCCGGTGCGCGTACGCATCAGCGTGCCCTCGACACCGATGATGTCGCCGACGTCCCAGCCCTTGAACGCCTCATACCGGTCACCCAGCGCGTTCGACTGCAGGAATACCTGGATCCGGCCACTGACGTCCTGGATCTGTGCGAACGCCGCTTTGCCCATCACGCGCTTCGCCAGCAGGCGCCCCGCCATCGCCACCCGGCGCCCGGTCGCCTCCAGCGCGTTCCCCGTCCAGGCATCGGCGTCGGCGTACTCGTCCTGAAGGTCGCCGGCCAAGTCGGCGCGGCGGAAGTCGTTGGGGAACGCGATGCCCTGCCCGCGCAGCGCGGCCAGCTTCGCGCGGCGCTCGGCGACCAGCGCGTTGTCGTCGGCGGCGGGCGTGGCGGGGGTCTTGGTCATGGGATGGTCCAGCGTGGGGAAGATGGAGGCCGCGACGTGGCGAGGCGACACCGCGCTGCGGGTCGGGCATCGCGCCGCGCCCGGCGCAGCGGGTCAGACCGCATCGAGCCGTTTCGATCCAGCCTCGAGCCCGGACTTCAGGCTGGCCTCGATGAACTCGTCGAGGTCGCCGTCGAGCACCTTCTGCGTGTCCGTGCGCTCGATGCCGGTGCGCAGGTCCTTGATCCGACTCTGGTCCAGCACGTAGTTGCGGATCTGGCTGCCCCAGCCGATGTCGGACTTGGTTGCCTCGAGCGCATCCTTCTCGACGTTGCGCTTCTGCACTTCCAGCTCGTAGAGCTTGGCGGCGAGCATCTTCATCGCGGTGTCGCGGTTCTGGTGCTGGCTGCGCCCGGTCTGGCAGGCGACCACGGTGTTGGTCGGGACGTGGGTGATGCGCACCGCGGACTCGGTCTTGTTGACGTGCTGGCCACCCGCGCCGGAGGCGCGGTAGACGTCGGTGCGCAGGTCCGCCGGGTTGATCTGTATGTCGATGTCGTCGTCGACCTCGGGCGACACGAACACCGACGTGAAGCTGGTATGGCGCCGGTTGTCGGAGTCGAACGGCGACTTGCGCACCAGCCGGTGGACGCCGATCTCGGTCTTCAGCCAGCCGAATGCGAACTCGCCCTCGACGCGCACGGTGGCCGACTTGATGCCTGCCACCTCGCCACCGCTGACTTCCATCAGCTCGGTCTTCCAGCCGCGGCCCTCGGCCCAGCGCAGGTACATCCGCAGCAGCATTTCTGCCCAGTCCTGCGCCTCGGTGCCGCCGGCGCCGGCCTGGATGTCGACAAACGCATTGGCCGAGTCCATCTCGCCGGAAAACATGCGCTGGAACTCCAGCTTGTCGACGCGCCCGGCGTACTGTTCGACGTCCACGACGACCGCCTGGGCGGTCTCCTCGTCGTCCTCGCCTTCGGCCAGGTCCAGCAGCTCCGCCGCGCCGGCCAGGCCCTCGCTGAGGTCGGTGAGCCCGTTCACGGTCTTGTCGAGCAGCGAGCGCTCGCGCCCCAGTGCCTGGGCGCGCTCGGGATCTTCCCAGATCGCCGGGTTCTCCAGCTCGCGCTCTACCTCCTCGAGCCGCTCACGCTTGGCATCGTAGTCAAAGAAACCCCCTGAGCGCGTCCAGCCGACCGCGGAGGTCGGCGATGCGCTGGCGCACGGGATTCAGTTCGATCATGTGCGGTTCTGGCTGGTGCGAATGGCCGGCGATTCTAGCAAACCGTCGCCGGCTGCCGGCTGCCTCAGCCCCCGCGGCCCTACCCTGCCCCTGCCCGTGCCCGCAGCGCGCTTCGGCAACGGCGGCTGCAGGGAATCAAGGTGCCATCGTCTAGGTGCACGCGGGCGTCGCCGGTCTCCAGCGGTTCGATGGATACGACCCGGTCGAGGTTGACGATATAGCTGCGGTGGACGCGGGCAAAGCGGCCGGGGTCGAGCTTGGCCTCCATCGCCGCGATCGTGCTGCGCAGCGGGTAGTCGCGGCCCGCGACGTGCAGGTTCACGTAGTTGCCGCAGGCCTGCAGGCGTTCGATGTCGGCGGTCGCTATCAGAAACTCGCGGCCGAGCTTGCGCACCAGGAACCGTTCGGGTCGGTCCACCGGTTCCGCAGGCAGTCCGCTGTCGGGCATGCCGAGCAGGCTGGCTTCACCCTGGATCAGGCGCACCAGCAGGCGGTAGCCGTGAATGAGCAGGACGATGCCGATAAAGGTCCGCACATCCTTGGAGTATTCGTACAACAGCTCGCCCGGCCAGCTGCCGAAGTCATAGCTAGATCCGCGCGCGGCATAGACCAGCTTGCGAAGTCCGACCATGCCGATAACGTGCAGCAACGACCACGCGACGCTCGCCGGCAGGTACCAGCCCAGGTTCCGGCGCCACGTGTCCAGGTGCAGCGGCCAGCGCCGGGTGAACCACAGCACCGCCGGCACCAGGGCCAGCACCAGCAGCGCGCTGCTCCACGACCACACTGCCGGCTCCCACCAGTCGATGGCCAGTCCGTCGCGTTGGCGGTCGGCCCAGGCCGCGTAGCTGCCACCGGTGGCGCTCAGGCCGACGCTGATGAGCCAGTAGCCGATTTCAAAAGGCCGGCGGTGGGCGAGGTAGCGTTCGGCGCCAGTGGGGGCTTGGGAGAACGGCAGGGGTTGCGACATGCGCGCATCGTACTGGGGAGACAGGGCCTGGTGACCACGCCATTGGTCCCTGTCATCCGCGATTCGTCACATATCACCTGCGATCAGTCACCTGTCGCTGGCGGCCCTGGCCGGCGCCGATAGGCTCGACGGCATCCCACCATGGATCCCGTGATGCACAGCCCCGCTACCGCGCGCCGGGTGATGCCCCACGCGCCGCAGCTGCGTCGCCATGACATCGACGCGTTGCGCGTGTTCGCCTTCCTCATCCTGATCGTCTACCACGTCAGTGGGGTCTACCAGGTCGACTCCGACTTCCACGTCGTCAGCAGCTACCAGTTTGCTTGGCTGGACTTCGCCAGGATCGTCGTCAACCGCTGGCGCATGCCACTGCTGTTCGCAATCTCGGGCATCGCAATCGGTCTGGCGCTGCCAGGACGCAACCCGGGCCGGTTCGCCCTTCTCCGGACTTGGCGGCTGCTACTTCCGCTGGTGTTTGGCATGCTGGCGATCGTGCCGGTCCAGGCCTATTGCGAAGGTGTTGGCAACGGCATGGTGGAGCCGGGGTTCTGGGCCTTCATGCAGCGTTACTGGCTCCTGCGTCCGTGGCCGGCGGGGACGTTCACCGGCGCCGAACACGGCGTCACCTGGAACCACCTGTGGTACCTCGCCTACCTGTGGATCTACACGCTGGTGCTGATGGCGCTGCTGCCCCTGCTGCAGTCAGGCGTGGTCCGGCGCCTGCAGGCATGGCTGCGCACGCGTCTCAACGCCGCCGCATTGCTGCTGCCGGCTCTGGCGTTCTTCGCCTACCTGATGCTGTTGCGGCCGCGGTTTCCCGAGACCCACGCGTTGGTCGGTGACTGGTACCTGCACGCGGTGTACGTCACGGTCTTCGTGCTCGGGTATCTGGTCGCGAACGACGATCGCTTCTGGCGGACGGTATTGCGCCTGCGCTGGCGCACCCTCGCAATCGCGCTGGTCGCGATTTGCATCGAGTTGTCACTGAAGGCGGCCGGCCAGTTCCTGCCGGCCGAGCAGATCCCCGCGCTGGCGGCGGGCATCGACTGGGGCATGGTCGAACGCGCGGCGCGGGCGCTGTACCTGTGGTCGGCACTCTTGGCGATCTTCGGCTGGGGTCGGGCGCTGCTGGATCGCCCGTTCCGCTGGTTGCCGTACGCCACCGAGGCGGTCTACCCGTGGTACATCCTGCACCAGAGCCTGATCGTCGTGATCGCCTATCGGCTGATTCCGCTGCGGCTGGGCGCAGGGTGGGAGCCGGCGCTGGTCGTGCTGGGAACCGTGGCAGGTTGTCTGCTGCTACATGAGTTCGTGATCCGCCGCGCCGCGCCGCTGCGGCCACTGTTCGGGCTTGCGTTGCGGGCCAGGTCACCACGGTGGCGGGAGCCGGTTGCCCAAGAGCGATCGCCGGCGGCCTGACACTGCCGCCGCGTCCGTGCTCCGCGGTTGCGCACTGTGGAGGCCGCTGGCGATTGCGCTGGCCGTGTGCGCCGCCCAACGGTGCCGTCGCAGGTGCTCACGGATTCCTCTGCGCCAGGAATTTCTCCGGGCGCAACACGTCCACGTCGCCGATGAACAGGATCATCGCGTAGTTGTCGTAGTAGCGGCTCCTGAAATCCCCTGCAATCGCCTCGGCGGTGGCCGCGTCGCACACCACCTCCAGGCGGATGTTGCCGCTGCGATCCCAGTCGGCATTGCGAATCCCCCTGCTGCCTTTGCCGCGGGCATCGGTGATGGTGTAGCCGTGCGCGCCGAGACGTTCGATGTCCTTGACCAAGCTCTGCTCAAGGGCCGCCTCGGCGATGATGGTCAGCAGCTTGCGTCGCTCGGTATGCACGGGTCAGCCTCCGACGCGATAGAGATGGCGCGCCAGCGCATGGTAGAGCGGGATGCCCACCAGGATGTTGAAGGGGAACGTGACGCCCAGCGACGCCGACAGCGACAACGCAGGATTGGCTTCCGGCACCGTCAGCCGCATCGCCGCCGGCACGGCGATGTAGGAGGCGCTGGCAGCCAGCGTGGCAAGCACCACGGTGCCCCCCAGCGAGAGGCCGAGCATCCAGCCCAGCCCGGCGCCGATGCCCGCGGCAAACAGCGGGAACGCGATCGCGAAACCGACCAGAAACAGCCCGTATCGGCGCAGGTCCGCGAACTGGCTGGCGACGATCAGCCCCATCTCCAGCAGGAAAAGCGCCAGCACGCCCTTGAACAGGTCGAAGAACAGCGGCTTGATCGATTCGACGCCGTCGACCCCGGCGATCCAGCCGATCACCAGTCCGCCTGCGAGCAGCACGACGCCCTTGCCCAGGAACACTTCGTGGGCCAGCGGTCCCCACTGCGTGGATCTGGTAACGCCGCGGGCCAGCACGATGCCCACCAGGATCGCCGGCACTTCCAGCAGTACCACGAACAGGGGCATGTACGCCTCGAACGTGACGCCTTGCGACGCGAGATAGGCCACCACCACGGCGTAGGTGCCGACGCTGACCGACCCATAGTGGGCCGCGATGGAGGCCGCGTCCGCGCGCTTGAAACGCCCGGCATGGCGCAGCACCGGGAAAGCGATCAGCGGCAGGACGAGTCCCATGACGACCACCGCAAGCATCTGCGGGGCCAGCAATCCCAGCGACTGCCGGGAAAGCTCCACGCCGCCCTTCAACCCGATAGCGAGCAGCAGCACCACGGTGAGGAACTCGTAGATCGCCGCGGGCAGGCGCAGGTCCGAGCGCATCAGCCCCGCCACCAGGCCGAGCAGGAAGAACAGCACGATCGGATCGATGCCGCTCATGACGTGAGCCCCCCGCTCCCGGCTGCCGGCGCGGCCTGCGAATCGGCAAGCCGCCATGCCACCGTTCCGTCGGCACGGAACGGCACGATCGCGTCACGCCCGCCGCCGATCAAGCTGGCTACCGTCCAGGGCTGCTTCTCCAGCGCCAGGGTGTCGGTATTGCGTGCGAGGCGATAGAAGTCGGGGCCATGGAAGCTGGCGAAAGTCTCCAGCCGGTCAAGTGCCCCCGCCTGCTCGAACGCCTCGGCATAGAGCTCGATGGCGGCGTGCGCGGTGTAGATGCCGGCGCAGCCGCAGGCGGACTCCTTGGCATGGCGCGGATGCGGTGCACTGTCGGTGCCGAGGAAGAACTTCGGGCTGCCGCCGGTGGCCGCCTCCAGCAGCGCCTGGCGGTGCGCTTCGCGCTTGAGCACCGGCAGGCAGTAGTGGTGCGGACGCAGCCCGCCGGCGAACATCGCATTGCGGTTGAGCAACAGGTGGTGCGCGGTGATGGTCGCGGCAACGTTGTCGCTGGCCGCGCCGACGAACTGCGCGCCGGCCGTGGTGGTGATGTGCTCCAGCACCATGCGCAGTCCAGGGAACGCGCGTACCAGCGGCGCAAGATGGCGATCGATGAACACCGCCTCGCGATCGAAGATATCGGTCCCGGCGTCCGTGACCTCGCCATGCAGCAGCAGCGGCAGGTCATGCTTTTCCATTGCCGCGAGCACCGGATGGATGCGCTCCAGATCGGTGACGCCGCTTTCGGAATTGGTGGTCGCGCCGGCGGGGTAGTACTTGAGCGCGTGCACGAACCCGCTGGCCTTGGCGCGCGCGATCTCCGCCGGCGGGGTGAGATCGGTGAGGTACAGCGTCATCAGCGGCTCGAAGCATGCGCCGGCCGGCACCGCCGCCAGGATCCGCTCGCGATAGCCGCGCGCATGGTCGACCGTCGTCACCGGTGGCTGCAGGTTGGGCATCACGATCGCGCGCGCAAAGCGCCGCACCGTGTCGGGCAGCACCGAGGCCAGCACGTCGCCATCGCGCAGGTGCAGATGCCAGTCGTCCGGGCGTGACAGGACCAGCCGGCTTCCCGCGGGTGCCGCCAGCCCTCTTGCTGGGTCCTGAGTCATCATTCGCCTCCGGGCAACTGCTGCGGCGGGGCGCGCGCGCGGCCGCCATCATCGCCCAGACCGGCGGCGCGGCGCAGCCGGTCGCGCAAGGCGTGGCCAAGCCCGACGTCGCGCGGCATCACCGCCACCAGCACCTGCAGGCCGAGGTGGTCTGCCTGGCGCAGGCGGTGATAGAGCTCGCGCGCCTGCTCGCGCATGTTTCCGGTGAAGCGCAGCCACGTCACGTCTTCAGCCAGCCCGGCGGGCCGACGCGACGCCAGCACGCCCACCCGCTGCCCGCCCCGGTGC
This sequence comes from Luteimonas sp. ANT-B3E, assembly GCA_001683895.1. Lineage (GTDB taxonomy): Bacteria > Pseudomonadota > Gammaproteobacteria > Xanthomonadales > Xanthomonadaceae > Luteimonas. Next base: position 57,434 of record LXQJ01000033.1, on the reverse strand, counting down.
CACTCATCGATCCGCTGGCCGACGTCATCGGGCGACGCCAGGATCACGTGCGCCCGGGGCGCGTAATGCGATGGCATGTTTCCCGGGCAGCGCACGGCGGCATTGGCCTTCGCCAGGGGACTCCGCAATACCCGGTTCAACGCCCGTCCGGTGATCGCGCCCGGGCGCAGGAGCCGGGGCTTCGTCGTCGAAAGATCGACGATCGTGGACTCGATGCCGATCTCGCAGCGCCCACCGTCCAGCACCATGTCCACATCGGCTCCGAGCTCTTCGCGCACGTCCCCGGCCGAGGTTGGACTCACCCGACCATGGCGGTTGGCCGATGGCCCCGCGATGCCATCGCCGAATGCCGCCAGCAGCGCCAGGGCCACGGGATGGCCGGGCACCCGCAGGGCGACTGTGTCGAGGCCGCCGGTCACCACGTCCGGCACACCGGCCAGCCGCGGCAGCACCAGCGTGAGCGGCCCCGGCCAGAACGCTTCCGCCAGTCGCCAGGCGGTCTCTGGAATGTCCCGCGCCCAGCCGGTCAGCTGTGCGGCGTCCGCCAGATGCACGATGAGCGGGTGATCGGCGGGCCGCCCCTTGACCGCGAAAACCCGCGTGACCGCCTCCACGTTGCGGGCATCGGCGCCGAGACCGTAGACCGTTTCCGTGGGGAACGCGACCAGTCCGCCCGCGCGCAGCACGGCGGCGGCCTGATCCACGCCAGACGAGGATGCGGGCAGACGGTTCATGCGCCGGGCCTGTTCAAGTTGACGCCTTAGAACCAGCCGTCGGCCAGAGGCGCAAGCGCCGCAGCCTCCCATTGCCAAGCTGCGCCCCCGTCACCGGAGCCGTGCGGCAGCCGCAGCACGGGTATCTGCAGCCACCGCTCCAGGTCTTCCGCGTTGTCCATCTGCGGGTCCATCTGCGGTACCGGCTGGTTCAGGACCAGGCCGGCCACTGCGAGCCCCCGCATGCGCACGGCCTCGACGGTCAGCAGCGTGTGGTTCAGGGTGCCGAGCCGGTCGGCTGCGACCACCAGCACCGGCAAGCCCAGCCCGCCGGCCAGGTCGGCATTGAGCACGCCGCGGGCCAGCGGCGAATAGAAGCCACCGGCGCCTTCCACCAGCAGGAAATCGTCATTCCGCACGTCGACCAGGCACGCAGCATGCAGCTGGCCCAGGTCCAGGGCGATGCCTTCCATCTCCGCTGCACGTTCGGGAGAGATCGGCGCCTGCAGTCGGTGGCGGCAAATGCTTTCGAGCGGCTCGCTGCGACCCGCCGCTTCGCGCAACAGCGCCGCGTCCCGTGGCAGCAGGCCGTCGGGTCCCGCCGCACAGCCCGACTCCACCGGCTTGCGCGCCCGCACGCGGAGCCCGCGCGCGGTCAGAAGCCGGGCCAGCGCTGCGCCGACCCGGGTCTTGCCGATACCGGTGTCGGTGCCGGTAATGAACACGCCGCGCATCAGAGCCGGTGTCCTGCCGGCGACATGCCGTTCGAACGCACGACGGCTCTCGCTGCTGGACACCGGGGCCGCCCGGCGTGTCGTGCGTCGTCATACGGCCTGCAGCGCCGCCCGCTGTGGCGGTCACCGCGGGATCCTGGCGACAGGCTCATCTGGCTGCAGGCGGGACATGGCATGAAGCGATCCTCGGTGGCGAAAGGTCAGGGGTTGCAATGGTCGCAGCGCTCAGCACTGGCGGTGGTCGTGCTGGTGCGTTCGCGGGTCACGCGATGCGGGCACTTCACGCAGCCCAGTACATCGGCATGCGGCTCCCTGGTCGGTGCGCCGCAGTCCTCGCAGGGCAGGCCCGGCACGCGCTCGATGATCCAGAACCCGGGTGCCCCGCATGCCGGGCATGCGCAAAGGAGTTTCGTGGCGAGATCCTCGGCGGCGAGGCCGATGTTTTCCAGTCGCGTGGGATTGGCATGGGCGCGCACGTCGGTCTCCAGAAACACCACGCCGCTTGCGGATCGCTCCACTGCCCAGGTGAAGCCGGCCTTGAGCTCCGCCCAGGAGCAGATTCCCTTGCGGATGCACGAGTCGCGCTCCCCCTCCGGACGCAGCACCAGGTGCTGTCCTGGAAATCCGCATTGCCGGGCGAAAGCTTCGGCGGCCGTCCAGTCCCTCGCCCGCAGATGGGAGAAGTTCGCCTTGCCCTGCGCCATCGCGACGACTTCCAGGCAGTGCACGTCGTCGATCCAGAGCAGCAACTCCCCGTTCCAGGGGAACATGCCCGCCATCGGGTCCGGTCCGAACGAACCCTCGCTGGCGAGCCCGAGCGGCAAGCCGGCGAGTTCCATGCCGAGACGCGCCTTCTTGCGCGCCGCCTCGATCTGCGTGCCGGCGCGCGGGACGTCGCGCGTGAACGTGCCCCGCAGATCTGTGTCGTACCCACCCACGCGCTCGACCCTGCAGCCCAGCGCAGGACCAAGCACAGATGCAATCACCTGCTCCTTTCCATGCTGGGTGAGCAAGGCGACGGCCCGGCCCCTGTAGCCGTTCGCACCAGGCGACGGTCCCCCGATCTCGGGGATCGAGGCTGCTGGATGTGGCTCGCATCGGCTCATGGCGTCGTGATTCGGCCGGTCGGAAAGCGCTTATGGGGCGATGCTGCGATGGACTGCGGGTGTGGCGCTGCGATTTGGCCGGGCGGGCGCGCGCCTGCACGATCGGGCGACGGATCCTGCCGGCAATGATGCTGGTCCTACAGGATCACGAAAAGCAGTGTCTCTCGCAGAGTCAGTGAAGTATTTCCGCACCATTGATCGATCCCCTGCCGCCACCACCACCACCGGTGCCAGCGCCCCGCGTCTGCATCGGGCTCAGGCCGGGCGGCAGGGCACGGCGTCCGGAGCGTGTTCCCGATGCACCACCACCAGCTGCACGGCGCTGCCGCCCCGATAGAGGTCCGCCTCGAGGCGGTAGACGACGCGGACCCGGGGCGGTGGTGGCTCGCCGGCCCAGCCGCCAAACTCGATCGCGTTCAGTCGCAACCCGGGCTGCCCCAGCTCCAGCTTGAGGTGGCGCTCGCCGACCACGCGCCAGGCAATGACGTCGAACTCGCCGTCGAACTGCGGCTCCGGGAAGCCCTGCCCCCATGGCCCGCCATCGCGCAGGGCGCAGGCGTGCGCGTGGTCGAACTCGTCGACGTGCAGCGCGCCGTCACTGGCGATCTCGGCCGCGAGCAGGCCTACCGGCAGCGTTGCCCGGGTACACGCGTCGAACGCGGCCTCGAATTCGGCCAGGCGCTCGCGCGGCAGGCTGAGGCCCGCGGCCATCGCATGCCCGCCGAAGCGGTCGATGAGCCCGGGATGCAGGCTGTCGACCACGGCCAGCGCGTCGCGCACGTGGAAGCCCGGGATCGACCGCGCGGAGCCGCGCAGCGTCACGCTGCCGGGTTCCGCCGGCGCGAACGCCACCACCGGGCGATGCAGCCGCTCCTTCAGCCGGGACGCCACCAGACCGATGACGCCCGGATGCCAGTCGGGGTCGAACAGGCAGACACCGGCCGCATCGTCCGGCGTCGGAACGACGCGAAGGGCCAGGGCCGCCTCGGCTTCATCGACCATCGCCTGCTGCACTCCGCGGCGTTCGGCGTTGATCGCGTGCAGCCTTGCCGCCAGCACGTGTGCCTCCGCGGGCTCGTCGGTCAGCAGGCAATGGATGCCCAGCGCCATGTCCTCGAGCCGACCGGCGGCATTGAGCCGCGGCGCCACCGCGAAGCCGATGTCGCTGGCCGTCAGGCGCGCGGGGTCACGTCCCGCCACGGTGATGAGTGCCTGGAGCCCGGCACAGCCCCGACCTTCGCGCAGCTGGCGCAGCCCCGCGGCGACGAGGGAGCGGTTGGTGGTGTCCAGCATGACCAGGTCGGCGATGGTGCCGACCGCGACGAGGTCGAGCAGGCGCGTGAGATCCGCCGATGCCGCCGCGTGCGGGACGCGGGCCTCGTGGCTGTCGCCGGTCGCGGCGGGCGCCAGTGCGCGAAGGTGCCGGCGCAGCGCCAGCAACACGTAGAAGATGACGCCGACGCCCGCCAGCGACTTGCACGCGAAGCCATCCCCGCGCTGGTTGGGATTGACGATCGCGTCGGCCGGCGGCAGTTGCTCTCCGGGGAGGTGGTGGTCGGTGACCAGCACGCGCCATCCCTGCGCCTTGGCCGCCGCGATCCCCGCATGGCACGCAATGCCGTGGTCCACCGTCAGCAGCAGGTCCGGCCGCAGCGGCGCCAGCTCCTGCACCAGCAGCGGCGACAGGCCGTATCCGTGCACCATGCGGTTGGGGACCGCGTGTGACACCCGCATTGCGCCCAGCATGCGCAGCCCGCGCACCGCGACCGCACAGGCAGTGGCGCCGTCGCAGTCGAAGTCGCCCACCACCATGATGTGTGCGTCGCGGGCGATCGCATCCGCCAGCATCGCCACCGCGTCGTCGATGCCCGACAGCGCGTCGGGCGGCAGCAGCTGCGCAAGGCGCGGCTGCGCACTGGCTTCGTCGTGGGCCCCGCGCGCGGCGTAGATCCGTCGCAGCAGTGGCGTCACCTGCGCGGGCCAGCCGGCGCCGACGAGCGCCTCGCGGCGGCGGATGCTGCGCACCACGCTCATTCCCCGAGACGCGGGCGGGGGCGCCGCCAGGCGCGGAGCCGGTGCCAGCGCCGGAGTTCGGTCGCGTGGCCATCGCCGCGGTCCAGCAGCAGCGATGCGACCCGGCCCGATGACAGCGCTGCAAGCGCAGGCTGTAGCCACCGATCGTCGAGCAGCGCAAGGTCCCGCAGCGCATCCAGGTCGACCAGGACGTCGCTGTCCGCGTGCTCCAGCGCGTCGGGCAGCGCACCGACCGTCGCCCGCCCCGCCACCAGCGCCCGCACCACCGCGTCGGCGGTCAGCACGTGCGCGTGCGCCATCGTGCGGCCGCTCGCGACAGGCGGCAGGCTGCCGCCGCCCCAGGGCCACAGTGCGTTGAACTGCGGCAGGCCACGCGCGGCGCGGTCGGCGGTGCGCGGATGGTTGTGGAGCACGATCTGCGCCTCGCTGAGCAGCGTGCGCCAGCGTCGGGCGTGCGGGCTGTCGCCTTCAATGGCCTGCGTCACCTCGCCGAGGTCGCCGCCCAGTGCGTCGCCGGGATCGACAAACTCCGGCAGCGTGGCGCCGGAGCCGCAGCGCACGTACCAGCGTCCCTGTGACGTCGCGTCGAACGTCATCCCGGCGTCACCGAACAGCGGGCGCAGTGCCGGGAGCAGCGCATCGGCATCGTCCTCGTCGACGCACATCGACGCGCCATAGGCCATCAGCCGCACGCCGTTGATGTCCGGCCTCAGCCATGCGGGCTCCAGCAGCAGCCAGCGATGATCCCCGGCGTCGCCGGCGTCGGCCTGTCGCGACAGCGCCGCCACCGGCCAGCCACTGCCCGGGAGGTCGACGTGGCGCAGCAGCTGCGCCCTGCGGCCTGGTACACCCTGCCGCAACCGCGTGCCACGTCCCAGCGCGGACGCACTCGCGACCGGCAGCCGCTGCGCGCCGAAGCGCGCCGGGTCGGGCAACAGGAAGGTGATGCGGGCCATTGCCCGCGGTCAGGCGTCGTAGCTGACGGAGACGATGTCGTACTCGCTGATGCCAGCCGGCGCCTCGATGGTGGCCGTGTCGCCTTCGTGCTTGCCGATCAGCGCGCGCGCCACCGGCGACGAGATCGCGATCAGGCCCAGCTTGATGTCGGCCTCGAGGTCGCCGACGATCTGGTAGCGCTTCTCTTCGGCGGTGTCGGCGTCGGCAAGCACCACGGTCGCGCCGAACACGACCTTCTTGCCCGCGTTCAGCGCGCGGATGTCGATCACCTGTGCATGCGAGAGCTCGGACTCGAGCTGCTTGATCCGGCCCTCGATGAAGCTCTGCTGGTCGCGCGCGGCGTGGTACTCCGCGTTCTCCTTCAGGTCGCCGTGCGCGCGCGCTTCGGCGATCGCGTGGATCACGGCGGGCCGCTGCACGGACTTGAGCTGGTCGAGCTCCGCGCGCAGGCGCTGCGCGCCCTGCATGGTCAGGGGTGGTCTCATGGCGTGTTCTTCAGTTCCTCGTGGAGCTCGTGGAGGGCCCAGACCGGACCGGTGCCGCGGTACGGCAGAGAATGCAGCAACGCCCTGGCGCCGGCAATGGTGGTCGAGTACGTGACGCGGTGCTGCAGCGCCTCGCGCCGGATCGAGAACGAGTCCGCGATCGCCTGCTTGCCCTCGGTGGTGTTGACGATGTACGCGATCTCGCCGTTCTTGATCAGGTCGACCACGTGTGGGCGGCCCTCGATGACCTTGTTGACCTGATCGCAGGCGATGTCGTGGTCGCGCAGCCAGCGCGCGGTGCCCTCGGTGGCGACGATGCCGTAGCCCGCCGCGACGAGCTCCTGCGCCACGGGCAGCACGCGCTGCTTGTCCGGGTCACGCACGGAGATGAAGGCCTTGCCGGTCGCCGGCGGCGCCTTGATGCCGGCGGCTTCCTGGGCGCGCGCGAACGCCGCGCCGAAGCTGCGGCCCACGCCCATGACCTCGCCGGTGGAGCGCATTTCCGGACCGAGGATCGGGTCGACACCCTGGAACTTGGCGAAAGGAAAGATCGCCTCCTTGACCGAGTGGTAGTGCGGCACGATCTCGGTCGTCGCGCCTTGCTCCGCCAGCGTGCGGCCGGCCATGCAGCGCGCGGCGATCTTCGCCAGCGGCAGCCCGATCGCCTTCGACACGAACGGCACCGTGCGCGACGCGCGCGGATTGACCTCGAGCAGGAAAACGACGTCGCGGCCGTCGGCGTCGACCTGCACCGCGAACTGGGTGTTCATCAAGCCGACGACGCGCAGCTCGCGCGCCAAGGCCACCACCTGCGCGCGCAGCTCGGACTGCACCTCGGCCGACAGCGAGTACGGCGGCAGCGAGCACGACGAGTCGCCCGAATGCACGCCCGCCTCCTCGATGTGTTCCATCAGGCCGCCGATGAACACCGCGCCGGTGGCGTCGGCGATGACGTCGATGTCGACCTCGACCGCGTTGTCGAGGAACCGGTCCAGCAGCACCGGTGAATCGTGCGACACCTTGACCGCGTTGCGCATGTAGCGCGCCAGGTCGGCGTCGGCGTGCACCACCTCCATCGCGCGGCCGCCCAGCACGTAGCTCGGGCGCACCACCAGCGGGTAGCCGATCTCGCGTGCCAGCACCAGCGCTTCGTCGGGCGTGCGCGCGGTGCGGTTGGGTGGCTGCTTCAGGCCCAGCCGCTCCACCAGCTGCTGGAAGCGCTCGCGGTCCTCGGCGAGGTCGATCGACTCCGGCGACGTGCCGATGATCGGCACCCCGTTGGCCTCCAGCGCGCGCGCCAGCTTGAGCGGCGTCTGCCCGCCGTACTGCACGATCACGCCCCAGGGCTTCTCGATCGCGACGATCTCCAGCACGTCCTCGAGCGTGAGCGATTCGAAATACAGCCGGTCGGACGTGTCGTAGTCGGTCGACACGGTCTCCGGATTGCAGTTGACCATGATGGTCTCGAACCCGTCTTCGCGCAGCGCCAGCGCGGCGTGCACGCAGCAGTAGTCGAACTCGATGCCCTGCCCGATGCGGTTGGGCCCGCCGCCGAGCACCATGATCTTGCGCCGGTCCGTCGGCTGCGCCTCGCACTCGTCCTCGTAGGTGGAATACAGGTACGCGGTGTCGGTGGCGAACTCGGCGGCGCAGGAGTCGACGCGCTTGTATACCGGGCGCAGCCCGTGCGCATGGCGCAGCGCGCGCACGGCGGCCTCGTCGGTGCCCACCAGCGCCGCGATGCGCATGTCGGAAAAGCCCTGCCGCTTCAGCGCCCGCAGCCGCGGCCGGTCGAGCGCGGCGATGCCGTCACCGGCGAGGGCCTGCTCCGCGGCCACGATCTCCTCGATCTGGTCGAGGAACCACGGGTCCACGAACGACAGCGCGTGCACGTCGGCCACCGACATGCCGGCGCGGAATGCGTCGGCGAGGTAGAAGATGCGCTCGGGGCCGGCTTCCTTGACTTCTCGCCGCAGGGTGACGAGGTCGTCGTCGGCGTCCAGGTCGAGGCCGGTCGGGTCGAGGCCCGACTTGCCGGTCTCCAGCCCGCGCAGCGCCTTCTGCAGCGATTCCTGGAACGTGCGGCCAAACGCCATCACCTCGCCGACCGACTTCATCTGCGTCGTCAGCCGGGAATCCGCCTGAGGGAACTTCTCGAACGCGAACCGCGGGATCTTGGTGACCACGTAGTCGATCGCCGGTTCGAACGACGCCGGCGTCAGGCCGCCGGTGATGTCGTTGCGCAGCTCGTCGAGCGTGTAGCCGACGGCCAACTTGGCGGCGATCTTGGCGATCGGGAAGCCGGTCGCCTTCGACGCCAGCGCCGAGCTGCGCGACACCCGGGGGTTCATCTCGATCACCACCACGCGCCCGTCCACGGCGTTGATGCCGAACTGCACGTTGGAGCCGCCGGTGTCGACGCCGATCTTGCGCAGCACCGCGATCGAGGCATCGCGCAGGCGCTGGTATTCCTTGTCGGTTAGCGTCTGCGCCGGCGCCACGGTGATCGAGTCGCCGGTGTGCACGCCCATCGGGTCCAGGTTCTCGATCGAGCACACGATGATGCAGTTGTCCGCGGTGTCGCGAACCACCTCCATCTCGAACTCCTTCCAGCCCAGCACGGATTCCTCAACCAGCACCTCGCTGGTCGGCGACAGCTCGAGGCCGCGCTTGACGATGTCCTCGAACTCCTCGCGGTTGTAGGCGATTCCGCCGCCGCTGCCGCCAAGGGTGAAGCTGGGACGGATGATGGTCGGGTAGCCGACCGTGGCCTGGATCTCGACCGCCTGTTCGAAGCTGCGCGCGACCGCCGCCTTGGGGCATTCGAGGCCGATCTCGCCCATCGCCACGCGGAAAAGCTCGCGGTCCTCGGCCATCATGATGGCCTCGCGCCTGGCGCCGATCAGCTCGACGCCATACTTGTCCAGGACGCCGTGGTCTGCCAGATCGAGCGCGCAGTTCAGCGCCGTCTGCCCACCCATCGTGGGCAGCAGCGCGTCGGGGCGCTCCTTGGCGATGATCTTCTCGACCGTCTGCCAGTTGATCGGCTCGACGTAGATCGCATCGGCCATGTCCGGGTCGGTCATGATCGTCGCCGGGTTGGAGTTGACCAGCACCACCCGGAAGCCCTCTTCGCGCAGCGCCTTGCAGGCCTGCGCGCCGGAATAGTCGAATTCGCAGGCTTGGCCGATGACGATCGGGCCGGCGCCGATGATCAGGATGGTCTTGAGGTCGGAACGCTTCGGCATGTCAGCACGCCCCTGCGCGGGTATCGGTCATGGACGCCACGAAACGGTCGAACAGCGGCGCGACGTCGTGCGGACCCGGGCTGGCCTCCGGATGTCCCTGGAACGAGAAAGCGGGCGCATCGTGGAGCGCGATACCCTGGTTGCTGCCGTCGAACAGCGAACGATGGGTCACGCGCACGTTACCCGGCAGCGTCGACTCGTCGATCGCGAAGCCGTGGTTCTGCGAGGTGATCATCACCCGGCCACTGTCGAGGTCGATCACCGGGTGGTTGGCGCCGTGGTGGCCGAACTTCATCTTCAGCGTGCGTGCGCCGGCGGCCAGCCCCAGCAGCTGGTGGCCGAGGCAGATGCCGAACAGCGGGACGCGGCGTGCGAGGAGTTCGCCGATCGCCGCGATCGCGTAGTCGCACGGCGCCGGGTCGCCTGGCCCATTGGCAAGCAGGACGCCGTCCGGCGCCATCGCCATCACATCGGCGACTGGCGTCTGCGCCGGGACCACGGTCAGCCGGCAGCCGCGCTGGGCGAGCATGCGCAGGATGTTGTGCTTGATGCCGTAGTCGTAGACGACCACGTCGAAACGCGCTTCGGGCTGCAGCGCGGTGCCGCTGTCGATGTCGATCAGGCCTCTGCGCCACTGGTAGGCCTCGCGGGTGCTGACCTCGCGCGCCAGGTCCATGCCCTTGAGGCCGGGGAACTTGCGCGCCGCTTCGAGCGCCTGATCGACGTCGACATCGCCGGCCATGAGCGCGCCGTTCTGCGCGCCGCGGTCGCGCAGCAGGCGCGTGAGGCGGCGGGTGTCGATGTCGCAGATCGCGACCACGCCGTGCGCCCGCAGCCACTCCGGCAGCGAGGCTTCGCTGCGCCAGCTGCTGGGACGCCCCGGCACGTCACGCACGATCAACCCGGCGGCCCACGCACGCGCCGACTCGTCGTCGGCGCCGTTGCAGCCGGTGTTGCCGATGTGCGGGTAGGTCAGCGTCACCAGCTGGCGGGCGTAGGAGGGATCGGTAAGGACTTCCTGGTAGCCGGTCATCGCGGTGTTGAACACCACTTCGCCAACGGACAGCCCGGGGGCACCCACGGAAAGACCCTCGAACACGGTGCCGTCTTCGAGGACGAGGATTGCAGGGTCGGTCACGGGCTTCGCCTACGTCGGGTTGCAGAAAGCCACCGGGGCGGCGTGGACCGGTCCGGGGCGTGGGAATCAGGCGAGCGGGAATTGTACGGATCGACGCCGCGAAATGGAACGGCGGGCGGTCAGGCAGGGTCGAAGAGCAGGTCGCGCAGCGCGTAGTGGCCTGGCGCGCGGCCATGCAGCCGCGATGCGGCGGCGATCGCGCCACGGGCGAAGACATCGCGGCTGGTGGCGCGGTGGATCAGCTCGATGCGCTCGCCCGCGGTCGCGAACTGCACGGTGTGCTCGCCGACGATGTCCCCCGCGCGGAGGCTGGCGTGGCGCGGAATGGCGCCACCGGACTCGGCGGCCTTCCCCAACGACAGTGCAGTTCCCGACGGCGCGTCGCGCTTGTGGACATGGTGCTGCTCGACGATGTCGCAGTCCCAGCCATGCAGCGCCGGCGCCGCGCGCGCGACGAGGTCTGCGAGCACGGCGGCGCCAATGCTGAAGTTGGCGGCCCAGATCACCGGCACGCGTCGGGACGCTGCCTCCAACGACTGCCGCTGCGCGTCGTCGAGACCGGTGGTGCCAGACACCAGCCCGGCGCTACGCGCAGCGCACAGCGTGGCGACCGTTTCCAAACCCGCCGGCAGGCTGAAATCGATGGCGACGTCGAATGGAGGTACGCCAGCGATCTCGTGGGCGCTGAACTGCGGCACGCCGTCGACCACGCGCTGCGCGACGCGGCGCGAAACGGCGGCGACCACCGTGCAGCCGGGTGCCGGTTCGTCGCGGCACAGGCGCAATAGCGTGTGCCCCATCCGACCGGAGGCACCGTGGATCAGCAGGCGGGTCGCGGGCGTCGTCATCGCGGCACGCTACCGGCAGCGGGACACGCGACGCAAGGCCGGGGACGCGTAGCGCACCGCTGCGGGAAGTGGAGGTGTCGTCCGTCGATCGGTACGCGCGCACGGACCGGGCTTGCGCAACACCCGTCCTACTGTCCAGACGATTCACCCGCGGGGCGCCGCGAGCAGCGGCGCGGGAGTCTCGTTGACCGGTAGCCGACGGCGACGCCCCGGACGCTCGCGGCAGCGCGCCCAGGCGTACCGCCAATCAGCCCGTCATCCGCTCCCAGAAGCCCTTCACTCCATCGACAAACGTGCTGGAGCGCGGCGAATGCCGGCGCGCGTTGTCGCTGTTGAACGTGGCTTCGAACTCTTCCAGCAGTCGACGCTGGTCGGAGGTCAGGTTGACCGGCGTCTCCACTACCGCCTTGCAGTACAGGTCACCGACGCCACGGCTGCGCACCGACTTGACGCCCTTGTCGCGCAGGCGGAAGACCTTGCCGGTCTGGGTCTCCGCGGGGATCCGGATCTCGGCCTCGCCGCCCAGCGTGGGCACGCGCACGCTGTCGCCGAGCGCCGCCTGTGAAATGCGGATCGGCACCTCGCAGTGCAGGTCGTCGCCGTCGCGCTCGAAGATCGCATGTGCGCGCACCCGCACCTCGACGTACAGGTCACCGGGCGTGGAACCCGCGGGGCCCGCTTCGCCCTCGCCCGACAGCCGGATCCGGTCGCCGCTGTCGACCCCGGGCGGGATCTTCACCGACAGCACCTTCTCTTCTTCGACGCGTCCGTTGCCGTGGCATTCGCGGCACGGCGTCCGGAACGTCTTGCCGCGTCCCTGGCAGTGCGGGCACGGCTGCTGCATCGAGAAGATGCCGCGCTGGAAGCGCACCTGCCCGCGACCCTGGCACGTGTCGCAGGTCTCGAGCTTGCCGTCCTCGGACCCGGTACCACGACACGGGGCGCACTCGGCGAGCGTGGGCAGCTCGATGCGCTTCTCGACCCCGGCCACCGCCTCCTCGAGGTCCAGCTCCATCACGTAGCCGACGTCAGCACCACGCCGCGGCCCGCGGCCACCGCCGGCGCCTCCGAAGATGTTGCCGAATATGTCGCCGAAGATGTCGCCCATGTCGGCCGCGCCCGGGGCCGCGTTGCCGCCGCCCATCCCGTGTTCGAACGCCGCGTGGCCGTGCTGGTCGTACATGCGCCGCTTGCCGCCGTCCGACAGCACCTCGTAGGCCTCCTTGCACTCCTTGAACGCAGCCTCGGCGGACTTGTCGTCGGGGTTGCGGTCAGGGTGGTGCTTCATCGCCGAGCGGCGATATGCCTTCTTGATGTCCTCGTCGCTGGCGCCGCGGGCGACGCCCAGCACCTCGTAGTAGTCACGCT
>LXQJ01000033.1:0-44680 GCA_001683895.1 Luteimonas sp. ANT-B3E | reverse complement strand
GCAGCGGGATTCACGCTGCCACGGCGCCCGGTCATCGCGTTCCACCGGCGACCACTCAGCCCTTCGGCTTGTCGTCGTCCTTGACCTCGGTGAACTCGGCGTCCACCACGTCATCGCCCGCCTTGCCGTCCGCGCCGTCGTCGCCACCACCTTCGCCCGCCGGTTGTCCGGCCGCCGCGGCGGCCGCGAACAGCGCCTGCGCTGCCTCTTCCAGCGACTTGGTCTTGGCCTCGATCTGTGCCTTGTCGTCGCCCTTCATCGCCGTCTCGACCTCGGCGATGGCGCCCTCGACGCGGCCGATGAGGTCACCCGGCACCTTGTCGCCGTTGTCCTTGATCGCGGTCCGCGCGCCGTGAACCAGCGCATCGGCCTGGTTGCGCGCCCCGACGAGGTCGTGGAACTTGCGGTCCTCGTCCCGGTGCGCCTCGGCGTCGGCGACCATCCGCTGGATCTCGTCGTCCGACAGGCCGGAGCCGGCCTTGATCTCGACCTTCTGCTCCTTGTTGGTCTTCTTGTCCTTGGCCGAGACGTGAAGGATGCCGTTGGCGTCGATGTCGAACGACACCTCCACCTGCGGCATGCCGCGCGGCGCGCCGTCGATGCCGGTGAGGTCGAACTTGGCCAGCGACTTGTTGTAACGGGCCTGCTCGCGCTCGCCCTGCAGCACGTGCACCGTCACCGCGGACTGGTTGTCCTCGGCGGTGGAGAACGTCTGCGAGGCCTTGGTCGGGATGGTGGTGTTCTTCTCGATGATCTTGGTGAACACACCGCCCAGGGTCTCGATGCCGAGCGACAGCGGGGTCACGTCGAGCAGCAGCACGTCCTTGACGTCACCGGCCAGCACGCCGCCCTGCACCGCGGCGCCGATCGCCACCGCCTCGTCCGGGTTGACGTCCTTGCGCGGCTCCTTGCCGAAGAACTCCGCGACCGCGGCCTGCACCTTGGGCATGCGCGTCTGGCCACCGACCAGGATCACCTCGCCGATGTCGCTGCCGCGAAGGCCGGCGTCGTTGAGCGCGATGCGGCAGGGCTCGATGGTCTTCTTGACCAGGTCCTCGACAAGCGACTCGAGCTTGGCCCGCGTCAGCTTGATGTTGAGGTGCTTCGGGCCCGACGCGTCCGCGGTGACGTACGGCAGGTTGACCTCGGTGTGCTGCGCCGACGACAGCTCGATCTTGGCACGCTCAGCCGCGTCCTTCAGGCGCTGCAGCGCCAGCGGATCCTTGCGCAGGTCGATGCCGGAATCCTTGTTGAACTCCTCCACCAGGTAGTCGATGACGCGCTTGTCGAAGTCCTCGCCGCCAAGGAAGGTATCGCCGTTGGTGGCAAGTACCTCGAACTGCTTCTCGCCGTCGACGTTGGCGATCTCGATGATCGACACGTCGAAGGTGCCGCCACCCAGGTCGTATACGGCGATCTTTCGGTCGCCGCCGTCCTTGTCGAGGCCATAGGCCAGCGCGGCGGCCGTCGGCTCGTTGATGATGCGCTTGACATCCAGGCCCGCGATCCTGCCGGCGTCCTTGGTCGCCTGGCGCTGCGAGTCGTTGAAGTACGCGGGCACGGTGATCACGGCTTCGGTGACCTTCTCGCCCAGGTAGTCCTCGGCGGTCTTCTTCATCTTCTCGAGGATGCGCGCGGACACTTCCTGCGCCGACAGCTTGCGGCCGTCGCTGGTCTGCACCCAGGCATCGCCGTTGTCGTGCTCGACGATGCCGTAGGACACCAGGTCGAGGTCCTTCTTGACCTCCGCGTCGGTGAACTTGCGCCCGATCAGTCGCTTGACGGCGTAGAAGGTGTTCTTCGGGTTGGTGACCGCCTGGCGCTTGGCGCTGGCGCCTACCAGCACCTCGCCATCCTTGGTATAGGCGACGATCGACGGCGTGGTGCGGTCGCCCTCGCTGTTCTCGATCACGCGGGCTTTGCCGCCTTCCATGATCGCGACGCACGAATTGGTCGTGCCCAGGTCGATGCCGATGATCTTAGCCATGGTGGTTCCTCGTCGAATCTGGTCAAGGGGTGGGCGGCACTGCCGCCAATGAGCGTGATCTGGGGCCGTGGCGCGTCACTTCAAGCCGTGCGCGGTCCCGAGGCGTGACGCGGCTACTCGCTGCGGGCGACGGCAACCATCGCCGGGCGCAACAGCTGCTCGTTGAGCAGGTAGCCCTTCTGGAACGTCTGCGCCACCGCGCCGGGTGCGACGCCTTCGACGTCGACGATGCTCATCGCCTGGTGGTGGTCGGGGTTGAAGGCATCGCCCGCGCCGGGTGCGATTTCAACCAGGCCATTGTTCTCCGCGACGCGGTTGAGCTCGCGCAGCGTCAGCACCACGCCGTCGCGCAGCGGGTCGGTGGCGTCGGCGGTCGCCAGCGCCGCCTCCATGCCGTCCATCACCGGCAGCAGGTCACCGAGCAGCTGCTTGTTGGCGAAGCGGCATGCGTTGCGTACGTCGCGCTCCAGCCGCTTGCGCTGGTTCTCGAGGTCGGCGCGCTCGACCAGCGAGTGCGCCCGCAGCTGCTCGAGCTCCGCCTGCAGGCGCTCCACGAGGTCGTCGGACTGGGACGGGTCGGTCGCGTCGCCGTCGTGCACGCCGGGATGGGGTTCGTTGCTCATCGCGTGGGATCCATGGCGGGCGTCAGGCCGCCGACCGCACACCTATGGGGCTGTGCGGTCCGGATTCAAGGCGGCACCGAGCACGTCCGCGGCAGCCCGGACCACCGGGATCACCCGGTCGTAGGCCATCCGCGTCGGGCCGATGACCCCAAGCACCCCGAGCACCTGCCCGCCCGCCCCATAGGGGGCGGTCACCAGCGACATGCCGTCCATCGGCGCCAGCCCGGTCTCCTCGCCGATGAAGATGCGCACGCCAGGCGCCTTCACCGTGCGCTCCAGCAGCTGCAGGATCTCCCGCTTGCGCGCGAACGCCTCGAACAGCTCGCGCAGCCGGTCGAGGTCGGACAGGTCCTGTACGCCGATCAGCCTCGTCTGCCCGGCCACCACCATGTCGTCGCCGTCGGGCGCGAGCACCTGCTCGGCCAGCTCCACGGTCTGCGACAGCAGCGACTCCATCTCGCTGCGCGCGGCGCGCATGTCGTGCAGCAGCGTGGCGCGTATCTCCGACAGCGCGCGGCCGGCGAAGTGCGCGTTGAGGTAGTTGGCGACGCGCTCGAGCTCGGAGGGGTCGTAAGGCCGCCGGGTCTGCACGATGCGGTTCTGCACCTCGTTGTCGGCGAAGACCACGATCGCCATCACCCGCTGGCCGTCCAGCGGCAGGAAATCGATCTGCCGGAACGCGAACTGCTCGCGCCGCGGCACGCTGACCACGCCCACGAAGTGGGTCATTGCCGACACCAGCTCCGACGCGCTGTCGAGCAGGCTCTGGGTACCGCTGCCCGACGGCAGCTCGTTGCGCAGCCGCGCCGCATCGGCCTCCGGCAGCGGCTTCAGCTGCAGCAGCGAGTCGACGAAGACCCGGTAGCCCTGTGGCGTGGGGATCCGCCCCGCCGACGTGTGGGGGGTCGACAGCAGGCCGATCTCCTCGAGGTCGGCGAGGATGTTGCGGATCGTCGCCGGGCTGACGTCGAGGCCCGCGTGCCGCGCGAGCGTCTGCGAGCCGACCGGCTCGCCGTCGCGGATGTGGCGGGCGATCAGCGTCCGCAGCAGCTGGCGTGCCCGCGGGTCCAGCGGGTCGTCGGAACTGCGGCGTGAGCGTTGGGCCATGCGGGCGGTATACGGGCGCGCCGCGCAAGTCGCAAGCAGCGCGTCGCAGGCGGCGCGACGCGTCGATGGCACCTTCGCCCGCCCCACGCCACAATCGCGCCCATGCTCAGACGCCTGTCGATCAAGGATTTCGCCGTCGTGACCCAGACCGAACTCGTGTTCGGCACCGGCATGACCGTCATCTCCGGCGAGACCGGCGCCGGCAAGTCGCTGCTGGTCGATGCGCTGGGGTTCCTTTCGGGCGTGCGCGCCGACAGCGGCATGGTCCGCCACGGCGCCACCCGCGCCGAACTCGACGCCGAGTTCGACCTGGCGACGGCGCCGCGCGCCGCCGATTGGCTGCAGGCGCAGGAGTTCGACGATGGCGATGGCTGCCAGCTGCGGCGCACGCTGCGCGCCGACGGCGGTTCGCGCGCGTGGATCAACGGCCGCCCGGCGACGCTGTCTCAGCTGGCCGAGCTCGCCGGCCTGCTGGTCGGGATCCATGGCCAGCACGAGCATCAGGCGCTGCTGTCACGGCCGAGCCAACTGGCGTTGCTGGACGCCTTCGGGCGCCATGATGCGCCGCTGGCCGCGGTGCGCGACGCCGCGGCCCAATGGGCGTCGCTGCTGCGCGAGCATCAGCAGCTGTCGGGCGCCGGTAACGCCAGCGACCGGCGTGACTGGCTGGCACACCAGCTGACCGAGCTGGAGCGCGAGTCGCTGGAACCGGAGTCGATCGCCGAACTCGATGCCGCGCACCGCAGGCAGTCGCACGCCGCCGGGCTGATCTCGGCCTGCGACGAAGGCCTGCTTGCGCTGGCGGGCGACGAGCCAACCGCACTGCCGATCGTCCTGCAGCGGCTGCGCGGAACGCTGGGCCGGCTGCAGGCGCACGAACCGCGGCTGGCCGAGGTCGACGCCATGCTCGACATCGCCGCGATCCAGGTTGATGAGGCCGCGGCGCTGCTCGACCGCATCCGCGCCGACCTCGACGTCGATCCGGCCCAGTTCGACGAGGTCGAGCGCCGCCTCGGCCGTCTGCACGAGCTGGGCCGCAAACACCGGGTCACGCCCGCTGGGCTTGGCGGCCACCGCGACGCGCTGGCCGCCGAACGCGACGCGCTGGAACACGCCGGCGAGCGGCTGGCGGTGCTGGATACCGAGATCGCCATAGCGCAGTCCGGATGGTGCGACGCCGCGGGGCGGCTGTCGAAGGCGCGTGCGAAGACCGCCAAAGCGCTGTCGCGTGCGACCACCGCTTTGATCGAGGAACTCGGCATGGGCGGCGGCTGCTTCGAAGTGCAGCTGGATCCGGTGACGGCCGATGCGCCTGACCCGCAGGGCGCGGAGCGCGCCGAGTTCCTGGTGTCGGCCAACGCCGGACAGCCGCCGCGGGCGCTGCGCAAGGTGGCCTCGGGCGGCGAGCTGTCACGGATCTCGCTGGCGATCGAGGTCGCGGCGTTGGGCCTGGATGCGGTGCCGACGATGGTGTTCGACGAGGTCGACTCCGGCATCGGCGGCGCGGTCGCGGAGGTCGTCGGCCGGCGCCTGCGCGCACTGGGCGCGGAGCGCCAGGTGCTGTGTGTCACCCACCTGCCGCAGGTCGCCGCGCAGGGGCATGCGCACTACCGGGTCAGCAAGGCGGCCTCGGACGGTGTGACCCAGAGCGCGGTCAGCGCGCTGGACGCCGACGCGCGGCAGGAGGAGATCGCGCGGATGCTCGGTGGCGTCGAGGTCAGCGACGAGGCGCGGGCGGCCGCGCGCAAGCTGCTGGCCGGCGCCGCCTGAGGTCGCGCGCGGCGCGGACCGGCCTCTACTGCGCGGTGCGCGCCTTGCTCAGGGGCGACGCGGCGTCGGCCGCCGCACGTACAGCACCAGCGAGTGCTCCTCGAGCTGGTAGCCGTGCGCCTCGGCGATCTCGCGCTGCAGCTTTTCGATCTCGACGCTCTCGAACTCGATGATCTTGCCGGTGTCGACGTCGACCATGTGGTCGTGATGGCCGCCACGGTCGAGTTCGTAAACCGCTGTTCCGCCCTCGAAATTGTGCTTTAGCACCAGCCCCGCGGCCTCGAACTGGGTCAGCACCCGGTAGACAGTCGCCAGCCCGATCTCGTCGCCACCATCCAGCAGCTGGCGGTAGATGTCCTCGGCGCTCATGTGGTGGCGCGCGGACTTCTGCTCCAGCAGTTCGAGGATGCGCATCCGCGGATGCGTCACCTTCAGTCCGGCCCTGCGCAGTTCCTGCGATTCCATGCCGCCCCCGTTCATTGTGCGTATAGCGTGCGTCGCCATCGCGGCCGCCTCGGGCGGAGCCGGAGTGTATCATCGCGCGGTCCTTTCCCGGCTCGCCTCCATGCCCCAGACCGCTGTCCGCAAGCTGCTCCTCACCTCCCTCGTCGCGCTGTCTGTCTCCGGCTGCGGCCTGCTCTACAAGCAGCCCGTCTACCAGGGCAATCTGATCGATGCGGCGAGCGCAGAACAGCTGCAGGTGGGCATGAGCCGCGAGCAGGTGCAGACCCTGCTGGGCACGCCGTCGATTTCCGACCCGTTCCACCACCAGCGTTGGGACTACACCGCGACCCAGCGCGTCGGCCGCCGCGACCGCACCGAGGTCAAGACCTTCACGGTGTTCTTCGAAAGCGACGCGGTGGCGCGCTGGGACGGCGAGTATTTCCCGGAGCAGAACGAGGCGCTGGCTGCCCAGATGCGCAAGTTCGGCAACCTGCCTCGCGAACGCAACCGCCCTCGCCGCTGACCTCGCTGCGCGCCGTCGCTCAGCGCGACCGCTTGGCCCCTGCCGCCCGTCGCCGCCGCGATTCCTTCGGATCGGTTTCAAGCGGCCGCAGCACTTCCAGCCGGTCCCCGTCGTTCAGCGCCGTAGCCACCGTGACGCGCTCACCATGGACGGCGAGCCCCGCGTCGTCGTCCGGCAGGCCGAAGCCGCTGGCCTTCAGTGCATCCCCGGCACTGGCCCCTGCAGGCAGTGACAGGACCATCGACTCATGCCGGTGCGGCCATGCGCGGATCACCTCGATCCGCACCGGTCAGGCCTCTCCGCGGTCGGCGACCCGGATGAAGTCGTCGACCATGCGGTCGGCCAACCCCTGGAACCCGAGCGTGAACGCCGGCGTCAGCAGCCGGCTCTGCGGTTCGAAATCGAGGGTCAGCGTCACCTTGCAGGCCGCTTCGGCCAGCACGTCGAAGCACCAGTGCCCCTCGAGCCTCCGGAACGGCCCGTCGCGCAGCACCATGTCGATCTGCGTGAAAGGGGTCAGCGTATTGCTGGTGGTAAACCACGTATGCAGGCCGCCAATGCCCAGGTCCAGTCGTGCCAGCACATGCGCCGCGTCGGCCTCAAGCACCTCGGCGCCGTCGCACCAGGCGAACCGCGCAGGGTAGGCGGCGATATCGTTGACGAGGTCGTACATGCGCTCCGCGGAATGTTCGACAAGGGCGCTGCGCTTGATGGACGGCATGGACTCAGGGATCCCGGGCGGTACCCACACCGCGCACGCCTTGGGCGACAATAGCGGCGATGAGCAAGAAGGGCGGCAAGGATAAGGCAAACGGCGGCGGCACCATCGCGCTGAACAAGCGCGCGCGCCACGATTACCACCTCGAGGAGCGCGTCGAGGCGGGCCTGTCGCTGCAGGGATGGGAACTGAAGGCGATCCGTGCCGGGCGCGCCAACATCGTCGAGAGCTACGCCGTGGTCCGCGGCGGCGAGATCTTCCTGTTCGGCGCGCAGATCACCCCGCTGACCATGGCCTCGACCCACGTGGTCGCTGACGCCACGCGTACCCGCAAACTGCTGCTTCACCGGCGGGAGATCGACGAGCTGGTGGGCCGCGTGCAGCGCGATGGCTACACGCTGGTGCCGACGGCGCTGTACTGGAAGGGCAACAAGGTCAAGGCCGAGCTTGCGCTGGCCAAGGGCAAGCAGGGCCACGACAAGCGCGAGGCGACCAAGGAGCGCGACTGGGCGCGCGACAAGCAGCGGATCATGCGTCACCACAACAAGAACGCCTGAGCACACCACGCGTCGCGCCCGCGGCAGCCCCGGGCAGCACTGTCAGTCCGATGCTTCGTCGTACGCCGTATCGCTCCCCGGTAGCCGCCTGCCCTGTGCCGCATCGTCGTCCCCTGGCGACATACGCACGTCGTCGCCCGCACTGCCGGGCCAGGGCTGCCCCGTCGGCCCGCGCTGCGCCTCTGCGCTTTCCTCGCCGGACGCCGGCGGCAGGCTGAACGTGAAGCGCGCACCCTCCCCCGGCCGGCCCTCGGCGCGGATCCCGCCCCCGTGCCGCTCGACGATCCGCTTCACCGAGGCCAACCCGATGCCATGGCCTGCGTACTCGTGCTGTGCGTGCAGCCGCTGGAATGGGCGGAACAGTTTCCCCACGTACTCGGGCGCGAACCCGGCGCCGTTGTCGCGGACCGCGAACGCCGGTTGCCCTAACTCGATGACCCCGGGAGCCGCAGTCAGGGCAATGCGCGCATCGGCGGTGTGCGCCGTGAACTTCCACGCATTGCCCAGCAGGTTGGTCAGCAGGTTCTCGACCAGGCTGGCGTCACCGGTGGCCTGCAGCCCTGGCGCGATGTCGACGGAGACCCGGCGAGCGGGCTCCTGCTCCCTCAGCTCTGCCACGATCCGCTGCGCCATCCGGCTGATGTCCAGCGGCACCACGCGGATGTCTCCGCGCGTCAGGCGCGACATCTTGAGCAGCGCTTCGATCAACTCGCCCATGCGCACTGTCGCCGTCCGGACGCGGCCGATGTAGGCGCGGCCCTCGGCGTCCAGCGCGCCGGCATGGCGCTCGCCAAGGAGGCGGCTGAAGCCATCGATCGCGCGCAGCGGCGCACGCAGGTCGTGCGAGACGCTGTAGGCAAACGATTCCAGCTCCTCGTTGGCCCGCATCAGCTCCGCGGTGCGCTGCTCCACGCGCAACTCCAGCGTGCGGTTGAGCCCGCGCACTTCCTCTTCCGCGCGAATCCGGTCAGTGATGTCCTCGACCTGCACCAGCGCCGCGATGTCCTGGCCGATCTCCCCCGGAACCGGGGCGTAGGTCAGCTGCAGCGACCGGAGCTCTCCGTCGCGGCGGAGGCGGCGGCTGGTGCGATACACGCCGACGCGGGAGACCCGAAGCCGGCCGTCGGCATCGAGGTCCTTACTGCCGTCATCGAGCAGCGCCCAGAGCGACTGCCCGACGAGCTCCTCCGGCGGACTTCGCAGGACGTCGGCGAGCGCCATGTTCGCTTCCACGATGCGGCCCTCGCCGTCCAGCAGGCCCTTGCCGATCGGCGAGGACCGCATTGCATTGCGGAAGCGCAGCTCGCTGCGCCGATACGACTCGCTCATCTGCAGTGCCAGGCGCTGCGCGTGGCGCTGGGTGTGTGCAAGCGACAGCGTCACCGCGAAGAGCAGTAGCGACAGCACGAGGCTCAGCGCGACCGTGCGCTGCACTCGCTGCAGCCCGGCCGCCGCGTCGGCGCTGCGCTCGGTGAACCGGAACCGCCACTGCCTGCCATAGGCCGGCACGATGATCTCCCGCGTCCGTGCCGCATGCGTCGACTCTGTGCCGTCGCCTGCCGCACCCGCCGTCGAGTCGTACAGCAGGACCGCGCCGACCCCCTCGGTGTCATCGAACACGGCGATGTCGACCGAAGGCTGGAGCGTGTCGAGCGCGGACTCGACGAAGTGGCCCGCGCGAAACGGGACGTACACCCAGCCCAGGTGGGCCGCGCTGCGCGCGCTGCGGCTGTCCGGCCGCAGGCCCGAGCGGTACACGGGTGCGTACATCAGTACCGCCGGCGCGGAGTCGGCCGCCCCCTGCTGCACCAGCCGCACGGCGCCAGTCATGCGCACAGTGCCGTCGTCGCGCGCAGCGTCCATCGCCGCGCGTCGGCTGACCTCGGCGTACATGTCGTAGCCGATAGCCGCGATGTTGGCCGGTGTCCGCGGCTCCAGGTAGGTCACCGCACCATAGCGCTCGCGCACGCCGCGCGGCCGTACGCTGAACAGGCCCTCGCCGGACGCGCGTCGCGAGAGCTGCAGCGCCTGCAGCTGCGACGGCACCAGCGAATCGGCATATCCCAGCCCGACCAGCGCCGGAAAGCGCGCGTCAATCCGCAGCCCGTCGACGTAGCTGCGCCACTGCGCCGGCGTCGGCCGCTCGACCGCCGCGAACAGCGACACACCGCCCTGTAGCGTCAGCTCGTAGGTCAGAAGCTGCTGCCGGACAAGCGCCGTCGCCCTGCCCGCCTCCGCCACGAATTCCGCCTGTGCCAGCGCGTCCTCTCGGTCGCCAGCATGGCGCGCGTACGCCGCCACCAGCATCAGCGATGCCAGCAGCACCAGCACCGACAGCAAATAACCGCGGAGTGACGCGCCCGGTAGCGTCGCCGCCGACGCTGACGGGTCGGGACGGGAGCTGGGTCGTCGCGGAGGGCCGGCCGGCATAGTTGCGGAGCATAACGGCGACACTGCACGCCTTGCCAACGGTCGGGTGCCACGCGTGGGCGTGAATGGGCCGACTCGTGGTGGGCCGCCTGCCTTGCGTCGCGGAGTCGCGACCCTATACTGGAGCGGTCGCGCGATTTAACGACACCACCCGGGGGTGCATTGGCTTCGACGGGGGTCGCGAAATTGCCTGGCGCATGCCGAGGGGGCCGCTTTCCTCGTTAATCCAGCTGCAAACTTTAGTTGCCAACGACGACAACTACGCTCTCGCCGCTTAAGGCGTAAGCCCCGAACCCACTTGTGCCCGTGCTCGTGGATGTAGGGTCATTATCACGGAACCGGCCGCGGTGGTTGCCTGTCAGCCGCGGCTTAACCAGAACAGGCTTGTCCCGGGGTGCGCTTAGCACGCCGTGCTGCCACGGGACGAAACCCAACGGTGAGCTAAGCATGTAGTGCCGGGGATGGAGTGCCTTCGGACGGGGGTTCGATTCCCCCCACCTCCACCATCTTCAAGCGGTAGGCGACGCAAAAAGGGCCGGCCCCCGTGCATGGGGTCCGGCCCTTTGCATTCCCGCGACGCTCAGCGCTTGGTCGTTTTCTTTGCCGGCGCCCGGCGACCCGGCTCTTCCGCGGCTTCCGGGTTGGCTTCCTGCTCCGCGAGCAGCGTGAGCTTTTCATCCGTGGCCTTCTCCTCGGCGAGCGTGGCCTCGATCAGCTCCAGCGCCGATGCGTCGTAGCCCAGTTGGCGGCCGAGCGCGCGCAGCGTGCCGTAGCTGGCGATCTCGTAGTGCTCGACCTTCTGCGCGGCGTTGATCAGTCCCGCATCGCGCACCGGACCCTCCTTGATCTCCTCGATCGCCTCGGCGCCCTCCTCGACGAGGCCTTCCATGGCGGCGCATTTGATGCGCTTGAGCTTGATACCGAGGATTTCGACCACCTGGTCGATGCGTTCGATCTGGCCTTCGGTTTCTTCCTGGTGCATGCGGAAGGCCTCCGCCAGCGCCGGGTTGTGCGCGGCCCGCGCCAGCTTGGGCAGCGCCTTTGTCAGCTGTTTTTCAGCACTGTAGATGTCGGATAGCGCGTGTACGAACAGATCTTCAAGCGTCTTGACGGTCATGCGAGAGCTCCGGTAACGGGGGAATGGAAAACGGCGACGGGCGTGGACGAACGGTACAAGGCGAAGCGTGGCGTCGATGCATGCGCCGATCCACTTCTCTGGACACCCGGTGACGTCACCCGCGGTGACGCTATCGAGGAGGATGGGAGTGATCCCGTGAAACGCTCGGGAACTTCTGCACAAGCTGCTCACGCGACATCACGCGCGCGGCGGCGGCCGGCGCAAGGCGTGCATGGTCGGCGCAAGGCTTGCACGCATTCAGCCGACGGTCCTCTCACTGCACGTCGCGGACCATACGAAGGTAGGCATCGCCAAGCGCCTCTTTTGGCCGAAGCTCGGTGACGCTGCGCAAGATGTCCAGACGCTACGTCCAGTAGCGCTTTACTTCCCCCCTTTATTCAACAGGAGCACGACCGTGAACAGTTCCACGCAAGAACCGACACGTGCGTCGACCGCGGAGAGCGGTGGAGTCGCCGACAATGCCGCGCTTGGCGATGCGGCACGGGACATGGCGCGACGGGCTGGCGCCGAGGGGAGCGAAAAGGTCGGCGAATACCGCGCCCAGGCGGCGGATACCGTGGATCAGCTGGCCGACAGCGTCGACAAAGTGGCCGCCGACCTCGCGGACGGGGACGATGCACTGCACCTGTCGCGGCACCTTGCCGAGCTTGCGGGGAGCATGCACGCCGTCTCGCGCAGCGTGAAAGAGAAGAGTGCCGACGCGCTCCTTGGCGACGTGACCCGCATCGCGCGCGAGAGCCCGGCACTGTTCCTCGGAGGTGCCGCCGCACTGGGCTTCGCGCTGACGCGGCTGCTCAAGGCTTCGGCGCACGGTAGCAGCCAAGGCACGTCCAGCCACGCGACGGGTACACCCGATGACTCGCAGGATGATGGAGATGCCTCAGGGCAGCCGTCGTCAGGCCGTAGCTTCAGTTCAGGCACTGCGGGCGCGGGTACGGGTGCAGCGACATACGGGTCTCCAAGCCCCGCCTCCGCCGCCCCGACTGACGAAGACGCCGCTTCCCGTGACGGGTCGGGCGGGAATACTGCGCGGCAAGGGTCGTCGCCCGGCGCGGCGGGCGTCTACGGCGCACCGCAGACCGGTGGCGCCGCCGCGATATCGTCTTCGCTCACTGGACATGCCGGACCGGGTGGCGATGCGCCCGGGAGGTCGCCGCCATGAGTGCGCATGACAGCCGCCTGCCCGGCGACGGTGGAGCTAATTCAGGTGACGACGTATCGTCCGCCCACCACCCCGCGGTCGACGCCAGCTCTGCGACGGGGCTGCTGCGTCAGCTTGCGCACGAGGTCCCGACCCTGCTGGCCGCCGAGCTGGCTCTGCTCAAGGCCGAAGCCCAGTCCGCGCTGCGCACCACGCAGGCCGGTGTAGGTGCAGTCGCGACCGGCGGCGCGGTCATGCTGGCGGGCCTGCTGTTCGTGCTGCTCGCCGCGGTGTACGCCCTGTCCACCGTCGTCGCCCCCTGGCTTGCGGCGCTGATCGTGGGAGTCGTCGCTCTATTGGTCGGTTGGGGCATGGTCAAGGCCGGGAAGCACAAGTTCGACGCCGATGCCCTGCGGCCTGACCGCACCATCGACAACCTCAACAAAGACAAAGACGCCCTGCGCGGGAGAAACCCATGAACACCATGAGTGACCAGTTGCACGCTGACAGCCAGAAGGATCCCCGCCACCTGGAGCGCGAACTCGACGCTCGCCGGGACCACATCGCGGACCTCGTGCGCGCCCTGGAACAACGGCTGTCCCCCGGTGACATGATCGACCGCGTGCTGCGTTCGGGCGGCAGCGGCGGTGGAGAGTTCGCGCGCCAGTTGGGCCAGACGGTGCGGGACAATCCGGTGCCCACGCTCCTGGCGTCGGCAGGTCTACTGTGGCTGTTCGCCAGCCGCAACGACTCCCCCGGAGGAGCGACCGGCGCGAACGTATCCGGAATGACATATACGGGTGATCCGGCTGACAAGAGCAACGGAGCCCCGTCTTCCGGCGGGCGCATGGCAGCCATGGGCGAGCATGCACGTCATGCGGGGGCCGATGTCCGGGCCACCCTGCACGACGTGCGCGATGGCGCCGGCCACAAGCTGGACAAGGCGCGTGACTCCGTCCAGACCCAGGTGGCGCGGACGCGGACGGGCTTCGAGCATCTGCTGCACGACAACCCCATGGCGGTTGGTGCGCTGGCTGTAGCCGTCGGCGCCCTGATGGGCGCAGTGGTGCCGACGACCCGTCGCGAAGACGAGTTGATGGGCGGCGTCGGCACCCGGCTGCGCGAGGGCGCGGACGCCGTGATGGAGGAAGCCCGCGGGATCTCGCGCGACGTCGTGCAGGAGGCGAAGGCGGCACAGGACGGGAGCAAGGGCAACAAGGCGTCCGACGCATCCGCTTCCAGGGATGGAACACATGAGCAGGGCGACCCGCCGTCCGCGAGAACCTTCGCCGGCGACACCCACGTGTGAACAGCCGCGGTGCCGAACAGCAGCATCTGGCGCGTGCATGCGTGCAAGTGCGGCACTTGCCAGGGTCCGTCCTGGTCGTGCTGCTGTGCTCCATGGTTGCCGGATGCAATGGCGACGTTGCCTCCAGACCGGGCGTGACTCCGCCGGGCGAGAGCGCGCGACCAGCGACCCGGGCGCTGGAAGCCGGCGCGCGGGCGCTGCAGGCGCAGCGCCCGCCCGGTGCGCTGGACATCCACCTGGTTGGCTTTCATCCCCTGAAGGACGCGCCGCACCATCAGATGGAGGCGCACCACTTCTGTCGTCAGGTGAACGAGGATTTCGCGCAGTGCGCGCTGTTCGATGGCGAGGGGCCCACGGCCAACCTCAATGGCGTGGAATACATCGTGTCTGCCCGGCTGCATGCCACCTTGCCCGCCTCCGAGCAGCCATACTGGCATCCGCACAACGGCGAGATCCTCAGCGGCCAGCTGCTGGCACCCGGGCTGCCGGACGCGGCCGAAGAAGCGCTGATGCGCCGCAAGATCAACAGCTATGGCAAGACCTGGCACACGTGGCGGTCGCGCCATGGCCAGACACAGGGTGATGCACTGCCGATGGGTCCTGCCGAGCTGGCGTGGTCGTTCAATCGCGACGGTGAGATCGACCCCGCGCTGGTGGCTGCGCGCGACGCGCGCCTCGGCGTCGACACCGCAAGCAGGCGCGCCGCGCGGCAGGACCTTGTGGACGATGCCAGTCCCCAGCGCGGGGTCGATGCCCTGCGGGAGGCATTTCCCCGGTCCACCCCGATCCCGGGCGTCGTTGAGACCCAGGTGTCGAAGGGGACTCCGCAGGAACCCTCCGCCACGCCTGACAGCACGGGCGCTTCCAGCGTCACCCGGACCGCTCCTGTCGATGGCGCGAATCGATCTCCGGCGGTGCCCCATCGGTGAGGCGCTCGGGGGCTCACGTTCCTCGCGCCAGCCCCCGTCCCATGTCCCTACCCCACCCCACCCCACACGAGGTTCCCATGCGCAATATCCTCACCACGCTGAAAAGCGAACACGACGCCCTGCGAGGCCTGTTCGAGCAGATCAACGCCACGACCGACCGGGCCGAGAAAGGCCGCACCGCGCTGCTGCAGAAGATCGAAGCCGAGCTGATCCCCCATGCCAAGTGGGAGGAACTCGTGTTCTATCCGGCCTTCGCCAAGCGAGCGTCGCACGACGAGCTGCTGCAGCATGCCGAAGCCATCCAGGAACATCGCGCCGTCGAGCTCACCGTGCTCCCCGACCTGCACGCCGCCGATCCCACCTCCCGCCAGTTCGCCGGCTCGGTCAAGGTGCTTTCGGAGTTCATCGAGCATCATGCGGAAGAAGAGGAGCGCGAGATGTTCGCCGCGGCGCGGCGCATCTTCTCTGCAGAAGAACTGGCCGAACTCGACGAGCAGTACGAAGACTGGAAGGCATCGCCTGTTGCGACGGCGCTCACCGCGCACGCCAAGATCAAGACTGCCCTGAAGTCCGTGTTGCGCAATCCCAAGGCGCCGGGCTGAAAGCCTCCGCGGTCCGGATCGTCATTGGACCGTGGGCTGGACCGGGGCCGCGGTCCGCTTTTCAAAGGGCCATGCCGCCTCCGCCCCTGCATCGATATCGACCTCCATGGGGGTCCTGCGACCCCCATGGCGCGTCCGTCAGCGTGACCGCTGTACGTCGCCCTTTGTCGATCCTGCGCCTGGACCCGCCCCGAGGTCCGCGCCGGTCGTGGGGTCGAGGTCGGTCGCCGATGCGGTCCGTGCCGCCATGGCCGTGACCTGCGCGATTTCGTCGTCGGTCATGCCGACCTCCGCATCGCCGCTGCCGCCATCCACGGCACCCTGCTGCTCGCGGTCATCGACGTACTGCCACTGGTCGCCCTCGTTCCAGGGGCCGCGCTGGTTGCCGTCGCCCTGCGACATGTCGTAGTACACGTCGGCGTAGCGCGGGTCGCCCGGCAGCTTGCCGGCCGGGAAGTTGGGCTCGATGGCGTACAGCGCCTTCTCGAACGACTTCTGGTGCGCGACCTCGCGCGTCATCAGGAAGTTCAGCGCGTCCTTGATGCCCGGGTCCGTGGTGATGTTGATCAGCCGCTCGTAGACGATCTTGGCGCGCGACTCGGCGGCGATGTTGGAGCGCAGGTCTGCCGTCGGGTCGCCAATGGTGTCGATATAGCCGGCGTTCCACGGCGCGCCGCCCGAGTTGATGAGTGCGGCGCCGCCGCCGTACAGCAGGTTGTGGGTATGGCTCTCGCCGCCCTGCGCGATCGTGCGCAGCAGCTCTGCTTCTTCCTCGGCACCTTCGCTGAGGCGGCCGCGCGTGCCGCGGTTGAGCATGCAGATGATCGTGCCGATGATCTCGAGGTGGCTCAGCTCCTCGGTCGCGATGTCGAGCAGCAGATCCTTGCGCCCCGCATCCTCTTCGGCGAGGCCCTGGGTGAAGTAGCGCATCGCCGCAGCGAGTTCGCCCTGCGGTCCACCGAACTGTTCCAGCATCAGGCTGGCGAGCGCGGGATCGGAATGCGACACGCGGACGGTGTACTGCAGGCGCTTGTTGTGCATGAACATCTGGGGGCTCCTCGGCCGTCGGGGGTCGCGGCGTCTACGGTCCTAACGCAAACGGCGTACCAAAGTGAGGACGACATGGGGGGCGGCGGCGTGCCACCCGACGCGGCGGCCAACGGCGCAGCACCTGCATGGCTCCGAAGTTTCTGCAGCCCGATCGCCCCGGTTTACTCCCATGACAGCCGAGGCTGCTGCCGCGACTCTCCGGGCTCTTGGCACGTCGAAGTGTGGACGACCGAGTCGTTTCGACGTTAGCGCCGCCCCGCGGATGATCGCGGCAACGACCCGCGCCGGCTGGCATGCGAATTGCAGCGCCTTCGGCAAGGCCGCGCTCGCGGACGATCCCGGAGAGATCCACATGCAAGATCACCGCGCGGACAGCGCGCTCGGCGCGCTTGAGGCGAACCTGCCCCATCTCAGGCTGCGGTTCACGCCCGACGATTTCGCTCGGGAGCTGGAGGAGTTCCAGCTCGATGTGCTCGAGCTTGCCGACCGCTTTGGTGGTCGTGCGGAAGTCGAGGCACGTCTATCCGACATGGCCCAGCAGTTCGACCTCCCCGAGACCCGCTACGTCCAGCCTTCGCTTCTGGCGCGTTGAGGACAGCGTGCTTCGCGCCGGCAGCGCTCGCCGCCGCCGGCGCTGCGGCGACACGCGCGATCGCACGCCTTGGTAAAAGACGGGCACACCTTGCAGAGTGTTGATGCAACCAAGCGCCTGCGGCTCCTGCCCGGTTTCAGGCAACGCAACCGCCGCCAGCACGGTGCTTGCCCGCAAGGGCGTGATGGGATGGATCCGGAACCCGGCACGCAACGACCGCTTGCGATCCTCGGGCCCGCTGCGTGCACCCATGGCCAGCAGCGCCGGGGTCCCGTCTCTCCGGTCTCGTGTCGAAGCGCCTCGGCAAGTTCCCAGCCGCTGCCATCAGCCAGGTCGAGAGCGAGCAGCGCGATGTCCGGCGGCCATCGGCGACACAGGGCCAGGGCGTCGCCAACGCCCTCAGCCACGCGTACGTCATGACCGTGCGTTTCCAGCAGGGCTGCCAGCGCTCGTCGACCCAGCATGTCGTCGTCCACGACCGGAATATGCATGCGGTGCCCCACCAGTAGCGCCCTGATGCAGGTACGGCGGCAGCGGCGCCGCGGACGCCTTTACGTGGCGGGACACTTCAGCGCATCTTTGCGCCGGGCCGGTGGGACGTCACGGGGGAGCCGACCGAAGTGACGCTGCGATCTCGGGGGGCGACGCCGGTTTGACAAGATGGACATCGAATCCGGCTTCCCTGGAGCGCTGCCGGTCCCCTGGGCTCGATCTCCCCGTGAGAGCCACCAGTCTCATGGCCCGGATCGTCACATCGTGCCGCAATCGCCAGGCCACCGACCATCCATCCAACCCCGGCATGTCGATGTCGAGGATGGCGACATCGAACGCGCCAAGGCGCGCGGCGGCGATGGCGGCGGCGCCATCTGCGGCCGTCTGGACCGCGTGGCCCTGCTCGAGCAGCAGGTTCCTGAGCGTGTGGCGTGCTGCCTGGTCGTCGTCGGCAATGAGAATCTGCATGGCAGGTGAAACCACGATGGGTATCCCGGAACGGCAGCAAGCGTCATGCCATGCGAGATACGGTGCGTGCCAAACGGAAGCCTGCTGTTCATCTGCACGCCCGGCGGCCTGCCCTGCGTCATCGTCGGATTGGGCGTCCGCGCCGTCGTGTGCTGCCTCACCTCAACCTTAACGGCGGAGGATGCAATATGTGCATCCCCGAGCAGTAATTCAGGATCGTAGTGTCGAGCAGACGCGGCCACGTGGAGTCAGACGAGGACGGCGCCAATCCTGGCGACGGAGGCGCACCGGCATTTGCCGTCTTCGCGCTCGGCGCGTCCGCGGGCGGACAAGGAGCGCTACAGCGGTTCATCGCCCACCTGCCACCTGCCCCCGGCATGGCGTTCGTCGCCGTGCTGCACCTGTCGCCACGGCACGAAAGCAATCTTGATCGGAGCCTGCAGCGATGCACCACCCTCAAGGTTGTGCAGGTGCGCGAGCGGACCCTCGTCGAGCCAGACCAGGTGTACGTAATGGTGCTCTGCCTAGTACCGACCGAGGCCGGCAGGCAATTATCCGGTAGTTCCTGGTGCCCCTTGAGTCAGGTAGTTAGCCGCAGCTGCGTTCGAGCAGATCGAAGTGACCAATAGCCCTTATTGTGCCGATTCAGTGGGGATCGATGAATTGGTGGTGCACCAGCTCGAGCGGGAGCTGCAGGACGCACGTGCCACCCTCGAGGCGATCATCGAGCACTCAGAGACCGCGGCCGAGGACGGTAGGGCTTCCCAGGAGGAGCTGCGCGCCATCAACCAGAAGCTACGCTCAGCAACCGAGAAACTGCTGAACAGCGCCGGCAAACTGCAGTCGGTCAACGAGAAGCTGGTGACCGCGAACGCCGAGCTCATGGCGAACGTCGACGAGGCGGAGCTGGCCAAAAACGACCTCAGCACTCTCATCGCGTCGACCGATATTCCACTGGTGCGTGTTGACAACGACCTGCATATCCGCTGTTTCACGCCTCGTGCGGAGGACATCTTCTGCATCCTTCCTGGCGATATCGGCCGCAGCCTGCTCGACCTGACGCACCGGCTCGATTATCCGCAGCTTGCGAACGACCTGGGCGACGTTGTGCGCTCGCCGCAATTACGTGAACGCGAGGTTCAAGCCCACGACGGCCGCAGCTTTTTCGTCCGGCTGCTGCCCTATCAGATCGGGAACGGCCAAGTTGAAGGCGCCACGTTGACCTTCTTCGATGTCTCAAGGTTACGCGAGGCCGAGAGTCGCGCTCCCGAGGGCGAGGACACCATGCTGACGGCCATGCAGCGCTCGAGCGACTTCGCGGTCATCGCCACGGACCCAGGCGGCGCCATTATCGGCTGGAACAGTGGTGCCGAGGCAATTTTCGGCTACACCCAGGACGAGATCGCCGGTCTGATGCTGAGCGTGCTCTTCACGCCCGAGGACCGCGCAAAGGGTGCCGATCTCCAGGAGATGGAGACGGCACGGCGGACAGGTCGCGCCGAGGACAACCGGTGGCACCTGCGGCGCAACGGCAGCCGCGTGTTCTGCAGTGGCGTGACCACCGCGACCAACGTCGATGGCCTGCGCGGCTATGTCAAGATCGCGCGCGACGTCACTTCGCGGCAGGTGACCGAGCAGCAGCGCGAGCGGCAGTTGGCGCAGGCCCGGTTGCGTCGTGCCAACGCCGAAGCGGCGATGGCGCTGAAGGATGAGTTCCTTGCCGTGATGTCGCACGAGCTGAAGCACCCGCTGAACCTGATCCACGTCAATACCGAGATCCTCTCGCGGACGGCTGGCGCGCGACTGCAGCAGATCCCCCACGCCGTCCGCGCGATGGAGACCCTGAAGCACGCGATCCGCACGCAGGGCAAGATCATCGACGACCTGCTCGACCTGTCGCGCGTCCGCACGGGCAAGCTGACCCTCGACCTGGTCGCCGTGGATCTGGTCACGCTGGTGGGAGCAGCGGTCGAGGCCATCGCCAGCGACGGCCGCGCGGCCGAGATCGATATCGCCTTCGAGGCGTCTGGGCCCAGCGTGCTGGTGACTGGGGACGTCGCCCGCCTCAACCAGATCGTGTGGAACCTGCTCAGCAACGCCACCAAGTTCACGCCGCCTGGCGGTCGGATCAGCGCCAGCGTCGCCATCGACGACGGCTACGGACGCATCGACGTCGCCGATTCGGGCCAAGGGATCGATCCCACGTTCCTGCCGCGGGTGTTCGACATGTTCGGCCAGGCGCATGCGCACGCGACCACGTCGCAGACCGGCCTCGGCATTGGACTGGCGCTGGTCAAGCAGCTCGCCGAACATCACGGTGGCCGCGTCGAGGGGGCGTCGGATGGCCTCGGCAAGGGTGCGCGCTTCAGTGTCTGGTTGCCCCTCTACTCGCGGCAGCTCGCCGTGGTGCCGCAGTCCGGTGACGTGGCGCCGACCTGCGCCGGGCGTCACGTGCTGGTCGTGGACGATGACCCGCTGACGGTCGACTCGCTGCGCGTCCTGCTGGAACTGGACGGGGCGCGGGTGACGACGGCGACCAGTGGCATGGAGGCGCTGGACGCGGTGCAGCGCGAGGCGCCGGAACTGGTGCTGACGGATCTCGGGATGCCGCACATGGATGGCTTCCAGCTGTTGGCGGCCGTCCGCGCGCTGCCCGGACTGGAGTCGCTGCCTGTCATCGCGTTGACTGGCCTCGGACAAGGCAACGCCGTCAAGCGTGCGCATGACGCGGGCTTCTCTGCCCACATCAGCAAGCCGGTGCGACTGGGCGAGCTGTGGCAGCGGCTGGCAGACGTGCTGGAGCCACCCACCTCGAGGCGGCCGGCCGCGCCGGAATGAACCCTTCAGGGCCTACTCCCCTCATTCGAGGCTGGACCCCGGGATTCGACACGGTCTTTACGGCGCGCTGGCTAATGTCTCCAGCGGCAACAGGAGCCCCCCGTGCAGCTGAATGCGTTGGTACTTGATGATGACCGCGGTTTCGCACGCGCGGCTGGCGAGGTCGCTTCCGAGGCAGGATTCCATGTGCATCTGGCGCACAGCGTCGGTCAGGCGCGGGAAGCGATGCAGGGGACCCGCATGGACCTCTCGCTTCTCGACCTTTCCTTGCCGGATGGCTCGGGGATGGACCTGCTTGTCGACATCGACTTCGCCGAACACGGACTGGTCGCCTTGGTCACGGGCAATCCCACGGTGGAGTCCGCGGCCCGGGCAGTGGCCTCCCCAGTCATCGACTACCTGATCAAGCCGCTGCAGCCGCTGCAGTTGACGAAACTGCTGCAACGGGCCCGCCGTTTCCACCATCAGGCCGATGGTCATGACGCGGCACCGATCGATGGTCTGCTGGGACATTCGGTCGCGATCCGCCGCATCGTGGACACCATCCGCCGCATTGGTCCCTCGGACGCGAGCGTGCTGCTGGAAGGAGAGAGCGGTACGGGCAAGGAGGTCGTCGCTCGCGCGCTGCACGACATCTCGGGGCGCGTGGGTCCCTTCGTCGCGATCAACTGCGGCGCCGTGCCGCCCGACCTGCTGGCCAGCCAACTGTTCGGTCACGAGAAAGGCAGCTTCACCGGCGCCCACGCCCGCCACATGGGTCTGTTTGAACAGGCGGCCCACGGCACACTGCTTCTCGACGAAGTCACGGAGATGCCGATCGCGCTGCAGGTGTACCTGCTGCGCATCCTGGAGACCGGCACGGTGACCCGCGTGGGAGGAACAGACGCGATTTCTGCCCCGGTGCGCATCGTGGCGGCGACCAACCGCAATCCTCTGGCGGCAGTGGCCGAGGGTCGGCTTCGGGAGGACCTGTACTACCGTCTGGCGGACATCCCTGTGGTCCTCCCGCCCCTTCGCGACCGCGGGCAGGACGTGGTGCTGCTCGCGCGGATGTTCATCGACCGCCTCAACAGCCGCTACGGGCTGCGCAAGCATCTGACAGCCGGCGCTGAAGCCGCCCTCTTGCGACACCGCTGGCCCGGCAACGTGCGGGAGCTTCGCAGTGCGGTCCAGCGCGCATATCTGCTGCAGGCAGACGACGCGCTGCACGTGCGACCAGCGTATGCGCCGGCCTCCATCCAGCAGGAGGACCAGTCCTCCATCCTGTTTTCCGTCGGCATGACCCTCGAGGACATGGAGCGACGGGCCCTGCTGAAGACGCTGGCTTATTACGACAACGACAAGACGGCTGCGGCCAGGGCCCTGGGCATCAGCGTCCGCACCGTCCACAACCACTTGGCCCGGCTGGCCCAGCCGGTGGATGGCGATCCTTCCCCCTCCCGACGCGGCGCCGCCGCATGACGACAGAGATGACGGACCGTGAGCGCTGGCTGCACGACCTGCGCAATGCGGTCAACACCACCGGGATGGCGCTGGCGGTCACGAAGAGGCTGCTGGCGGCGGGTGATACAGCGCGAGCGGCGTTCTTTCTCTCAGATGCCGAGACCGGATGTGAGACGTGCCGCGTGTTGCTGCATTCGAGTGCTGATCCATCCCCGCAAACACCTGATGGACGCGTGCGGGAGGAGTGACTCGTCTGGCCAGGCTGGACCCGCGTGGAGGTAGGTCTGGCCTGCGCCTTCCGCGGCTCGTTCCTGCGGATTCCGCTACGTGCGTCCCGCATCGCCAGCGTCCTGACTCGTGGCCATGCGGCCAGCCGTCAGCGTGTCGTCCATGACAGACCGCCGTCGTCGCCTCTGACGGCTATCCCGACACGTCAACGCTTAGGGGCGCTCCCTGGCTTCGTCTGCTGCCTCGCGGCGCCGCGCGTTGGCCTCCGCGCCGGTCGTTGGAGTATCGGTTGCCGGCGCGCCGGCGCGGGCACCAGTGGCGTCCACGTCGGTCGCCTCCGCACTCATGCGCGCCTCGTCTGCTACATCCTCCTGCACCGCGCGCGGCGCGGCCCGGATGTCGCGCGGTCCCGGCCCGCCAGCCGCGCGACTGGCCGCGCCCACTGCCACCTCCGGATCGTCCCCGGTCGCCGCATCGGGGATGGTGCCGGTGGCTTCACTGCTGACATCGAGCCCGGGCGTGCCGTTGCTGATGCCTGCGACGTCAGGTGCCGTGCCGCCATCGACAGCAGCCTCCGGGACCGTGCGATCAGCACCGCGGTCGCAGCCTGCCGTGGCCAGCAACAGCGACGCCACCGCTGCCGCGACCAACCCGGCTCCCATCGACTTCCCGCTATCCGCATCGCCTCGCATCGTCGTGCTCCTTCCTGGGTCTGGCCTGATCAACTGCAAAGTTCGTGCCACGACGGCGACCCCGCCCGACTCGTGCCTGATGACCCGCCTCACGGTCAGGGCGCGGCGCCAACGCCGCAGAAATTTCGCGCATGTGTAATGCGTACCCTCCTTGGCGTCTCGTGCTCATCCCGACACTCCGCAGCTGCCGCCGCAACGGTTGGCACGGCGTTTGCGTCCAACCAGTTGGTCGATCCCTACCTGCCGCGCGACAGCTCTGGCCAATGACGGGCGCAGAGCCGGGTGTGACACCATTTTTTTCCCAACCAGGAGTGACATCTTGCGACCCAATATCGCTACCCTCATCACGTTCATCCTCGTCGTCATCGGCGCCCTCAACTGGGGCCTCGTCGGTGCCTTCAACTTCGACCTCGTTGCCGCCCTGCTGGGCGACATGACGATCGCTTCACGCGTCGTCTACGGCCTTGTCGGCCTTGCGGGCCTGTACATGCTGATCGTCCGGCCCGGCCTGCGCACGCACGATGCGCACGACGTCCGCCCCGGCGCCCGCTGATTCGACGGATCAGGCTTGCCGCGCCGCGGAAAGCCTGATCCTTTCCCCGGGTACCGGCCATCGCGGCCGATGATTGCAGTCACCTGGCGCACTTTTCAACCAGGCCGGCCCCGGCCTTCTCCAACCTTCCGGATTGTTGCGTGCAACCTCCGCGCGATCCCATGTACGGATGCGGCAGATGGATCGCGTGCCCGTCTAGGACGCAGGCGACAGCGCGCGGTTCGGCGAAGATGCCGGGGTCCGCGCCGGTCGTGGCGCCCGCTGCACGTGCATGCGCTGGAAGCGCGCCGCATCGCGGCACATCTCGTCGATGCCGCGGGTTGCACGCCAGTCGAGCAGCTGCCCGGCCAGCGTTGCATCCGCCAGGTACCGCGGCACGTCACCGGAACGCCGGGGAACGATCTCGTAGGGGACGCGCACGTCGTTGGCGTGTTCGTACGCGCGTATGACCTCGAGCACCGAATAGCCGCGGCCACTGCCGAGGTTGATGACCTCGTTTCCGGGTCTTGACAACATGCGCGCGACCGCCGCGACGTGGGCGGAGGCAAGGTCCATCACGTGCACGTAGTCGCGCACGCCAGTGCCGTCAGGCGTCGGGTAATCGTCGCCAAACACGCGCAGCGCCGGGCGCTCGCCGTTGGCGACCTGGGCAATGTAGGGCACCAGGTTGTTGGGCACGCCCTGCGGCCGCTCGCCGATCGTCCCCGACGGGTGGGCGCCAGCCGGGTTGAAGTAGCGCAGGCTGATCGCGCCCCAGCGCGGATCGGACGCGCACAGGTCGGCCAGCAGCTCCTCCGCATCGCGCTTGCTGCGCCCGTACGGGTTGGCCGGCGCCAGCGGATGGGTCTCCGGCGTCGGCGCCACCGCCGGGTCCCCGTAGACAGTCGCCGATGAACTGAACACCACGCGGCGCACGCCCGCGGCCTCGAGGGCGCGCGCCAGCGTCAGCGTGCCGTTGACGTTGACGTCGTAATACTCGAGCGGCATCCGTACCGAGTCGCCGACAGCCTTCAGCCCGGCGAAGTGGACTGCACAGGCCACGGGATTGCGCCCGAGCACCGTGGCCAGGAACTCGCGGTCGCGGACGTCGCCGCAGTAGGTCGCGACCGAGGTGCCGCACAGCGCCTCCACCGGGGCCAGCACGTCGATGCTGCTGTTGCTCAGGTCGTCGACCACCACCACCCGATACCCGTGCCCGGCCAGCGCCACCACCGTATGCGACCCGATGTACCCCAACCCGCCGGTCACCAGCACACAGGGGGCCGCGCGGGGGGGTGTCACGCGCTGCGCCCCTGCACCGCTTCGTCGGCACCGATGGCCTGCGCCGCGCGGCGACCGGCGACGAAGGCATGGTCGGAGTTGTAGTACTCCCACTCGCTGTAACGTCCCGCCAGCTGGATGCCGCGACTTGCCAGCCACGTGCGGATGCGGGCGACGTTCTCGGCCCGCGCGTGGTCGTAGATCACGTACGCATACGGCATGTCGACCAGGTTGGCCACCTCGACCAAGTCGTCCTCGCGCAGCATGCCGACCTCGCGGCACTCGGCGATGCAGCGGTCGATCAGCGCCTGCCCGTCGCAGGGCAGCGGCTTGGTCGGCGAGTAGGTGATCTCGCAGGTGAGGCCGAAGCCACCGTCGGGATTGTTGTGCGGGCTGGCGTTGCCCTGGACGAAGATGCGGTGGAACACGGTCTGCTCCGGATAGTAGATCCAGTGCTTGTCGGTGATGCCCGCGCGCGCGACACCGAGGTTGACGCAGCGCACGGAGACGTGTCGAAGCGCACTGGCGGCACGCCGCACGTGCTCCGGTGCCTGGTCACCCAGCATCCGCACCAGGTCCGGCAACGGTACCGTGCTCAGCAGGGTGTCGTAGCGCACGGTGGCGCCGTCGTCGAAGCTGGCGATTCGCGCGGCGATGTCCACCCCGACCAGGCGGGTGCCCAGCCGCAGGTCGCCGTGCAGGTGCGGCAGGAACCCGTCCATCAGCGCCTGGAACCCGCCACGCAATGGATAGCCGAAGCGCGCGTTGGGCCCGACCGGCTTCGACACCGGACGCAGCGCGCCGTCGATCATCTCTTCCAGGTTGGGCAGGGGCACGCGACCGCCCAGCCAGGAGGTTTCCATCTCCTGCAGCGGCACGGTCCACAGCTTGCGGTTGTAGGGCACGGCGAAGTGCTTCGCGACCCCGGCGCCCCAGACCTGGTAGATGAACTCCTCGAAATTGCGTGGCGCACGACGGGTGGCAAAGCCGGTGACGCCACCGTCGACGTGGTCCTTGACGTCCCCTTCGAGGGGCGCGTCCGGCACCGCGCCATCGGCGCAGCAGTCGGTCTTCGGCGGCTCCCGCCGCGCGTCGGTCACGGGCGCTGCGGCGGGCGGGGACCCGGCGTCGCCTCGCGCCCTGGGTGCATCCTCGATCGATCCGAAGCGCGCCTCGATGGCGCCCACGATGCACTCCTTCAGCACGTCCACGGGAAGGCCGTGCAGCGCGCCCTGGAACGGGTAACGGGTGTGCACGCCCTTGCTGTAGACCCACGCCTCGCGGTTCTGCCAGTGCAGGTTGTCGCCCAGCAGCGTCTGGTACAGCGCCAGCACGTCCGGATCGTTGGAAAACATGATGTGGCCAGCATAGTCGAAGGTGAAACCGCCCTCCTCGATCGACCGGCACCAGCCGCCGACCGCCTGGTTGGCATCCACCAGCAGGCTGCGATTGCCCAGGTGATAGGCCGCGGCAAGGCCCGTGGGTCCTGCGCCGACGATCAGGCACTCGATGCTGGCCCGCGTACCACCATCCTTCGACAGCGTGGCCTGGGCCGCACGGCGACCGGAGGCCGCCATGTCGACGACGTGGTCGTCGGCTGCGGAACGCTGGCCCACTGCTGCGGAGGCGCCGCCGGGGAGCGTGTCGTCGCCGTCCCGGCCCACGTTTTCTTCGCGTCCGCTCGCTGCCTCGCCGGTCCTGCGTCCGCGCGCCACCCCGCCGACGGCGGCTTCCAGGCACGCGTCGATTGCCGTCACCATGCGTTCGGCGGTGCGGTCCCAGGACGTCGCCTCGACCAGCTGCGCCTGTGTTTCGCGGCGATGTACTACGGCATCGGCGCCCTCGGCCAGCGCGGCCCTGCAGCCGGCAACGAAGGCGACGTGGTCGTCGGCGATCGTCACGCCGGTGCCGTAGAGGCGACGCACGTCGGCGATCGCGGTGCTGACCACGGGCTTCGCGGCGCACATGTACTCGAGGGTCTTCGTCGGGCTGATGAAGCGCGTCGACGCGTTGAGCGCGAACGGCATCAGGCAGGCGTCCCATCCGGCGAGCAGCGCCGGGAGGTCGGCGTAGTCCTGCTGGCCGAGGTAGTGCACATTGGTGCGGCGAGGCAGCGTGGCGGGGTCGATCTTCACCACCGGCCCGACGACGACGACCTGCCAGGTCGGGTCGGCATCCGCCACCGCCGCCAGCAGCGCCAGATCGAGGCGTTCGTCGACGACACCGAAATACCCCAGCCGCGGCCGCGGGAGGTCGGCCAGCAGCGGGCTCGCGATGGCCGCGTCCCGACCCTGGCCGAAGTGGGCGGCGTCGACGCTGCTTGGCAGGCAGTGGACGTCGTGGTGACGCTCGCGCTTGGCGTCGTACAGCGACGGACCACCGGTGAACACCACGTCGGCTGCGCGGAACAGCATCTCCTCGCGCGCCAGCAGCGCCGGCGGCGCGTGGTCGAACGCGCTCAGCTCGTCCATGCAGTCATAGACCACCAGCTGCGGCTGCAGCCCGTGCATCATCGGCAGCGCCATCGGCGTGTAGAACCAGATGCCGTAGCGCGTGATCCCATGGCGATCGAGGTGGCACTTGACCATCGTCGCCACCGCGTCGAGCTGGTCGCCGTCGAAGCCCGCGCCGTCGACCGGCGTATGCGGACGCAGCACGGTCACGCCGGGCGCGGGCTGCGACACCTCCAGGCGCGACGCGCCGTGCACCGGCTCCTCGACGTAGAGGACCTGCCAGCGGGAGGCAATGCGCGACAGCACGTGCTGCGGCCGCTGGTGGACGAAGTTCCAGCGCAGGTGGGAGAAGACGATCAGGGTATCCATGGGGCTCCGGGGGATGGGGAGGGACGTGGGGGTGGAGGCAGGTGCCGCGCGCGCCAGGGGCGCGACGTCGGCATCGAGGTAATCGCGCATCCGCGCCAGGGCCTTGCCGTAGGCCGGCTCCAGGCGCCTGGCCAGGCTGTCCGGGCATACGTGCCAGAGGCCGCTGCGATGCCAGTCGTGCGGCCGTTCCCAGTCGGGACGGTCGAGCAGCGGATACAGGCAGATGCCCCGGACGTCGACACCGGCGTCACGCGCGCGGCCGACCTCGACCGCGACGTCCTCCAGCCACGCGGCACGCAGGCCGTCGACGTGGCTGGTCTCGCTGATGGCCAATGGCCGCCGGTAGCGGAGGTGCAGCTCGCGCAGCAGCAACGACAGCGGCCGCCGCAGCGGATCGTGGGGCCAGGTCAGCGGCTGCCCGCTGTGGAACTCCCACTGGTTGTACGGGTAGTAGTTGACGCCGATCAGGTCCAGGGCGCCGTCATGTCCGCCAAGCTCGGGCTCCGTGCGGCCGCACAGCATGTCGAAGGCCTGGAACTGGTGGCCATTGCGGGCCGCGGCGGCGTCGCTGTGCGCGGGGTCGGCGCTCGTGATGTGCACCAGCGGCTCGACGCCAAGCATCAGCGCCGTCGGTTCCTCGGAGCGGATCGCCGCGGCCGCGAGGATCGCCGCACGCACCAGCCGACGCTTCAGTGCATACGACTCCGCGGCGCGGTCGCCGCGGTAGGGATGGATCAGCCCGGTCTCGCTCGCTGCCCAGCACAGGAACGAGATCTCGTTGACCGGCGTGTACACCGGGGGCTCGGGCTGGTCATCATGGTACGGACGCAGCGCGCGCGCCAACGCGGCACAGTGCGCGGCAAGCCGCTGCGGGAAGTCATCGGCGAACAGGTCCACCTCCGGCGGCGTGCCGTAGTGGAAGCAGGTCCACAGGATCTGCACGCCGGCCTCGCGCGCGGCCTCGGC
The DNA here is from genome assembly GCA_001683895.1 of Luteimonas sp. ANT-B3E. Classification (GTDB taxonomy): domain Bacteria; phylum Pseudomonadota; class Gammaproteobacteria; order Xanthomonadales; family Xanthomonadaceae; genus Luteimonas. The sequence continues at coordinate 15,998 of LXQJ01000033.1, read as the reverse complement.
GCGCCGCCGGACCGATGACAGGTCGGTGCCGTCCGGGCCGGAGAGGCCGCGCCAGCCGGCGCTCTCGCGCACCGTCCGCAGTCCCAGCGCCGCGGCACCGGCATAGTCGTCCCCGGCCCGCGCCACGTGGTCGGTCAACGAGTTGAGGCACAGCGCGGTGCCGCTGCCATTGACGTGGTCGGCACCCTCGAAGCCGCCCTGCCAGAAGCTGCGGTACGGGGCCGGGGTCCGGAAGGTCGAGGCGGAGGCGTGGGGACCAGGCGTGCAAAGTTCGACCGCGCCCGTCCGGGCGGCAGTCGAAACGGGGGATCGCGCGCGCTCGGCCATGCAGGTGTCCTGCCAAGGCGCCACCGCCTCGTCCGCTTCTATCTGCGCAAGTGGCGTGCCAGCGTCCACGCCAGCTCCCATGCGGCCCGGAGCCCCCGTGACCGGGCTCTCCACCACAGAACATGCGTCCCGCGGAAAAAAATGCCGGAGCCCGATGCGGGGCTTGCCCGCTCCGTCAGACCTTGGGAAGGGCGTCAGCCCACGATCGCGTGCGGTACGAAGCGCGAGGTGTCCTGGGTGATGCGCGTGGCGTCCTCGCGCAGGCCGATGCCGCTGGCGCGGTCGGCAACGATCCAGCTGCCGACCAGCGGGTAGTGCCCGTCCATGCACGGCAACGGATGGTAGGCCTGCACGATCGTCGGGCCGTCGCCATACGGGCCGGGCGTGCCGAAGCGCTCGCCGTCGGCGGTGGCGACCTCGATGTTCGCGCCCTCGCGGGAGAACAGCGGCTTGCGGACGAACCCTGGCCGCAGCGGCGCCGCCCGGGTCGCGTCGAAGTGCGCCTCCAGCAGGTTGGGATGCCCGCGATGGCGCTCCCACAGCAGCGGCAGCACGCCCTTGTTGCTCAGGATCGCCTTCCACGGCGGCTCCAGCAGCTGCATGCCGCTGCCGGCGAGGTGCGGGCCGAACGCCTCCTCCATCATGAACTCGAGCGGATACAGCTTGAACAGCGTGCGGATGACCGCGTCGTCGCCATCGGTGAACCAGCCCTCCGCGCTCAGCCCGATGTCCTCGATCGCGACCAGCGCGGTGTCGATGCCCGCCTGGTGGGCGCAGTCGCGCAGGTACAGCACCGTGGCCTGGTCCTCCTCGGAGTCGCGCACCGCGGCGAAGTGCACGCGCGCGCCGATGCGCTGCGCCTTGGCCAGCACCGCGAAGGCCTCGACCAGGTGCTCCTGGATCGCGTTGAACTGGTCGCTGCCGGCCGGCAGCGCGCCAGCGGCCGCCTGCTGCTCCAGCCACAGCCACTGGAAGTACGCTGACTCGTACAGCGACGTCGGCGTGTCGTAGTTGAGCTCCAGCAGCTTTGCCGGGCCGGTGCCGTCGTACGCGAGGTCCAGACGGCCGTACAGGTGCGGCTCGCCGCTGCGCCAGGAATCGGCGATCCAGCCGCGGTAGGCATGCGGGATGTGCAGCCGGTCGAGGAGCTCCTCGCTGCCGACGACCTCGTCCACCAGCGCCATCGCCATGTCGTGCAGGTCCTGGCTGGGCTGTTCGAGGTCATCCTCGACCTGGCGCAGGGTGAACGCGTAGTACGCCGACTCGTCCCAGTAGGTCGCGCCGTCGATGGTGTGGAAGCGGAAGCCGAGCGCCTCCGCCTGCGCCTGCCAGTCGCCGCGCGCGGCGATCGCGATCCGTCGCACCCGGTCAGCCGCCGTAGCCGCGCGAACCGAACGAGCTGCGCGCGGCCGCACTGGAGCCGAAGCCCGCGCGCGAGACGGTGACCGCGCGCGCTGGCGTGGCGATGCTGCCGCGGGCCCCGGTGACCGCGCCGGGCTGGCGGCTGACGGCGTCGCCGCCGGCGTTGAGGTAGCCACCGCCGCGCACGTCGCGGTACAGCGGCGCGCCGCCGGCGACGTCACGGTAGCCGCCACCACCCATCGCCCCGCCCAGCACGTAGCCGAGCAGGAACCCGCCCATCGGCGGCACGTAGCTGGTGCGGCCTTCTTCCTGGATCGCCTCGCAGCGCCCGAAGTCGGCGTCGCACTGCACCGCGCTGTCGAAGCGCGGCGCGACGCGTTCGTGCTTGGCGCGCGCGTCCTCGTACGCGGCCTGGCACTGGGCCACGTCGACCTGCTGGGTGCGGCAGTCGTCGACCGAGGACAGCACCACGCCGGTGGGCTCGCCGCCGTCGCACGCCAGCAGCCCGGCGGGCACGGCGACCGCCATCAGGGTCAGGCGCAAATGACTGGAACGCTTCATGTCGTGCCTCCTATGGCGTCATCGCAGCGGCGTTGACCAGCCCGACGCTGACCGCGACGGCGGCGCTGAAGATGCCCGCCGACAGCACGCCCTCGTCGATCTGCTTCGACAGCGTGCCGCTGGCGAAATCGGCGATGAAATACGCCAGCACCTGCACCACGGCCGCGACCATGCCCCAGATCAGCGCGTCGAGGAGACTCACCGAATGGCGGATTGCCGAGTGGATCGGCAATGCCAGCCCCAGCAGGGTGCCGGCGAACGCGACCGCGGCCGCGGCGTTGCCGGCGCGGATCAGCCGGATCTCGCTGTGCGGGGTGATCAGCAGCACGATCGCGACCGCGGCGAACAGCACGCCCACGCCCACGCCGAAATAGGTGAGGAACGCGAGGAAGCTCTGCAGGGTGATGGCCTGTGCCATGGAAGTGGTCCTTGTCGAAAGGGGACGACCGCGCGCCGCGGACGATGCATCAGGTGATGTCGATGTCCACCGTGGTCAGGTCGATGCCGACGGAATAGGTGATGCTGAACTGGCTGGGGCCGGAGTCCTCGGCGGACACCAGCAGCAGCTCCTGTCGGTCGAGCGCGGGCACGTCGCGGGCGTAGACCATCGCATAGTGGGTCAGGTCGTCGTCGCGCCGCGGCGGCTGGTGCCGGTACAGCACCTCGTCGTAGGCCATCGGCGGGATGCGCGCGTCGCCGGCATCCGCCGAGGTGACGCGCCGCCACTGGTGCCCGGCGTAATCGATGCAGCCGGCGCCGAGGTGCGGCGCCTCGGCGACGAAGCGCAGGAACGCGGCCTTGTCCGGCGGGTTGACCGTCTCGTGGAACACGAAGCCCTGGATGCCGTCGACGTCGCCGCCGACGGTGCTGACCTGCAGGAAGGCGTCATCGTCGAGGTAGAACCGGTGCAGCGCATAGCCGTCGCCGAGGTCGACATGACCGTAACAAGGTATGCCCTGGTAGCCAGCCGGCAGCTCGCCGGTCATCGCGCCGGGCGCGACCGCGTACAGCGTGCGGTCGAACTGGATCCGCGAACCGATGCCCAGCCCGAGCGGCAGCGCGTGCGACAGCGCACCGGCGGCAGCCGGCACCGGCACGCCACGCGCCGGGCCGCGTCCCAGCAGCCGGTCCAGCAGGCCCATGCGCGCTACTTGCGCTCGCCGAACAGCGACTCGGCCGCAAGCAGCTTCTGGCGCTCGGCGGTATCGGTGGCGTCGACCAGCACCGCGTTGCGCGGACCGCGCAGGCGCTCGAGGATGCCGTCGACGTTGCTGGCGTCCTTGACCAGCCCGGCGCTCGCCAGCCGCGACTGCAGGTCGCCGTCGCCGGCCTCGTGCTCGAGCTGCTGCGCGGCCTCGAAGCGCGCGCCCTGCTCTTCCTGGCGCTGCTTGATGCGCTCCAGCGAGTCCAGCGCGGTGCCGATCTTGCTGCTGGCGCCGGAGTGGCGCGCGCTGACCGCCGACTGCGCGCGCTGCACCGCCTCGGTCGCCTTCACCGTGTCGATCTGCTGCTTGAGCCGGGTCAGCTGGGTCTCGGTGCTGCGGATCGCGGTCTTCAGCGAGCCGATGCTGGCGTCCATCTGCTGCACGCTGGCGGCCTCGGCCTGCAGGTCGCGCTCCACGTCCGACAGCTTGACCGCGACCTCGCGGGCGAGGTCCTCGTCGCCCTTGGCCAGCGCGCCCTGCACGTAGCCCTCGTATTCGCGGCGCTTGGCCAGCAGCGCGCTGCCGCGGTTGGCCGCCAGCTGCCGCTGCGCCATCACCTTGGTCAGCTCGCCCCTGGACTTGGTCAGCTCCGACGCGCTGTCGCGCAGCTCCTGGTCCAGGATGCGGATCGCGTTCTTGTCGACCACCGCCTGCCCGGCCTCGTTGGCCGTGCCGCGGAACAGCGTCAGGATCTTGTTGAAGATGCTCATGGGCGCACCAGGTAGGTGTGGAGGGCTTCGATCGCGTCGATCGCGTTGACGCCGAGGGTGCGGATCTCGTGCACCACCTGGACGTCGGTGGAGTCCGCCGACAGCTCGCCGAAGACGACGTAGACGTCCTCGCCGTCGACCGTCGCCAGGCCGAGGTTGGACAGCGGGTTGATCGGGTTCAGGCGCAGGCAGGCGTCGTTGAACGCCGCGCGGTCGCGGACCTCGGCGGCGGTGACCAGCGGCGTCGAACAATAGATGTGGTGTTCGCTGGCGACCAGCGTCACCTCGAGGTCGCCGCTGTCGGGCAGCACCACCTGGAACGTGATCTCGGCATCGTCGATCGCGGCGACCTGCCCGGCGCCGAAGGCCTCGGTGAGGACGGCCTGGAGACGGGCGTGCGTCCAGTGGGACATGCGGGGGGCCTGCCTCTTGGTGGGGACCCGCATTATGGCGCATGGCCCGCGTCACGCGCTTGTTCACGGCGGCCGCGCGCGGCGACACCCGCGGTGACGATGGTCACTTGACGCCCCTGCCACGTCGCCGCAGAGTCGGGACGGTCCACGCCGTCACCCGCCGCTGCGCCGCAGCGCCGTGCACCGACGGCCCGCACCGGAGCACCGCATGCAGCGTCGCGACTTCCTCGCCGTCACCGGCATCGGCCTGGCGGGGCTCGCACTGCCCTTCGGCAGCCGCGCGATCGCCGCGGAGCAGCTGCAGTCCACCCTCGACGTCGCGATGAAGAAGTCGCTCGCCGACACTGGCCTCGCCGCCGCACGGGCCGCGGGCGCCAGCTACTGCGACGTGCGCATCGGCCGCTACCTGCAGCAGTCTGTGGTGACCCGCGAGGACAAGGTGGAGAACGTCGCCAGCACCGAGTCCACCGGCGTCGGCATCCGCGTGATCGTCGACGGTGCCTGGGGGTTCGCGGCCACCAACAGTCTGACACCGGATGCGGTGGCCGGCGCCGCGCGCCAGGCCGCCGCCATCGCGCGCGCCAATGCCGGCGCGCAGGCCGCGCGGGTGCAGCTGGCGGCCGCGCCGGCGCTCGGCGAGGTGTCGTGGCGCACGCCACTGCGCCGCAACGGCATGGACGTGCCGATCAGGGAGAAGGTCGACCTGCTGCTGGGGGTCAACGCCGATGCCATCAACGCCGGCGCCAGCTTCATCAACGCCACGCTGTTCCTGGTCAACGAGCAGAAGTACTTCGCCTCCAGCGACGGCTCCTACATCGACCAGGACGTGCACCGGATCTGGACGCCGTTCACGGTCACCGCGATCGACAAGGCCAGCGGCCGCTTCCGCACCCGGCAGGGGCTCTCGGCGCCGATGGGCATGGGCTACGAGTACCTGGCGGCCGACCCGGCGGACAAGGTGGTGACTCCAGCCGGGGTCGTGCACTACCGGCGCGCCTACGACATGCGCGCCGATGCGGTCGCTGCTGCGCGCCAGGCGCGCGAGAAGCTCTCGGCGCCCTCGGTCACGCCCGGCAAGTACACGCTGGTCACCGACCCGTCCAACCTGTTCCTCACCATCCACGAGAACGTCGGTCACCCGCTCGAGCTCGATCGTGTGCTCGGCTACGAGGCCAACTACGCCGGCACCAGCTTCGCGACGCTGGACAAGCGCGAGGAAGGCTTCCGCTGGGGCAGCGACCTGGTGACGCTGTACGCCGACAAGACCGAACCGGGCAGCCTCGGCGCCGTCGGCTACGACGACGAGGGCGTGGCCACCCGGCGCTGGGACCTGGTGCGTGACGGCGTGCTGGTGAACTACCAGGCGACGCGCGACCAGGTGCACCTGCTCGGCGAGGACGCCTCGCACGGCTGCAGCTACGCCGACTCGTGGTCGTCGGTGCAGTTCCAGCGGATGCCCAACGTGTCGCTGGCGCCGGGCGAGGCCCCGCTGTCGGTCGCCGACATGATCAGGGACGTCGAACGCGGCATCTACATCCATGGCCGCGGCTCGTACTCGATCGACCAGCAGCGCTACAACGCGCAGTTCGGCGGCCAGCTGACTTACGAGATCAGGGACGGCGCGATCGCCGGCATGGTCGAGGACGTGGCCTACCAGATCCGCACGCCCGAGTTCTGGAACGCCTGCAGCGCGATCTGCGACGCCCGCGACTTCCGCCTCGGCGGCTCGTTCTTCGACGGCAAGGGCCAGCCGTCGCAGGTGTCGGCGGTGTCGCATGGCGCCAGCACCGCGCGCTTCGACGGCGTCAACATCATCAATACCGCGCGCAGCCTCGGCTGACGACGCGCGGTGGCGGGCATGCGTGCCGCCACCGCCCCACCCCTGCCATCAGTTTGTTGACCCTGTCTCGTCAACGCGGCAAGAATCGGGAGTGCCACCGTCCTGCGGCGAGCCCTTTCCGGCGTCGCGTCCCGACCGAACCCGTTGCCATCCGCGCAACCCCTGCTGGAGACCCGCAGTGCACAGACGTGACTTCCTGACGATCGGTGGCATTGGCCTTGGTGGCCTGGTGCTGCCGTCGGTGTTCGGCCGCGCCATCGCCGCCGGACAGCTGGCCGAGACCATCGACGTGGCGCTGAAGAAGTCGCTGTCGGACACCGCGCTGACCGCCGCGCGCGAGTCCGGCGCCAGCTACTGCGACGTGCGCGTCGGCCGCTACCTGCGCCAGTTCGTGATCACCCGCGAGGACAAGGTGCAGAACGTCGTCAACACCGAGTCCACCGGCGTCGGCGTGCGCGTGATTGCCAACGGTGCGTGGGGCTTCGCGGCGACCAACAGCCTGAGCGCGGACAGCGTCGCCAACGCAGCGCGCCAGGCCACCACCATCGCCAAGGCCAACGCCCGCGTGCAGGCGGCCGAGGTGCAGTTCGCAAAGGCGCCGGGCGTCGGCGAGGTGTCGTGGCGCACGCCGATGCGCAAGAACGCGATGCAGGTGCCGCTGAAGGAGAAGGTCGACCTGCTGCTGGGCGTCAACGCCGCGGCGACCAACGCCGGCGCCAGCTTCGTCAACTCGACGCTGTTCATCGTCAACGAGCAGAAGTACTTCGCCTCGACCGACGGCTCCTACATCGACCAGGACGTGCACCGCATCTGGGCGCCGCTGACGGTTACCGCGATCGACAAGGCCAGCGGCAAGTTCCGCACCCGCGAGGGCCTGTCGGCGCCGATGGGCATGGGCTTCGAGTACCTCGACGGCGCTGCGTCCGGCAAGGTCACCACGCCCAACGGTGTCGTCAACTACGGCAATTCGTACGACATGGTCGCCGACGCCGTCGCCGCGGCCCGCCAGGCGCAGGAGAAGCTGAAGGCGCCGTCGGTCAAGCCGGGCAAGTACGACCTGGTGCTCGACCCGTCGCACACCTGGCTGACCATCCACGAGTCCGTCGGCCATCCACTCGAGCTCGACCGCGTGCTCGGCTACGAGGCCAACTTCGCCGGTACCAGCTTCGCGACACTCGACAAGCGCCGCGACCGCTTCCAGTACGGCAGCGACCTGGTGACGCTGTTCGCCGACAAGACCCAGCCCGGCAGCCTCGGCGCCGTCGCCTACGACGACGAGGGCGTGGCCGCGAAACGCTGGGACCTGGTCAGCGACGGCGTGCTGGTCGACTACCAGACGATCCGCGACCAGGCCCACATCCTCGGCAAGACCGCGTCGGACGGCTGCTGCTATGCCGACTCGTGGTCGTCGGTGCAGTTCCAGCGCATGCCCAACGTGTCGCTGGCTGCGGGCAAGACGCCGCTGTCGGTGGCGGACATGATCAAGGACGTCGAGAACGGCATCTACATCATCGGTGACGGCTCGTTCTCGATCGACCAGCAGCGCTACAACGCGCAGTTCGGCGGCCAGCTGTACTACCAGATCAAGGACGGCGAGATCACCGGCATGGTCGAGGACGTGGCCTACCAGATGCGCACGCCGGAATTCTGGAACGCCTGCGTCGCGATCTGCGACGAGAGCGACTACCGCCTCGGCGGCTCGTTCTTCGACGGCAAGGGCCAGCCGGGCCAGGTGTCCGCGGTCTCGCACGGCTCCAGCACGGCGCGCTTCAATGGCGTCAACGTCATCAACACCGCCCGCAACCTCGCTTGAGCCCAGGAGACGACACCCCGATGAGCATCCTCACGCAGGCGCAGGCCAAGGCCATCCTCGACAAGGTGGTGGCGCTGTCCACCGCCGACGAGTGCACCGCGACGCTGACCGGTTCGGTCCGCGGCAACATCCGCTTCGCCCTCAACGACGTCTCCACCAGCGGCATCGTGGAAGACACCGAGCTGGGCGTCGAGGTCGCGTTCGGCCGCCGCGTCGGCATTGCCACGATCAACGAGTTCGATGACGCCGCGCTCGCCCGCGTGGTCAAGCGCGCCGAGGACCTGGCCAGGTTGGCGCCCGAGAACCCGGAATTCATGCCCGCCATCGGCAAGCAGGAATACCGGCCGACCAATACCTTCAGCCAGGCCACCGCCGACATCACCCCGGAGTACCGGGCCAAGGTCGCCGCCGACTCGATCACGCCCTGCCGCGCTGCGGACCTGGTCGCGGCCGGCTTCCTGGAGGACGGCCAGAGCTTCACCGCGTTCGCCAACAGCAACGGCAACTTCGGTTACCAGACCGCGACCAGCGCCGACTACACCTGCACCGTGCGCACCGCCGACGGCCGCGGCTCCGGCTGGGTCGGCCGCAACGTCGGCGACATCGCCACCTTCGACGCCAACCGCGACATCCGCACCGCGATCCGCAAGGCGCAGGATTCGGCCGAGGCGCGCGCGCTGGAGCCGGGCAAGTACACGGTGATCCTGGAGCCGCACGCCGCCGCGGGGCTGATCTCGTTCATGATGAACTTCTTCGACGCCCGCCAGGCCGACGAAGGCCGCAGTTTCCTGTCCAAGAAGGGCGGCGGCAACAAGCTCGGCGAGCAGGTCTACGACCCGCGCGTCAGCATCACCGCCGACCCCTGGGACACGGAGGCCCCGGTGATGCCGTGGGACGGCAACGGCCTGCCGCGGCAGAAGATGTCGATCGTCGACAAGGGCAAGGTGACCGCACTGAACTACTCGCGCTTCTGGGCCAAGCAGCAGGGCCGCCCGGAGCAGGCGACGCCGGGCAACCTGCTGATGGCCGGCGGCGACAAGTCCACCGCGGACCTGGTGCGCGGCACCGAGAAGGGCATCCTGGTCACGCGCACCTGGTACATCCGGCTGGTCGATCCGCAGACCGTGCTGCTCACAGGCCTGACCCGCGACGGCACCTTCTACATCGAGAACGGCGAGATCAGATACCCGCTCAAGAACTTCCGCTTCAACGAGTCGCCGGTGATCATGCTCAACAACATCGAAGAGCTGGGGCGCCCGATCCGCGTCAGTGGTGACGAGTCGCGCTTCACGATGATGATCCCGCCGATGAAGCTGCGCGACTTCACCTTCACTTCGCTCTCGGACGCGGTCTGAGCGCCCGCGCCGCCAGTACGCCGCCACGGTCGTCGCGTGCGCGTCGCGTGGCCGTGGCGCGCCGGTCGTGAACCGGGCGACGTTCCTGCGGCTGGCGTTGGCCTCGGCGGCCGGGGCGGTGCTGGGCGCACCAATGCGCGCTGCGCTGGCTGCGCCCGCGGACTACGACTTCTGGTTCACCCGACTGCGCTACGACTCCGGCAACTGGGACGTGGACCAGCGCATGCCGGCCAACGTGCTCACTTCGCTGATCGACTACACCGGGCTGCGCGTGGATCCCGTCGAGCGTGTGGTCGCGCTGGCTGACGAGGCGATGCTGCAGGCGCCGTTCTGCTACCTCGCCGGGCACAAGCTGGTGGAGTTCAGCCCTGCCGAGCGCCGCAACTTCGAGCGCTACGTGCGCAACGGCGGCTTCGTGTTCGTCGACGACTGCAACCACGACATCGACGGGCTGTTCGCGAAGTCGTTCGAACGGCAGATGGCGGCGATCTTCGGCGACCGCGCGTTGCATCGGCTGCCGAATAACCACGCGCTCTACAGCAGCTTTTTCTCGTTCCCCGACGGCCCTCCCGCCACCGGCTTCGAGCTCAACGGCTGGGGCGACGACCTGGTGCACGACTACCTCAGGGGCATCGAAGTCGGCGGCCGGCTGGGCGTGCTCTACAGCAACAAGGACTACGGCTGCGAATGGGACTACGACTGGCGCAACAAGCGCTTCCTCGCCGTCGACAACACCCGCTTCGCGGTCAACATCGTGATGTATGCGCTGACGGCGTGACGCGCCGGCCCCCTCCCCGCACCACAGGATCGCCATGACCGACCCCACCGACACCGCGCTGCAGCGGCAGGTCGCGCAGCTCGGCACGCTGCGCGCCGCGCTTGCCCAGGCCATCGTCGGCCAGGACGAGGTGGTCGAGCAGCTGCTGATCGGCCTGCTGGCCGGCGGCCACTGCCTGCTCGAGGGCGTCCCCGGCCTCGGCAAGACGCTGCTGGTGCGCTCGCTCGGGCAGGCGCTCGAGCTCGGCTTCCGCCGCGTGCAGTTCACCCCCGACCTGATGCCCAGCGACATCCTCGGCACCGAGATCCTGGAAGAAGACCATGGCACCGGCAAGCGCCGCTTCCAGTTCCAGCCCGGCCCGGTGTTCACGCACCTGCTGCTGGCCGACGAGCTCAACCGCACCCCGCCCAAGACCCAGGCCGCGCTGCTCGAGGCGATGCAGGAGCACACCGTCAGCTACGGCGGCGTCACCCACGCCCTGCCGGAGCCGTTCTTCGTGCTGGCCACGCAGAACCCGCTGGAGCAGGCCGGCACCTACCCGCTGCCCGAGGCGCAGCTGGACCGGTTCCTGCTGCACGTGCGCGTCGACTATCCCAGCGAAGACGAGGAGCGCGAGATCCTGGCGCAGACCACCGGCACGCGCGTCGGCCGCGTGCCGAAGGTGCTCGACGGCGCCGCGGTCCTCGCGCTGCAGGCGCGCGTGCGCGAGGTGCACCTCGGAGACGACCTGCTGGCGTGGATCACGCGGCTGGTGCGTGCGAGTCGCCCGTCGCCGACCTCGCCCGACGAAGTCCGCCAGTGGGTGCGCTGGGGCGCCGGGCCGCGCGCCGGGCAGTCGCTGGTGCTGACGTCGAAGGCGCGCGCGCTTCTGCACGGCCGCTATGCCGTCACCCGCGAGGACGTGCGCGCGCTGGCGGCGCCGGTGATGCGCCACCGGCTGCTGCTGTCGTTCACCGCCGAGGCCGAGCGCCGCAGCGCCGACGACGTGGTCGCCGTGCTGCTGCGCGACGTCCGCGCGCCCGGCGAGTGACCCAGCGCCCACCGTGGCCGCGTCGCTGATCCCCCACCCATGAAGCCGGTGCCCGATCCCGTCGTGTCGACTACCGAGATCACCCGACCGGCAGACCTGCTGCCAGCCGACGTGCGTGCGCGCCTGCGCGCGATCCCGATCGCGGCGCGGTTGGCGAGCGGGCGACACGGCTTTGGCCAGCACGCCAGCCGCAGCCGCGGCAGCGGGCTGGAGTTCGCGCAGTATCGCGCCTACGAGCCCGGCGACGAGCCGCGCCTTGTCGACTGGAAGCTGTACGCACGCTCCGACCGCTACTTCGTCCGCGAGGCCGAGCGCGACAGCCCGCTGACGCTGTGGCTGCTGGTCGACGCCACCGCGTCGATGGCCCAGGTAGACGACGCCAGGCCCGGCTGGTCGCGACTCGACGCCGCGTGCGGCATCGCGATGGCCGCGACCGAGATCGCGCTGCGCCAGGGCGACCGCTTCGGGCTGGCGACGTTCGCCGACGGCGCGCTGCGCGTGCACGGCGCCGACGCCGGGCCGCGCCAGCGCGACCGCTGCCTGCTGGCGCTGCGCGCGCTGCGCGCTGGCGGCGGCTGGCCGGCGGAGACGGCGCTGCAGCCACTGTGGGACCGCATCGGCGGCGGCAGCCTGCTGCTGGTGCTCAGTGACGGCTTCGACGAGGCTGGCCTGCGCATGGCGGAGCGTTTCGCCGCGGCGCGTCGCGAAGTGGTCGGCATCCGCGTGCTGACGGTCGGCGAGCGCGACTTCGCGTTCCGCGGCGGCCACCGCTTCGAGGATCCGGAGAGCGGCGAGGCGCTGCTCGGCGACGCCGAGGCGATCCGCACCGGCTTCCTGCAGCGCTTCGGCGACGCGCGCGTCGCACAGCGCAACCGGCTCGCGGCGGCGGGCATCCGCCAGGTCGAGCACGTACTGGACGAACCGCTGGACGCGCCGCTGCGCGCGCTGTTCGCAGGCCCCGCCGCGACGGGCAACGCGTGAACCTCGCGCTGCTGCTGCCGGCGGGACTCGCGGCGCTGGCCGCGATGCTGCTTCCGCTGCTGGTCCATCTGGCGCGGCGCAGCGAGCGCCGGCCGACGCCGTTCGCGGCGCTGCGCTATCTCACCGCGCATGCGCGTCCTCGACGCCACGTGCGCGTCGACGAATGGCTGCTGCTGGCGCTACGCCTGCTGCTGGTCGCCGCGCTGGCGCTGCTGCTGGCACGCCCGGCGCTGCCCGGGGATGCGGCCGCGACGTCGTGGACGCTGGTCGTGCCCGGGGTCGATCCGGCGCGCGTACTGCCCGCCCCCGACGGCGACCGGACTGCGGCACCGGACGGCGAGCGCCGCTGGCTGGCGCCGGGCTTCCCGTCGCTGTCCGACCGGCCTCCCACGGGCCGCATGCCGGTGTCGAGCCTGCTGCGCGAACTCGACGCCACGCTGCCGGAGGGCGCCGCGCTGACCGTGCACGTGCCTGTGCTGCTTGCCGGCGTCGACGCCGAGCGCCCGCGACTGTCGCGCACGGTGCGCTGGGTGGTCGCACTACCGGACGCGGTGCGCGGCGATGGCACACCGCACGTCGTCGAAGCCGCGCCACCGATGCCGACGCTGGTCGTGCGCCACGCGCCGGAACGGGCGCCCGCGCTGCGCTACCTGCGCGCGAGCGTTGCCGCGTGGGAGGCGATGGACGCCGCCGACGCCGAAGCCATTGCGCGCGTGGCGCCCGCAGACGGCGAACCACGCGACGGCGACGACGACGAGGCGGACGCCAGGTCCGGCGTCGCGCAGCCCATTGGTGGCGGCGCGGAGGAGCCAGCCGCGGATCCCCCGCGCGGGACCGCTATCGACGTGGCGCCAGTCGACGCCCCGCTGCCGACCGACACGGCGCTGCTCGCATGGCTGGCGCCCGGCCCGCTGCCGCTGGCCGTGCTCGACCGCGTCGAGCGTGGGACGGTCGCCCTGGTCGACGGTGACGCCACGTGGCCCGGCAGTGATCCCACAGGCGCGGTCGACGCGTGGCGCACCGCGACCGGTGACCTGCTGCTGCGCGAACAGGCGCTCGGGCGCGGGCGCATCCTGCAGTGGACGCGACCGCTGCACCCCGATGCCCTGCCCGCGCTGCTGGACCCCGATTTCCCCGCGCGGCTGCGCGCCGCGCTCGCGCCTGCAGCCCCCGCGCCTGCGCTGGCCGCCGCGGCGGCGCATGCGCCGCTGCCCGGCGCCGCGGCGTGGCGTCCCCCGCCGCGCGAGCTGGCGCCCTGGCTGCTGTGGCTGGTCGCCGGGCTGTTCGCGTTCGAGCGCTGGTGCGCGACCAGCCCGCGTCGCCGGAGCCTGGCGTGAGCCGCGCGATCGCGATCGGCGTGCTCGACGCCGCGCGCGCTCGACGCCGTGGCATCGCGCTAGCGTGGGCGCTGCCGTGGCTGGTCGCGCTGGTGGTGGCCGCAGGGTGGCAGCTCGACGGCGTAGCGCCGGCGATGGCGCTGTCCATCGTCGCGGCTGGGGCGCTTGCGGCGCTGGTCTGGCATTCGGCTCGGTCGCTCGACAGCGCCTGGCTGGTGCGACGGCTGGATGCATCGCGCCCCGACCTGGAGGACAGCAGCGCGCTGCTGTTCGCGGACGACGCCGCGCTTGCCGAACTGCCGCGCCTGCAGCGCGACCGCATCGCGACGCGGCTGGCCGCGGCGGGCGCGCCGGACCTGCGGGCCGCCTGGCCGACGCGCCCGCTGGTCGCGTCCGGCGTGCTCGCACTGGTGGTCGCGACTGGTGCCGCTGTTTGGCCGACGGGCCCGCTGCCCCCCGCTGGCCCGTCGCCGGCGGCAGCCCCGCTCACGGCAGCCGCGATGGAGACGACGCTCGTCGCCGCCGTGCTGACGGTGACCCCGCCCGCCTACACCCGCCTGCCCGGGCGCCGCGTCGAGGGCCTCGACGCGAGTGTTCCCGCCGGAACACGGCTGGCATGGCGGCTGCGCGTGTCCCCGATGCCCGTCGGGGCGCAGATCGCGTTCCACGACGGACGCCGCGCGGCGCTGGCGCGCGACGGCGACGACTGGGTCGCCAGTGCCGTCGTCGACCAGGCGACCCTGTACCGCATCGAGCCGAGGGACGCGCTGCCGCTGCGGCCCGACCCCCTGCACCGCATCGACGTCGTCGCCGACCAGCCGCCGCGCATCGTCGTCACCGCCCCGGCCGCCAACCTGACGCTGCGCGACGACGGCCAGTCACGTTGGCTGCTTGACGCGGAGGCCAGCGACGACTACGGACTCGCCGCCGAGGCCGTGCTGCGCATCACCACCGCGCAGGGCACCGGCGAAGTGATCACCTTCCACGAGCAGTCGCGCACGCTGCGCGGCAGCGGCGGACGCACGCGCCTGCGCTTTCGCCACGCGCTGGACCTTGCCGCGCTGGGACTGTCGCCCGGCGACGACGTGGTGATCCAGCTCGAGGTGCGCGACAACCGCCCCGGATCGGCGCAGGCCACGCGCAGCCCCAGCTACATCCTGCGCTGGCCGCTGCGCGCGGCGGCGCTTGAGAGCGGACTCGACGGACTGGTCAAGACCACGCTGCCCGCCTACTTCCGGAGCCAGCGCCAGATCATCGTCGACGCAGAGGCGCTGCTGAAGCTCCGCGCGGGGCTGTCGGACGATGCGTTCCTGGCGCGCTCGGACGCCATCGGCGTCGACCAGCGGCTGCTGCGCTTGCGCTACGGCCAATTCCTTGGCGAAGAGACCGAGGGCGCGCCGCGTCGACCGCTGATGCCGACCAACGACGCCGAGGATGAAGCCGCCGCGCGCGACCTACGCGAGGCCGCGGCGCTGGCGGCGCTGCCCGGTGCCAATGCGGATCCGGATCCGGACGCGGGCGTCGGCGAAGGCAGCAGGGCAGCCGCCGCAACGGGGACGGGTGCACATGACGCTCGCTATGGCAGCGCCCATGGACACGGCGGCACGCAACCCCCTGAAGGCGGCGCCGTGCACAGCGACGAACACGATCACGCCGATCACGAGGACCACGACGGCCACGACGACCGCGGTCACGACCACGGCGGCAGCGATGACCGCGCCAGAGGGTCCGACAACGCACGGGCCGGGTTCGGCAACGCCGAGGCCGTGCTCGAGGACTGGGGCCACACCCACGACATCGCCGAGGCCGCGACGCTGCTCGACCCTGCGACCCGGGAAACCCTGCGTGCGGCGCTGTCGGAGATGTGGCAATCGGAGCTGCAGCTGCGCCAGGGCCAGCCGCAGGCCGCGCTGCCCTACGCCAACCGCGCGCTCGCATACATCAAGGAAGTGCAGCAGGCCGATCGTATCTACCTCGCGCGCGTCGGCTACGAGCAGGCACCAGTCGACGCGTCGCGGCGCATGACCGGCGTCCGCGACGGTATCGCCAGCCGCCGCCTTGCCGTCCCCGCACTGCCCGCGCCCGACCCCGCCCCAGCGACGCTGTGGCGCGCGCTCGGCGACGCCGGCACGGGCAGTACGGGCACCGCGGCGGCGCTCGACGACTTCGACGTCTGGCTGCGGACCGCGGGCGACGTGGTGGCCGACCCGCTGGCGCTGGTCGCCGCCATCGACGCGCTGCGCCGCGACCCGGCCTGCCGCAACTGCCGCCAGCGGCTGCGCGCGC